>JBMOKG010000169.1:0-5148 GCA_049315385.1 Bacteroidales bacterium
ATCCTGAGCGTTATCATAAGAAATAATGATTTCAGCTATTTTATTTAAAGAAGTAGTGTAATAAAAAAGCTGTTTTGCAAGTATTTCAGTCTCCTTACGACTTGTAATATCCTGTATAGCTGTAAATCTCATCTTTTTATCATGAAGATTAATAGTATCTGCTGACAAAATTACATGTATAATTTTACCATTTTTGGTTTTTAATTCCGTTTCTTCATTTTTTATCTTACCTGAATAATCTGTTTTAATTAGAATTTTCTCTCTCGATTCAAAACTCATTATACCTAATTCAATGGCTGTTTTACCGATTACTTCCTCTTTTTTATACCCAAACAGATTACAAAACGCTTCATTCACATCAATATAAATACCTGTATTTAAATCGTTAATACCAGCTGCTGAAGGATTTAAATAAAACACTTTAGAGAATTTTTCTTCTGACAATTTAATTTTTGAGATATCTTTGCCTACTCCAAAAATCACATTCTTATCGTTCCAGATTCCTTGTTTCACTTTTATTTCAGCATATATATAATCGCCTGATTTTGTTTTCATTGGGATTAAACAAAAATCAGTAATTCCAGCTAACATTTCGGCCATAATTCTTTTTGCATCCTCATGGTATTCTTCAGGATGAACAAAAAGATAAGATTTTTCTAATAACTCTTTATATGTGTATCCAAGACGATTGTTAACTGTAGAATTGGTATGTAAAATATTTCCTTTATCATCAAGTACAAAAAGAAAATCATCTATTGTGTTAAAGAAAGTTTCATAATTTTCACGTATATTATTAATACTAATATTCGACTTTAACAGTTCTTCCGTTCTTTCAATTACTCTTCTTTCAAGTTTATTATTAAGCTGCATTAATTCATCTTCCATTTGTTTACGAATGGTGATATCCCGGCAAATAGACTGATAATTACCATCAGGCATCATCTTGCTTCGCATTTCTATTAAAATTTCAGTTGCATCGGGTCGTATTACTTTTCTTTCGCTTACAACAACTTCTCCATTTTTTAGCTTATCAAATTGAAAAGGTGATTGTTTTATGCTCTCAGGAGTAAATATTGAATCACCAATATATTTTCCTATAATTTCGGCTTTATCTTTTCCAAACATTGAACAAATAGCAGAATTTGCATCAATAATAAATCCTTCTTCATTTCCTGTTAATATACCATCTACAGCAAGTTCAATTAAACTCCAGTAACGGTCCCGACTTTCTCTGATTTGAATTTCATACTTTTTGCGTTCCGAAAGATCTGTAGCTATTCCTCCAAGTAGTATATTATTATCGTTATCAGAAATAAGAAATTTCTGTGTTTCATAATGATGCATGCTTCCATCAATATGGAGATAAGTTTCTTCGGTTTTTTCATAACCCATCTCTAAAGCCCTGTTATCATCTGTAAGTATTCTTGCAGCAGTTTCTTTATCGAAAATCTCATAGCTATTAAGGCCTATCCATTTTGAAGCACCTAAAGTAGTATCCATATTTTTATTTGCATAAACCAATCTGTTCTCACTATCTTTAATAAAAACGGTGGCAGGTAAATAGTCCATAAAAAGAGAAAATCTTTTTTCACTTTCCTCCAGCATCTTATATGCCAATTTTCTTGCTTTTTCATTTTCAATCCGTTCGCTAATATCACGTATAATCAATTGAACTGATAATTTATTTTCATGCAATATTGATATAGATTTTATTTCAACATCTACAACAGAACCATCCAATCTTATTAATTTTTCATCAATCAAAGGCAATACAATTCCAGCTGCAGTTATTTTATTCATCCGTTCCTTAATTATATCATGATAATCGGGATGAGCAAATTGAAGAATAGGTTTATTGAGTAATTCTTCTTTATTTGATGCTCCAATTAATTGAAGACATTGATTATTAGCAAACACAATTATCCCTTTAGTATATATAACAATAGCATCGGGAGAATTTTCAACCAGTTCACGGTATTTATTTTCACTTTCTTTTAATGCAAGATCTCTTTGTTTGTTATGGGTGATATCGATATGAGTACCAATCATTCGTAATGCTTTTCCATTTTTATCTCGCTGTACAGCTGTTCCTCTGCTTAATATCCACCGCCACGTATTATCTTTTGCTTTCATTCTGAACTCAACTTTAATACTTTCAATGGTATTATTTACACAGGCATCATTATAAGCTAATGCTCTTTGTTTGTCATCAGGATGTAATAATTCCTTCCAGATTTCTATTGTACTTTTAAACTCATTGGGTTGATAACCTAAAATCCTGAAATAACCAGGACTATAATAAACTTTTCCTGTTATAACATCCCAATCCCATAATCCATCATTGGTTGCATCCATTGCCAGACCGAATTGCTCTTTATTTTTTTTCAATTCAGCTTCAGCAAATTTACGTTCAGTGATATCCTGAACCATTCCAAGCGAACGAATAATTTCACCCTTCGAATTCCTTATATGCTCACACTTTTCATAAACATATCTGATTTCATTGCTGTTTTTACGAATAATCCGATGTTCAATCTCATAACCATACTGGTCTTTATCAATTGAATTAAAATATGCTGCGGTAACCATATCAAGATCATCAGGATGAATGAATTCAAGAAATAGTTTCAAAGTGACATCAAATTCCTGTGCTTGTAGTCCTAAAATAAGATAGACCTCATCTGACCATTTAAGCTTTTCTGTAAAAAGGTCTAATTCCCAGGTTCCCAAATGAGCAATACGCTGAGTTTTGCTCATTAGTTCTTTATTCTCCAGTAAAATTTTATTAAAATTCTTAGATTCTGTTATATCTATTAATGAGATCAAATAGTTTTCACCTAATTCAGGAACAATTCCTGTAATTGAAAAATATTTAAGACTATTATCATTGAGAGAAAGAGAGATTTCAGAAGTTTTTTCGGTTTTACTTTCAAATAGATCTCCAAGGAATTGATTAAAAAGCTGTTTTGTATCATTTGAAACAAAAAAGGCAAATCTGCTATTTATTAATTTTGATCGTTCTTTCCCTAAAATTTGTGCAGCTTTAAAATTAATATTTATAATTTCACCCGTTTTAGAAAGTGTAATATACGCCATAGGCGCAAAATCATATAATTCAATATATTTTTGGGAATTTATATGCAATTCTGATTTTGCAGTTAATAGCTCTTCGTTTTGTAATTCAAGTTCGATGCGATGAACATCCAGTTCATGAACTATTTTTAAAAGCTCATCTTCAGAATAAAGAGAACCTAATTTCGTTGATTTAGTATTTAATAAAACTTCTGCCTTTTGGCGTAACTTATTCGAATCAATTGATTTTCGCTTTTCATTTTTCATCTCAATAAGTTTTTTTTACAAACAATCTTTTTTGCTTAGTCAAAATTAAGCATTTAATTAACTAAAACTTAAGTTTCTTTCATTATTTTTAATAATTATAAATTGTTCAATAGAATACTAAAAAAAAAGGCTGTCATTTCGAGACAGCCTTTCCATAATTCATTAAAATTTAATTACATATCAAATGCTTTTTTAATAGCATCTACATAATCCAGATTTTCCCAGGCAAAGAACTCAACTTCTTTATAGAAATGTTCTTTCCCTTCAATCATTTTAGTTTTTGTATCTTTATTTTTATAGAAAACTTCTACTTCTTTTTTCACAAAATCTCTTCCAAAATGCCCATAACTAGCTGTTGCATGAAAAATTGGATTTTTCAAACCAAATCTTTTAACAATAGCATAAGGACGCATATCGAAAATAGCATTGATTTTTTCGGCAATCGCACCATCACTTAATTTCTTACCGGCTTTATCTTTAACTTTTGAAGTTCCATATGTATTAACATACAAACCAACAGGTTGAGCAACACCAATAGCATAAGCTACCTGAACAAGTACTTCATCTGCTACACCTGCAGCTACTAGATTTTTGGCAATATGACGGGTAGCATAAGCTGCAGAACGATCTACTTTTGAAGAATCTTTCCCTGAAAAAGCGCCACCGCCATGTGCACCTTTTCCACCATAAGTATCAACAATAATTTTACGTCCGGTTAATCCGGTGTCTCCATGAGGACCACCGATTACAAATTTGCCGGTAGGATTTACAAAAAGCTTAAAATCACCCTTCAGCATCTTTTTAACTTCAGCTGATAAGGTTGCAATTTTTGCAACTCTTGGTATAAGAACTTCCAGAACATCTTTTTTAATGATTTCCAACATATTCATTTCTGTATCAAAATCATCATGTTGAGTTGAAATAACAATAGTATCGATTCCTTCAGCTTTACCATTATCATTGTATGCAATTGTAACCTGTGATTTTGCATCCGGACGAAGGTATTTCATTTTCTTACCTTCACGGCGAATTTCAGCTAATTGCTGTAATAATACATGTGCCAGCTCAATCGGCATTGGCATATAGTTATCCATTTCTCTACAAGCATAACCAAACATCATTCCCTGATCACCTGCTCCCTGATCTTCTTCATTTTTGCGTTCAACTCCTTGATTGATGTCACTGGATTGTTCATGAATGGTTGAAATAACACCACAAGAATCAGCATCATAACGATATTCAGCTTTTGTATAGCCAATTTTCCGAATTGCTTCTCTTGCAATTCCTTGAATGTCAATATATTCTTTAGTTTTTACTTCACCACTACAAACAGTTAAACCCGTGGTTACTAAAGTTTCACATGCTACTTTTGATTCAGGATCGTGACGCAAAAATTCATCTAACAATGCATCTGAAATTTGATCGGCAACTTTGTCCGGATGACCTTCCGAAACAGATTCGGATGTAAATAAATATCCCATTTTATAGATTTTAATATTTGTAACTAATTGATAATTGGGATCAAATGATTGAAAGGAGGAGAAAACAAATATTTTAGCATTTTTTCCGGTGGTTGCAATCAATCAAATCTTTCCACACTGCAAAAGTAAGAAATTTTTATAAAACCAAAGTTAATTTCATGATAAATTTGCTAAATTTCACAAAATATAACAATAACACATCCTAACATCAGTTTATTAAAATATTCTCAAAAATTAATTTGTAATACTTCTTGGTTGTAGTTTAGAATAGCGTTTTAAAAAGAATTGTTTGAATAGAAATATAAGCTGGAGCTTTTTAATCTCTTAG
>JBMOKG010000072.1:0-22408 GCA_049315385.1 Bacteroidales bacterium
ATATTTCTAAAGACAAACAGGAAATCCGTCCATACAAAAAACATGGTATTCCTCCATTTTGATGCATCTCATTCAATTGAGTTTATTTAAAACATTACAAACTGTTTCATTAATGCAAAAATAACAATGGAAGATATAGAACAAATACCGGAAGAAAAAGACTATAGTAAATATCAGGATATTAATATTGATAATATACTGTATACTACGATTATACCGAAAAGAAACCAGGAAAAGAAACCTTACAAACCGAAAGATCCACGCGAAATATATGTTTTTATTCCGGGGACCATCCTTAGTATTTATGTAAAGAAAAAGGATAAAGTTAAAAAAGGCGACAAACTCATCTCTTTTCAGGCGATGAAAATGAATAATCTTCTACTGGCTCCAATGGATGGAGTTATTGAAGATGTTTACGTTAAAGAAGGCGATAATGCCAATAAATCGCAAATGCTGATGAAAATCAAATAGGCTTCCACTTCAACACGAATAGATTTTAAAAAACCGTATCTTTCTGTGAAAGATACGGTTTTTGGTTTTATTCCTTCACAAATTTCCCGCTTATCATTTTCCCTTTTTCGTTAATTAATTGATAGTAATACACTCCCTGTTTAAAAGAGTGGATGTTAAGGGTAGTATTGGATACCGTTATTCGTTTTTGCAATACCGTTTGTCCTATGGAATTGAAGATAATTAAATTGAAATCCTGTTTCATGCCGGTATTAAAAGTGATAGCGTTGGTGACAGGGTTGGGAAAAATTGAAAACTGAGTTTCATTAAAATCAGAAATTCCCACATCATGAATATAACAAGGGAAATAAGGAAAATAAGGTTGATGATAAATTAATTGCTCATACTGGCTAAAGCAATTTAACAAAAAAAGATCACTATTAGCATTTGGGCGTGCATTACCATAAATTATTCCTCTACTGGAACCAATCCCTTCATACCATTTATCAACTTGATTATTAAAAAAACGCATAGATATTTTTTTTCTGTTCAATCCACCATAAACTTCCATATCTACCTGAGATACAACAAAAGTATCCATTAATATTTCATAAGTATTATATAAAACCAGCGTGTCTCCTGCATGGGCCGAAAAATCAAAGTACAATCTTGCTTGCATCAATGTATCTAAAATATAAACTTTGCCATTTGATTCTTCTCTCAGATAAGTTTTAAAGGTATATGTAGCATTCGCAGATGAATCTGTAGTAATATATATTTTCTTCCACCATTTATTTTGAATATAGGCACTATCATTCCCAACTTTAAAAATTTCTGTATAAAAGATACCGCTCCCACCAACATTCTGAACTACATTCCATTTATTTCCGTTTTGTAATAATGGAATGTAAGATTGTGCATAAGATGCATTTATAAACACAAATGCAATAAGTAAAATAACTGATTTTTTCATACTACTGATTTTATTTTCTTGTTTTCTGCTTCCAATTCTTGACATTCTGAAGATTTTCATAAAAGTATTAAGCATTGGAGAGAACCTGTTCTGATTTATCGGAAATTCAGCTTAGGTCTTATTCCTTCACAAATTTACCGCTTATCACTTTTCCTTTGTCGTTAATTAATTGATAGTAATACATGCCTTGTTTTAAATTTTGAATATAAATAGTATTATTGCCCGATGTAAACTCCTTTTGTAAAACGATTTGTTCTGTGGAATTATAAACTGATAACTGAAAATCTTTAAACATTCCCATTTCGAAATTAATATAATCTTTGGCTGGATTAGGATATACCAGTATTTCGCTTTGGCTTATTTTTTCATTGATTCCAACAGATCCGGTAATATTCCCATTTTTATCTACTTTTAAGAAAAACAAATCACTTGTATAATCCTGATAATGATGCCAATCCCATACTTCACCCACTAAAAAACATCCTCCATCACTGGTTTTTGTAATATCCGAAACAATAAACTTTTTCCCAATCCCATAGTATTTTTGCCAGTTAACTTGCCCGTTTAGCTTAATATTCCACAGAAAAATAGTATTATCTTCGTAAGAATTATACGATGAATCCAGTGAAAAATTACTTCCAGTCACAAATATTGAATCCGTTGTAAAAAAGTCAATATTATCAATAGAAGTTTTGTCAAAAGATTGTAGCATATCACCTATAAAAAGAGAATCCTTGGTTTTGCCATTTTGATCACGTATGAATAAACAAGTAATAAATCCATTTATAGGCCAAGAAGGTACTGTATAAAACAAGTGTCTTGTAGGATGTATATAGGTAGAATCGTTAATTGCTTTAGCTCCAGTCCCCCCAAAAAAAACATCATACGGTTGCCACACAATTGATTCAACACTTAAATCACTTTGTTTTATTTGTGTAATACCATAAACCGTAATAATATGATAGGAATCATTGGAAGGCATCTCAACCACAGAAAAACCATTAAATCCAAAATGAGAAAAAATAGACCTTTCTTTAAGAATAGTATAGTTAGAATCGAGCAACCATACCATGGTATTTGTAGTATCTTGCGTATTGTTTATAGCATCATGTATGTATGGTACAAACCCCAATGTCATCAATAAGTTGTTTTGAGAAGTATGCAATACATTTGCATTATGTATGTTTGTAAGTGAATCTCCGTTCCCCAATAAGGTATCGTGTAAAATCGTCAAATTTTCGTCGAATTCAGAAAACCATATATTGTGTTTTTGAGTTGTGGTATCTATAGCAAAACCCCATGCGATAATACGATTATTATAATAAAAAAACTCAGAAACAGAATAATATTTACCCCTTTTGAGGTATTTAATTAATTTCAAACTGTCTGTTATATTACAATTACTGTCTATTTTTAAAATAATACTTTCTCGGTAAACAATTGGAGAGTTATATTCCCTTTGAGTAGTAACAAAAAAATTATTACTATTTACTTCAAAAATACTATAAACAATTTCGTCTTTCGAGAAAGATCCCCATATTTTAGAAATACTTTGGGTTTGAGCAAATAGTAAGCTTATATGTATGCTTAGAATAATAAGTAAAATTAGCTTTTTCATATATTTTTTACAAATATAGTCATTTCTGTGAAGCAGGCTACTTAAATCTAAATGCTTACAATCTGTTCAATCACATCTTAATCCGTCAAATTAAGCATTGTAATCTTTTAATAAAATCACAAATGTAGTTCCTTTGCCGGCTTCGGATGTAAACCATATTTTTCCGTCGGTACTTTCAATGATGCTTTTTACCATTGCCAGCCCCAATCCCATTCCACCAGATTTGGTAGTGAAATAGGGTGAAAATATTTTAGACTGTTGTTTATTTTCTATCCCAACACCATTATCAGTAATCTTTATTTCAAAAGAATTATCTTTCTTTTCAAGCTTAATACTTATTTCCCCTTTTACCGATGGAGGAATTGCCTGTACTGCATTCTTAATCAAATTATTAAATACCCTTAATAACTGCTTTTTATCGGCATATACAAAACAATGATCGGGTATCTGGCAATCGAAACTGATTTTGTTTTCGGTACTGTCTTTAAATAAACCAATTGTATTTTGCAGGGCTTTAGAAATTTCAACTTTCTCAAAATCGGAACGGGGCATTTTAGCAAAATCAGAAAACTCAGAAGCAATTAAAGAAAGTGAATCTATTTGCTCTACTATATTATTGGTAAAACGTTTGAGTCTTTCATCCCAATCGGGAACCTTATCATTCCATGCTCTTTGTAAGTGTTGAATACTCAGCTTCATGGGAGTAAGCGGATTTTTTATCTCATGTGCAACCTGCTTTGCCATTTCCCTCCATGCAACTTCCCTTTCTGAAGTAGCCAGCATTTCAGCACTTTTTGCAAGCTGTTCAACCATGCGATTGTATTCATTGATCAGATTTCCTATTTCATCATTGCTTTTCCAGTCTATTTTTTCATTCTTACGCCCCAGTTTTAAATTACTCAGACTGTCCTTAATCAGTTTCAGAGGTCGTGTGATGTAATTAGAGACAAATAGAGCGATAAACACTGCAACAGCAATCAGAAAGACATAAATATTAAGATAAGCTTTTAAAAAGGATGAAATTTCCTTTTTAAGTTCACTTTGTTTGGCAAAATAAGGAAGATTTACATAAGCTACCAATTTGTTATCATTGTTGCGGAAAGGCATATATGAAGACAAATATTCATGGGTCCCGATATTTTCTTTTTCAACAAATTGTGTTTCTCCAACGTTTTTGAGCTGATAGAAAGCAATGGGATTAATCTTACGTGAAATCAGTCCTTCATCAAATATTTGCGAACGCGAAGAAGCAATCAGATTTCCATTTATATCAAAAAGATTGATATCGGTAAAAAAGACATTGGAAAGTTTCGTCAGTAAATCGTTGATTTCAGGCGTCATTTGTGAGTTTAACGACGATATACCACCTAGTTTATTCTCAATTTCTATCAATACAGAATGCGTTTTTTCTGTAAGTAATTCCGAATTTTTTTCATTGTTCAATGAAGTTATATAGAAGAGCGTAGTAATTCCTATAATAATAAAAGAAAATACAATAATGGTCAGAACTGAAAATTGCAACCTTGTTTTAAAATTAAAAGAATGAGGAATGATATATTGAATACTCCCTGTAATAAGGCCAAATAATAAAGTTGCCAATCCAAAGAAAATAAAAATATAGGAAAATGGAGCCAGTCTTTCCATCAATCCCACGTTAGGCGTGCTTATTATAAAATCAGTTTTTGCATTCACATGATAATGAAGATGATTATAACCTTCCTGGTCAACAAAACTAAACACTTGGCTCTTGTTATGAAATTCAAGCCTGTTCTTAAAAAAGAACTTTCCATAATGCTTTACAAGTATTCCATTATTGTATCTTGCAAAAGAATAATTACTTAAATCAGGATTAATACTCATTTTCTTATCTATCAGTAATTCAGGATAACCCAAATCTTTTGCTACAAATTTTGCATCTAATTCAATATATAAGGATGTCCGCAACAATGAATCATTATGGTTTTCAAAAAAACGGAGTAATGCAATATAGCTGTTGTTCCCATTCCCATAATCCAAAGCATAGAAATTTTCAGTTGTTGTAGGCATGCCAATAGCTGTAATTTTATCATAAAAATACTTATCACAAATTACATTTACAAAATCAGGATTTATCAACAAGGTTTCAAAATCTTTACAAATTGTTATCTGTTCATTGTATTTGCCTAAATAGCCTTTAAAATAATTCCTTTTCAGATAATTAATAATGGAATCTTTTGGATAAAAGAATTTTAACTGCCTTGCTATCATCGTATCTGATTTGATTTTAGGCATAACATCTTTAAATAAAAACTCAGCAATAGGATCGTTTTCAGCACTTAGTTTCTGAACCAATAATTTGCGTTTCCCGTTTTCTTTAATTTCGTTGTATTTATAAAATGAAACTGTAGTAAAGAGTGAAAAAAACAATATAAATACAATAATTTCCTGAAATACTGTTACTTTCTTTTTGTACTTTTCAAACATCCAAAAAATAATCATCAAACTAAAAAAGCAGACAGGATAGAAAAAACCCTCTCTTAATAAATCAGGAAATGGAAGCAATACAAAAGCAATTGCTGCAATTAATAAACTGATTATAATATATTTATAAACCTTTAACCGTTGGTAAATAATGCTAAACAACTGTTTTGTAAAAAATAGGTAACACAGACTTATCGAAAAAATTACAACACTAACAACAATACTTTCGAAATTAAAACCAAAAACATTATTCAAAACCAATGGAACACTTGAATCAATGATGATACTTTTGAACAATACCACATAGAAATAGAAAAACAATATTAAAATAAAGAATAAGAAAACACCTAGTATTTTTATAAAAATCTTCTTAAAATGAATAAAAATTGTTTCAATGTTTATATTTGTGAAAAACAAATAGGAAATATAAAGCAAGAGAACAGTATTTATAAACAAATCGCCCAATGAAGGAAGATATGATGTTGAAGCATAATAATATGGACTAAAGAGCTTTGATTCATATAACTCTGCAGGAATTTTAAAATAAAAAAACAAAGCTCTAAGGAAAATAACATCAAGTAAAAATAAAACAAACTTTATAAATGGATATTTTTTCAGAAAAAAGATTTTATCATACAAATCATACAACAATGATATACAAAATACAAAAGCTATCAAATATATAATTGTCAGTATATAAACCGATGGTTCATTGATTTGCAGTGGATTTTCCAATTGAACAGAGAATAGAAACTTAGAATTTTGGTCATTTACCGCTACTTCTTTTTCACTATGTCCAATTGTAATTTGAGATGGAACATTAAAATCATTTTGGAAATTATTAATCAGATAATCATTCTGATAACTGTATTCATTTTTAATTAAAATAAGGGAAACGATTTTCTTATCAATAATACTAGCTATTTTAACTTTAAACCATCCATTCTGAAGTTTTAGGATAGTATTTTGTTTCAGATCCCGGATATTCAGTAAATCCATTGAAGCCGAATTATCGGACCAATAGACTAAAGAATCTTTTTGATAAATTAAAAAAAGCAAACCTTGCTCTTTAAAAATATTGTCAGGAATTATCTTCCATAAATTTTCCAGATTCTTTTCAGTTTTAACATCAGCTAAAATTTTGTCAATATATTTTTCAGCCTTTTTATCTTTAACAATTAATTCTGTTTCTATTTTTTTAGCAATCGTTAAAATTTTATTTTTATCGCTCTCTAATTTCCCAAATATAAAAACCAAAAGAAAAAAGAAAAGTGTAAGAACTGATTTTTGTATGATTTTTTTGTTAAAATTCGTCATTTTAGTAAAAATTACTGTTTTTTGCTGATTATATGGCACTTAAAGATGAGGCAAAATTAAGCCATTTGACGCATTATTTTTAAAATTTAGGGTAAAGATACGCAAAAGCATGATAATTGCAATAACAAGCCTGAAAATAAGTTTTTTTATTTTTTTAGCGTTTTAAAAATGATTTTACAGGTTTTTCAAATTATAAACAAATTTCTTGCATTTTTCATTGACTATGGAGAAAAACTACATTTTCTCAATTTTGCAAATCAGAACCAAAAATAATATTGTTTAATTTTTAAAAATTATTGCCGGATAATAAAATAATAATTCGGCTGAGATTTTACTGACAGGAACTTAAAAATGTTTTCTTTCGGATTTAGCTTTTGTTGAGTAAAGTGTATTCTTAAAAAATATTTTTGCTTAGACTCATTTCTTTTATAAAATGAAACTTAAGAAAATATTCAATATATCTGATTAACTATTCATTTTATACTAAAAACATTACAATCCACAAATAATCTCAAATCATACTGAAATGATATTTGTAATAATCCAGTTAACTGTTGCTCTTGTAACAATAAATATTACTGATTGGCATAATAACGGTAAGGATATGAACTTAAATTTCAGATCAATTTTTACAAAACTTATTTATTATTACCAGCTATAAAAAAATGAAGGCGGTTATAAATTAATAATAAGACGATTTAAAGAATAAGTAATAATACTTGCCAATATGGGCGTTTATGAATTTTGTGTATTTCTATTTAAATCCATTTAATTTAAATACTAAATTACAATTGAACCCAAAAAAATGCTACAAATGGAAAATTTACAAATACTCAATGTTTGTATTTTACTTTATTGGGAAAACAGTCATCATCTATGTCTAATATTAGAGAAACAAAAGCAAATCATTAAAGCAGAATAATATTAAATTTTCAGTATAATGATTTTATTTAGAGATAATGTGTTTACGTATGTAAACAACTGAAATATATATTTGTAATAAAATGGTTTCACGTGAAACCCGAACTTATCTTCCCAGATATACGATTAATACAGAAATATCGGAAGGTGAAATTCCGGAAATACGTGAAGCCTGTCCAATAGTTTTTGGTTTCATTTTAGTAAGTTTCTCCCTTGCTTCGTAAGAAAGTGATTGTAGTTTCTGATAGTCGAAACTATCATATAAAGGAATATCTTCAAATTTACTCAGTTTATCAGCAATTTCCTGTTCCTTGCTGATATAACTTTCATATTTTATAAAAATCTCAACAGCTTCAATTGTATCATCACAAGGTTTCCCATTTTCTTCAAGAAATTCAGAGAAGGAAGTTACATCCTTAATTAAATCCTTAATTTTGATTTGAGGCCGAACTAATAAATTGATAATTTTAGTTTTCTGAACAATTTCAGGTGTTTCCATTCTAATTAATAATGGATTTACATCAGTAGGATCAACGCTTTTATTTTTTATAAAATGTATAATTTCATTAATGCTTTTTTCTTTTTCAATTACTTTATCCATTCTTTCTTTGGAAGCCAGGCCTATGTTATATGAAAGCGGAGTAAGTCTTATATCAGCATTGTCCTGACGTAATAAAATACGGTATTCAGCTCTGGAAGTAAACATACGATAAGGTTCATCCACACCTTTTGTTATCAGATCATCTATTAAAACACCAATATATGCTTCATGTCTTTTTAATACAAATTCTTTTTCCTTGTGAATCTTCAGATGTGCATTTATACCAGCAATTAAACCCTGTGCTCCTGCTTCTTCATAACCTGTGGTACCATTGATTTGACCGGCAAAATATAGATTCTCGACCAGTTTTGTTTCCAGCGTATAATTCAATTGTGTAGGCGGAAAATAATCATATTCTATTGCATAACCAGGCTTGATTATTTTGGCATTTTCAAACCCAAGAATTTTTTTCAATGCAGCATATTGGATATTTTCGGGTAAAGAAGAAGAAAATCCATTCAGATAATATTCATTTGTATTCCATCCCTGAGGTTCAACAAAAAGCTGATGTCTGATTTTATCTGAAAAACGTTCGATTTTATCTTCTATAGAAGGGCAATAACGTGGTCCGCGGCCTTGAATACGGCCTGCAAACATAGGTGATTTTTCAAAACCTGTTCTTAAGATATCATGTACTTCCAAAGAAGTATAAGCCAGATAACAGCTTTTTTGAATTTTTAGCGGTTCTGTATCTGTATATGAAAATTTACCGGGATCTTCATCGCCTTTTTGTTCAAGTAGCTTTGAAAAATCAATAGATCTGCCATCAATTCTAACAGGAGTTCCCGTTTTCATCCTTCCTGCATCAAAACCTAGACCCACTAAAGAAGCGGTTAATCCAACAGCTGCCTGCTCTCCTATTCTTCCTCCTCCGAATTGCTTTTCTCCAATATGAATAATACCGTTTAAGAAAGTTCCATTGGTTAAAACAACAGCTTTTGACTTTATATGTAATCCCAAGGCAGTTTTAACACCGCAAATTTTATCGTTTTCAACCTCTATTGCATCAACAGTATCCTGCCAAAAATCCAAATTTGATGTATTCTCAAGCATTCTTCTCCATTCTGCAGAAAACATCATTCTATCACTTTGAGCACGCGGACTCCACATAGCAGGTCCTTTTGAGCGATTGAGCATTCGGAATTGTATCATGGTCTTATCTGTAACAATACCCGCATATCCACCCAAAGCATCTATTTCTCTTACAATTTGCCCTTTTGCAACACCACCCATTGCTGGATTACATGACATTTGAGCAATATTATCCATATTGGAAGTAATCAGCAAAACTGATGACCCTAAATTTGCAGCTGCGGCTGCGGCCTCAGATCCGGCATGACCAGCTCCTACTACTATAACATCGTATTCTTTAAACATTACTTATTTTACAATTTATTAATTGGCTTCATTATCATAGTTTACAATTTACCATTCAAATAATTCATCACAATTCTTGCAAACTCTTATTATAAAAAACTTTTATGTTTCACGTGAAACTCCGGTTCTATTTAAGTGTTAACTTTCTTAACATCAATAATTACAGATGTAATTTTATATTAAACCTAGAATTTAGCAAACGGTAAACAATAAAAGATCTATTTATTTAATATGAAGTTGCAAAGATAAGGAATTATCTTCTTTTTGGCGCATGATTGTTCTTGAAGCCTTTGTTTTATCTTTATAACCCATTAAATGAAGCACACCATGTATCATAACCCTGTGCAACTCTTCAGTAAATGGGATATTTAGCATTTCAGCATTCTCCATTACCCTGTCAATACTTATAAATAAATCACCGGAAATATGACCTTTGTAATCGCGGGTATAATCAAAAGTAATGATATCGGTTAAGGTATCGTGTTTTAAATATTCTAAATTTATTTTGGAAAGATAGCTGTCGCTGCAAAAAATATAATTGATTTCTCCTTTTTTCTTTTCTTCCAGCTGAATTACCTTAGAAATCCAGTTTTTAAGAAATAACTTCTGAGACAATTTAAAATTTATATCTTCAGTGAAAAAGGAAATTCTAGGCATATTATTCAGTTTTCTTGAATTCTTGTTTTGATTTGTTCTTTTGATAAGATGCTAGTTTATTGACTCTTTCACTTGCAAGAGCATAATTAATACTCGTCATAAAAAAAGAAATTTCAATAGTATTCCCTTTATTTTTAAATTCAACTTTATCAGCTAAAGATTTGATAAGGAAAATCCCCGTACCTGTAAAACTGTTGTTTTCAATATCAGTTGGATCAGCTAAATCCTTATAGTTAAACCCCTTCCCTTCATCTTTTACAATAAAAGTATAGGCAGAATTATCTTTAGCAAAAAATACAGTTACATGTTTATTTTTATCAGAATTATTTCCATGAATAATAGCATTTTTAACAGCTTCAGTAATAGTTACTGATATATTGCCAAAATAGGTATTATTGATGTTAAACTCATCACAAACTTCTTCAATTAATCGTTGAACAAGGTAAAAATTGTTTAGGTTTGAATTAATAGTTAATTCTTTTAATATATTCATCTACTTGAAGTTGTAAAAATATTCATTCACTTTATTTTTATAAAAAGAATTCATTGCCGGAGGAACAGATTTTAGAATCTCCTGCTCATTCGATTTTATCCTTTTATACTGTAAAAATAGATTTGGGTTACTAAATTTTTGTTCTTTTGCTTCTGTTGATTCTCTTTTTTCTTCCTGATCCCTTTTCTGTTCGGCTTTTTCGTGCTCTAATAATCTTGTTAATATTTGTTTCTGACGATTCAAAGTCTCCTGAGAAATCATTTTATTAACCAAATCTGTTTCTGTTTTCTCCATCTGATTCATCATTTCATTAATGCCATTTCCGGGCTTTTCTCCTTGCTTTTTGAGTTCTTCGGAGTATTGTTGCATCTGACGTCTGATACCTTCCTGCTGAGCAGCCATACGTGCTAATTGTTCACTCATTGATTGTCCCTGACCTTGTTTTTTCCCATCCGGTTTTTTCCCATTTTTTAGTTGTTCCATCTGTTTATTCAATTCTTCCTGCATCTGACGCATGGATTTCATTGATTTCGAAGAACTTTTACCTGAACCCGGTTTAGAACAGGAAGAGTTTCCTTTACCTTCTTTTTTCTTAGAATTCATCTCCTGTTTCATATTTTCCATAGATTCATTGAGAAGTAATGCAAGATTATTTACTGAAGTCATCACATATTGTTGACGACTGATTGCATTCTGATTCTGAAAATTACCTAGATAACCTACTGTATTCATTGCCAGTAAATCATTTAATGCTTGTTCTGCATTATGATTAATAAGTCCTATTTCTTTATTTACAACTGCCTGAATTTTAATTTGTCGTTTGCTTAATGCCAGCAAAGAATCTTCAACCATTTTCAAATCATCTTTTATATTTCCCTGATCATTGATAATTTCCTGATACAGGGGATCTTTAACAGATATTTGCTGCAACCGATTTACAAGGCCCTCTTGCCTGAAAGATATTTTCAACAAACTCTTCAGTATAGCACGAATGTTCTCAATATCTTCTCCCGCTTGTTCCTGCTCCATTTCTTGTTGACTTTCTTTCATTTTATCCGCTAATTCCTGCATTTGTTGTGCAGCACTCTTTTGTGATTTAGAAGCCTTTCCACTCTTTTTTTCACCTAAAGCATCGGAACTGTTCTTTTGCTCCTGACTAATTGCATCTTCTTTCTTTTCATCCCGTTTGAAATCATTTGGATTTTCCAGTTCCTTATTCTTTTTCTCTAAATCACTTATATTCTTTTTAAAATCCTCAAACTCCTTATTTAATTCATCCTGCTTCTTCTTTATATCTTCCGCTGATTTATCTCCTTTTGCTGATTCTTCAGCAAGTTTTTGTTGTTCTTTTGCTAACTTATCAAGTTTATCGATGTTTTCAGTCAGTTTCTTTTCAAATTCAAGTTGTTTGAATATCTCTAAATTTCTGTCTAATTGTTTTGAAATATCTTCTGAATTCAACTTCATTTTATCCAGCATCTCCCCAACTTTGTCTTTATCTATATTATCTAACAGTTTTTGGAGATCTTCAAACATCTTTTTCATTTCATCTGTCATGATTTCCTGAAATAGCTTCTCTAATTCTTTTTGCTTTACAGCTATTTCTTCATCTGTCTTTTTATACTGCTGCTCTTTTATAGCATTTTCCTTATTTTGCTGATTAATTTTTTCAACAGACTCTTGTATTTGCTTTTGTTTTTCTAACAATTCTTTGATTTGCTTTTTGTCTTCCCAGTTAAGTGACTTTTTATCTAATAACTTTCGATTTAATTCCTTTATTTGCTTTTGTAATTTTTTGGAATTTGCAATCGTTTTTTCTAAATCATTCTTAATTTCCTGATTGTTAGCTTCCGCTTGTTTCTCAATTTCTTTTGTAGTCGGTGCTTTAAAATTCATTTTTTGCGAACGGGAAACTTTACTTCCATTAACAGCATCGTTATCATAAACTTCAAAATAGTATTCTACTTCATCGCCTGATTGTGTTACCATATTTTCCATATCAAAATAATGAAAAAACTCTTGTTGGTTTATCGATTTATTAATTGGAATTTCAATATTGCTCTCAGTCGTTTTAAGCGTATCCTTAGGATTAAAACTACGGAAATGAAATATTACCTTATTAAAGCCATAATCGTCCTTGATAAGGCCTCTGAAATAGATTCGTTTTTCGTATAGTGAATCTTTCATTTCATCTACCTGAATAAACGGATAGGCATCAGGAATAACATTCACATTATAAATTAATGAATCATTTACTTTTATCTGAGTATTTTCGGGTTTTACTGAATAAGAAAACGATTTATGTAAAACAGCTGCATAGTTAAATATATTATTCCCTTTTTGAGTTAATTTAATGCTCCTGTCTCCAAACAAGAAACTTAGGTTTGTTGTTTCACGTGTAACAAATCGCCATTCAACTTTTGTTCCATCGGGAATAACCAGATCACCTATATTTTCAATGTTTTCATCTTTTTTCCCAGTATAAGCAGGATATCGAAGTTGTATATCAAAATTTAAAATGATTGGTTTTGGAACAACTTTCAAAAGATAAGGTTTAGAAGTTATTTCAGCTGCATTTAACTGGAATTTTATATTTTTCTGTAAATTTTTAAATAAATAGCTGAATTTAACTGTATTTTGTTTTTCAAGTTTATATCTTACGCCATCTACAAGAATAAATACCTCGTCAGGAATTTCGGTTCCAGTAACTTTTACATTCAGTTCAAAATCCTGCTGCTGTATAACTTCAAGTTTAGTATTCTCAATTTCAAATTGAAATGGAGCTGGTGTTTCAAAATAGGTATTATAATTGAGAATTCGTGTTGACGTTTCTGTTATAGCTTTAGGACGCGCAAACATTACAATTACTATTATCAAAACTGGAATTAAAACAAATTTAATATACTTACGGTTTGCTTTAATATCTACAGCATTTACAAAAGGAATTGGTTTTAATTCTTTTATTTTCTGATTAATACTTGCTTCAATTAAATCTGAATTCTCAGCATTATTCAAAACAATAGATTTAAGTTGAAGCGTATTCAATAATTTATCCTGAATACTTCCGAAATGTTTCCCTATAATGTCTGCAGCCTGTTCATAAGAAATGACTGAACCAATTCTATAGAGTTTTAATAATGGGATTACAAAAAATCTAATAATAATAATAAGCGAAAATCCCAAAAAAGAAAAGAACAGCATACTTCGTGTCAAACTATCAAAATGACCAAAGTACTCTAATCCGGTTACCAGAATAAAAAAAACAGTTACCAGAAAAATTACATACAATAAACCTTTAATAAGTCTGTTCTTGTAATATTTCCTGATAAACTCATCAAGTTTCGAAATAAGTATATCGTAGCTGTTTTCCATATTAATAAATTAAAACGTTCTAAAAAACGCTTTGGTATAACAAAATCTTTTAAAAATGGTTAAAATCAATTAGATTTTAATTTCATGAATACCTCTTTGTATTCTTTTTATAGCTTGTTCTTTACCTATCAAACTGATAATGGTAAATAAATCAGGACCAATTCCCTCACCAACTATTACCAAACGTAAACAATTCATAATTTGGCCCATATTTAATTCATTATCCTGAATATAAGCCACTACTTCATCATGAGCAGTTAATGTTTCAAATGGAAAAACTGTTTCTAAAATTTCAGAAATTTTTTGCAGATGAGAAGCTGTGTCGTCTTTCCATCGCTTTTTTATTATCTGTTCGTTATAAGTTTCAGGATTTTTGAAAAAGAAATAGGTCTGATTCCAAAGTTCATGAACAAAGGCAAGTCTTTCTTTCACAAGATCACAAATAATAGCAAGTTTTTCATTATCTATTTCAATTCCCTTTTCGTTTAAAACTGGCATAAATAAGGCTGCTAACTGATCTCCTTTCATTTGTCTCAGATATTGTTGATTAAACCATTTTGCTTTTTCAAGATCGAATTTAGCGCCTGATTTACTGATTCTTTCAATAGAAAATGCCTGGATTAATTCGTCCATGCTAAACATTTCCTGAGTAGTTCCCGGATTCCAACCTAAAAATGCCAGAATATTAATAACTGCTTCAGGGAAATAACCGGATTCTCGATAACCTGATGATATCTCAGCTGTTTTTGGATCCTGCCATTGAGTTGGGAAAACAGGGAATCCTAATCTATCCCCATCTCTTTTACTTAATTTACCATTCCCATCAGGTTTCAATAACAAAGGCAAATGTGCAAACTCAGGCATCGTAGCTTCCCAGCCCAAAGCCCTGTAAAGCATGACATGTAACGGAGCTGATGGCAACCATTCTTCTCCACGTATAACATGAGATATTTCCATTAAATGATCATCTACTATATTTGCCAGATGGTAAGTTGGCATTCCGTCAGATTTAAACAATACTTTATCGTCTAATAATCTTGAATGAACCACTACCCTGCCTCTGATATGATCATTAACAACGATATCTTCATTTTCAGGCATTTTAAAACGAATTACATAAGGATGATTCTCAATTAAAAGCTGATTTACTTCATCAACTGATAAGTTTAAAGAATTTCGCAAACCATAACGGGTTGTAACATCATATTGAAAAGCTTTCTTTTCAGCTTCATATTGTTTACGTATTTCTTCAAGTGATTCAGGCGTATCGAAAGCATAATATGCCCATTCACTGGCAATTAACTGATCGGCATACTGCCTGTACAAAGATTTGCGATCAGACTGTCGATAAGGAGCATAGGGTCCTCCAATATGAACACCTTCGTCAAACTTAATACCAAGCCATTTAAGTGAATCAATTATATATTCTTCAGCACCCGGCACAAAACGTCCCTGATCAGTATCTTCAATCCTTAAAATCATACTGCCACCTTTTTGTCTGGCAAAAAGATAATTGTACAAAGCAGTTCTTACACCACCTATATGTAATGGTCCGGTTGGACTTGGAGCAAATCTAACTCTTACTTTTCTTTCCATTTTTAATATTTTTTTGCAAAGATAAAAAAAGGGAGGCTTTAAACCTCCCTATTTTGTTAGAATTTAATATTTCTTCTTTTTTATATCACATGCATAAAAGAACAAAACTTCTTTTGGAACTATTGCACCATATTTCATGGCTTTCTGAAATTCTATGCATCTATTAATTGCTTTTACGGTTTTTGAACCTGAATTTGATATTGCCCTTGCATGGTGATAAATTGCTTCACCATAAATAGAATCACTTTTTAAGGATTTTTCGAAGTATTCGACGGCTTCAATATATTTCATTGTTTTAAAAAATATCTCTCCAATACTATCAAGTCGTATTGATTCTTTTCAATCCAGCTTTAAATTATAAATCTGTGCAAAACTAATTATTCCCCAAAAAAGACTGAAATAAAAATAAGATTTTTCATAAATAAAATTTCAGTAAGAATACTGCCAAGTTATTTTGGTTAAGATTTAAATTTCGTAATCAATAGATGCTTTCAAATCCCGTATCGTTTTCAAAAATCCGACCACTTTAAGATGAGCTGGATGGTTTTGATATGTCATTAAGTCCTCATAATTGTCAAAATCTATTAATAACGACATATCATATTCATTATCAGAGTTTAAATTAATGCCTATTTCTAATCGTTTTATTTGAACGATTTCTTTTTTCAGAGCATAAAGTTCATCTTTTAGTTTTTCTTCGTTTAAAGCCTTTATTTCTTGTTTTTCAGAATTTTTAAGTTTCCATAGCACAATATGTCGTATCATCGCTTGTTTTTTTAATTTTTAATGCATTTTTGAATAGAATTTTTAAATCCATTATTTATTTGAATAAAATAAATTCCTTTATCCAATTTCTGAATATTTAATTTTATAATATCGCAAAAGAACATTTTTTCAGAAATAATTTTTTTCCCTGCAATATCAAAAATAGTAATCAGATAATTTTCATTTTTATCTCCGGTATAAATTTCCAGAAAATCACTGCAAGGATTTGGATAAATCATGAAATTTATTCCCTGGTTTTCAGTAATATTTGTTACACTACCATTTCCATTGACTACCCAATTATCAGGATCTACTATTATTCCGCTAACAGATTTATTCATTGGTATTTTAAAAGTCTCATTTATTGCTGTGTGATAAAGCTTAATAATAGTATCTCCTAATGAACGTTGCAACTTATATTCCATCTGCATTTTAAAAAGAGGAGTTACAGTAGATGAAGTCGTTTGATGAACATTCATAATAAGCGTATCATTATGTTTGTTATAAATAATATCAAATGTGGGAAATCCTTCTCCAAAATACCATTGATTAAAAAAATCTGTAAAATTTCTTCCTGAAATTTCTTCAGCAACCGCTTTAAAATCCAAACCAGTAATCGTACTGTCTTTAAAACGGGATTGAACAGTTTTTAATACATTGAAAAATACAACATCATTGCCTATATCAAATCTAAGATTATGAATTATTGCAGATCCTTTTTTATAAGAAAGCCTGCCATCAAATATTCTGTTTTCATCAATAGTCTGATATGGTGGAATATAAACGCTTCCCCCTGGAGAAGACATAACATTGGTATGTACATCAAACATGTGACTTTGAGCTTCCTGCTGGCTCCACATGTTTTGAGCTGCCAGGTATTCTCCATAAGAAGCAAATCCCTCATTCATCCAGATATCACTCCAGGTTGCACAGGTTACATTATTTCCCCACCATTGATGACAAAGCTCATGACAAGTAAGATAAAAATTAAAATCGCCTAAAGTCGTCATGGTTTGATGTTCCATTCCGCCACCTAGTGTTGTTAATGAATGACCATATTTTTCTTTATAGAAAGGATACAATCCAAATAAATCTGAATAAAGTTCGATAAAACCGGGTGTTCTGTCTATTTCATTTTTATAATATGGCAAAGTTGAAGGGTTATCAAAAATATAATTCTGTATCAGAATAGAATCCTGCAAACCTGCTGGATGAGCATAAATTGAATAATCTACATATTTAGCTACTGCAATTGAAATTAGATAATAATCAATAGGATAGCGGGTTTTCCATTCGTATCTTACTTTATTATTGGGTAAAGGAACAATCGCAGTCAAAATTCCTTCAGAACCAACTTTATTGTCATTACTTGTTGTAACAAATATATATGCAGAATCAGCCTTATCTGTTAAAGATTGTTTGACAGGAAACCATTCTTTAGCAGCTCTCGGTTCCGATAAAGTAAAAGTTACCTGATTTCCCCAGCTATTGGAAGTTTGGCTTGAAATTCCATTAAAAAAATTTCCCGGATTAGGAGGTAAACCTTTATAAAAAATCTGAGCAGTTACATTTGCACCCACATTTAACGGATTAATTCCTACAAATACATCATCTCCAACTCTATTTACAGATTTTATCTGGTTGTTGATTTTTACTGAATCGATTGTAAAAAAATCTTTTAATTCAAAAACAAATGTATCTAACGGACTGGCAATAACTTTAGCATTAATCGTAACATTCCCTTCAATATAAACAGATGTCCTTTCTGCTTTAATATCCAGTTTATAAAACTTTACATCATATTTATTAATTAATGAAGATTGTTTGGAATTATAATCTGCATAATTATTTTGCTGAATATTAAATTTTTTAAAACTTTTGAAAGGATGAGCATATTGAGCAAATAATACATTTTGTAATAAAATAAAAAAGAGAAAAGGAAAAAATTTTTTCATAAGTAGTATGATATTAATAGAATGACAAAAGTATAAAATATTAAACGTTTAACGTGTAAAAACTAAACTTAATCCTTTAAAATGTTGATAATATCAAATAAGTTGAACTTTAACATTTTATTTATAATAACTAAACTATTAAGCTTTAATTTTGTGAACATTAAAAAATCAAATATTTTACTTTATATTTTACAAAAATGAAAAAAAATCTATTGAAATTTGGCTTACTTTTTTTATTCCTATTAATTACAACAACATTCTTGAATGCTCAGGATGAAAAAGATAAAAAGCCTGAAGGTTACAAATTTACTATCGAAAAACAAATCAAAGCTACATCTGTTAAAAATCAATGTAAATCGGGTACTTGCTGGAGTTTTTCAACTTTTTCTTTTATTGAATCTGAATTAATCCGAATGGGAAAAGGTGATTATGATATTTCTGAAATGTTTAGTGTAAGACATGCTTATGCAGATAAAGCTGAAAAATTTGTACGTATGCATGGTACAATTAACTTTGGCGGTGGCGGAGCTGCTCACGATGTAACTAATATGATACGCAAATACGGAATGGTTCCTGAAGAAATTTATACCGGATTAAATTATGGCGAAACCAAACATGATCACGGAGAAATTGATGCAGTTCTTAAAGCTTATATCAAAGCTATAGCGGATGATAATAATAAAAAATTAACTACAGCATGGTTGGCTGGTTTTAATGGAATTTTAGATGCTTATTTTGGCAAATTACCTGAAAGTTTTAATTATAAAGGAAAAACATATACTCCACAATCTTATGCTAAGGAATCAGGAATTAATCCAGATGATTACGTAGAATTTTCTTCATTCACTCATCATCCTTTTTATTCAAAATTTATTATAGAAGTTCCTGATAACTGGGCTTGGGATGCAGTATATAATGTACCTTTGAATGAAATGATGTCTATCATCGATAATGCAATTAATAATGGATATTCAGTTGCCTGGGGTGCTGATGTTAGCGAAAAAGGATTTTCATGGAAAAACGGAGTAGCATTAGTCCCTGATGAAGATAAACCAGATTTACAAGGTACAGAAAGAGATAAATGGGAAAAATTAACTGAAAGAGAAAAAGCAGCTCAGCTTTACACTTTTGATAAACCTATTAAAGAAAAAGTTATCACACAGGAAATGCGTCAATTAGCATTTGATAACTATCAGACAACTGATGACCATGGAATGTTAATTTGTGGTATTGCTAAAGATCAAAATGGGAATAAATATTATCTTGTTAAAAACTCATGGAGTACAGAAGGAAAATACGAAGGTTATTTTTATGCATCAGAAGCTTTCGTGAAATATAAAACTATGGATATTATGATTCATAAAGATGCTACACCAAAAGAAATAATGAAAAAGATTAAACTGTAGTTACTGCTAAATATTATCTTTTTAAAAAGGTGCTGATTATTCTCAGCACCTTTTTTTATGCCCTAAAATATCCTTGAATTAAACGCTATTTTGATCAGGAATGCAAGAAAACTAATTTCCCCCTTTTGCAAGAACCAACGAACAGCAAAACGCTTAAAAAAGCTATTTTAGGCTATTTTAAAAATAAATTATAAGAATTGCTTGCCTTAAACTGAATTAAACATACCTTAAACTGATGATTTAGTACCTTAAACTGATATACTCTTTACTTCGCACTCCAATAGTAGTAAATTTATCAAATAAAATATTTACTTAAAAAAATTAAAAACTATGAGAAAAATTTTAGTAAGCCTGATTTTAGTAAGTACATTGCTATCGGGCACATTCGCACAAACTGGAAGTATCAGAGGTAAAGTATTAGATTCAACGTCCGCAGAAACACTACCCGGAGCCAATGTTTACATAGAAGTTGGAAAAGCACTAATAGGAGTTTCAACTGACCAATTTGGATACTTTCATATCAAAGGACTCAATCCAGGAGTATACAATGTAAACATATCTTACACTGGTTATAACAAAAAAATTATTACCACTGTTAGAGTAAATTCTAACGAAATGACTTCATTAGAGGATGTTTATCTCCCAAATAAAGATCTTAAAGAGGTAATTATTACTGAATACAAAGATAAATTAATTGATACCAGAACTGTTGATATAATAAGAGCTAAAGATATTAAAAATATACCAAACGGAAGGGATTTAACATCACTTTTAAATTCAATTACGCCAGGTGTTCTTGTAAGTGATGATGGTAGAGAAGTTTACTTTAGAGGTGCAAGAAATGGAAGCGTTATTTATTATGTTGATGGAAAAAAACAACGCGAAAGTGATTATAAAATACCTAGTTCAGCTGTTGCTAGTGTAATGGTTTATATGGGTGATGTACCCGCTAAATATGGTGATTTTGATGGGGGTGTTGTAGTTGTAGAAACTAAAAGTTATTTTGATATTGAAGCAGAAAGAATAGCAGCCAGCAAAAGGTAATTATAAGTTTATTTTTAAAATAATACTTTAATAATACTAAATATGAAAAAAATTCTGAACATATGCTTACTATTGTTAATTGCAATAAGTGGTTTCTCTCAAAAAACAATCAGTGCCTTTGTTAAAGATGCAACTACACTGAGGCCAATAAAAGATGTAAATGTAATGATAGAAGGCACTTCGATAGGAACAACAACAAATGATTCAGGATTTTTTTCACTTACTGTTCCTTCAAATAATTCTAAATTAAAAATATCGCATATTAGTTATAAAAAACAGATTTACAACATTTACAATAAAGAAAATGAAGTATTATTAACTCCTTTAATTAATGAATTAAAAGAATTTACAATAAATGCAAATCACATCAAAAGTATTACTCATAAATTACCAGTTTATGTAATCGATTATTTATTAATGGATAATAAAATTTTGTTATTGGTTTATAATCACAAGAAAATAAATGATACAAGATTGTTATTAGTAGATTTTGAGGCTAATATATTAGCTGAAAAGAAAATTGAAAAAGCTGAAGAGTTATTTATTGATTGCTTTAATGATATTTATTTTTTAAATAACAAAGAAGCTGTTAGAATTGAAATTAATCCACAAGAAATATCATTAGTAGATTCTGTTTTAAGAAAAGATTTTAATGCGTATAATAAAGCAATTGACTTCAAAATAAATGATAATATTTTTTATCATACTTTTTATTATCAGAATATGATATTGAAATTACACTGTATTAATTTATTTGATGAAGAAAAAGAACAACGTACGATACTAACAATTGCTGATAGCAGTAAGATTGATATTTTTGAAAGTGAATATGATTTCTTTTATTATGCTAAAAAAGCAAAAAGTTATGGTATGTCAGTTACAACAGTTTATAAAAATTTAGATATCTTGCGAAATTATCAAGCCTTGGACTGGATAGATATTCATGGAAGGTTTTCACCTGTAACAGCCGTTTTTTTTAAAATAGAAAATTATATCTATATTTTTAATTCTGTTGAAAATACAATTGAAATTTATGATGCTGAGGGAAGAAGAAAAAATAAAATAACATCGAACTATATGGCTGATAAAAATTATACCGGTAAAAACATTAAAGAAGAAAATGGCAAAAGAGTATATGCAGTCTATAAAAATAAGTCAACTATACAGTTAAAAGAAATAGATTTAACAACAGGTTTGTTGAAGCAACAAATTTCGATTCCAGATTTTCCTTTTATTGAAAATATAAAAATAACTGGGAATCAAATATATTTCTTATATAAGAAAAATTTAAATGAAGAATTAAAACAACTTTATACAATGCAGATATAATAATATCTAGAATTGCTCTAAACAAAAAAACCTCATCTTTCGATGAGGTTTTGTGTAAGTTTTTGGCGGCGACC
>JBMOKG010000170.1:0-5109 GCA_049315385.1 Bacteroidales bacterium
GTGTAAATATCGTATTTTTTTATCAACAAAGGCTAAAATAATTAAAGAAATTTATTCCCTGCTTTTATGATAATATGTTTTACAAATTAAGGATTGACCTAAAACAATTTACGCTACAAAACAAGCATTTAAAAATAGCGTTGGCATTGTGTAAGCAATACAGCATAGCGAAGGACATCAGCTAAATAAATGAATAGATTAATATTTCGCTATGACTTGTATTGTGTTGGATTTTTAAAAGCGTAGTTTTGAAGTAAATTGTTATAAGTCTTGAATTTTTGTAACTTTTTGTTCAAGCAAAAAGTTAAATATAAAGAAAGGAAATAACTTTTAAATAAGTCGAATTAATAACGACTTTATAAAAATAATTTATCTAATCCTTCGTTGGAATTAAAAAAATATGTAGGTTTGCGAAAAATCAGCACACAATGAATACCTCTTTATTTAAAACATTAATAATTGTTTCCCTACTTGTCATCATACCTGCATTGCTTCAGGCACAGAACAAGAAGGTTGTAAGGATTGAAATAGAAACCTCCGAAGATGCCAAACCTTTCAATATTGTAAATCTTGATAAAAGTGGATTGATAACACTTACCAAACTCAATGAATTTATCGATAGAAAAACTCAAAATTGGTCGTTTACTTTCTTTGATAATATGCTGCAAAGAAAATGGACAAAAAGACTTCCTATGTCCGAAGACCTCTCTTATCAGGGATATGGTTTTGAAAAAGATACAGCCTATTTGTTCTTTTATAAAGAAAACAAACGTTCTACCGAAAACAATCTTAAAATTATTGCTTTTGAACTTACAAAAGGGAATAATTTACATATTGATACATTGGTAACCGATAAAGCAAAATTAACTACTTTGCAGTTTTATCAGCAATATGCTTATTATACGATCGAAAATAAGTCGAAAATTTGTTTAGGAATTAATAATTTAGCTCAACGCAGTCATAAAGAATTAGTAATCGATAATTCTGATGGAACCAATGTCGAAAATCTTAAGATAGATACTATAAATAAAGCACTTTATATTCTAATCAAGAAAGAGATATCAAAACGTGAGAATAAATTGATACTTAAAAAATACAATTTCGAAGGAGCCGAATTATCATCTATAGATATTAATAATAATGACGAAACCCGCAAGCTTTTAACCGGTATGATTACGCTTTTAAAAGATAGTTTTATTAGCATAACAGGTTCTTATAACTTATCTGACGAAAAATCAACCAATAATGCCGAGACTTCTATTTTAGAAGCAGCAGGCATGTATTTCATCAAAATAGAAGTAAATCTTATTAAACCGATTCGATTCATTAACTTTTTATCGTTCAACAATATTAATAGGTATTTAAACAAACGCGAAGTTTCTAAAATACGTAAAATGGAGGAGAATAAAACCCAAAAAGATTTCTCACTAAACTACTTATTAATTGAACATGAAGTCATACAACAAAATGATAACCTGATAATGGTTTCCGAAGCTTTTTATCCCGAATACCGTGTTATTTCAGATATGTCTTATGATTATTATGGACGAATGACACCTACATCCCGTACAATTTTTGATGGCTATCGTTATACCAATGCATTTGTATTGTGTTTAGATGAAAACGGCAATACAAAATGGAATCAATTGTTCGATATTTGGAATATATTAACGATGGAAATAAAAGAAAGAGTAAGTATTATGCCTTTGAATGAAGATTTGTTAATGGCATATAATGATGATGGTGAAGTTATTTATAAAATAATGAACGATACCACTTCGGCTTCAGATATTGAAAATCTTAAAATAGAAATGTCTTATGCAAATGATAAAGCAATGTCAAATTCATCTGCTAACATTGATTATTGGTATGGAAGTTACTATTTGGTATATGGAATCCAAACCATTAAAAATAATTCTTTAGCCAATCGTAGCAAGCGAACTGTATTTTATATGAATAAAGTTTCGTTTGAATAATACAATTTTATTGTATTTCTAATTTCTAATTTCTAATTCCTAATTCCTAATTCTTTTCCATATTCTATACATCCACACAACAGCAATTGCTATAAGAACACGCGGAATTGTTATCCAGAAGGCAGATACGCCAATAGTCATAAATAACAAAGTGTCTTCAAGTAGGGAATGAGATACTGCAACATGATGATTGAGTAAGTCATTTTCTTCTCTACTGATTTTGCCCTTTTCTAATTCATCTATCATTATAGCAGAACCATAAGCAAGTCCCAATACATTGGCTACTATCCATAAAAAGGAAGTTCGAATAGGTAAGCCCATAATTTTTAACAATGGAGCAAGTAACTTAGATATCAATTCAATAATCCCAGACTTTTCAAGTATTTTTTGCAATATCATTAATCCAGAAACAAAAACTATTACTTTGATTGAAAGATAAAACATTTTTATTCCCCATTCTTCTACTACCAATAATAATGTATTTGGTTGGCTCTGTATCATCTGTTGGCTAATTGCTTTAACATTATCAGCTGGTAGAAGATAATTAAGCAAAAGAGCTCCAATAATACTTGAAAACAGCCTTATAAAAACCATTTTAATACCCGATGATCCAGTTTTGTTTTGAATGATAGTTTCGATTATCAAATTATGCGAAATCAAACACATAAGGGCAACAATAGTTATTTCGCGTATTGAAAGTGAAAGACTGGCTATTACAGCAATAGCTGAATAAATATTCAGGAAAATACTGGTTAGGAAAACGAAAGCACATTCGCCCGACAAGCCGAGTAAATGAAACAATGGATTTAGTAAACTTGCAGCTAAACTAATAATGCCATAGTATTGTAATAATGTTACAAGCAACGAAATAGGAATCATTAAACTAAGTAACCAAGCTACGGTTTTAAAAGCCGAAGGTAAAGCTGTTTTTAGGATTTCTTTTGTATGATTAATTATGTACTGCATTATGGGGTGGTAGTTGAATAAAATGCAAAGATATTGAATTAATTGATTTAGAAATTTGATGATGTTTTTAAAACTATAAGTCGTTTTCTGTCCATTATATGCTTTAAGTAATTAAAAACTCATTTATTTTCAACTAAAATAGGGATATTATCATGAATAATTCATTGTATTAGATTCATAATAAAATAATTGTAAGTAAAAGTATCTATTTTAATTTTTACTTACAATAGCTATAAAATATAAATCTTCACTTAAATATAAATAGGAGTGAAGTACCCTCCATAATAAATAAATATTTATCTATTTTACGAAAATATAAAATAAAAACAAGTATAGTAATGTAAATAGAAATCAAATATATTACAAATGTAATCTGACAAAACATTCCAATAATGTTGAAATATGTAAATCACAAATGTAAATTACATATGTTTTTGTAAGCAATCAATAAATCATTATAAATAAATTATAAAATTATTTAAAACATTGATAATCTGTTTTTATAAATATATATGTGAATTAATACTTTAAATTTAATTCTATTGATTCAATTTCTAAAATTATCGATTATATATTCTATCATATTGTTTATTATCATGTTATTAAATCATACTATATAATCTTTTACTTTATTTAATATTATTTATTTACTAATTACAAATGTAATTCGCAAATAATTACATTTGTAATATATATATTGTTTATCTTTGTAATCTAAAAAAATACACATCTTAATTTTGTAAACTATGATAAATAGAATTTTATTAATATTGAAAACACAAGATTTAAGTTCATCGCAATTTGCTGATGAAATTGGTGTTCAACGTTCGAGTATATCACATATTCTTTCAGGGCGAAACAATCCAAGCTTAGAATTTGTGACTAAAATCTTAAAACGATTTCCAGATATAAATTCCGACTGGATAATATTTGGTAAAGGAAGCATGTATAAAGGAAGTAACGAAAAGATAGTTTCAGAAACTAAAGAAATAAAAAAACAAACTTCCCAACCCGACTTATTTAATTTTGAAGATTCAGAACAACTCGAAATTGAGCCAGTAGAAGTTGCTGAGATTACTGATACTATGAAATACGAAAGCCTTAAAGAGGAAAAAAATGAAAAGGAAGTAGATATTATTGCAGAAAATCAGTTATTTAAAGAAGAATCTGAATATATAAATACAGACATTAAAAAAGAACAAATAAAAATAACTGACAAAAAAGAAGAGAAACTAAAACCAATTCAAAAATCAATTGAAAGAATTGTAATTTTTTATTCAGATAAAACTTTTAAAGAATATTATCCAGAATAAGAATATTAAATAATGGATTGTATTTATACTCTATGGGAATAAATAAATGGTTCAATTTTTTAATAATGAGAATTACTTCTTTGGTTTTATATTGAATTTCCTTTAAAAGTCTTTAATAAACTAAACCATAAATATTTAACAAACATTTATGCAAATTTAGTTTTATTATATATATATTTGCATTTAAAATTTATATTTATGTCAGTATTACTTGAATTTGCTATGTTTCCAACTGATAAAGGAGAAAGTGTTAGTAATTACGTTAGCCGAATTATATTATTTATTGATAAATCAGGTGTGAAATATCAATTAACTCCAATGGGAACAATAGTTGAAACTGAAACATTTGATGAAGCATTAGCTATTGTAAAAGGAGCTTATGAAGTTCTTGAAAATGATTGCAGTAGAATTTATTCTTCTTTAAAATTTGATATTCGAAAAAATCAAGATAATCGTATGGTAAAAAAGATGGAATCAATAGAGAGAAAAATGCCTAAGAAAAATATTTTTAACTAGTTTTTTTAATAATTTTCTAATTTGTTTATACAACCAAATTAATAATCATATTGTCTTATCGAGAATAGGTAATAAATCTTAAAATCAAAATTATATGAAATTAATAAAAAAAATACATCTTCATACTTTCATACTAACATTTTCCATTTTTATTTCCTCAAACTATAGTGTTTTTGCTCAATTAACAACTGTTTCAGCCTCTGGAATTACTCCTCAACAATTAGTTCAGAATATGTTGCTCGGTACAGGTGTTACTGTAAGCAATGTAAAGTTTAATGGATCATTACTTGCACCAAGTGCTTCTAATCAAATAGGTTCATTTTCCACAGGAAGCAATC
>JBMOKG010000073.1:0-22238 GCA_049315385.1 Bacteroidales bacterium
AGGTGCTCAATTTAATTTGAATTTTGCTTTTCTTTTTGCAGAAGCACAAGGTAGTGTTGGATTACTGAAATTTGAAATTCCCACTAACCCTGCTGACGGTATCAATGTTCCTTCTTTTATGAATTTTAGGGCTGGGATGAAATTTCCTTTGAATTTTTAGATAAACAAAAAGAGCTTGTAAAATTTCACAAGCTCTTTTTGTATTAAAATAGCTGATAATTTTATATCAAATAGGCATACATTGCATAAAATGCAGATGCAGCAACTAAATCACTCACTGGTACTTTTTCGTTAGGCGCATGCGCCATTACTTCGTTACCTGGACCAAAGCCTATTGTAGGAACGCCGTACATACCATTAAGTGCAATACCATTAGTAGAGAATGTCCATTTATCAACCAAAGGTTTTTTATCAAATAGTTTAATAAAAGCTTCTTCGCCGGTAGTAACGGCTTTATGATCAAAAGGAATTTTCCAAGTAGGATAATATTTTTCCATTCCATAATGATTTCCAGTAAATGCAATGCCATCATAATACAATACTTCAACTTTTGCATCCATATCTTTTACAATTTCTTCGATTTCTTTAACCGCTGATTCTTTGGTTTCACCCCATGTCAAACGCCTGTCGAGGTGAATGCGTGCGTAATCGGCAACGGCACATAAAGAAGGACTGCCCGAAATAATTTCGGAGATGGTTACACTGCCTTTACCCAAAAATTCATCGGTAGCCAAACGTTCGTTGAGTTTTTCTATTTCTAATGCAGCACGTGAAGCCATGTAGATTGCATTTTTACCTCTTTCGGGTGCTGAACCATGTGATGATAATCCTTTGAAATGCACATGTATTTCCATACGACCCCGATGCCCGCGATAAATATTGAGATTGGTAGGTTCAGTACTGATTGCAAAGTCGGGTTTTATCTTATCTTCTTCAATAATGTATTTCCAGCACAATCCATCGCAATCTTCTTCCATTACACTGCCAACAAAATAAATGGTTAAATCGCGATCGAAACCGAGTTCCTTAAGAATTCTTCCGGTGGTGACAAAAGCAGCGGGACCACCTTCCTGATCAACAGTACCACGACCGTGTACGAAACCGTCTTTTATTTCCCCTGAAAACGGATTAAAGCTCCAGTTGTCGAGATTGCCAACATCTACTGTATCCATGTGTCCGTCGATGGCTAATATCTTTTTTCCATTGCCTATACGGCCAATTACATTGCCTATTCCATCGATAAATACTTCGTCGAAACCGGCTTCTTCCATTTGTCGTTTGAGTTCGTATTGCACTTCTTTTTCTTCCATGCTGAGTGATTTAATTTTCACTAGTTTCGAAAGATTTTCAGCGGTATAATTGCTGTATTTTTCAGCCAATGCTTTTATTTTTTCTGCTATTTCTGTCATGATTTGTATTTTTATTGCTTACAAAATTAATAAAAAATACTCAGGTAAAGCATATATTTGAAGTGTTTAAAAATAGAAAAAATATTTTGGTCTTTTAAAAAAAACTAAACTTTTCAAATAAGCAGGAAATATAAAATAGTTGATAATCATTAAAATATTTATATAAAATTATGCAACCTAAATTAAACATTACTTTGCATTTACACACTTTTTGGGACAGTCTCAAATTTATCAATAACTATTATTTCCCCAGCATTAGAATCTTACATTTATCTTTTAAAATATAAATTCTAAATACAAAATGCTAACAATAGTATGTTGTATGTTTTGCATACTATAAATAGCTTTGCGGATAAATAATTTTTCAGGTGATAAAAAAAGAAATACTATTACAATTTGGTGAAAAGGTAAGAAAACTTCGTATTGAAAGAAATCTTTCTCAGGAACAACTTTCTTTTAAAGCTGATTTACATCGTACTTATATCGGAATGATTGAAAGAGCTGAAAAAAATATTACATTGGTAAATATCGAAAAAATTGCCAAAGCATTGGATGTCGAAATAAAAAATTTATTCTGATATAATAAGAAGTATAAAAAATCTAAATACAATTAAATGAAGATTATACATAAAATAGACGGTTTTCTTTATACCATTTTCCCAGAACTTATTGGGGGGGGGTAATTCATTAATTATCTGATTATTAGAAAATTATTATTCTTTTGGCCCGTTTATACCTAAAGTAAATATTGATAATGAATGGGTTACTATTGAAATTGATACGCCAAAAATTCTTCAACAGGAAGCTGATTACCGAAAGACAGTTGATCTTTGCGAAAAAGGCCGATATACCGAAGCTAAACCTATACTTCAGAAACTGATACAACATAATCCCGGAAATTCGGAATTTCATCGGATTATGGGTCAGATCCTATCTGACGAAGGTAAACAGGACGATGCTATCGACTGTCTTATTGATGCCTTACGCTGGAATCCTAATAACGGATGGGCTCTTATTATGATGGGCAACATTTTTGCAAAATTCAAAAATGATGTTCCCACTGCAATGAAGTATTATGATCAGGCTGTTATTGCCAATCCCAACGAAAGTATTGCAATTAATAATATTGGTGGCAACTTATTGCAACAAGGAAAAATAGAAGAAGCTAAAAAATATTTCAACAAAGCTTTAAGTATAAATAATAATTATCCAAATACTCATTTTGCTTTAGGAATGATTGCAGAAATGGAGGCAGATTTAAAGTCTGCTTTTTACAGTACTGCTCAGGCAATTAAGTTGAGCAATACAAAAGATGCTCTTTATCAGAACGCTGTAAAACAAATTTTTGAAATTTCAAAAAAAATCATTTCAACCGATAACGTAGAGAAAATATTAAATGAATACAAGCATAAACTTGAATTTGAGGGTGATAGAAAAATTGAAATAATTCAGGATGATGAAATAACTACAGCAGCAAAATTTGAATTTGCTGAAAATTATAAAAGAGACATTCATATTGTTAAATATAAACCATCTTATCCCGCTGTAGAACACCTTATTATGCACGAACTTGTTCATCTGGATTTTGTAATTAAAGCACGTAAAGAAAATCTGAATATGCTTTTTATATCAAATCAAAGCAATAAAAGGCAATTTATAAGCAAACTTGATACAACTATTAAAAATTTAAAGAAAAAGGGCTTAAGTGAAGAAGTTATTGAAAACCAATGCAATAACTTGTTTGAAGGTGTAAATCTGCAAATATTTAATGCACCTATAGATTTGTTTATTGAAGATTATATTTATAGAGAATATGCTGATATAAGACCTTTTCAATTGATTTCATTATATACACTTATTAAGGAAGGAATTAATGCAGTTACAGATAAGAGAATTATTGAATTATTTCAAGCTGATATTATTTCGAAAAGCAAAATTTACAATATGGTTAACGCCCTGCAATTTAAAGATTTGTATGGCATTGATCTGAATAACGAATACAAAGCTACTCAAGCTGAACTAAAAACAGCTAAAGAGTTTTACAATGAGTATCTGCAATACAAAGATGATAAAGAAGCTGCTGAAGAATATGAGCTTGTGCAACATTGGGCTGAAGACCTGAAACTTGATACAAACTTTGAACTTATTGATGAAAACACCTATAGAAACAAAAGAACCGATGTAAACAGCATATTGGAATCTATAGAAAAAGACCCTTTTGATATTGATACAAAAGACCCTTTTAAAGAAAGGGAAATGGAAAAATTTCAGAAGGCTCAGGCTGAAATTGGGATTAATATGGCAATAGTCATGTTTATGGTTGATGCGTTGCAGTTTTTTGAAGGGAAACCGACAGAAGAGATAAAGGAAGTTGCATTTGAAATAGCCATGCAAGGAACTCAGGGATATAGCCCTGAAAAAAACAATTATTATATTAACTCAATACCAAACAAGACCTTTTCAGGCTATCATATACTTGCCTATTATTATATAAGCTGGGCTTTAGCTATTCCAGAGATGCTGGCTAAACTGCAACTTCCATATGATGAAGAGTATAAATTAGCCATGACAATGTTTAAATCAAAGTAAATTATGAGAGATAGTGAAGAAATATTACAGGAACTATTAAAATTCAGAAATGAGAGAAATTGGGAGCAATTTCACAATCCGAAAGATCTAGCATTGGCAATAAATGTTGAAGCAGGTGAATTACTTGAGTTATTTCTTTGGAAGAATTCAGATGAAGCAAACAAAGAAAAAGTGAAGGAAGAATTAGCTGATGTTTTTGCTTATGCCTTTATGCTTGCTGAAAAATACAAGTTTGATGTAAAAGAAATTATCCTTGAAAAAATTAAAAAAAACGCTGAGAAATATCCGGTTGATAAAGCAAAAGGTACTGCTAAAAAATATGATGAGTTATGATTGTTTATCAATCTACGAAAAGTGGTTTTCTTAATGATATCTTATCTAACAATATAAGTGATATTATTCATACAGCATATTACGAAAGATTAGGCAGACATACATCACAAAATGAAGTTAATTCATGGACAAATTCAATGTTGTATATGAATAATATTTTATCAGATCCCAAAATACCTGATAATGCTGGAATATCAATAGAATTCCAGATACCATTAACTTCTAAAAGGATTGATTTTATTATAACTGGTTTAGATGATTTTAAAAATGAGCAAGTAATTATAATTGAATTAAAGCAATGGTCAAAAGCTCAATTAACTGATAAAGATGCAATTGTTATAACTAGGTTTCAACATGGTGATTCCGAAACTGCTCATCCGTCATATCAAGCATGGTCTTATGCTTCAATGATTTATAATTTTAATAGTACTGTTCAAGATGAAAAAATAACTTTGAAGCCTTGTGCATATCTTCATAATTATAATCCTGATAATGTAATTACAAATAAATTATACAAATATTATATAGAAAAGGCACCTGTATTTTTAAAACCTGATGCAATTAAATTAAGGGATTTTATCAAAAATCATATTAAATATGGTGATAACAAAGATATTCTATATAAAATTGAAAATGGTCGAATTCGACCTTCAAAGCAATTAGTTGATAGTTTGTCATCTATGTTACTAGGAAATACCGAGTTTATTATGATTGATGATCAAAAAGTTGTTTTTGAAAAGGCATTATCAATTGCAAAAAAATTAAAAACAGATAAAAAATATGTTTTAATTGTTGAGGGAGGACCTGGTACAGGAAAAAGTGTTGTAGCAATAAATTTATTAGTTAATCTTTATAAGTATGATTTAGTTACTAAATATGTATCTAAGAATTCTGCTCCAAGAGAAGTATACTCAACTAAACTTTCAGGTATAAAGACAAAAACCGAAATAAGCAATTTGTTTGGTGGTACTGGTTCTTTTATTGACGTTGAACCCAATACCTTTGATGTTCTTTTAGTTGATGAAGCACATAGATTAAATTTAAAAAGTGGGTTATATCAGAATTTAGGTGATAATCAGATTGAAGAAATTATAAATGCTTCAAGATTTTCTGTGTTTTTTGTAGATGATGATCAGCAGATTCATATAAAAGATGTTGGTAGTTGTAAATACATTGAGACTGTTGCAAAAATGAACGGGGCTGTTGTAAGTAAATTGAAGTTAGAATCTCAGTTTAGATGTAATGGCTCTGATGGATTTTTATCTTGGCTTGATAATACATTGCAAATTAAAGAAACTGCAAATATTAAATTATCTTCAAATGAATTTGATTTTAAAGTTTTTTCGGATTTAAATGAATTAAGACGAATTATTTTTGAGAAGAACCAAATAAATAATAAATCAAGATTAGTTGCTGGTTATTGTTGGGATTGGATAAGTTCAAAAGATAATACAAAAACGGATATTAATTTCCCAGAATTCAATTTTGGTATGAAATGGAATTTAAAAAAGGATGGTAGCAAATGGATAATTGGAGATGATTCTGTTAATGAGATTGGCTGTATTCATACATGTCAAGGATTAGAACTCGATTATGTTGGAGTAATTATTGGAAATGATTTGAGAGTTGAGAATAACTGTATTATTACAGATGTTCTGAAAAGATCAAGTAATGACAAGTCTGTAACTGGAATTAAAAAACTTCTTAAAGAGAATAAAGCTAAAGCATTAGACATTGCTGATAAAATCATTAAGAATACTTATAGAACTTTAATGACAAGAGGAATGAAGGGCTGTTATGTATATTGTTGTGATAATAATTTATCTGATTACATACAAAGTAGAATTGAAGAAAATAGCTTAAACCTTAACTTTGAAGAAAATAAAGAGAAAGTTACTATCAGAATAGAGCCTTTAGTTAATGATGATGTTAAATATATTGATTTTTTGCCATTGTATTCATTAAAAGCTGCATGTGGTGCATTTGGAGAATGGCAAACAGTTAATGAAGATGGATGGGTTAAAGTTGAGGGTATTGGTCGGTTAAATAGAAATATGTTTGTTGTTAAAGCTATTGGCAAATCAATGGAGCCACTAATTTCTGATAATGATTTATGTGTATTTAAAGCTAATGTTGTAGGTTCAAGAAATAATAAAATCGTTCTGGTTCAACATAATAATTATATAGATTCTGAAAATCAAGGTAGTTATTCAATTAAAAAATATACTAGTGAAAAATTTTTTGATAAAGAAACTGGTGAATGGCAACATGAGAAAATAATATTAAAACCATTAAACGTTAATTATAAACCTATAATTATTGAAGAAGATGATGGATATCTTGTTGTAGCAGAATTTGTTTCTGTAATAAAGATATAAATTGCTAACATATTTGAAAACAAACTTCCAAAGTCATACTAACCAATGTACATTAAGAAAAGATGTACTTTTAGATTGTTGATAAGATTTCAAATATATGAATTTCAGGGCAATATTATCAGGCTTAACCTGTACAATGAAATGAATGACTCCTTAGAATTTTGAAATAAATATTTTTTGAATTTTATTTTGGTTTCGCTGTTTGAATTTTTCTTTTTAATTCAATAAGTGTAATTTCGGGAAGAATTCCAATGCGACCTGGGTATCCAATTACACCCAGTCCCCGATTCACATAAAGATATTGTGGAGCAGCCGAATTTTCGTTAAGAAATAAACCAGCCCAATGTTTATACAGGTATTTAGCAGGACTCCATTCGAAATTTTTGCCAACAATTCCCATTTGCATTCCATGTGTATGCCCCGAGAGTGTGAGCGGAATGTATTGATAATTCTTACTTATGATTTCATCCCAATGGCTTGGGTCGTGCGAAAGCAAAATTGTAAAAGTATTGCGATTAATGCCACTTAAAGCTTTATTTATATCTCCTTTTTTAGGGAATCTGAAATTTTTGCCCCAGTTTTCGACACCTGCTATACAAATAAAACTACTGTCTTTTTGAATTCTTGCATTTGAATTTAATAATAAATCCCAGCCTATCCGCTTTTGGAAATTATATAATTCAATCATGTTTTGGTTTTTTTCATGTTCATTTTCCCAGACAACATATTCTCCATAATCGTGATTGCCAAGTATGGCAAACTTTCCCATGGGAGCTTGTAATTTTTTTAATGCATCTTCATAAGGAATAGCTTCGGAAGTGGTATAGTTTACCAAATCGCCTGTAAAGCAAATAATATCGGGCTGCAGATTATTTATCATTTCAACAGCACGTTCTAAAGGAGCTTTGCCATACCACGAACCTAAATGAATGTCGGAAATCTGCACTATCTTTAACCCATCAAATGCAGCAGGAAGTTGCTCAAATTCTAATGAAATCTTTTTAACTCTGAAATCAAATTCACCGAAAATCATTCCTCGCAATAAGATGATAAAAATAAATATTGTGCCTATGTTGCCAAAATACAACAATGGTTTCCAACGTGCATTATTAAATTTCTGACAAAACTTATTTCTTTTGAAAATAAAAGTATATGAAAACTTTATCAATCTTAGTAAATCGGCCAATAAAAGACAGAGTATCGCAAAAATTTTAGGTGCATAAAATAACAACATCGAAGCTGTTAAGTAGGTTCGAACTAAATAGTTCCAATATTTAATATCGATGATAAATAAAGCAATAAAAAAAATGAAACTAAAAATTAGTGAAAGCCAATAAAAAAAAATTAAGCTGTATTTTAATACTTGAGTTTGTTTACAGATAAAGCTTTTGACACTGTACCACAAGTAAAAATCGGATAGAATTATGAAAATAAAAAAAATCATAAAGCCTCTGTATTTTGGCATTTCGGAGGCGGTAATAAAAAAAACACCTATAAATGAAAAAATTATTAAGGCAATAATTGTTATTATTTGTTTGGATTTTGAAGTTACAGGCATAATTTATTTTTTAAAACAACTAATTTTGCACGAATTTTGTCTATGCTTAGCACAGAAAGAAACAAAGTCTTAAAGATTGTTAAAACCTTCACAAATTTAGTATAAATTTCGTTTCTTTGTGTTGAAAATTAATAATAATAATTTTTATAATAATAATTAATAATATGCTTACGAAAATAAAGAAATCACTATTTTTTGCATTGCTATTAGCATCCTTTTATTCTTTCGGACAGAAAGATGGCTATAATATTAAAATCAAACTGGATAATTACAATTTTGACACATTGTATCTGGGTAACTATTACGGTAGCAGCCAGTATATAAAAGATACTGCTATCATTAATTCGAAGAAAATGTTTGTTTTTTCAGGAAAAGAAGCACTATTGGGAGGGGTTTATCTTGTAATAACTCAGGATAAAAAGTACTTTGAAGTAATCATTGACAAAGAACAAAATTTTACAATAGAATGTCAGTATGATGATTTTTATAAAAACATTAAGATTAAAGGTTCGCCTGACAATGAAATTTATTGCCAGTTTGTAAATTATAATCGTGTTAAGTACGAATTATACTCCCCGTTTCAGAAAAAAATGGAGGCAATGAAGGACAATAAAGATACTGTAGAATGGTGCAAAAAGCAATTAGAAGTCATCAACAATGAAATTGGAGATTATAAGAAAAAATTCATGAGTGAAAATCCAAATCATTTAATGACCAAAGTGTTTAAAGCTTCTAAGGAAATAGATGTTCCAGAAGCACCCAAAAAAGCTGATGGTTCAATTGACTCATTGTTTTCGTATCGTTACTACAAACAGCATTATTGGGATAATGTTGATTTTACTGATGACAGAATACTTCGCACGCCTGTATATCATAATAAATTAGACTATTATTTTAAAAATCTTATCATTCCATCCAATGATTCGATTAAAGTAGCATGCGATGATATTATTGAAAAAACACGCCCAAGCAAAGAATTATTTAAATATACTGTTTGGTATCTTACCAATAGATATGAAAAATCAAGTATCATGGGACAGGATGAAGTTTTTGTTTACTTGGTTGAAAAATACTATATGAGCAATCAAGCATTTTGGGTTACTCCTACTATACTTGAAACAATTTCGAAAAGAGCAATGCAACTAAAACCTATATTAATCGGAAAAGTAGCTCCTGAATTAATTATGCCTGATACATCAGGTGCTTTTGTTTCTATGCGTTCAAGCAGAGGACGATTTACATTCCTCGTATTTTGGGATACTGATTGTGGACACTGCAAAGTGGAAATGCCTAAAATTAAAAAGTTTTATGACGAAAATAAAGCCAAATATGGGTTGGAAGTTTTTTCAATAGACACTGATAGCGATTTGGAACGCTGGAAGAAATATATAATAGAAAACAAACACGAATGGATTAGTGTTACAGGAACTAAAACTAATTTAGATTATCATAAGGTTTATGATATTATCAGTACACCTGTATTATTTATTCTGGATAAGGATTTTAAAATTATTGCAAAACATATTTCTATTGAAGATGCCAAAGGATTTTTGGATAATTATTTAGAAAGAGAAAAACTACAAAAGAAATAAATTGGATATTTCATAACTCAATTTTTTATCATAAAAAAAGCCTCTTAGTAATTATAAACTAAGAGGCTTTTCAATATCTATTGATGTTCGACTCGTAATAAATCGTTGATGGTTTTTACAGGATTAAAAGTAATAATGGGTACTTCAACAAAAACACTGATCCATTCAGCCATTGCACCATTCCACAAGCCAGGCAATTCTTGTGCTTTAAGACTTCTGCCATCTTTTGATTTTGTAGATATAAAACCTGTAGATGGGTCAATAAAATCTTTCAAATTAAATATATCTCCTTTATAATTTCTTACACCACAAACCAAATCTACAGGGTTAAAATGAGTAGCTGATCTGAAAATCTGGTTTTGTGCTGGATTGTTTAAATTAATTTGAGAGGATTCAACAATTTGTAAGGATGTATCTGCTTTTGAATTTCGCACCCAAAAAGGTCCACCACCGGGTTCGCCTTCATTTTTTACCATTCCGCAAACTCTTATGGGTCGATTGAGTTTATGAATCAGATAATTTATTTTTTCATTACGAGGCATAGTTTCAAATCCATCCTGGTATCTAATCATTAATTGTTGTGTAGTAAATTTGATAATCTCATTTAATTTACTATCGTCAATAATGCCGGTTTTAAGTAATTGTAAATATTCGAATGTCTTTTGCTGCAAACTAATAAGGTAACCTCCAATTGCTTTTTTATATAAACATGTTTTTTCTTTTAATTTATCAGGAACTATATTATCAATGTTTTTTATAAAAATTATATCTCCTTTTAAATCATTCAGATTTTCAATCAAAGCACCATGCCCACCAGGGCGAAACAATAATTTACCATCTGTTTCTCTGAAAAAATCATTGTTCATATCAACAGCTACGGTATCGGTACTTGGTTTTTGAATAGAGTAACCTATGTTAAATTGAACATTAAATCGTTTTTCATAAATCCCTTTAATTGATTGGATATGTATATTGAATTTTTCGATGTGTTCGGGTGACAATGTAAAATGTATGGATGCTATATTATCAGGACTTTTAGCATAATTAGCAGCCTCAACCAAATGTTCTTCGATAGCTGTTCGGGAATATTCTCCATAATGGTGAAACTTCAACAATCCTTTTGGTAAGATTCCATATCCCAAGCCATTTTCTTCAAGTAGATAATTGATAATTTCGATATAATTTCTATTCTGAATACATTCATCAATATTCAAATGATTTGCAGCCATTATTTCTTTTAAGTCATCATAAAAAGCAAATTTCTTTAACTCATTCATAAACCTAAAAGCTGAATTAAAACTTTTATCGTTATTAAAAGTCGTAATATCATTGTCACTTCCTTTATATTTATCTCTAAATGAATATAAATGTTGAAACATCCTACTGGCAGCTCCCGATGCAGGAACAAACTTTAGAACCTGACGATTGGATAAAGAATTTTCGAAAATCTTAGCGTAACTTTCAATTTGTTCTTTATCAAAAATTGCAATTCCATCCTTAAAAGTAGCTGGTTTTACTAAATTTACAAAAGGAAATCCATTTTTAAAATTTTCAATTTGACTTTCAATAGTTTTAACTTCAATACCCTTGTATTGAAATTCTTCAATATCTTTTTTTAATATCATGGCATCAGGAATTTGACTCCAAATATATAAAATATTTATACCTATTTAATTAAAAAAATCATTTTATTTTTCACTATAAAGATCAAATTGCTAATTAAAAGATAGTTAGGCTAATTACCAATCCTTATAAAAACTGTAGAATATATCAAAAAATACATTTTTTGTTTAAATTTTTCATCAGTGATATTGAATTAAATAATTAATTTTGTATTGTTTTTTAGCAACAATATTTCGATATGATTCAAAGCAATAAATTTATCTATTTTATTATTGGTACTATTGTTGGAATTGCAATTGGAGCATCAGTAGTATGGTGGATGCAAAATTATGATTTCAAAATTTGGTTTACCTTTTCGGGTAAAAACAAAAAAGAAATCAATACAACAGCCGATAATACTGCTACAAACGACTCCGATAGTGATAAATCGAAAGCATATAGCGGCTTAAATAAAACCACAAGCGTAAAAAAAGAAGCAAGCCTGAATGCTTATTATAGCGACACCAACGCAACTTCATATCAAAACAATGAATATTCGGAAGATACTGCTCGCAACGTAAGCAATAGCAATTCGTCTGACGATATTGTAATTGCAAAAGACGAACTGCTTTTTACAAGAATTATTAAAGTTGAGGGTATCAACGGAAATGATTCGAAGAAAGAAGCTGCACTTGATTCGTTGCTGATAAATGATAAAACAAAAAAACCTCCTGCTAATTTTATTAAAGTTGAATTTTGGCGTTCGCCTATCAATTATAAAGGTTATAAGTATAGCAATAACAAATTGGTTTTGTTTGGCATTTATATTTATGAAGATGCCAGCCTTGAAATGAGGAACAACAAGCTTTACCTCAGCTATGCCAATACATTTTATTTAATTGAAAAGGCGGATGATTTCCAACCCTTAATGGCTGTAAGATTGCCAAAAAATAAATAATATATACTGAATAATGATACTTAATTTCAGCAAATACCATGGTGCAGGTAATGATTTTATACTGATTGACAACAGAAAGGATAAAATTACACTCAATTGCAGCGAGGTTGCGTTTTTATGCAATCGGCATTTGGGAATTGGCGCCGATGGATTGATGCTTTTAAACTCAAGTGAGCAACATGATTTCGAAATGCAGTATTTTAATTCTGATGGCAACGAAAGCAGCATGTGCGGCAATGGGGGCCGATGTATTACTGCTTTTGCTTCAAAGTTGGGAATTATTGATAAACATACACTTTTTACCGCAATAGATGGTTTGCATACTGCAAAAATCACGAAAGACAATGGAAGCATTAAAACCATCCGACTTCAGCTTTCCGATGTGAAAAAAATTCAAGCATTCGATAATTATTTTTTGCTCAATACAGGTTCGCCGCATTATGTTCAGTTTGTTGATGATGTTAAGGCTATAGATGTAGCCACAGAAGGCAGTAAAATAAGATACGACCATAGGTTTGCACCTGAAGGCTTAAATGTAAACTTTGTAGAAATAAAAGAAAATTTTATTTTTGTAAGAACCTACGAAAGAGGTGTAGAAGCCGAAACTCTTTCATGCGGTACCGGCGTTACGGCTTCGGCATTGGCGTATGCTTTTGATAAAAATATCGAAAAACTTAGTATTCATACATTAGGTGGAAAGCTTACCGTATCCTTCGAAAAGCATAATGCAGCATTTAAGAATGTATTTTTAGAAGGCGAAGCCAGTTTTGTGTTTGAAGGGAAGATTGAAATTGACTGTTAAGTAATATACTTTTTATTATCAACACCTTACAATCAAAAAGCCGATAACAATGATATGTTATCGGCTTTTACAATTGAGTTATTAATCTAAATTATTACAATTCAAATTTCTATTGATATAATACTAAGGTAAATTAATCGATTAAATAAGGAATAAGTAAATTTTAAGTTCGCTAATTTTATTTTAACTCTCAAGTTCATTAGTTATTATCAACAACATTTAGATATTATTTAGAAATAATGTATTTATTATAATACTCAATTATTCTAGGTTGGTTTTTTGAAACAAAATCTTTAAACTGATCAAGTAAATCATAATGGAAACAACTGGTAAATACATAACAATCTAAATATCCATCAGTTTGCATACGTCTGGCTTCATCTAAAGATGGGTCTTTACTGTTTGCCAGCATTTCTTCCCAGCTATATACTTCTAGATATTTTGTATTAGTAAGTTTATTGATTTTAAATATTTTACCTTTTTCGTTACAATAATCTTTAATTTTTCCATAAGCAGCAACATAACTATCCCAAGGAGCTTTAGTTAATGGAACCTCCTTCCTGAAACTATAATCTTTAGATAAAGTATCTTTTGCCATTACATTTGGGAATACCTGTCTTGGTGTCCATTTTATATCCAACTTCTGATTATTTAAAAATGCTGCATCACTCAATTTATTTGACATACTTAAATCAGGATATACGCACATAGATTTAATTGCTTCATCCAAAGCATCTTTGTACAACCTATCCTTTGCAAAAGCATCTGTCAGGTATTTTCTTGGCTCAAGTAGATTGGGATATTTTTCAATAATTTCTTTAAAAACCTTTATAGCTTTCACAACATCACCTGTTAAAAAAAACATATCACCATAATATAAATATGCTTTGTAAAACTCAGGTTGCTCTTCAAGAGCTCTTTTATAGTATTTTGATGCCTTTTCAAGATTTTTATTAGAAAATTCTTCCTCAGCAATATTATAATATTTAAGGGCTTTAGGGCTAATGTTTGTGTCAACTTCAATATCTACTTTATTAATCCGTAACGCCATTGACGAATAATAAGCTTCATTGGAAAATAATGTGGCTTTACGAAGTGTAAAAATATATTTATCATAGGCACTCTTTGAAGGTTTAATATTACTAAGCATCTCCATAAAAACATTAGCTAATGAATCATTTTTGATATCTTTAGTACTAGTTGAATCCTTGGTTGTTATGGTAATATTGCCAAACAGATTATCTGATTTTTTCGACTTTACATACAATTGATAACGAATTTTCCCCAGTAAATCCCATCCATCTCCATATTGTGGATTTTCATTTAGTAATTCTACCATGTATTCATCGGCATCTTCATACTTTTCTTTTTCGCAATATTTATATGCTTTTGCTAGTTTTTTCTCAAGATTACTGGATTGAGAGTAGGATATTAATACTGATAGTATCAACAATAAACTTAATAATGATTTCTTTCTCATCTTTATATTGTATTAATTGGGTTTATAATACAAACTTACAAAAAAATAACTATTCTTTGCTCTTTTTTGATAAAATATTAAGGTCGTTGCAAATCAAAACATAAAATCTTATAAATAGAGATATTCAATATTTTGCTTGATAATATCTTTTTTATAAGAAATCAAAGTATAAAAAGTTTATTGCTTGATAAGTTTAACGGTTTGGCTTGCGTTTTGTAGTTTCACTTTCAAGAAATACAAACCAAGTTTGATGCCTGAAAAATTATGTAGTTCAATTTGTTTTCCAGTCCAAACCATCCTACCCAATACATCCGTTAACTCATAATCTTCCTTTCCATTGGTATTGATTAAGCTTATTTTATCGGTAAATGGATTAGGATAAACTTTGATTTCTGGAGTATTAAAACTGTTTTCATTAACTGATGCAGGATAAATTTCAATAAAATCTCCCGGAGTTAATACTTTGCCAGTAAAAGCAGCATACGTTGGAGCATACTTATAAACTCTAAATATAGAATTCATGGTTTCAAAAGGACGAACAGGATTTGAAGGAATACTATCTCCTTGTGTTAAAGGACCGGTATTGCATACAGGACCAATATATTTCCAAACCACTTCACCCGCAGCTGTTACTTCATACAATGTTCCTGTAGGGCCAACACAAATAATGGTATTCCCATTTGGCAAACGTTGCGCACCCGAAATATCACCGGCATACATTGATGTAGGAGGCGTAGCTTGATAGGTCCAACTTAAGTTTGTAGGTGCAAATGCTGAACCGCTCACTATCGTATAGTTTCCATTGGCATCAACAGGTGGAGTAATCTGATCAATCGTTGAATAATTGCGATTTACACCATTATTAAAACAAAGTAAATCACCAGCACCGGGACATCCAGTCTTTATCCATTCAACATCGTGTTGTTCGAAATATTTTTGGGTACTCACACTTCCAATACCATAAGTTAATGTATTGCCCCAACGATAGATTAAATCACCACCTTTACCTCTCTGTCCACCTGTATGACTTGCAGATTGAGCTGTGGTAGTGCTATGGTCAATTACCCATACTTCACTGTTTCCTCTTACACTCATGGCAATTTGGTCAAATGTAGCATTATAATCAATAGAATTCATGTGATTCCAAAAAATAGGTTTGGTTCTATGATCACCGGCACAATCAATTAATTCAGGATGTGCACTTGGTGTTCCATAGTTTGATTTAGTCGCATCATGGCTTTGAATTAAATGATCCCACACATGCCATTCCCATACCACTGTTCCTCCTGTTGGATAGGTGGGTTGAATTTCTATTATGCAATCGGGTAAAATACATTTTTTCTGATTAAAATCAGGTTGCTGAAAAGTATTAGTATCAAAACCGGCAGCTTCCACCTGCGCAACATTTTTTTTCTCTACTACCAACATAATGATATTACCATTGGGCAATTTCTTAATATCATGATGTTGCATATAAGTAGAAGTTGAATAATCCATTGACCAAACCAAACTATCATTCCAGTTATATTCTTCTATCCTTCCACCTTCACCGCCTCCTGTACCTAAATTACCCTGAGTCATGCATGCACGTAATAAGTTTCCATTTTCTAACAGATAAACTGCTTGCCCAGGAGCATAATTACTTGCAGTCCATTCGTGAATCTTACGACCTTCATTATTTATCAGGTAAGTCTTCGTGTATTGCTTGGGAGCAAATAGAGTATAACCTTTAAAAGTTTTAGATGAATCGTTAATAAATACTCCCATCGTTTTGGTTTGACTATAAATTTTGTTTGCAAACAAAACCAGTATCAGTATTTGAATTGCTATGTATTTTCTGTTTTTCATTTTAATTATATTATTTATAATAACTTTAGGCACTCTAAGTACTCTAAGTACTTTAAACACTCTAAGTACTTATTTAAGCATTATCATTTTTTTGCACAATTGTTGATTATCTGCTTTCAGAATATAAAAATACATTCCGTTTGCCATTCTTACACTATTTTCATTGCGACCATCCCACTGCAATTGGTGTTTTCCTTTAGGATAATTTCTATCAGTCAGTAATTTAATCTGGTTTCCACCCAAATCATAAACAATTACATTCAATTTCTTCGATTCATTGATTTCAAATTCAATGTTAGTATAATTTGAAAAAGGATTCGGATAATTCTGATTCAATATATCATCAGGGCTTTTAATTTCTTCTGTTTCTTTAATTGAAGTCAGGTCAGCAGGCGTAAAATAGTTGGGTGTTGAACCTGTCATTGTATTGCCTGGGGTAAGAGTCTGTCCATTTAAAGCAGGATGTGTAGCAGTATATCGGTACGCTCTGAAAACCCCATTATAAGTAGGATAATTATCCACTTTTACTTTCTTTATGCCATCTCTGGTCATTGGATTTATATATTCCCAAACAATTGAAGTATCAGCAGGTCTTACTTCAAAGAAATGACCATCGTTCATTGAACAAACCAAAGTATTTCCATTAGGTAAACGTTGAGCACTTGATCCAATGGTGCTATAAAATGAAGTATTGTTTTTACTAGAATATCTCCAAACAATTTGTTTAGAAACATTTTTCTTTTCCTTCATCAGATTATTATCAGGCGTATTTACAACATTGTATCCTGCTAAAGGAGGATTTACAAAGCTCCCGGTATTTGTACCTGTAGCATTTAAATATGGATTAATTTCAACAATATAGGATTGTGGCGTTAGCTCAAAGAGATTTTCGGCATTATTAAAAACTAAGAAATTTCCTGCTCCGGGTAAACCTGGTTTTATCCATTGTATATCGTGAGAACCCCCTAATTGTTTGTGCCCGGCAGTTGCTTTTTCCCAATTGTCTAAAACTGAAGGAGGATCACCTTTATCATATTTAGCAGGGTCGCCAAAACGATATTTAAAATCGCCTGCAGTTGTGGCAGCCAATGCAATACTATTAGCAGGTTGATTAGCTATAAAAGTATTTCCATGATCAATTACATAAAACTCTCCATGTACTGAATTTATAACAATTAAATCAGAATCTTGCCTATAATCAAGGGAATTGCAATGCATCCAATCACTTTTTACAGGATTTCCTCTTAAATTCAAGTCGATTTTTCCGGGAGTGTTTGCAATAACACCATAAGTGGATAAGCTTGGATACATATCCTGAACAACATGATCGAAAAAACACCATTCCCAAATAACGTTTCCTTGTCTGTCAACCTCAACTATTGCATCCATCTGCGGATTTGTATAGGTATTAGAGGCATCGCATCCAGCAGCCAAACATTGTGCTGAAGTTAAATCTTTATTTGCAATGTAAATAAATGTAGAATCGCCAAGTTTTGGATTATAAATTTTAGCAAAATCATGATGTCCGTGATAAGTTGAACGAGTTTCTGTATATGACCATACAGTGTTTCCGTTCCAATCTAATTCTTTCCATGAATTCTGACTGCTTGGGTTACCTCCAACTGCATCCAGCAAAGTGCCGGCTTCAGTAAAACGAGGATTTGTACCAATGGGCCAAGTGTGAATTACATGCCCTTCCATGTCTATTAAGTATGTAGTTCCTCTTGTACCAAAAAGCGTATAGCCATTATATGCTTTTGAATTATCCCAATATCTGGTTTCGGTCTGTATCATAAAACTTTCCTGTGCAAATAATGAAAATGAACAAACAAAAAAGCAGCTAATAAATAGTAGTTTTCTCATATTATAAATTATTTAATTAAAACTATTTTTTTTATAAATTCCATATTGTTAGCACTTAACTTAATAAAATAAATACCATTCGGATATATACCGGCATTCCATTGATATTTATATAAACCTGACTCTAATTTAACGTCTGCTAAATTTTTTATCAATTGCCCGAATGAGTTATAAATATTTAATGAAATGTTTTTGGAATTCAAAAGCTTGAAATGGATTCTGGCACAACTATTTACAGGATTTGGGTAAATTAAAAAATCTTGTATTTCTGATGAGGTGTTACCGTGTATATCATTAATACCTGTTGAACTTCCATCATATTTTCTCGCTACTCTAAACCCAATATGATACCATGGATGATTAGGATCCTGAGGACCTCGATAATAAGATGGATTGCGGTTCGAAATCCGTGAGTGTCCATCATTCACTCCATTGGTAACAAGTCCATTATACCAATTACCTCCACGCATTCCGCGATAAGGTTTTCCATCAGGCATAATAAATCCTGAAGTAGGACCTTTGGGGTTATCGTAAGGACTTAAGCTATAGTAATTTTGTCCATACCAGTCGTTTATCAACTCCCAAACATTACCTTGCATATCATACAATCCATAACCATTAGCCCCATTTGAGGTTTGATAATTAGTTGCGTTTCCCGGCCAGTTATAATCTGTTTTTTGTTTCAAACTTCCATTATAAAAACCCACAGGAGTGGTATTTGGATAAGCAGTTACTTCATACGGATCTCCTGAGTTAGGGAGATTTGCTTTTGTAATATCAATAGTATTAGAAGTTGCATAATTCAAATAAGGATTAGTATTTCCGCCTCTTCCTGCCCACTCCCATTCTGCTTCAGTAGGAAGGCGGTAACCATTTTTATTGAAATCACAATCTCCAGTTTGCAGATTATAACATTCCTGTAATCCGTTCTGAACACTCAGCCAGTTGCAAAAAGCAATATCACCAAACCACATGGCACCAACCACCGGATGATTGGCTCTGAAATCAGCCATAGAAAAAACTCCGCCACTATAACTGACGCTGTAGTAAGAAGCATATTGGTTGGTATAACATAATATATTAGTATCTCCTACTCTGTAAACTATATTATTCTGAACAGTTATCAATCCATTCAGCAAAGATGAATTTAAGAAATCAAGGAATTGCTGATTGGTAGTTTCTGTTTTTGCCATTAAAAAAGAATCAACTTTTACTGAATGTATAGGAGTTTCATCGCTTGGATGTCCCGGATCAACAAAGCCGAAATGATCGCCCATACTAAAACTATCTGCAGGTATTATAGCTTCAGTAAAATTTAAATCAGTTAAATCCATACCTCCTCTAACCAATAATACATTTTCACTTAAAGTTTTATCATTATAGGAAACTATGCCGTAATCCACATTGATATCCCATGCTTTTGTAACAGTATTATACATTGTTGTGGATGACCAATAATTTCCTGAGACTATATTCGTAAAATAATCTACATCAAATGATTGATGGTGTTTATTTACATTATTTAGAGATTGGAGTTCTTTGATATTTGGTAATCTCCAATCTGATTTACCTGCCAAAGAAAAAGTATCAGCATAAGAAAGTGCCTGTTCCCAGGTCATTGTATTTGTAACTTTGCTTTTTTGCCAAACCAATCCCGTATAATTATCAGTGATTGTTCCGTTACCATTATCTATAAAATGAGAAATATTAAAAGTGGTTGAAATGGCATCTCTCACTGCCCTTACATGGAATTTTTTAGTTCCACCGGCGCTTATAGTTTCCGATTTTGGATGTGCACCAATACCACCTCCGGAATTTACTGCCCATATTTTTGTAGTATCATCTGTTCTCTTTTGACTTGTCCACCAATACTCTGCAAGCGTTTTTGTAAAAAATGTTGTATCAATGGCAGGATTAATTTTTCCATGATTATTAATACTAAATAATTCAATAGCAGTTGGAAGACGCCAATCTGAATATGCTCCCAAAACCAAATTGTTACAATAAGTCACTGCATTTTCAAAAGTCATTTCTCCACCATCCACTTTTTGCCACATCAGTCCGGTATTATTATCAGTTACAGTTCCATCTCCATTATTGGTTAATGAAATAGAATTGAAAAGAAAATCTGCATCTTCACCATGAGTTGACGTATAGCTGTTGTTTTGTCCTGTTTCAGGAAGTTTGAAAGGACGAAGTTTTTGGGCTTCTGATTGATAAAAACAGAACCCAATAGCAAAAGCGATAATAATTTTTCTTAGCATTTTGAACCTCCTTTAAAATTAGTTAATACAAATCATTTTCATGCTTTTTGAATAATTACCCATTGTAATTTTATAATAATAAATACCTGTTTTTAATGACAATTCGCTTGCGTTAAGAGAAACAGAATAATTCCCAACTGACTGGTATTGATTAACAAGCGTTTTAACTTCTCTGCCAAACATATCAAATATACTAAGCTGTACATTATTGGCAGTTGAAACTTTATATTTAATAGTGGTTTCGATATTAAATGGATTTGGATAAACTTTAATATAATTTTCAACTTTATTTTCATTATTAGATAAAATTGAATCGCATATTGCTCCATAAGCAATAAGTTTATTATTTGCCTGTTGAATTGAATTACTAAGTGAAACATCGTTAATATCAACACCATAGATCTCTAAATAACGCATACCTAAAGATAATCCATTGTTTAATGCAGAATCTAAAACTATTGATTTTTGATTTGGTATTATTCCGCATTTATTCATCCTTAATGGACCATCCTGAACATTCCATAGCATTTGAGCTCCAGTTCTGCATGGATTTTGATGCAGAATATACCATTGATTTCCAGTATTTATAACAGATTGTGGATTGCACCCAGATAAATCTTCTCGCCAAAGACCAAATCTGTCAGGATAATGAGTAATTCCATAGTTACTATATAAAGTTGCCAGATAATTTATAGGACGCCCTGAAGCTTTTGATTCAAAACTTACATAATCAGTTGAACACCATAAATGTGTGGAAGGGAATAAATTCATATAATAATCTGTCATTTTATTCATTAATTCCCCTAAACTATCTGCATTATAATTAAATACAGCCCAGAATGCTTGTTTAGTCATTAATAAAGTATCAGTAATAACAGTATCCGGTAATCCTCTGGAAAATGAGCCTCCAATTGTATTAATATATGAAACAGTTGAATTTGAAGCATACTTTGTTGATAAATTTTGAAGAAATATTCTATAACGATTAACATAAATTGAGTCCCATGTAATTACATCTGAAATTATTTGTCCGTAAGTTGAATGAAAACTATTATTATCAATGTGATAGTAATGTTGAGTTCCAATACTATCCAACCAATGAGGAACATCCAAAGGCTGTAAGGAAACTTTTTTATTATACGCAACTGCTTTAGCAATCTCTTCATCAATATAAGTCCAGTTGAAAACGCCTGGGCTATGTTCAATATTATCCCAGTTAAAACGGACAACAACTCCACTAATATTTGGATTTGAAAAAACAGATATATTATTGGAAATGTTAGCTGTACCTAAATAGTATACACCGCTAAGCCCTGTAAATTGTGCAAAGCATATATTAAAAATGAGAAGATTTAATAACGTTATAAGAATTTTTAAAAAATTTTGATCCATATTTTCTTTATTGAAATATAATTTATTCAATACAAATCATTTTCATGCTTTTTGAGTAATTACCCATTGTAATTTTATAATAATAAATACCTGTTTTTAATGACAATTCGCTTGCGTTAAGAGAAACAGAATAATTCCCAACTGACTGGTATTGATTAACAAGCGTTTTA
>JBMOKG010000021.1:0-69566 GCA_049315385.1 Bacteroidales bacterium
GCCCTAATTTTTTTGGGTAGTTACTCGAAATGACAATCAATTGTTTATGTTTGGGGATTGGTAAGAAAGCGGCGAAGCCGCTTTCTTACCAATCCCTACTATATATTTCTATAATATGTTGTCATTCTGAGTGAAACGAAGAATCTGTATATTTTTATCGGACACTAATAATTTTTATTAGAAAATAATAGATTCTTTTACAAATATATATAAATAAAAATGTTAAAAGTAAATTTAACAAAAGATATTAATTTTTGTTCAGGTGAATTTAACAGTTGGAATAACTACTTAAATTATATAGTTTTTAATCCATTATATTTGTAGCTTCTTAACTGATTAAAGGATTTAAAATTATTGGTGTTCGGTTAAAATTGCAATTATACTTGTAACCCAATTAAAATAAGGCTTATCTAATTAACTATCCTTCAATAAATATACTTAGCGGGCTTTTTGTTTCATTTAATTATACAGCTTAAATGTCTTTTGCAAAGCTATTTATATTGATTTCTGTAGGTGGAAATTTCAGTAAAGAGAGTTTCTAAAATTGATTTTGTTTCTATCTTATTTTAATCTTTATAAAACTGTATAAAAATATGTTGTATCCATGTGCTTATTTCTAAATACTTGTTCTATTTCGGCTAAAGATTTTTTACCAAGCTGATTATATGATAACAATTTTTTATAGTTTAATAAATTTACATATACAACTTCATTTGCTGCACGAATTAATGCTGTAGTAACCCTTGATGATAAATCATATTTATTTTCTTCAATAAATTCAAGAATCGTCATTCCAGCATAATCTTTTTCTGCTTTTTTCTGTAAAACTATATTTTCAAGTTTTTTATATTCCTGTTCGGATAAATTTTCAATAAATTCTTTAATATTCATAATTTTTCAATTTTTTCTTTGGTTTCTTCTCTTTATAGAATAAGTCGGCTGTATATTTTTCGTAAAGTTCAAATAAGTATTCCATTCGATTAGCTTCAGTAATGAATGCATGTGTACGGTAAGCCAATTCAACAGCCTTATCTAAATCTTTATGTGCCATTAACAATACTGGTGGCATAGTTAAAGTGTCGTATAAATCTGCTAAAGAAGCATTAGTAATTTCTGCTCTGCTATCTATTACCTTCTGAGCCTTTTCTTCAATAAATTTGATTTGGTTTTCTGTTGGATTTTCGGGCCAGGGGAAATTATTGTAAACAATATCTTTAGAGTAACGGAAATCACTTTTTAACCGGCCACAAACCGTTTTTACCCATGCCATATGCATTGAAGACATTAAAACCCCAAAGTGATATAATGTTGCATCAGAAATAATGTAAACACTGTTACTTGGAATATAATCTTTATTTAAAAATGCAAAAGGTATATACTTCCTGTTTTCAGAAGTTGTTGCAGGTATAACAATAAATGTTTCAGGATTTCTTAAATCTCTAAATTGATAAGATCTATCTGCTAATTTTCGTGTATCGGCAAATGAACTTTTTAATCTTGTTTCTTTTACATGTTTAATTCTTTCTTGAAGAATTGGAAGATTTCTAATTTCATGGAACGAATCTAAAATCCAAAAACAATATCTATTTATACCATTTAAAAATTCCTTTCCGCTCACTAATTTTTTAATAAATTTTATGCCGTTAGGTTCTTTTTGAACATATTCATTCTTCTCGTCTTCTGATAAAATCAGAAAACCACCATCAGTAGGCTGATTTCCTTTAAAAATAGGAGGGACATTACAAATAGGATTAGATTTTTTATCTATTAACATATCCTTGCTTTCAATTAAATAAGGATTGATGTTTTTCACTTTCAATTCGTGCGCTTCTCCTCTAATGTTTTCATATTCAAAAATACTTTTATTATTGGTATCAAAATTAGCAAAGCCTATAATTACACAATACACTGCTGCATTCCCTCTGGCTTCGTTACTCCATTTAAAAGTACGATGTGCAAAATGTATTTTAATATTATATTTATTTAACATTTGTCCCCATAAAATACTTGTTTGCTCTCCCTGAACTATTGAATTAGTAGATACGAAAGCAACTTTTGTTATTGTACCCTGAATATATTTTGCAGCTTTAATATACCACGCAGTTACATAATCAAGTACACCAGCACCTTGAATATTATCGAATTCTTTAACTACAGTATCCCTTTGATACTGATTCATTAAATTAGAACCTATAAATGGCGGATTTCCCAAAATATAATCAAATACTATATCATTAGATTTCTCTTTTTTGATATCTTCTATTGTTTTTTCTGAAGTTGTTTTTGTGAAAATATTTACTGTACCATAAGATGAATTGGCTTCATCTGCAACTCTAATGATATTAGTATGTTCTGCATGTAAAGTATAACTGTTTACTTGATTTAACAGACTTTGCCAATCAGTTATTAATGCATCATTATTAATAATTTTTGCTGCTTTTTTTAATGGTAATCGTGCAAAGTATTGTCCGAATTCATTGCTTATCATCATATTCATCTGATGGTCGATAAGCCACATTGCAACTTCGGCAATACGAGAAGGAAACTCTTCATATTCAATGCCGTAAAACTGGTCAACATCAAGTCTTATAATATCACTGACGCTCATTACCTGCTGCCCGTGTTTATATATATTTCTTAAAATCTCAAGTTCTAACAGGCGTAATTCACGGTAAGTAATCACAAGGAAGTTTCCACAACCACATGCAGGGTCTAAGAATTTTAAGGAGCTTAAACGTTTATGAAATTCGGAAAGTTTGTTTTTGTTGTCCTTTAGAGATTCAAATTCATGCCAGAGATTATCAAGGAAAAGTGGTTTGATGAGTTTTAAAATATTAGTTTCACTGGTATAATGTGCGCCCAGATTACGACGTTCTTGTGGCTTCATTACACTTTGAAACATAGAACCAAATATAGCAGGAGATATTTTGCTCCAGTCAATATAATTGCATTCTATCAAAGCTTTACGCATCTTACCGTCGAAACTTGCTGTTGGCAGTATTTCTTCAAACAATTTACCGTTTACATAAGGGAAATCATCTAATTGCTCATCAAGATTCTTAAAACGTTTTTCGTTAGATGTATTTAAAACCTGAAATAATTCTTGAAGCCTTGAAGCCAAATCGCTACCATCTTCATTGGTTCGTTGTTCTATAAATTCCTGAAACTGATTTTTATTAAAGATAGTTGTGTCGTCTGCAAATAAGCAAAATAAGATTCGAACAAGATAAACTTCAAGGGGATGTCCTTCATAACCAATTACTTTCAAGCTATCATGCAATTTCCCAATTAACTCAGCAGCTTTGATATTAGCAGGGTCTTGTTCTTTGTATGTTTTCTTCTGATAGCCTAATAGGTAACCAAAGTTTTGTACATTGTTTACCAGTTCTTTCAATCTAAATTCGACAATTTTATCTTCCTCAAGATCATATAAACGGAATATTTCAAAATCAGATATTAGAATATATTTGGGGAGTTCATGTTCTTTTAATCCATGGAGATAGTCTTTGGCTTGCTGGTAGGCTTTGTCGAGGTTCTTTCCACGACTTTTCATTTCTATTAATATGCATCCTTTCCAAAGTAAATCGATATATCCCTCTTTATCATCCAGTTTTTTGACTCTGTGTTCAAAACTAGCCATTCTTTTACTGCTTATACCAAATACATTAAAGAATTCAACCAGAAAAGGTTTGGCATCGGCATCTTCATTTGAAGTCTCAGCCCATTCTTTTGAGAAATGTAATGCTCTGTCTTTAATTTCGTTCCAGCTTAGTGTCATCGTTTATGATTTCATTTAGATTGAATGGTTGGTATAGACAAACAAAAGTAAATAAAAATTATACATGCTGTTTGCTTTTATTTGTAATATCCTAAAATCCGTAAGGATTTTTATTAGTGTTTTATTATTAGCTATTTACAAGATTTTATCATCGTTTTAATTGTATTACTTTTCTGTAGTCATGCTATACTGTGAGAATGAAGTCAATAATAAGCCTGAAAGAATTCAATTTCTTTCAGGCTTATGTTCATGAGATGAGAAATAACTTAACAAGCCATTTCCCCTGCATTCTTCTTTGCAGAAAGAAGATTATAAGCTCCTTTCACAACCACTTTGGCTTTTGTTATATCAAAGTCTTTTGGTAGAATAATTTCAGTAAAAGCACCATCACTGACACCTTTTTGTACTTCTATCATGCGGTATTCTGTAAAAGGCTTACCATCTTCTGTTTTATTCTTTTCGAAAACAAAAATATAGTCTTTGTCATCGAAGCTTACAATTGCTTCGGTAGGCAAAGCTGTAACTTTATTGCTTGAAGCTTCAATGATGGCATTTACATACATGCCGGGAATTATATTTTTACATTGATTGCTTACATTGGCATAAACTTTATAAGTTTTATCAGGATTGATAGTTTTGCCTGTCTGGTAAATAAATGCTTCGTGCTGTTCTGTTTCATTGTTGATCAGAAAATGTATTTTCTGTCCATTGGCTACCTTATCGGCATCTTTTTCAAATAAGGTAAGTTCAAGAAACAGATGATCAGTATTTACAATTTCAAACATTGCATCTGAAGGTGTTACATATTTACCAAGATTAATATTTACAGATTTTACATAGCCACTAAAAGGAGCGACTATCTTAACTTCACGACTGATATTGTCTTCATTTAATCCTGCAGGGTTGATTCCTATGAGTGCAAGCTTTTGAGTCAATGCTTTTACCTGAGCTTTCAGATTTTTATAATCAGCTGTAACCTGCTGTACATTCTGTTGAGAATACACATCGTTTTTATATAATTCATTGTGACGTTTATAATCAGTTTCTGCAAACTCAAGTTTGTTTTTTGCTTCCAGATAGTTTTGCTGGATATCAATAAATTCCTGATTTTCGATAGTTGCCAGTAGTTGACCTTTGCTCACTGAATTTCCGGGAATAAGGCTGGTAGTTTTTACGAAACCACCTAAAGGTGCACAAACTGTTGCAAAATTCTGTGGTGCCACAGCAACTAATCCATTAACTTTTAAAGTTCCACTCAACGAACGCAGTTCTATCGTTCCGGTTTCAATGTTGGCAAGTTTTATCTGGTCTTCCCGCATTTCAACAATATCTTCAGGTATTACTTCTGTTTTCTCTGCGGCTTCATTGTTTTTTGCTCCGCTTTTGCAGGAAGTAATTGTAAAAAAGAGAGGTATTATAAATGCTATTATTATTAATTTAATTTTTATCATATAATATTTATTTTTAGTCTGATTATTTTTTTGATTATAAACACTTACAGGGTTTAATTTTGCTATTTAAAATGTTTTAGCTGTTATAAATTCAATATTTATTATGGTTTGATTATAGCTGTTTATAGCATCCAGATAATTCTGTTTGATACTCAGTGCTCTGTTGAGATTCATAACAAAATCGAGATAATCCATTGCACCCGCTTTAAAGATACGAGTCGACTGATCAATAATCATCTCAGCTTCCGGAATTGCCTGTCTTTCATAATAATTCACACTACCCAGATATTTATAATACTCATCCAGTAAAGAATTATAATTACCCGTTAGTGATTTACTAAAATTTTCAGCATCGGTACGGGCAATATTTTCATTGATTCTGGCAGCTTTAATTTTAGACGTATAAGGATGAAACCATAAAGGAATAGCAATACCAAGTTGTATTCCTGTAAAACGATCTCCAGCACCGAAAGTCTGAGGAATCCCATTTACATCCTGACTACCGATAATGGTTTGACTAAAATAGCCTATGCTAAAATCAGGCATCATACGACTGCATTCAAGTTTCTTTTCATTCTGTGAAACTTCAATTTGTTGCTGAAGATATGCTAATGAAGGGTTATTTGCAATTTCCGATTTATTTGGTGAAGCAGTATAGTTTATTCGTTTTAATACTGTATCAGAAGTTGAAATCAGATTATCAGTGTTTAACAATATTTGCAATTTACGCATAGCTATCCCAATGTCCGCTGTTACTAGACTTAATTGGTTTTTTACTTCCATGCTTTGAGAACGGGCATTTATCATTTCCAGTTTGTTGGTTTCACCTGAATTTGCTCTTAATTCAGCAGCACGCTGGAATCCTGAGTATAAACTATCCTGATACTTCAATAAGTTTTGCTTAGAATAAAGATAAGCTAATTGCCAGTAAACCTGCTTAACCTGAGTAGTAATTTCAAGCTGGCTCCCTTTTAACTGCCATTCACTACTTTTTACTTTTGATGTGGCCAGCTTATTTTGCATGATATAAACTGAAGGAAATGCAAAAGTCTGAGAAACCGTAAAACTATTGTCTTTTGTAAAGGAATTAAACTGTCCGTATTGCAATTCGAAATTAGTTTTTCCAATATCCCAGGATGCTCTTTTCAGGGTCTTTTGTTCTTCAACAGAATAAGCAGAAGTACGGATGTTTAGATTATTATCCAAGGCTATCTGAATAGCAGTTTGTAAATTTACGGTTTGTTTTTGTTGTCCCTGCAAAGTAAAAGGAAATGATGATCCTAAGATAAAAAGCATCACTATCGGGAGAACTTTTATATTTTTACGTTTAAAAAATGATTTAAACTTCCCTGATGAAAATAAAATGTAAAATACAGGGAGTATTAATAGCGTAAGTAAAGTAGCTGAAATAAGTCCTCCGATTACTACGGTTGCCAGAGGTTTTTGAACTTCAGCTCCGGCAGAGTTGGATAATGCCATGGGTAAAAATCCCAGTGAAGCAACAGCAGCTGTCATGATAACAGGACGTAATCTGGTTTGCAGCCCTTTGAGTACTCTGGCTGTTATATCTGTATAACCTTCTTTTTCCAGCCGGTTAAACTCGGCAATCAACACAATTCCATTGAGAACTGCCACACCGAATAAAGCAATAAAGCCTATTCCTGCTGATATCGAAAAGTTCATACCACGCATCCATAATGCAAATATTCCACCAATAGCCGAAAGTGGAACTGCTGAATAAATTAAGAGTGATTGTATAACTGAATGAAATGTAAAATATAGCAATACAAAAATCAAAAGCAAGGCAACAGGAACCGCAATAGCTAGTCTGTTTTTAGCTGCTTCAAGGTTTTTAAACTGGCCGCCATAAGAAACGTAATATCCACTCGGGAGTTTTACCTGTTTGTCAATCTTAGCAGTAACATCTTCAATTACACTTTCAACATCTCTGCTCCTTACATTAAATCCTATCGTTATTCTTCTTTTGGTACTTTCTCTGGATACCTGAGCCGGACCCGATTGAATACTTATATCAGCTAACTGTTCAAATGGAATCTGACCTCCATTTGGCAATGCAACAGTCAGGTTTTTAACGTCATTCAAACTTTGACGGTAATCCTTATCTAAACGTACTACTAAGCCAAAACGTTTTTCTTCGTCATAAACAACACCTGCCTGACTTCCTGCAAAAGCAGCTCTCAGAATTCTGTTGGCATCATCCACAGAAAGGCCGTATTGTGCCAGTCTGTCACGGTTAAAGTTAATCTGAACCTGAGCCAGACCGGTAACTTTTTCAACATTAATATCTTCAACACCATCTACTTTTTGAATGATTCTTTCAACTTCCGTTGCTTTATCAGCCAGCGTAGTTAAGTTATCGCCAAATATTTTAATGGCAACATCCTGTTTGCTACCTGTCATCAATTCATTGAAACGCATTTGAATAGGTTGTTGGAATTCAAATTTTACACCTGCTAATGTTACTAATTTTTCTTGCATTTTTGCAACAAGTTCTTCACGTGATTTTGCTGATGTCCATTCACTTTTATCTTTAAGTGTAATGATATAATCACCGGTTTCCATTGGTGTTGGATCTGTTGGAATTTCACCGGCACCAATTTTACAGACGGCATGCTTTACTTCAGGGAAATTATCAAGTAATATCTTATTTGCTTTTTGAACCATCTCAACAGTATTGGAAAGAGAACCTCCCTGTAATGTCATAACGCCGGCTGCCAAATCACCTTCTTCGAGTTGAGGAATAAACTCTCCACCCAATTGGCTGAATACAAATAAACTGAAAGCAAATAAAACAATTGCGGAGACTGATACCAGTATTTTATGACGGATCGCAAAAACAATAGCAGGATTGAAGATTTTACTAATCCAATCCATAAGTTTGTCAGAAAAATTACGTTTTTGCTCAGTCTTTTTACTAAGAAATAAAGCAGAAGCCATCGGAACATAAGTAAGTGATAATATGGCAGCACCCAATAAAGCAAAAGCAACAACCTGAGCCATTGGACGGAACATTTTACCTTCGATACCTACCAATGCCATAATTGGCAAATAAACAATAAGGATAATGATCTGGCCAAAAGTTGCAGAACTCATCATACGTTTGGCAGATTCAAAAACATTTTCATCCATTTGATCCTGCGAAAGCCTTTCTATACCCACATGATGTGTCTTGCTTTTTGAAATCCTGTGTACCACACTTTCCACAATAATAACTGCTCCATCTACTATTAATCCGAAATCAATAGCACCAAGACTCATCAGATTACCTGAAACTCCAAAGAGATTCATCAGTGATATTGCAAACAGCATGGAAAGCGGAATAACTGATGCCACAATAAGTCCAGCCCGCATATTGCCAAGCATTAAAACTAAAATGAAAATAACAATTAATGCACCTTCAATAAGATTTTTTGAAACTGTGCCAATAGCACGGCTTACCAAATCGGAACGTATAAGATAAGGTTCTATCGTAACACCTTTAGGTAATGATTTTTGAATGGAGACAATGCGTTGTTGTACATCATCAATTACTTCGTGGGCATTGGCACCTTTGAGCATCATAACTACACCTCCGACTGCTTCGGAAGTATCAACCACAAATGCACCATAACGGGTTGCACTTCCAAATTGAACACTTGCAATATCTCTTATTAGAATGGGAATACCGGAGCTATTATTTTTTACAACTATCTTTTCTATGTCTGTTATGGTTTTTACCAGACCAATTCCTCGGATAAAATATGCATTTGGCTTTTTATCAATATATGCACTTCCTGTGTTTTCATTGTTTTTTTCCAGTGCTTCAAAAATATCAGTCAGCGTAATGTTCATTCCTCTGAGCCGCTCAGGATTTACTGCAATTTCGTATTGCTTAACAAAGCCACCGTAACTGTTGATATCTGCAACACCAGGCGTTCCCAGCATTTCCCTTCTGACAATCCAATCCTGTATTGTTCGTAGTTCCATTGGATTGTACTTTTGTTCCAAACCTTTGTCAACAGCAAGCCTGTATTGGAATATTTCGCCCAAGCCTGAAGAAATTGGAGCAAGCTCAATTTTTGCCAATCCTGATGGGATTTCCTCTTCAGCTTCTTTGAGTCGTTCACTCAATTGTTGTCTGGCCCAGTAAAGGTCAACATTATCTTTGAATACAATGGTAACTACCGATAATCCCAAACGGGAAATTGAACGGAGTTCTACTATATCCGGTATGTTTGCAACAGCTACTTCAATTGGAGCTGTAATAAAACTTTCAACTTCCTGCACTGCCAGTGAAGGTGCAAGTGCAATAACCTGAACCTGGTTATTTGTAATATCGGGGATGGCATCAATAGGCAAACGGGTTAGCGAATAGCTTCCCCATCCAATCAATGCCAATATGAATAAACCAATTACGAATTTATTTTTTATTGAAAATCGAATGATACGTTCTATCATGTTTAGTCTTTTTGTTAATTATTTGATATAATGTGTTTAAAGTACTTAGAGTGTTTAAAGTACTTAGAGTATTTAAAGTACTTAGAGTACTTAAAGTGCCAGAAGTGCCAGAAGTGCCAGAAGTACTTGGAGTGCCTGGCGTTAAAAGAAAAAGATCAAATAAGAAACTGAGAGATATGTGTCGAGATTATCTCGTCATTTATGATTTCAGGAGGACTGTTATTCTTGTATAAAAAAGTGTAGAAAAAACTATTTAATATATAAGATGAGACTTGGTTAAAATCTAAAAACAGGGGTGGACTGAATTTAAACTGAATGCGACTATAGTTAAAATCATCATTAACTTTAAGGTATCCTTTAGTATTTGAACAGCATTTATGGTGTTTTTCAATTTTACACTCGTGACTGTTGTGAGAAACTTCATTGGATTGATTACAACAACTTTCGTTCTTTTCGTGTTTGCATTGGTAATCATTTGCAAATAAATAAAATTCACTGGTTTGATATTCAGAACAATGATGAATAACGAAACTGATTCCTGATGAAGAAGTCAGGAAAATGATAACAGCAATGCTGCTCAATAAATAGTTTAGTATTCGTTTCATCATTGCAAAAGTAATAAAAACTTTTGACTGACAGATATTAAAACATGAATATTTCATATACCAGACATGTTTTCAAAACCTGTCTGGTTTAAAGAACCAATACCATTTATTCTATTATCATTCTCCTATTAAAATGATTATTTTAAATAATTCACATTTTATTTGCATTTTCCTTTTTTATTGTAGTACATTTGTTCTCAATATTAATAAACCAATACCATTATCATGTAGAAAGTATAACATAATAAAATATAGCGTTGCTAAAAGTATTTCTCTACTGAAAAACGACCAATTTAAAGGAACAGAGAAATAGCTTAAGTGGACGCATCCGAATGGGTGTGTTCCTTTTGCTTATTTCAATTGTTCCGGGTGCTTGGTCGTACCTTCAGTAGTTGAATACAAAGCAGAGGTTCACGCCCTTTTTTATTGTGTGTAAATCTGATAAATATTAATTGCCTGAAAGAATCTACCGGCAAAATAAATTTTAAAATTATGCTAACAGATGCCGAATACTCGAAATTATGGAAGGGTTATTTCAAAATTTCAAAAATTACAATGCCTGATTATGATGATTATGTAATCAGAGAAAACATGTTGCAGGATTATCTGGATATTTTCAGGGGTAAAAACACTAAATTTAATAAGGAAATTGGAATTGAAGTTCCAAAAATAAAATATATTTTAATAGCTGAAGCACCACCGCCAAAAAACAAAAATGGAATTGTTTATATTTATAACACTAATATAGAAAATGGTGGCCCTTATATAGATGCTCCTTTAAAAGCTTTTTGTGAGGACGAAACCGAATATAGGAGAATAAAAAACTCAGGTACTTTAGGAAAGTTAATATTTCTTGCTAAAAAAGGTGTTCTTATTCTTGATTTATTTCCTTTTGCATTTAAATACACGTCAGAATTTCGTAAAAGGATGAATAATATTGGAATAACAGCTAGTTTTTTTGACGATCCGTTAAATACATTTTCTATTAGAAATAGAATTGATAGTTTAATAAATGAAGGTTTGTTTACTAATGAAATTAAACCTAATGCTTGTTTTATTGCTCCTCCAATTATTAGTCATCATTTAGCACAATATGTGAATCATAGATTATGCCCATTCCTTAATTTTCGATTAGGATTTTCGGAGTTATTAAATCCTAACCCACTGCTTCCAATTCCAACGTTACCTTTTATTAGTATTACGCATTTTCCAAATGATATTTTAGGAATTTACCATAATTACGCTCTTATTGGTATAACTAAAATTCCAACTTATAATTGTAGCGGATATGCTGGCGCAGGGCTTCCCCATCATTTATTTATAAAAAATTCTTTCGGATTATAAATTAAACCAAATTTCAACCATGAACAATAAAAATCAAATTAAAAAAATCGGGAATAAAGTTTTAAATATTAAAACCCAAATTCCTGTTAAAATAGCAACAATGCTTTTTATTTTAGTAACTATTTGTATTACATCATGTAATCAAAATAAATCAAAAGCTGATTTGCCAGAGACTCCAAATTCAGAGCAAATTTTTAATGATTTAAAAAACAACAATATTGAAAATTATGACAGCTATTTTGATGAATCTGAAAGAAGAACGTTTAAAAGAGATAATGAAACAAATACAAGTAATAGTATATCAATACTTGATAAAACTATTTCAAATACTAATATTGGAACTTATGAGGTTGAATATAAAGTAAGCACAAGCCATTTTCATCCAGATGGTGGTAGAGTTAGTGAAGGGACACCTCATATTACAGTTAAATATCAATTAGTTGATAACAATTGGAATTTCATTTCAGCTATACAAACATCATATGAACCATGGAGGGAAAATTTTATTCCAGATGAATCTACCGATAATAATGTTCCAGATAATTCAAACACAAGTGAACCAGAAAAAAAAGAAGAAACAAAAAAATTACCTATTTGTGAATGGTGTGGCCAAGAAATTAGTGGGAATGTTTATCACGGAGGTCGAAATGACAACAATTCACCATGTAGAGCAATTAATGGGCCATATCGATTAGGACCATACATCGCTTCTTATCATCAAAAATGCGCTATTGAAAAATGTGAAAAAGATAATTAAAGAAATAAAACAAGGATTTAATAATATAAAAATTTAAAAATGATAACAATAAATGAATACAATTTTCCACTTACTGTACCAGAAGGTTTTTATTATGGCAAAACTGTACAAGAATTTGATATGTATTATAGCACATATCATTTAGATTTCATGCGATATCTTTATTATATATGTTGTATGAATGCAGAGGGTGAATATCCTACCAATATTACGCTCAAGCAGATTGAAAAAATATTTTATGATGACAATTTCAAAGAAAAGGATTGCTGTAATAAAACGATTAAAATGATTGCGATTGGAGAAGCCCCTCCACCAAATTATAAAAATTATTTTTATAATACTCTATCACCTTGGAATCATATCAGCGGAAGACCAGGTACTCGTGAGCAAATCGCTTGGACAGGTGCAATTCAGACAGCATTATTTCCGGGTATTTATTTTGCTAATAAAGTAGATTTTTTAAAAGCTTGTGCAAAAAAAGGTTTTTTACTGATTGATATGTTTCCTTATTCGATTACGTTTTCTGGTAATATGCGAAAAACTAAAAAATATAAAAAGGCTTGCATTTCTGCTTTTGGTGGTTTAACTCCCTATCCATATAACATTTTAACTTTTTTAGACAGAATTAAATGTTGTATTAATGATAAATTTTCCGTAGTATTTTGTTTGAAAACAACAGGTGAAAAAGTTTTAACAGATGATACATGTACAACTGCTTTTAATACATGGTTAGCAGCAAATGGCAAATCACTTGACCCTTTTGGTGCATTAGAAATAATACGTTTAATTCCAGCACCAGTCCCATTTGCTTCTGAATTTTTAAGATTATGTGGTCGTAGAGGCTTATTTGGACCTTGCCCTGTACTTTTGAATATTTCAGGAATTATATAATAAAAGAAACATTAAAAATACTTTTCAAATTTATATAAATTAAAAAATTAAAACTATGTTTAAAAATCCATTTTCATTTGAAGGTCGTATTAGAAGAACTGAATGGGGTATAACAATAATCATTACAACGGCTTGCTATATAATAATAACAGCAATTGAATATTTTGTATTAAGTATAGACCCAGCTGATGAGGTTCGCTTCATTAATTATTTACTGATGGCTCCATTTACGTTTTTTGGTTTAGCACAAGGGGCAAAAAGATGCCACGATGTAGGTAATAGTGGTTGGTGGCAACTAATTCCGTTTTATGGTTTATTACTTCTATTCCAAGAAGGGCAAGAAGGGTCAAATCTTTATGGTGATAACCCAAAAGGTATAAAAAATCGCAATCAACAAAATACAAATTTCAATAGAAGTAATGAAAACTACAGTCATATTGGAAATATGAATATGGGAGGGGATCAAATGAACCAGACAGGAGCAACTAATCCAATTGGGCAAAACCATAATAAACAACAGCATACGCCACCACCACCACCGCAAATTCAATATAGTGTTTTTGTTAACGACCAAACTACAGGTCCTTTTAATTGGCAACAGTTACAGCAGATGGTTCAAAATGGACAGCTACAGAGAAATACACATGTATGGAAACAAGGTATGGAGGGTTGGACAATAGCAGGTAATGTGCATGAGCTTACGCCTTTATTTGCAGCAGTTCCACCACCACCTCCAGTTGTTTAATAATTTAATACTCTTTTCAATATTGGCAATAATGCAAAAAATATAGGGTAATCCAATAAAATAATTTATTTAAATTTGTTAAAACTCAATAAATATGGAATATTATATTTATGATGAAAATGGGAAAAGAATTGGACCTATACAAGGAAGTGATTTGAAAAATTACGATATCTCAAGTGATACGCTTATTTGGAGGGAAGGTTTAAATGATTGGGTAACTTTAAGTGATCTCCCAGAATTGAAAAATTTAAAACGTAAAGTTCCGCCTCCTTTGGAAGACAAAAGTAAAACAGGATGCGGTGGAGAAATTGTCCTTATGATATTATGTATAATTGGGGCTATTTATATTCCTTTCCTATGGATTATAGTAATATTTTGTGTTATTTATTTGATTTCTAAAGAATTTTAATTAAAATTAGATTTACATAAAGCAATAAGTATAAAGAAACATTTTAAAACATAAATCAATGAAAAATTTATTAGTATTTTTTCTAAGTATTGTACTATTATCATCTTGTAATAAAATAAGCAACTCAATAGAAAATAAATTTATAAAAGACTTTACAAATAAAGATTTTGGCTGCGATTATAAAATCATTTCGATTGATGCTCGTTTCGATGAAGGTTTTCCTAAATACAAAATTTATGGAACAATAAAAGTAGGTGATGAAAACAATTATTTTGAAGGATATTTCAAGTTTTATAATAATTTTATCTATAGTGGAACTTCTTTTTTTATAGAATCTGAAAAAAAATCATCTTTAGAAAGAAGGTTTTCAAATAGAGTCCTAAATCAGCCATTTGGTATTAAAACATCAAAAAGTACAAAATTATTTACAATTGGAGATGAAGGAAAATTAACCTATCAATATGATGGGCGTAAATATTATGGAGAATATCAAATTGATGATATTCATCAATCAAATGATTATAATTGCTTCTATAAAGAATCAATAGATTGTGATAAGTTAAGAAAATTAATTAATCCAAATGAAAGCATATTTAAATCACATATTGTTTTTACTTGGAAAGATAATGATGGTGAAAAAAAAATGTCTGGTGACTTTATCTTTAAAGGTAATGAAATACTATTTAATGGGCGTTTAAATAATTTATCAAAAGAAAATTTAACTGAAATAAATGAAATATATTATTTTCAATCAATCTGAGGCTTTTGTTGTGAATAAAATATAGTTAAGTATTCACAATTGTACTTAAACGATTCTAAAATTCAAAAAAAAAAGATTTTACCTTTGTTTTGAAAAATATCTATGATAAAAATAAAATTTTTACTACTTGTATTTGTGTTCCTTTCTTGTTCAACAGGAAGGAATTCTTCCAAAGCTCATGGTAATCAACTTAAATCTCAAATACATGGAGGCTCAGGAAGTACAGGTATGGAGCTTAGAAAAAACAAACTTAAAACCTGTTCAAAAACTACTTATTAAAAAGTTACAATTAATCTGTTTCACTCAAGTAATTAATTATTCCTTTGAAGTGGAAGAGTTATCCTCAGTGCGAATTCTATAACTTTATCACGAATAAAGCTTTAATCGGAAGTATTCAGAGCAATTTAACTTCTTATACCGATAATCCGGGTGCAGGCATATTTTATTATATGATAGAAGTTGTTAATCCAAACAATTGCAATCCAAGTAAATCCATGAACTCATCTTTGTCCAATATTATTCAAACTTCAAATGTTGGAATCAATGAACAGTCAGGGAATAGATTAAAGTTTGAAGTTTATCCAAATCCTTTCAAAAATGAATTAATCATTGAATCAAAAGGGAATACTAAAAAACTCAGTTTTGAGATTCTGAATGCTATTGGTCAGATTGTTTTTAAAGGAAAACTAATAGAAAAGACCATTGTACAAACAACAGACTTTATACCAGGTGTTTATGTAATCAGGCTTGAGAATGGGAAAACCTTTGAATTTAAGAAGATTGTGAAGGAATAAATACAAAAGAGATACTTCCATACATATCACAGCCGGAAGGCGACTTCAAGTCGCCTTCCGGCTATTCACAACTACTTCAATCTAACTAATGTAATTCCATCACAGCCTCTTTTGATGTTACATAGCCGCATTGTTTAATAATTTAAGTTTAATTTTATAGGAAATAGAAAGTTTATTTATTTCGTCTCTTTGTCTTATTTTTATAGAATGGATTTCGAATTGAGCTTGTAATTTCATCCAATATTGAGCATCAATTTTTAAAATTGTTTCTAATTTAATAGCGATAGCTGCTGTAATATTTCTTTTTCCCTTTATTAATTCATTCACAATATTGGGTGCTATATCCATTTTGGTGGCTAAATCTTTTTGAGTCATACCAATACATTCTATTTCATCCTTTATAAGTAATCCGGGATGAGTAGCTTTTGCAGGTATTAATTCGTTGGCATCAAATATTTTATTCATAATGTTTTGAAATTTTAATAAAAACAATCGTGTCGGGTTTTGTAAAATCAAATTCTATTCTGTATTGTTTGTTAATTCGAGCACTGTAATGGTCATCATATTTTTCAATATTTAAACTGTTTATTTTTGACAAATCGCCTAAAGTGCCTGCATTAATTATAAAGTTTACTTTATCTACAAATCGTTTTATAATTAATTCAGATATTTTTTGTTTTCCCTTATAATTACCTGTATAATAGTTGTAAAGTTCAACAGAAATAAATTTAATCTTCATCTTGCAAAAATAAGATAAATTTATCTTAAATTTACTTTTTTAGTAAATTTTATTTCAAACTAGCCAACGTAATACCATCTCCGCCTCATTCTATCTTACATTGCTAAATTGTTTAATAATTTGTGTTTAATTTTATCGAAAATAGAAAGTTTGTTATGTTATTTCATATTGGGAAAATAATAGAAAAACCAATTATACAAACTTCAAACTTTACACCTGGTGTTTACTTAATCAAACTTGAGAATGGAAAAACCTTTGAATTTAAGAAGATAGTGAAGGAATAATTTTTCAAATTTAGCTACTCAATCCAGTCAGGTTTTCAAAACCTGACTGGATTTCTGTTAAATCCTAATGGATGGTATTAATTATTTTTGATAGTTCCTCTTCAATAGCTTGTATGTTTTTTGATTGGCTACATAATTTCTCATTTCCATTTTCTTCTAAGAGTAATGAGGTATTGCTTTTTATTTGAAACTTTTTTCTGAATGTAATCAAGTTATAATTTCTTTGAATTTATACTTATTCAATTCATACAATTAAATAAAGAAAACAACAGTTCTATAAGCCGGGTTCTGTATTCCAAAGGAACTTCTGTCATTTATCTAAGACTACCGTCACCGGTAGTTTCTAACGACCTACCCCCCGGCATTGGACGAGCAGTCCTTAACAACCGGTATATTTGGTCTTTCAACCCATAAGGTTTACCCTTTCGTACTGTTACCAATACGGAACGTGAGCTCTTACCCCGCATTTTCACCCTTACCCCGATGTATCGGGGCGGTCATTTTCTGTGGCACTTGCTGTTATCACATTTAATTGTGATACCTTCCCGTTAGGAAGTATGGTGCTCTGTGTTGCCCGGACTTTCCTCTTTTTCGCCTTAGCGAAACAGCGACAGAACGAACTGTTGTTTCGTTGGCAAAATTACAATAAAATCCATGTTTAAAAAGATAAAACCAGAAATTCAATATAATTTCTGGTTTTGTCTTTAAGGAAACTAAATATTAGTTGAAATAATAAGCAATAATTTAGATAATTTCAAAACATTGTTTGTCGACCCAACCATTGCTGCCATTGGCAATTCTTATTTTAACCCAGTTGTTTAATTCATCAAGGATCTCGACCTTTATTCCTTCATGAATTACAAATTTATCAACTCCTTTTTCGTCAGGTGAACTTTTAACAGTTACTGATGGAGTGAATATTATTGCATAATTCAGATTGTTGATTTTATTGTATTGGTTCATTGCAAAGTTTATAGAAAAGATAGTAATGAATATCATTGCAAAACCTGTCCAGAATGATATTTTTTTTATCTGGTAAGTATGAGACGAAAGGTAAATGAATAAAAATATAAAAAATAAGCTGATAGAAATAACGCTCACTATAGCCCAGTAATCAAATGATAACATATTGGAAAGTAAAACCCACCATTTAATAAAAAATAATTGTGGAACTGTTTCTATTTTATCAATGATTTTAGTATTAGCAATCTTAAGATTAAAGTCAATATCTGCATCTGCAGGATTTAATTTTTTAGCTCTTTCAAAATTGAGAATAGCCATTGGATAATTTGCAAGTCTGTAATAGCAATTTCCAAGATTATAATATAAATCAGATGCTTCTTCACCCTTTTCCAGAACTTTCATGTATAAGGTAATAGCGTCATTATATTTCTCTTTATTATAGGCTTTATTAGCTGCTTCAATGTCAGGATTCGTAATTTTTGCAACTAAATTCAAGCTGCAAAATAATGCTAAAAATAAAATCAAAAACCTTTTCATACTTTTCATCTATTTTAGTTCGTTTTCTGTTTTTGAAATAATTTCTATGGCTTCATTATATATTTTATCCATCGCCAGAGATTCATCACCAGGAGCGAATCGAGCAAATTCACAATTATTCAGAATTTTAATAAACTCATTGGTGATATTTTCATTTACTTGTTTGTTCTTCAATGCTTCTTTGACTGATTCCATTGATAAATCAGCTAATGCAATACTGAATTTGTCACTTAAATACCCCCATAAAGCCTGAGATATTTCAATATAAAATTTATCTTTTTCTTTAGTAGAAAGATAATTTTTTGCTTTTTTCAATCTTTTTTTTGCAACTTTAGTAGCTTTTCTATTTTTAAGTAATGCGAGATTACTTCTTAGTTTTAAATGTTTTCTCCTGAAAATAATAGCTACGATAAATAATATCAATGGAATTAAACATAAGAAATAATATAATTCTGACAAAAAGAAATGAACTCCTTTAATATTAAGATTCATAGGTTTTATCTTAATATGTTCAATGTCACTGCCTATATATTTAATATCCTCTTGATTTACAGATGTTAAACTTGCGGAGCTTTGTTTCCCGTCACCTTTAGCTACTTTTAGTGTATACTCAGGTGAGGACAGTGTAACGTATTTACCTTTGTTTAAATCAAAGTAAGTAAAAGTAACAGGTTTTATTGTAAAAATGCCTTCTGTTCGAGGGATAATTAAATAATCAAATGTTTTGGTTCCTGAAATTCCATTGTCAGATTTATTAATATTATCATTAACTTTGGGATCATAAGTCTCAAAGTCTGGAGGAAAATTTACATTTAATTTATCTATAAGTTTTATATTTCCTCTTCCGGATACAGTAAATTTTAAATTAACTGCTTCATTTGCTTTAGTTTCTGTTTTGTCAATATCAGAACGAAAAGTGAAATTACCAACAGCTCCTGTAACGTCATCAGGTTTTCCTGCAATAGGTAATGGCTTAACATTAATACTTACATTATTAGAATGGATTGTCTTTTTAATATTCTGGTATGAACTTGAAAATGGATCATCAAAAAAGTCAAAAATCGAATTAGTTCTTCTTCTTTGAGCCTGAATTTGTGCTAAAACATCAACTTCTAATGGCTCAATGCTTAATTTGCCACTTTCTTGAGGGAAGAGTGCTACTTTCCTGATTTCAGCAACAATATATTGCTTACCATTCAGATTTTCTTTGTATTGTTTTGGCTTTTCATTTTCTTTAAGAATATCTTCAGACCAAAATCCTTTATTGCTTGCCAGTTTATTGATAGTATATTGTGAAATACCAACAGCTGTATAAAGTTTATAAGTAACAATTACCTGTTCTCCTAATAAAGGAGAAGCATTACTTACATTGGTTTTAATGAAAATATCATTTTCATTAAGTGAAGTAGATTGATTATTTTGTTGCTGTCTGTTTTGTTGATTATTGCTTTGAGGATTTGTATTTTGTGCTGATTTTACAACTTTAATAGTAAGCGAATTTGATTCATAAGATTTACCACCAACAACAATTTTAGCTGGTGAAATTGTATAATTCCCTTCACTTCCTGCTTGCAAATAGTAAGTAAAAGAATAGGAAACTGACTGAGTCATATTTCCGTTCACAAATTGCATACTGCTGCTACTTGATTGATTGGGCCCTGATAAGACACTAAATCCTTTGAATCCGGGAGCGGTAAAATTGTTTGCAGCAGCATTTACAGTAAATGTTACAGCAAATTGTTGTCCTGTTCCTACAGTAGAAGGGGCAGATGCTGAAAATCTGATATCATCAGCATATGTTGTTTTTAATAGCCCAGTTATGAATAATATGAAAAAAATATATCTTTTCATTTAATAGTTAGTTGTTTGTTTATTAGTATTTTAGTTTTTGATCTGTATTGACTGATAATTGATTTAGTAATGTGTAAAATTTAATAGCGTTCCTTATCTGCAATGATATTATTACCAGTCTTTTTCAATTTTTACTCTTTCACCAACGGCTTTTTGTTTTTTAACTTTATCCATTGTTTTATTTTCATCATTTTTCAAAGCTTCAAGCATGCGTTCAGCTTCTTCTTTTTTAACCTGTTTTTGTTGTTTTTGTTGCTCTTGTTGTTTATTGTCTTTATTCTCTTGATTGTCTTTCTTTTGATCTTTATTGTCTTCTTTATTTTTATTATCTTTATTTTTGTCGTCTTTTTTATCTTTATTTTGTTGATTTTGTTGTTGTTTCAACATTTGCATTGCATAAGAAAGATTATATTTTGTATCTGAATCTTTTGGATTAGATTTTAATGCTTGTTTATAAGCGTCTATGCTTTTTTCAAATTCTTTTTTTTGTAACAAGGAATTTCCTAAGTTGTGATAAACTTTTGATTTAATTTTTTTATCCTTTTCCTGTTCAGCAATTGTAGAATAGATTCTTGTAGCTTCGTCATAGTTTTTTTGTTTATATAATGCATTTGCAAGGTTATATCTTCCCTTGAAATAAGTACTGTCTTTCAACAATGATTTTCGATAGTTTACTTCTGCATCATTGAAATTTTTTTGATTATATTGTTTATTTCCTTCACGAATAAATTTTTTCTCATTTTGTGAGAAGCAAATTGTTGAAGTAGCAAAAATAACTAATAATAATAGGATATACTTCATTTTACGTGTCATTTTTTACCAAATAGATTGATATTCTTAAGTCTCTTGCTTTTTCTATAATAAATAAAAAGTTCTGAAAGTAGCAATATAAGTGCTATAACAGCGAAATATTGAAAGCGGTCTTCGTATTCAGAAAACGATTTGCTTTCATATTCTTTTTTATTAAGTTTATTTATTTCATCAAAGATTGTTTGCAAACCTGCATTACTATTACTGGCTCTTATATAAGCACCATTTCCAGTAATTGCTACTTTTTGAAGCGATGCCTCATCAAGCTTTGTTATAATTGTATTTCCTTCTTTGTCTTTTTTATAGCCAGATTGATAGTTATTTATATATACAGGTATTGGTGCACCTTCAATTAATCCCATACCGATAGTATTTACTTTTATGCCCTGTTCATAAGCAATTTTTGTTTGTGCTATTGCATCATCCTCATGATTTTCTCCATCAGTAATAATGATTATTGCTTTATTGTTTTTTTCTGTTTCTTTATTTTTGCTTTGATCAAATGATTCTACAGCTAAAGATATAGCAGCACCCAGAGCAGTACCTTGTTCATTTATATCATTAGTACTTATTGTTTCAAGAAACATTTTTGCTGCACCGTAGTCATTTGTTAATGGTAATTGAACAAAAGCTTTCCCGGCAAAAATAATGATTCCAATTCTGTCATTGTCCAGCTTTTCAATGAGCTTAGAGATAGCTTGTTTTGAACGTGCTAAACGATTTGGTTGGATATCTTCGGCCAGCATACTGTTGGAAACGTCTAAAGCTATTATTATATCAGCACCTTTACGATTAGCTTTTTCAATTTTCGATCCAATTTGTACTCTTAATAATGTAACCACAATAAACATAAAAGCAGTAAGCAGCATAAGAAATTTCCATATTACACGAGCATTTGAATAATTTTCCATTAATCGCATAATGAGGTTTTTGTCGCCAAGTTTTTTAAGCAACATTTTTTTCTTCTTTTGCATCATCCAAAATATCAGGATGAAAAAAGGCACAAAAAGAAATGCATATAGAAATGATATTTCAGCAAATTTAATCATCTTCTTATTATGGTATAGTCCTGTAAATAGTATATCTAATTGTAATTTCAATAATTAACAAAAATGCAGCCAATAGAATGAAATACAAAAATTCCTCAGATTTTTTATGGAATTCAGTGACATCTATCTTTGATTTTTCTAATTTATCGATTTCTTTAAAAATATTTTCTAGTTTAGTTTTCGAAGTTGCCCTGTAATAATTACCATTGGTAATTTTCGAAATCTGTTTTAGTAAAGCTTCATCTATTTTTACTTCCATATTTTGATATTGAATTCCAAATGGTGTTTTAAATGGATAAGGTGCAACACCTGTGCTTCCGATTCCTATAGTATAAACCCTGATACCAAATAGTTTTGAAATATCTGCAGCAGATAACGGATCTACTGAACCCATATTATTTACACCATCAGTCATTAGTATAATTACTTTACTTATAGCTTTACTATCCTTAATCCTGCTTACTGCAGTGGCAAGGCCATCACCTAAAGCAGTACCATCTTCAATAATACCACTCTTTACTGACAAAAATAAACTTTTAAGTACACCATGATCAGAAGTTAAAGGACATTGAGTATAGGCTTCTCCACTAAATACAACTAATCCTATTCTATCGTTTGGTCTTCCGTTTATAAATTGAACTCCAACATCACGGGCAGCTTCCAAACGGTTGGGCTTGAAATCTTCAGCAAGCATACTGCTGGAAATGTCATAAGCCATTACAATATCTATACCTTCAATTGATACATTTTTTTTACTCAAACTGGATTGAGGACGAGCTATAACAATGATTAATAATATAATTACAAGTAATCTTAATATAAATAAAACATGATACATTTTTTGTTTAAATGTTCTCTTTACATTTTGAAAAGGAGCAAAACTGGAAAATTGTATTTCTGCAAATGATTTGAAATTCCTGAAGATATACCAAACTATCAGAAGCGGAATTATCAATAAAAGATAAAGATATGCAGGATTTGCAAATTCAATATGTTTTAAAAAATCTGACATCATTAGTTTTGTTTTAAATTATCAGTAGTATCTGTCAAAGTAACATCATTGTTAGTATCAGTATAAGTTAATTTAACAATATATATAGCATTGTTTAAACTTAAATCATGTTGATCAGGCAAAGGTAATTGTTTGGCAAATTTTACCAAGTCAGCCAATGTTAGAATTTGATTCAATTTAGAAATTAACACTTCATCGTTTTTTATATTTTTGAATGCTTCTATTATTTCATCAGAAGTCATTTCCATAGCCTGAACATTAAATTGATTTTCTAAATATAATCTTAAAATTTCTGTAAGCTCAGAATGATATTCTTTAATTTTATCGTTTTGCCATAGTTTTTTAATCCGGAGTGATTCTAAATCCTGTAATGCTTTTTTATAAGGTGGAATTTTAGGTTTTTGAGGGACAATAATTGCGCCCTTTTTTCTTGAATACCTGCGAATTAAATAAATTGTAAGTATCACTATAGCAATAATTCCAAGACCAAGTCCAATAAAAGGTAAAAGTTCTTTCAAAGTAATCGGTGTTTCTAATGGGGCTTTTATATCTTTTATTGCAAGATTTGTATCAACAGCAACATTATTTACCATCAGGAAGAGAGAATCAGAGAATATAGTATTTATTGAAGTTCCGTTTTTTGTCTGATATTGAAATGCAAAGCTTGGAATTTTATATAATCCAGAATCAAAAGAAGTAATGAGTATGGATTGATTGAGTGTAAATTCTGACTTATCTTTACTATAAACTGTATCTATTTTTGATTGGTTTACAATTTCAATTTTATCAGACAATGAATCTATTAAAATAGGAAACACAACTTTATAAGATATAGGAGAAGTGATAGAAAACTTTAGATTTATCTGATCGCCGATTAGTATCGAATTAGTATCTATTTTTGTAACAATACTAATTTCTTGCCCTACAACAGGGAGTGAGATAAGAATCAATAAACTTTGAAGGATATATTTTGAAATTTTACTCATTTTATATCATTACTTATTATAAATTAGTCTTTTATTATTTAGTTTAATAAAGAAATAGAAATAATTACAGATCAATTCACTAGACAGAAATACTCTATATTAACACAATCGATTTTATCAATATCTGCTTTCTCTTTTTTTGAATAAATTCATTAAAGGTTTGACGTAATCCTGATTTGTATTAATTTTAACATCGTCAGTACCTGATTTAATAAAAGTATCATTCAGGAATTTTTCATGTTGTCTCCACCAGATTTGATAATTTTTTCTAATATGTACATCTGATGAATCAACCCATAAGGTAGTTCCATCTTCTGCATTTCTAAGTTTAATTATTCCAATATCCGGCAATTGTGATTCCATTTCATCATAAACTCTTATAGCAACCAGATCGTGCTTTTTAGAAGTAATTTTAAGTGCTTCGTCAAAGCCATTGTCCATAAAGTCGCTGATTATAAATGCTGTGCATTTCTTTTTAATGATATTTGTAAAATAACGCAATGCTTCTGCAATATTGGTTTCATTATTAGATGGTGTGAAATTTATTAGCTCACGAATAATTCGTAAAATATGAGAACTACCTTTTTTGGGAGTAATAAACTTTTCAACTTTATCTGAAAAAAATATTACACCTACCTTATCATTATTCTGAATAGCTGAAAATGAAAGAACTGCAGCTATTTCTGTAATCAGGTCTTCTTTGAATTGTTTTTGAGTCCCGAATTTATTTGAACCACTCACATCAATAAGCAACATAACAGTTAGTTCACGTTCTTCTTCAAATATTTTTACATAAGGATGATTTAATCTTGCTGTAACATTCCAATCAATTGAACGAACATCATCGCCATACTGATATTCTCTTACTTCGCTAAAAGTCATACCTTTACCTTTAAATGCACTATGATAATGCCCTGAAAAAATATGATTAGTCAAACCACGGGATTTGATTTCGATCTTTCTTACTTTTTTGAGTAAATCAATTGTTTCCATTTTATGCTCAGCTTAAAACTATCTTTTTTCGTTATTAATTATTGAGATACTTTTTGATTTTAGATTATCATTATTTATGGAACTTCTACTGTATTTAAAATTTCATTTATGATTTCTTCTGTAGTGATATTTTCTGCTTCGGCTTCATAAGTTAATCCAATTCTGTGACGCAATACATCATGACAAATTGCTCTAACATCTTCAGGAATTACATATCCTCTGCGTTTAATAAAAGCATAGGCTTTAGAAGCTAGAGCCAGATTGATACTTGCGCGAGGTGATGCTCCATAGCTGATTAATCCTTTGAATTTATCAAGCTTATATTCTGAAGGGAAACGGGTTGCAAATACTATATCGCTAATATAATTTTCAATTTTTTCATCCAGATATACTTCTCTGCAAACTGCTCTTGCTTTAATAATATCTTCAGGTTTCAGAACAGGAGTTGTAACTGGGAAATCATTGCTCATATTTTGTCGCATTATTAATTTTTCCTCTTCCTTTTTTGGATATGAAATAATAACTTTTAACATAAATCGGTCAACCTGAGCTTCAGGTAGAGGATAAGTACCTTCTTGTTCAATAGGGTTTTGAGTAGCCATTACCAGAAATGGTTCCTCTAATTTATAGGTTTGATCTCCAATAGTTACCTGACGTTCCTGCATTGCTTCTAATAGTGCACTTTGAACTTTCGCCGGAGCACGGTTAATTTCATCTGCCAAAATAAAATTAGAAAAAATAGGACCCTTTCTTACTATAAATTCTTCTTTCTTTTGACTATAAATTAAAGTACCGGTTAAGTCAGCAGGTAATAAATCAGGAGTAAACTGTATTCTACTGAATTTTGCATGTATTGCATTAGCAAGCGAATTAATGGCAAGCGTCTTGGCTAATCCAGGAACTCCTTCTAAAAGGATGTGTCCATTTGATAATAACCCAATCAATAAACGTTCAACCATGTGTTTTTGCCCGATAATAACTTTTTTCATTTCCATCGAAAGCAAGTCAACAAAAGCACTTTCTCTTTGAATGCGTTCGTTCAATTCATTAATGTCAATTGTTTGTGTCATAGTTTTTAAAATTTGTAAAGCAAAATTAACTGAATACCCTTTTGATACAGTACTTTCTTAGTTAAAAAATGTTAAGTCGTCTGTTAAGATTTCTTAATCTATGTGACTTTGAATACATTATTTAATTCTTAAAGTATTTAAATAAAAAATCCAAAGTATTTAATTTACAATACTTTGGATTTAAGATTAATTTTTATTAAAACGGTTTGAAATTATTACTTGTTTATTTTGTCCTTTTTTAAAAAAAATATAATTTCTTTAGTTATCATTCCTAATAGCATCAATACAAGTATAAATGAACTTGCAAATCCAATTTTTTCACCCATATAGTAAGCTTTTGGTTCAAATTTGAATTCTATTTTGTGATTTCCCTGAGGGATTTTCATTGCCCTAAGAACATAATTAACACGAATATAAGGAATCAGTTTCCCATCTATATAAGCATTCCAGCCATTTTCATAATAAATTTCCGAGAAAACAGCTAATTCAACTTTTTTTGCATTTGCCTGATAAGTCAAATGATTAGGTAAATAACTACTTAATTGTATCGTTGATGTAGAATCTTTACCTTTTATATCTTTTACATATTCAATGAATCTTTTATCAACAATAGCAGTAGTTGCAGGTTCAAAATTTGATAAGGCATTAATTTCTGAATCCGGATTTTCAACAATTTTATAATTTTCAACAAACCAAGCATTCCCTAAGGCTGATACATTTCGTTGTGCTTGTGGTTGTTTATTCTGGTCAGGTGCAATAAAATATTTTGTATTCAGCATGTTAAAAACTTTTACATTGTTTTTACTTATCTGATGTTCAATTAAATCCTGATATCTGCGGATTTTAGCTGCATGATAACCACCTACTGATTTATGGAAATATGAAGTACTGGCATCATTGAAAGAATTAACAGTTACATTGTAAACTCTGTAATTCGGATCTTTATCTTCCATAATCAGCATATCTGCTTCTGTAGCTTGAAATGGAACTTCAACATTTTTTTTGTTTGTAAAATTACTATTATCGAAATATCTCCAGTCAACAAAACCCATATCTATTACAACTAAAAGAATAAAAGCAGAAATAACAATCTCTTTTTTTAATTTGTTTTCAATAAAAGCCCATATTAAAGCTGAGGAAACTAGAATAAAACCAAATGATCTCCAAGCATCCATAGTGAAAATTGATTTTCTGTCAGCAACAATAGCGTTCATTAACCATTCTGGATAAGGTAGTTGAGCATCAGCCGCACATCTAAAGTCAAAAAACGAACTGCCAATCAATGCAAACATAAGTGTAATTCCTCCTGTAATATAAAGCGATATTTTCCCGAATTTTAATACTTCTGCTTTGTCTACTTTCTTTGTGATAATCTGATTTAAAGCGAGAATTCCTAATAACGGAATACAAAGTTCAGCAATAACAAGAATAGATGCAACTGCTCTGAATTTTGAATACATTGGGAAATAATCGAAGAAAAACTGTGTTAACGGCATAAAATTCTTTCCCCAGGAAAGCATAATTGATAATGCTGTTGCAATGAGTAAAACCCATTTCATAGGTGTTTTTACAATAAATAAACCTAAAACAAAAAGGAAAATAAAAATGGCTCCTGCATAAACTGGTCCGGAAGTAAATGGTTGAGGACCCCAATACAATGGCATTTGATTGGTTATTTGTTTAATATTAGGTACACCATTTTGTTTTAAAACGTTGTAAGCCTCAGAACCTTCTCCGAGTTTACCACTTGAAGAACCTCCATAAAAATTGGGTATTAATAAAGTTAATGTTTCAACTTTTCCATAACTCCATTGTGTTGCATAATCTAAATCAAGTCCTTTTGTTTTTACTTCAGAATTGGAAGTAAGTTCAGATTTCCCTCTTATTGTATCTTTGGAATATTCATATGTTGTCCAAAGAGAGGTAATATTACTTCCTAGTGCTAAAATAACTGCAAATATTAATACAATAGATGCTTTAAAGAACATTAATAATTGTTTTTCTTTGATTTTATTATATAATTCAAAAAGAATATAAATTACAACTAATATCATCAAGTAATATGTCATTTGAACATGATTCATCTTGATAATGAGTGATAAAAATAATGCAGAAAGAACACCACCCCAAAGGTATTTCCCTTTCATTGTAAGTATTATGCCGGCAAAAACAGGAGCCATATAACCTATTGTTAAAGCTTTTGTATTATGACCGGCTTCAATAATAACGAAGAAATAGGATGAAAAACCAAAAGCAAGAGCCCCAATTATGCTTAGCCAAGGGTCAACACCTAAAACCAGCAGTAGTATAAAAAAACCGAAAAAATAGATAAAAATCATATTTGCTGGATGAGGAAGCGAAAATAATCGCATAGCATTACCAAAAAAAGAAATTATATCATTAGAAGGTGTAAGAATACTTATCATATATGCAGGCATACCTCCGAACATTGAGTTTGTCCAAAGTGGTTCTTCTCCAGGATGGGCTTTACGGAAATCAATAATTTCTTTAGAAGCTCCGGTCCAACTAACACTATCACCCTGTTTTAACTGCTTTCCTTCTAAAAGTGGACTTACATAAATCAATGTAACTATTAGAAAAATGAGAATAGCTGCAAGATAGGGAAGTAGCTTTTTAAAATTGATATTTTTCATCATAATTTAATTGTTAAGTTTTTGAATTGATATTTAATTTATTTTAAAGATTATAATTTATTTCTATTTGTTTATTATTAAAAGTTATCTCTGAAATTTTATAAGAAATTTAGAAGATGCTAAATTTTTAAGTAAATATTAATAAAAAGTGTCAATTTTTTATTTCTTCAAAATCAACATATTCGCCAATTTTGTCTGTGCTTTTATTTTTAGTTTTTTTTTCAGGAACAAATTCAACATTGGTTTCTCCTACTTTGCGATTTGAATCCATTGGAGCATTTTGCTGGTAAAACTTCTGACTAAATCTCTTTAAATAATATTTTAATAAAAAAGGTAATAAATACTTTGCAAATATTCGGAACATAAAGTAAATGAATATGAACCAAAGAATAATATCTATCATTTTGATACGTTTTGTGAAAATGCAAACCTACAATTTTTTTTTTAATTTATTTGTTAATAGTAGTTAACTTATTGCTTATTAAGACAGGATAACATAAAATGTGTTAGATGTTTAATCTCATTTATGTTAAATTCATTAAAACTTTGCTTCGAAAGATTAAATATTTTCAGTTAATACCTTTTCTGCTCTGCTGCGAGGTCATTTATTCATAGAATCAACTAATATATTTAATATAAATGCTTTATAAACTTCGGGAACAGAAATTGTCAATTAATCCAATATTTTTAATAATTTTGGCAATTCAAATTTAGATAATATATGGTTTACGATTTTCATAAAGATGCAGAGAGATATTTTAATTACCAATATCTTCATTCAAAAGAATATATACTTCCTTTAGTAAATAAATATCTTGATTTTTCTCAAAAGCTAAGGATCTTAGAAATTGGGTCTGCTGAAGCAGGCGTTTTAAAAGCTTTCACTGAGTTAGGTCATGATTGTGTTGGTGTTGAAATCAGTGAATCGAGGGTAAATTTAGCGAAACGGTTTATGAAAACTGAATACGAATCCGGTCAGATAAATTTTTATGATAACGATGTTTTTAAAGTAAATATTGATGAATTGGGTGGAAAATTTGACCTTATTATTTTAAAAGATGTTATAGAACATATTCACAATCGCAAAATATTGTTTGATAAATTCAAAGAATTTTTGAAACCAAATGGATTTGTTTTTATTGCAATGCCTCCCTGGAATATGCCTTTTGGCGGACATCAGCAAATGTTGATTAATAAATTCTATTCAAGGATGCCATATTTTCATTTGCTTCCGATGTGGTTTACTAAATTATTATTAAAATGGGATCATTATCCACATATAGATGCATGGATTGAAATAAAAGAAACTAGAATTAGTATTAATGGTTTTCACAGAGAAGCAAAATTGAATGGCTTTAAGATTAGTAAAGCAATTTATTATTTTATTAATCCTAATTATAAGTTTAAATTTAATTTAAACCCAAGGAAACAAAACCGTTTAATAGCCGCAATACCTTATTTAAGAGACTTTTTTACAACTACAGCTTATTTCCTGATTGAAACAGAAAAATAAGCTGTAGTATTTGACAAAATTAGTAGTATCTTTCAAACGTAGGGAAAAAGAAATTTGATTCTATAACTGCATTTTCCTCAGAATCTGAACCATGAACTGCATTACTTTGAACTGAAGTTCCATAAAGTTTTCTGATAGTACCCTCTGCAGCATTTGCAGGATCAGTTGCTCCAATTAAATCTCTGTAATCATTTACTGCATTTTCTTTTTCAAGAATAGCAGCAACTATTGGACCAGAACTCATAAATTCAACCAAATCATTGAAAAAAGGTCTTTCTTTATGAACACTATAAAATTTTTCGGCCTGGCTTCTTGAAAGTCGAGTGTATTTCATTGCCCTGATTTTGAAATTGTTGCTGATAATTAAATCTAAAATCCTGCCAATATTGCCACTTTCAACAGCACATGGCTTTATCATTGTAAAAGTTATGTTTCGAGTCATTTTATGAATATTTTTGTTTAATATTTATTTCGGATGTAAAAATAATAAAACAAAAGGATAATTAAAGTGTTTTTTTTGTAATTTTGCAAACTTATTTTTTACAAATAAAGATTTAAATTTTATATATTGAACAACTTAAATATCGAGACTTTACGAAATAATCTAACTGAAAATAAAAAGATAGTTATTGTTTCTCATTCTAATCCTGATGGAGATGCAGTTGGATCATCTTTAGCATTATATAATTATTTTTTAATTAAGAACCAGGATGTTAAAGTAATACTTCCAAATAATTTCCCTGATTTTCTTTCCTGGATGAAAGGAAGCAAAGATGTTTTAATTTACAATTCAAAAAAGAACATTTGTAATCAACTTTTAGAAAATGCTGATATTATATTCTGCCTTGATTTTAATGCACTTAACCGAGTTGAAAAACTTCAGGACGGTCTACGTAATTCTAAAGCTAAAAAAGTTTTGATTGATCACCATTTACAACCTGAAATTGATTGTTTTGATTTTGTATTCTCTGTAATAAAAGTTTCATCTACTGCCGAACTGGTTTATGATTTTATTAGTCTTATGGGAGATGAACAATTGATTAATATTGATATAGCTTCATGTATATATGCCGGAATAATGACAGATACAGGTTCATTCAGTTATTCATGTAATTATGAAAAAACATACAGAGTTACAGCTTCACTGATAAATTTAGGCATGGATGCTGAAGAAATACATCACTTAATTTATGATACCTTTTCTGAAAATCGTTTGCGTTTATTAGGCTATTGTATTAGTGAAAAATTAAATGTAAATAATGGATTAGCTTCAGCATATATTTCACTTTCAAAAGAAGAATTAGATAAATTTGATTACCAGGTTGGCGATACTGAAGGTGTTGTAAATTATGCATTATCTATAAATAAAATAAATTTAGCAGCTCTTTTTACTGAGCGTGATGGAAAAATAAGAATTTCATTCAGATCAAAGGGTGAAGTAGATGTAAATGTTTTTGCCCGAACTTATTTTGAAGGTGGTGGACATCGAAATGCTTCAGGAGCTACTTCTTATATGTCATTAGATGATACAATTAAGAAATTTGAAGAAAGTCTTATAAATTATAAAAGCATTTTGCTAAATAAATAAAAAACTCATTTAAGGAAATATTTATAAAAATGAATCTCTTTTAATTAAACATATTTTCCTGTTATATAGTTATAAGTTATTTATTTAAATTTTTACTAATGACAAAATTTCAGATTATAAAAAGGTTGTTTTTGTTTTTATCAATTTCTATCCTTTTTTCATGTAATCCTACTATTCAAAAGCCAAAAGTAATTATTCCAATTGAGGATAGTATTGATCAAAGAATGATAAACACCAATAAAATTCTTGTAAAAAATGAAAGTATTCAGATCGATGATTTTATTAAAAGATATAAATGGGAAATGAATGCAACAGGTTCTGGTTTAAGATATATGATTTATAAAAAAGGGAATGGCATTAAACCAAAAAACAATAGTAAAATAAAAATTAATTTCAGAACAAGTTTGCTAAATGGTGTAACTCTTTATAATTCAGAATTTGACGGTGTTAAAGTTTTTGTTTTAGGGAAAGCAGAAGTAGAAACTGGTTTAGAAGAGGGAATTTTATTATTAAAAGTTGGCGACAAAGCAAAATTTATTATACCTTCGCACCTTGCTTTTGGTCTCCTCGGCGATCAAAAGAAAATACCCCGAAAGGCTACATTGGTATATGATGTAGAATTGCTGGAAGTCAATTAAATTATTAAATTAAAGCAAATATTTATTATTAATTAAAATTAAAATGAACAAAAAAAATCAAATTGCAATTTTATTCATTGCCCTTTTGGCAGTGATTATTACTTCTTGTGGTAAATCAAAATACCCTGGATTTAAAGAAACTGATAACGGATTGTATTATAAGTTTCATATTGAGAAAAAAGATGCTAAAAAACCTTCTCTTGGTGATATTTTAGTTGCTGAATTAACGGTAAAAACTGCCTCTGATTCTACATTATTTACGAATTCAGGAAATCCTCAGAAATTATTCAGACTGGATTCTTCATACTACAAAGGTGATTTGAATGAAGGTTTAGCATTAATGGGAATAGGTGATAGTGCTACATTTATTATTAGTGCTGATTCATTGAAAAAAGTGATGCAATTACCTCCATCTATTAAAGATGGTGATGTATTATATTATTCTATTAAAATACATGAAATAGTTTCTAAAGCTGATGCAGAAAAAGAAAAAGAAAAAATGATGGCTGAGCAAAAGAAAATGATGGAAGATGCAAAAGCTAACGAATCTAAAGATATGGAAAAATATTTAAGTGATAACAAAATAAAAGTGAAACCAACTGCGAGTGGCTTGTATTTTATTGAGCTTAAAAAAGGGAATGGTGCTAAAGCCGAAAAAGGCAAGAAAGTTAAAGTAAATTATACTGGTAAATTAACTGATGGTACTGTCTTTGATACAAGTGTTGAAGCTGAAGCTAAAAAATCCAATACCTATAATGAAAAACGCCCTTATGAACCTATCGAATTTACATTAGGTAACGGAGAAGTAATCCCTGGTTGGGACGAAGGTATTTCTATGATGAAAGTTGGTGGAAAAGCAAAGTTAGTTATTCCATCTAGTTTAGGTTATGGCGAAAAAGGTGCTGGTGGAGTTATTCGTCCATATTCTACTCTAGTATTTGAAGTAGAATTAGTTGGCGTTAAATAAATCTTAGAAAAATATTTTTATAGATTGACTTTAATTAATTGTAAAACAATCTAACTTAAAAATTAAAAAAAAGAAGCTTAAAAGCTTCTTTTTTTATGCTGTGTATTATTTAAAGATATATTTATATTTTATAACAACTTAAATATATTTTTAGAAGTTTAAATGGTTACAGCGATTGTATATTTTTATTTAATGAGTCCAGTCTAAAAAGCAGAAGAAAAAACATATTTTGTGCTAAAACCCTGATTGACAATTTTATAATTATCAATGCTCTTAAGAGCTTTGCTGATGAATATCAGTCTGTTATACGGCTTTAGCCAAAATTTAAATAGTTTTTAGACTGGACTCATTTAATACAGATTTGTTTTTAAATACCTGTTTATCAGTTATATATTTTTGTATTTTGATGATTCTTAGCTGTGAAAATTTAGAAATGGCAGCAAACCCTTAAAATATTGAATTTGTTTTTAAAATCCCGTAAATATTGAAAGCTAATTGAAATAGGATTAATTAAAAAAGCTCAATAGCAAAATAAATGAAAAAAATAAAAGTTTTGATAGATGATGAAATAAAGTCTTTTTTGGATGAAAAGGTAATTAAATATAATTCTCCTTCTTTTATTGAAAATGATCCAATTAGTATACCACACCGATTTGAATTAAAAGAAGATATAGAAATTGCTGGATTTTTAGCCGCTACCATTTCTTGGGGTAACAGGAAAATAATTGTAAGAAACGGGCATCGAATGATTGATATGCTTGGTGAATCTCCATATGATTTTGTAATGTCATCTGATTCAAATCAGGTCAATAGGCTTGAGGGTTTTGTGCATCGTACTTTTAATAATGAAGATTATAGATTTTTTATTCAAGCTTTAAAAAATATATATCAGGTGCATAATGGGATTGAGGCTATATTTAATAAGTATGCAACAAATGAATCTTTACAACCTGCAATTCAACATTTTAAAAGAATATTCTTTGAACAATCACTGCATAACAGGGCTGAAAAACATATCTCTGATCCTGCTAAAGGTTCAGCTGCAAAAAAGATAAATATGTATCTTCGATGGCTCGTTAGAAATGATAAATGTGGAGTGGATTTTGGTATCTGGCAAAATATTAAGCCTTCTCAGCTTTCATGTCCTTTGGATGTTCATTCTGGGAACATTGCCAGAAAATTAGGTTTAATTAATAGAAATCAGAATGATGCAAAAACTGTTGCAGAACTAGACAACGTTTTAAGAATTTTCGATAAAAACGATCCAGTGAAATATGATTTTGCGTTATTCGGTTTGGGTATGAACGAAAACTTTTGAATTTTTAAGTAAACTTTTAATCATAGAGTATTCCTGAGACATACTTTTACCGGAATTTTATATGATAAATAAGTATACAAAGCCACAACTTTTAATCTTGATCCCCTTTTGAGACTGATCCGTAATTGTGGAGTGTAAAAGTAAAAAGGATTGTAAAACTTATTGGTTTACAATCCTTTTAATATTTTTAGTGCGGAGAGTGAGGGATTCGAACCCCCGGAACCTTGCAGTTCAACGGTTTTCAAGACCGCCGCAATCGACCACTCTGCCAACTCTCCACTGCAAAAGTACAAAAAAAATCAATTCCACAACAGTTCTGGCATTTTTTTTTAATAATTTTTTTAAAATTTAATTTAGTCATTTGACAATGAGAGGGAAAGAATAAAAAAAATGATACATTTTTTATATCTTTTAAATTTACGATTCAATTTTTTGCAAATAAAAGCAAAATTGAATAAAATTATTCTTATTTTAAAGTGAATTTATTAATAATATTAGAGAGTTCTTTCGTTAAATTCTTTCTGGAATATTTATCAATTATAATATTTGTTATTTTATCAGTTCTATTTTCTTTCCAATATTTAAGGTTCTTTTCCAAGAAATTAATCATATTATTTTCATCATTATAATCAAAAACGTTTCCGGCATTGCATTCATTAATAATTGCTGCAGCATCACCTTTTGGTGGACCAACACACAATATTGGTTTTCCTGATCCTAAGTATTCAAAAAGCTTACCTGTTAAAATTCCTTCATTTTTATCCATTTTTGGAATTACGAGTAACAAAATACTACTTTTTTGTAAAAATTTAATAGACTCTTTATGAGGAACATAATTTTCGAAACTTACGTGATCTTGTAAGTTTAGTTTTTTAATTTTTTTAGGTAAGCTTTCACTTATCATTCCTATGAACTTTAGTTTGATAGTAGTATCTTTATTTGTTTCAATTAACTTCTTGTAAGCAGCCAAAAATCCGTCAATTTTATAAATATCTGCAAAAGTACCGGTATAAGTTATCGAAAACTCATTAGGGTTTATGTTTACATTTTCTGAAAAATCATCTTCATCAAAGCCATTAGGTAAAACTATAATTTTATCTTCATTAATAATGTTTGATTTTGTTGTAAAAATTCTTTTAATATCTTGGCTTACTACTACAATAGAATCAGCATTTTCAAGGACTTTCTTTTCATAGTTGCTGTCAATTTTTTTTGCTAATGAAGTGTGAAATAATTTGTTGTAAAAATAAATATCAGTCCAAGGGTCTCGTAGGTCTGCAATCCATGGAATATTAAATTTTTTCTTTAATTTTAGTCCGACAATTTGTGTTGAATGTGGTGGACTAGAAGTAATAATTGCATCTATTTTTTCTGATTTAATAATTTGTAATGCAGCTTTATATGCATATCTATTCCATCCGATTCTGGCATCCGGAATAAATAAATTACCTCTTATAAATCGCATTATTTTTTGCATTAAACCAGGATTTGGTTCATTTGCAAAACCAGAATGTGGAATTTCTTTCTTATTTACAAGAACTTTATAAATTTCAAAAGGTTCAAATGTATTGGTCTTAATAATTCGTAAATTCGCTGGTATATCAATCAGCAATGTTTCATCTTTTAACTGATAGGAGGCTTTCTTATCATCAACTGTGATTACAATAGGTTCAATTTCAAATTGAGAAAAATATTTTACAAATTTAAGCATACGTTGCACACCGGCACCACCACTTGGTGGCCAGTAATAAGTAATAATTAGAACCTTTTTCATTTTTAGACTAATGTAAATTAATGATATCCTGTTTTCAAATTTATGCAAATTTAGAAATAATACTAAAAGGATGATTAATTTCTTTGATGTATTCCTTAAATGCTATACTTTTGCCTTTTAATAAACTTATAATTTGAAAAGAGCAATAGTTTCTGTAATCAATGATTTAACAACTGATCAACGTGTTGATAAAGTGTGTAAAACGCTTCAGAAATGTGGTTTTGAAGTTGTATTGATTGGACGTTATAAAAAAGACAGCAAACAGCTTAAAAAAAGATCTTATTTTACAGAACGATTGCATCTATTGTTTGAAAAAGAAGCAATTTTTTATGCTGAATTTAACTTTAGATTGTTCTTTTTTTTATTATTCAACAAAGCAGATTTTTTGGTGTCCAATGATTTAGATACTTTGTTGCCTAATTATCTTATTAGTAAAGTAAAAAGAATCCCTTTGGTGTATGATAGTCACGAGTATTTTTGTGGTGTTCCTGAACTGGAAAACAATCATTTTGCATTAAAAGTTTGGCTTAGAATTGAAAAATGGATTTTCCCACATTTAAAACATGTTTTTACAGTAAATAATTCCATCGCTGATTTGTATAAAAAACAATATAATATTGATGTTAAAATAGTTAGGAATGTTCCTCTTAAAAAAGAAAGAATAATTTTGAAATCCAGAGAGGATCTATTTTTACCATTGGATAAAAAAATTTTACTTTTACAGGGTGCTGGAATAAATGTCGATAGGGGAGTTGAAGAACTTATTGAAGCGATGCAATGGGTTAAAAATGCTGTTTTGTTGATAATTGGTGATGGTGATGTTTTTGAAAATCTTAAAAGAAAGATGGATCTTTATCATCTAAATGAAAAAATACTTTTTATTCCTAAGCTTCCTTTTGAAGAATTATATAATTATACTGTTTTGGCTGACTTAGGATTGACTTTAGATAAAAATACAAATATTAATTATCGTTTTAGTTTGCCAAATAAGCTTTTTGATTATATACAGGCAGGAATTCCTGTTCTGGCTTCTGATCTTTATGAAATCAGAAAAATTATTGAAGAATATGGTATTGGGGAGATTCTTGTGGATCATCAGCCTGAAAATATTGCTAAACATATTAATTCTTTACTTAGTAATGAAGTTAAATTGAATGAATTTCGTAGAAATACTTCAGTTGCAAATGAAAGATTATGCTGGGAAAATGAAGAAATAGAATTACTTAAAGTTTATCAAAAATATGTCTGATAATCATTTACATATTATTTCGTTTAATGTGCCTTTTCCTCCTAATTATGGCGGTGTGATTGATGTGTTTTATAAAATCAAGGCTTTGCATTCATTAGGAATTAAAATTCATCTGCATTGTTTTGAATATGGTAGAAATTATCCTGAAGAATTATCTGTTTTCTGTGAATGTATTTATTATTATAAAAGGAAAACAAATGTTTTAGCTGCACTTTTTTTAAAACCTTACATAGTTGCTAGCCGTAAATCTGATGAATTAATTCAGAATCTTTTGAAAGATGATTTCCCTATTTTGTTTGAAGGCTTACACTCTTGTTACTATTTAAATGACAAACGTTTAATGAACAGGATGAAAATATTTCGAGAAAGCAATATTGAACATTTATACTATTTTAATTTATTTCGTTCTGAAAAAAAAATATTTAGCAAACTTTATTTTTTTATAGCTAGTTGCAAACTTCGACTTTATCAGCATGTTTTAAAACATGCTGATTTGATGTTGATAGTTTCGCAAAATGACACCAATTATTTTCTACATAAATTTGATAAAAAACGGATTGTTTACTTGCCAAGTTTTCATCCAAACTCAAGTATTCAAATAAAACCAGGTAAAGGAGATTATGTGTTATACCATGGGAATTTGTCAGTACCTGAAAATGAATTTGCTGCAAGTTTTCTGATGAAAGAGATATTTAATAATCTAAATATTCCTTTGAAAATTGCTGGTTTACATCCTGACAAAAGTTTGCAGAAACTAAGTGATAACTTCAATAATGTTGAATTGATTGCCAATCCTGACGAAGAAACTATGATGCAACTTGTGCAAAATGCACAGATTAATATTTTGGTTACATTTCAGGCAACAGGCTTAAAGTTAAAACTACTGAATACATTATACAATGGTCGTTTTTGTTTGGTAAACAATAAGATGCTTGCCGGAACTGGTTTGGACTCATTATGCGAAATAGCTGATACATCTGAAAAATTGAAAGAAAAAATACTTCAATTATATGTGGATGAGTTTGATAAGAATGACATAGTAAAAAGAGAAACTATTTTGTATGAAAATTATTCAAATGAAATAAATGCTAAAAAAATAATTAATTTAATTTTCAGATAAAACTTTACCATTTTCACATCTTAAGGTCCTGCTAGGGAATTTTTCAATCATCATAAAGTCATGTGAAGCCATTAAAACAGCTCTTCCGTTTTTACTGATATCAATAAGAAGATTTATGATTCCTTCTGAAGTTTCAGGGTCAAGATTTCCTGTAGGTTCATCTGCAAGTATAATTTCAGGATCGTTGAGCAAAGCTCTTGCAATAGAAACCCTTTGTTGTTCACCTCCAGAAAGCTGATGCGGCATTTTAAAGCCTTTTGTTACCAGACCAACTTTTTCAAGAACTTCCTGTATTCGTTCTTCCATTGCTGTTTTATCCTTCCATCCAGTAGCTTTAAGCACAAAAACCAGATTTTCTTTTACGCTTCTATCTATTAACAATTGAAAATCCTGAAAAACGATACCGAGTTTACGCCTCAAAAAAGGAATCTCTTTAGGTTTAATGGTTTTTAAATCAAAATCTGCAACCATTGCATTGCCTTCACTTACAGGTAAATCAGCATATAGTGTTTTTAATAAAGAACTTTTCCCTGTTCCAGTTTTACCTACTAAATAAACAAATTCCCCTTTTTCAATACTAAGATTAACTTCTGAAAGAACTAAAATATTTCTTTGATAAACTGCTAAATTTTCAAGCTGAATTATGATATCTAAAGCCATGTTTCTTGTAATTTTTATTTTGTAAAAGTATAAAAAAAAAACCAATATTTATTTTGCTTCATATAATTTTTGATTTTTTATGTAATTCAAGAATAATTTTAAATTATATCAACTTGATTTTTTGAAAGCTTTATTTATTTATAATATTATGTAAGTTGTTTGATTTGTAAATTTGTGAATATAAGGATTATAAAATGTAATATCCTGCAAATAAATTAGATTGCTAATTTTTTTATAAACAAATTCTTTGAATCATTTAAAACTTTTAAATTAATTAATTGATTTCTTCTAAAATTTTTCTAAATACCTGAATAGAATAAAAGAAGAATTGAAGTTTCAATAATTCTCAAATTTTGATTCTAATATTAGAAAAAAAAATATCTTTGTAAAAATTATAAAATGAAAATTATGGAGAATAATATTTCAGAACAAAGCCAATTTAAAAAATCTATCGGTTTATTTGGTGCAATTACAATTGTTGCAGGTTCAATGATAGGGTCTGGGATTTTTATTGTAAGTGCTGATATTTCCCGTAACTTAGGTTCTCCTTTTTACTTATTGCTTACATGGCTTATTACTGGTTTAATTACAATTATAGCAGCTCTTAGTTATGGTGAACTGGCGGGAATGATGCCTAAAGCCGGCGGGCAATATGTATATCTTAAGGAAGCATTTAATCCAATGATAGGATTTTTGTATGGCTGGACATTTTTCCTAGTGATTCAAACCGGAACTATTGCAGCTGTGGCAGTAGCTTTTGCAAAATACACAGGAGTAGTGATACCATTCTTTAGCGAAAACAATATTCTCTTAGATTTGGGGGTTATTAAAATATCAGCAGCTCAGGTCTTGGCAATTTTCAGTTTGATTTTACTTACAATTATAAATTTAAGAGGAATTAAAAACGGGAAAATTATTCAGATTACTTTTACAATAACAAAAATTATTGCGATTAGTGGACTTATCATATTGGGTTTAATGGTAGCTTCTGATCAGAGTTTCTGGACTTTGAATTTTAGTGATATGTGGGCTGTTAAGACTACTTTGGTAGAAAACAGTAAAATTGTTTCTATAAAAGAAATTAGTGGAATCGCAATATTGACAACAATAGGCGTTGCAATGGTGGGTACTGTATTTTCAAGTGATGCATGGAATAATGTTACATTTATCGCAGGTGAAATAAAGAATCCAAAAAGAAACATACCACTCAGTTTGTTTTGGGGTGTTTTGATTGTAACTTTTATCTATATTCTGGCAAATCTTGTTTATATTAGCATACTTCCGTTACAAGGCAATCCTCAAGCAACTGATGTTGTTGGTAAAGGAATTCAGTTTGCAACTTCTGACCGGGTAGGTGTAGCAGCTGCAACCAGAATTTTTGGAAGTTCTGCTGCTTTTGTAATGGCTATACTAATAATGATTTCTACATTTGGTTGTAATAACGGTCTTGTGTTATCCGGAGCAAGAGTCTATTATGCAATGGCCAAAGATGGACTTTTCTTTAAAAGAGTAGCAGACTTAAATAAATTTTCAGTACCGGGAATTGCATTAATTATTCAATGTATTTGGGCAAGTGCTCTTTGTTTATCAGGGAAATATAATGATTTGCTTGATTATGTTGTATTTGCTGTTTTACTATTTTATATTTTAACAATTTTCGGACTTTTTATATTAAGAAAAAAGAAACCAAATGCCGATAGACCTTATAAAGCATTTGGATATCCGGTTTTGCCTGCCCTTTATATTTTTCTGGCTTTAGCTTTATGCATTGATTTATTGATATATAAACCAAATTATACATGGCCTGGGATCATTATTGTTATTATTGGTATTCCTGTATATTTTCTGATGAAAAGAGATAAATAAATCAATTTTGAATCAATATTACAACTGTTTCATAAATACATAATCGTTATTTCTAAATCAAATTATAAAGCGTTTAATGACTAAAATATGAAGTAGAAAGATAAGAAAATGAGAATATATTTTGATTTAATAATACGTATTTTAGATTAATAATGTATTACTTTCCAAATGTAATTAGCTTTTTTTTAGATTCCAATATAATAAGGAACATATGTAAATGAAAAAAAAATAATATTTTTTTAATTTTTTCATCGAATTCGTCAGGAATTATATATTTTTGCTTAAATTTGACACACATAAAACTATAAAAACCTAAAAATTATGGAAAACACTGCAGACAAAATCAACAGTTTCTTCAGATTTGAAGATTTGAGAATTTATCATAAAGCAATTGATTTTGTTGACTGGACTCAGCAAACAACCAGCTTTTTTCCAGAAGACGCTAAAATGAATATTGGAGTGCCTATGTCGAAATCAGCTCAAGCAATTGTAATTAATATTGCGGAAGGTTCTGCACGCAATAAAAGCCAATTTGTTTACTACTTGAAAATGGCAAAAAGTGCAATCAGAGAATGTGTCGTATATGCAACTGTAGCAAAAACTCTTCATTATATTTCTGAAGAAACAGAAGATGAGGGCAGACGACAATTAATGGAACTTACAAAAATGACTGGTGCCTTAATTGCTTCATTACAAAAAGCTCAATTAGCGAGTGGACAACCTGAAGAAAAATCAATTGATGATATTGATTACGAAGATTAACCACTGAATTTTTACTTGAAATGAATTTTTTATAAATTTAAACATTAATATTTTTTATTAAGTAGTATTATTATGGCTATACTTAAAGCATTTAAAGGACTGCGTCCACCCGTTGCGATTGCACAAGCACTTGCTTCCAGACCCTATGACGTATTGAATTCTGCAGAAGCAAGAGAAGAAGTAAAAGGGAATGATTATTCTCTTCTGCATGTTATTAAACCAGAAATTGATTTGCCTCTGGGTTTAGACGAGCATGACCAATCTGTTTATGAAAAGGCAAAAGAGAATTTTAACAAATTCAAACTAAATAAATGGTTGGTTCAGGATGAAAATGAAAAACTATATATTTATGCTCAAACCATGGATGGAAGAACACAATATGGTATTGTGGGCTGTGCTTCAGTGGATGATTATATGAATGGTATTATCAAAAAACATGAATTAACTCGTAAAGATAAAGAAGAAGATCGTATGAAACATGTTCGTATTACCAATGCGAATATGGAACCTGTTTTTTTTACATATCCTGCAGTAAAAGAGATAGATGAAATTGTTGAAAACATTATCAAAAACCAAAAACCTGAATATGATTTTACTGCAGACGATGGTTTTGGTCATCATTTTTGGGTGATTAATGACTATGCCTCTATTCAAAAAATCATTGAATTGTTTAAAACAAATGTTCCTTTTACCTATGTAGCTGATGGACATCACCGTACAGCTGCTGCAGCTTTGGTAGGAAGTGAAAAGCAGAGCAATAATCCTAATCATAATGGAAGCGAAGAATATAATTTTTTCTTAGCCGTTCATTTTCCTGACAATCAATTGAAAATAATTGATTACAATCGTGTTGTAAAAGATTTAAATGGGTTAACATCTGTCGAATTAATTGAAAAATTAAATAAAACTTTTATTGTAAAAAACGAAGGGAGTGAGATTTATAAACCATCTAAATTACACGAATTCAGCATGTACCTTGAAGGTAATTGGTATTCTTTGATAGCTAAAGAAGGTACCTATAATGATGCTGATCCTATTGGTGTACTGGATGTAACTATATTATCTAACTTAATACTAGGCAATATACTTGATATTAAAGATTTACGTACAGATAAACGTATTGACTTCGTTGGTGGTATCAGAGGTCTTGGGGAATTAAAACGCAGAGTCGATTCAGGTGAAATGAAAGTTGCATTTGCATTATATGCTGTATCAATGAAACAATTGATTGATATTGCGGACACTGGAAATATAATGCCACCAAAAACTACCTGGTTCGAACCAAAATTGCGTAGCGGATTAATAGTTCATGAACTGGTTTAGAAAGTTTTAATCAATACAAAGTTATCACTTATATTTTAAAATTATAAACTTATAAAAGCTCTTACTTTAAATAATTGTAAGGGCTTTTTTCTTTTTTTAAAATAAAATGAATTTACAGAGTTATAATTAATCAAAATATTTAACTTATTTAAACACTAATAATCAAAAGAAATTTCTAAAAAAATTGTAGGTTTGCATACTTAATTCATTAGATACTTGAAAAAAATATATCTATTTATTATAAAATTGTATTTAGGACCATTGGTTATGACATTTTTCATTGCCCTTTTTATCCTATTGATGCAATTTTTATGGAAATATATTGATGATTTTGTTGGTAAAGGATTGGAATGGTATATTATAGCTCAGTTAATGTTTTATGCTTCTGCTACTTTTGTACCTTTAGCACTTCCTTTGGCTATATTATTATCTTCTTTAATGACTTTCGGAAACTTAGGTGAAAAATATGAACTTACAGCTATAAAAGCTGCTGGTATTTCACTACGATCAATAATGAAACCATTGATTGTAATGTCAATTTTAATCAGTGGAATTGCATTTTATTTTTCCAATAATGTAATGCCTTATGCTAATTTAAAATTTAAAACTTTATTATATGATGTTCAATCTAAAAAACCTGCTGTAAATATTCAGGAGGGAATGTATTATGATGGCATCGATGGTTATATCATTAAAGTCGGGAAGAAAGACAGAGATGGAAAAACATTACACAATATAATGATCTATGATCATACAGAGCGTAGTGGCAATTCAAAATTAACGATTGCAAAATCGGGAAAAATGGAACTTACTGCTGATAATCGCTTTCTGTTCTTTACTTTATATGAAGGTAATAATTATAATGAAGATTTAAGTTCTTACGAAAATATTCAAAAAAGACCAATGTTACGAACAAGTTTCAGAGAAGAATTTCGCAGGTTTGATTTATCAGCTTTTGCCTTTTCGAAAACAAATGAAGGATTGTATAAAAATCATTTTCAAATGCTTAATTTAAAGCAATTAACAGAAACAGAAGATACATTGAAAATAGGTTTGAATACTAAAAAAACTGAGTTCTATAAAAATACGCTTAGTCGCTTTCAGTTTCTTTCAAGCCATGATGATAGCATTCGTAAATCAAAATCAGATACTTTGAAAGTACTTAAAAATGATTTTTTAACTAATTTTGATGTACAGAAAAAAAATCAAATTGTAGATATTGCAATTCAAACAGCAAGGGGAAGTAAAAATGAAATTGATTACTGGGTCATTGATTTTAAAGATAATGAAGAATATATACGACGTTTTGATATTGAATGGCATCGAAAATTTACGCTATCAATTGCCTGTCTGATTTTGTTCTTTATTGGTGCACCATTGGGAACAATAATCAGAAAAGGTGGTTTTGGTCTACCTGTTGTAATGTCTGTATTGTTTTTTGTTATTTTTCATATCATTTCAATGATTGGAGAGAAATCTTCCAGAGAAGGAGTTTTAGATGCTTTTACAGGAATGTGGCTGTCTTCTCTTATTTTCCTTCCTATAGGCGTTTTACTTACATTTAAAGCAACTACAGATTCTCCTCTTTTTGATAGTGATGCATGGATTCGGTTTTTAAAGAAATTTACAAAAAAAAACTAACATTTTATTTTAATTATTTTTAATAACCTAAAACGCATTAACCAAACAATGAACATTCTTCAGATATGTAATAAGTCTCCTTATCCGCCGCATGAAGGTGGATCGATGGCTATGAATGCTATTACTGAAGGATTGCTTTCAAAGGGACATCAAGTAAAAGTTCTTGCAATCAGCAGTTATAAAAATCCTGTTAACATTTCTTCTTTCCCGGAATCTTATGTACATTCTACTCAATTTGAATCAGTGTTTATCGATTTAAAAATTAGAATTTTACCTGCTTTTTTGAATTTATTTTCCCACAAATCTTATCATGTTCAGCGTTTTATATCAATAGATTTTGAAAATAAACTCATAGATATACTTCAAAATAATACTTTTGATATTATTCAATTCGAAACACTTTTTATAACGCCTTATCTTTCAGTTATCCGAAAGTATTCAAAAGCTAAAATAATTTTACGCTCCCATAATATTGAGCATTTAATCTGGGAAAGAATTTCAAATGAAACTAAGAATCCATTAAAAAAGCTTTATTTAAATCATTTGGCTTCCACGCTGAAAAACTATGAACTGTCTGCAATTCATAAATTTGATGGAATTCTTGCTATTACTAAAAATGATTCAGATTTCTTTAATAATGCTGGATGTTCTAATTTTCTGACTGATATTCCTTTTGGAATAGAAATTGAAAATTATAATACATATTTACCTGAACTTTCTACTGATTTATTTCATATTGGTGCGATGAACTGGATACCAAATCAGCAGGGAATATTATGGTTTTTAAATAACGTATGGCCTTTGATTCACAATGAACTTACTGATGTAAATTTTTATCTGGCAGGAAGAGCAATGTCTGATAAACTTCTGCATTCAAATTTTCCAAATGTTGAAATTTTAGGTGAAGTTGATGATGCGAAAAATTTTATGCATTCGAAAGCGATAATGATTGTTCCTCTTTTTTCAGGAAGTGGTGTAAGGATTAAAATAATCGAAGCAATGGCAATGGGAAAAGTAGTTATTACAACCAGTATTGGTGCAGAAGGGATTAATTGTACTCATAACGAAAACATATTCATAGCTAATACGATAGAAGAATTTAAAAATGCTGTTATTGATGCTGTTTTAAATCAGGAAAAACGAAAATATATTGCTCAAAATGCACGTAAATTAATTGAAAAAGAGCATAATAATCATTTAATAACTGAAAAATTAATTGCTTTTTATCAACAAATAATTAAGGAAGTTTAAAGATGAAAGTATTTGTAGTTTTGTCCAGAGTTCCTTATCCTTTAGATAAAGGTGATAAGTTAAGAGCATTTAATTTTATTCGTTATTTGTCTGCTTATCATGATATTTACCTTTGTTGTTTGAATGAAGAAATTTTACATCCTGATGCAATAAAAAATATTCAACCTTACTGCAAAGAGATAAATATTATTAATTTAACAAAAGCCGGGATTGCTTTAAATCTATTAAAGGTTTTATTCACTAGAAAACCATTTCAAATTGGCTATTTTTACGATTCATCAGCCAAAAGCGAAATCAGAAAAATCATTAATAAGATTCATCCCGATCATATCTTTTGTCAGTTATGCAGGATGGCAGAATATGTAAAAGAATTCAATATTCCAAAAACTATTGATTATCAGGATGTTTTTTCTGATGGTGTTAAGCGCAGGATGCTAACAGAAGCATTTTACCTGCAGCCATTATTAAGAACTGAATATAAGAGATTGATAAAATATGAGCATAATGTTTTTCAATTTTTTGATAATAAACTTATTATATCTGCAAAGGACAGAGATTTGATACCTCACCCATTAAACCATGAGATTAAAGTTTTACCCAATGGTGTCGATACAAAATATTATCATCCGATAAAATCTGAAAAAGAATATGATATTTTGTTTACTGGAAATTTGGCTTATCCGCCAAATATAGATGCTTGCCAATACCTTGTTAAAGAAATTTTACCATTGGTAAGAAAAAAATATCCTGATGTAAAAGTATTATTAGCAGGTGCCAGTGCTCATGTGCTTGTAAAAAGATTACAATCTGAGAATGTAGCAATAACTGGCTGGGTTGATGATATGCGTAAATGTTATGCAAAATCAAAAATATTTATAGCACCTATGCGAATCGGTACAGGATTGCAGAACAAATTGCTTGAAGCAATGGCTATGCAATTACCTTGTATTACGACTTCGCTTGCAAATGATGCGCTTAAAGCAGTTGAAAATAGAGATGTTTTAATAGGTAATACTGCTGAAAATTTAGCTGAAAAAATTTGCAGCTTTTTAGAAAATGAAAATCTATGCAACGAAATTGCTTCCAATGCAAATAACTTTGTTCAATCTTACTTTAGCTGGGAGAAAAATATAGAACAACTTAATAAAATAATCACCAATACTTTGTAATGTATGAATAATCAGCAAATCGAACAAAGAATCGATGAATTGGTTGAGCTGTTAAATACTCATAATTATAATTATTATGTTTTGGATAAATCGACTATTACTGATTTCGAATTTGATATTTTGTTACAGGAACTCAACAAACTGGAAAATGAAAATCCGGAGTTATTAAGAATTGATTCTCCCACGCAAAGAGTGGGAGGTGAAATTGTTAAGTCTTTCAAGCAGCATAAACATATTTATCCAATGCTTTCATTGGGAAATACTTATTCTGAAGATGAAATTAAAGAATTTGATACCAGAATCCGAAAATTGATAAGTGATGATTTTGAATATGTTTGCGAATTAAAATATGATGGAGTCGCCATTGGATTGACTTATGAAAAAGGGATATTAACACAAGCAGTAACCAGAGGTGATGGTGTACAGGGTGATGATGTAACTGCTAATGTAAAAACAATCAGGAGTATACCTTTGAAATTAAAAGGTGATTATCCTGATAAATTCGAAATCAGAGGAGAGATCCTACTTCCTCATGCCGGCTTTGAAAAAATGAATAGAGAACGGATTGAAATAGGAGAGGAACCTTTTGCTAATCCGCGTAATGCTGCATCCGGCAGTTTGAAAATGCAGGATTCTAAAGAAGTAGCTCGTCGTCCTCTGGATTGCTTCCTGTATTTTCTGCAAGGAGAAAACCTGCCATTTCAATATCATTATGAAAATTTGATTAAAGCCAAAGACTGGGGATTTAAAATCCCCAATTATATGGTTAAGTGCAAAACACTGGATGAAGTATTTGATTTCATTAATTACTGGGATAAAGCCAGAAATGACTTAAGCTTTGATATTGATGGGATTGTACTTAAAGTAAACGATTTGAATCAATGGAATGAATTGGGTTTTACTGCTAAATCACCTCGCTGGGCAATTGCATATAAATTTAAAGCAGAAAAAGTTATTTCAACCTTATTGTCCATAGATTTTCAGGTAGGAAGAACCGGAACAGTAACTCCGGTTGCTAATCTGAAACCGGTTTTACTTGCTGGTACAATCGTTAAAAGAGCCAGTTTATACAATGTTGATTTTGTTCAGAATATGGATATTCGTGTTGGGGATTTTGTGTATGTAGAAAAGGGAGGTGAGATTATTCCTAAAATTGTTGGCGTTTTACTCGAGAAACGTCCATTAGCTTCAATTCCTTTTGATTTTATTTCGGTTTGCCCTGAATGTGGAAGTCCATTGATTCGTAAAGAAGGAGAAGCAGCCTATTTTTGCCAGAATGAAAACGATTGTCCTCCTCAGATTAAAGGTAAATTATCCCATTTTATTCATCGCAAAGCTATGAATATAGATAGTTTGGGTGAAGGAAAAATAGAAATGTTGTACGACAATGGTTTATTGAAAGATGCTGCTGATTTATACGATTTACACTATGAAAATCTGATAGGATTAGAAAAAATACAGGATATTTCAGACGATAAAAAACAAAAGAAGCTGAGTTTTCAGGAAAAGACAGTTGCAAATATTCTAAAAGGTATAGAAGACTCTAAAAATATTGGTTTTGAAAGGGTATTGTTTGCAATTGGTATTAGATATATAGGTGAAACCGTTGCAAAAAAACTGGCAACTCATTACAGGAATATTGATAATTTAATTCAGGCAGATTTTGATGATTTGAAAACAGTAGATGAAATTGGTGAGAAAATTGCTGAAAGTATTCTTATCTATTTCAAAAATGAAAAGAATATTGAATTTATTAAAAGGCTGAAAAATAAAGGATTGCAATTTGAACTTGCATCAAGTTCAATTGAACTGGTATCTAATATTTTACATGGAAAGTCTATCGTTATAACTGGCGTTTTTGAAATGTTTTCAAGAGATGAACTAAAGTCTGTTATTGAACAACATGGAGGAAAAAACGTCAGTTCGATTTCTGCTAAAACAGATTTTGTTTTGGCTGGTGATAAAATGGGACCTGAAAAAAGGAAGAAAGCTGAAGCATTAAATGTTCCTGTAATTTCAATCGTTGATTTTATGGAAATGATCAGGTAATTTGAATAATAAAGGAGGAAAATCGAAATCTAAAAAAGCGGGCTTTGTATAAAACCCGCTTTTCTTTTTAATCTTTAAATATTCTTATTGTACTAAACCAAGCTATTTATTTGTTATGATTGATAAAAACTTCTGTTGCGCCTACACCGTATTTTGCCATGGATGCATCAAAAAAGTGCAGATTTTCATAAGTTTTAAGAATCTTAATCATTTCATTTTTAAGTACACCTGCACCAACTCCATGAATAAATATCAATTTATGTGTTTTGTTAATAAATGCAGATTCTAAACATTTTAGAAAGTAATCCAGCTGAATTTTAAGCATTTCAGCATTATCCAGTAAATAGTAATCTTCAACCAGTTCTCCAATATGCAGATCTATTTCAGCAGTACTTGAATTTAATTTATGTGAATCTAATATTGATTCTGATTTTATCTGTATTGCTTTTTTATGTTGAAATTCATTTGCATCTTTGTTAGTAATAGATGAATATTTTGATTGATTTGAAGGAATTTCTGTCAAACGAGCCAGTGTTAGTAACAAAGCTTTTTCCTGTAAAAAAGAGGATGAGATATAGTTTTCTTCTTTAAAAAAACGACTTGGTTTGATTTTAAAATCTGCATTCATAGGTGTTAACAACCTATCCTTTAGTTCAGCATGAAAAAGAACCTGTACATTTCCTGTACTCCATGATTCCAGATCTTCTCTTTCGATAGTGGTAATTACTTTTTTACTTTCAGGCGCCAAAACGTCAAAATCCATACCATGATATTTTCCATCTTCGTCAGTTAGCGTGAAATTAAACAGTGTGTAAAATTCAGAATGGTTGATAATACAAACATCAATATTGCCAGTGAGTAACCAGCGTTGATCGTGGGGAATGTAAGCCAGATAGATTCCTGCAACCTGATTACTGCTTCCATAGGTTTTTACCAAAGCAGATTTTCCATCTTCTTCCATTTCATCATCTTCGGTTTGTATTATATTAGTGTTAACATTGTATTCCTGATTAAATAAGCGGGCAGCTGCAGTACTTTCGTCAATTTTTAATAACTCTGATGCCATCGTTGGTACTTCGAATCCTTCTTCTATGGCAACGTTTACCATCGTAGAACTTAGAATTTTCGTAACTATTCCACCACCGCTTGTATTTAAAAATTTTACTTTATCACCTGGTTTAAAATTCATCTGATTGTTTTTGAGTTTATGATTTGAAAATATATAACATATTTAAAAGAAAACTGTTATTAATAAAGCTGCAAAAATAGTTTTTTTCAAGCTATTTTTGTAGATTTTTATATAAATAATTGTAAATTAATTATTTGTATTTTAATATAGTTAATTTGTAACTTTTTAAGAACTGTGTTCGTCATAATTAAAAATATTAAAAGAATATTTATGAAAGCAACATCACTTATTTTAATTTTTTCTGGAATAATTGGTTTAAACAACTGTTCATCAGACATAAAGTTAAATATTCCTGATTATTTGATGGAAACAAAATCAAAGACAGACATCTCAAATCAATTGAAAATTAAAAATGTAAATGATACTATATCAACATCTTTATTTTTTTCTCCATTTAATTAATTTAAATTATAAAATTTTATTTTTAGTTCATTATTCATGTAGCGTTTTTTTTTTAATAAATACCTGAATACGAAAGCTATCCCTGAAAAGATAGCTTTTTTAATTGAATTGTACAGAAATGAAATCAGCTGTATATATATCTTTATTAATCAGTGAATTACAATATTTATTTTGATAAAATTACTTATATTAACGCTAAATTTGAAAATTAAAAAATCTGACATTTCCATATTTTAAAATTGGTAATTACTTATTATTTAATTAACTAAATTATAAAGCAATTTGATACTTATTATACTTTACCTGAATATGTTTTTTAATAAAGCGATAGTATTAATATTATCTATTTATTAAAGTAGAACTCATAAATGTATTAAGTTTTGTTAAAATAATTTAAATATATCTTACGTTAATAATCTTATATAAAACCCAAAAAACCAATCAAAATGAAAAAAACAAAATTTATTTTATTTGTCATAATGGCAGTATTTCTGTTTTCTTGTGGTAGTAGTAATCAAGAAAAGGTTGAATCTCAACTTTCTAATGAAGAAATGAAAGTAAAAGAGAAACTTACTTTAGAAGAATCTGCATCAGATAATTCTATTTCTTCTTCAGCAGCAAAAGAGAATCCAAAAGATACTGTTCACAAATTTATACGAACAGCTGATCTTAAATTCAAAGTAAAGAATGTAATAAATGCAACTTATGCAATTGAAGATATTGCCATTAAGTTTGGTGGTTTTGTTACGTTTACAAATTTAAATAGTAATGTCGTAAATAATACAACAATTGCTATTAGTTCTGACTCTTCTCTCGAAACCACTTATTATTCTGTAATAAATACTATGATAATACGAGTTCCAAATACAAAACTTGATAGTTGTCTGAAAGAAATTGCAAAATATATCGATTTTCTTGATTTTAGAATTATAAAAGCGGAAGATGTTGCCTTACAATTGCTTTCAAATGATCTGACACAAAAGAGAGTTTCCAAAAATGAAAAAAGACTCATAAATGCTATTGATAACAGAGGGAAAAAATTGCAGGAAACTACTACTGCTGAAGAAAATTTGATGAATAAACAGGAACTATCTGACAATGCTAAAATTGCGAATCTTTCATTAAAAGACCAGATGAACTTTAGTACGATAAACTTATCACTTTATCAGAGACAAACAATTAAAAGAGAAATTATTTTAAATGACAAAAATATTGCTGTTTACGAACCTGGTTTTGGAAAGAAAATGCTGGGAGCTTTACAATCAGGATGGAATATATTAGCTGCAATAGTAGTTTTTATTGCTCAATTATGGGGACTTATCTTAGTTGGATTACTTATTTTTATTTTTTATAAAAAATGGGGACAACAACAAAAGAAATAATATTAAAAAATGCTTTATATAAGTTATTTACAAAAACCCATTATAATGTAATTAAAAAGCTAACTGTTTTTAGTTAGCTTTTATTTATGCATTTCATAATTTTTGCTCAGCTAAAGAACTGATTAAAATAAATCTTAGCTTAAATATAGTCATAATATTGTTTCAAATGACTAAATCATTACATCTTCAAATCAAAATTCGTTGTTTTTACATCAAAAAGAACTATCTTTGCCTTAAATTTAATATAATTATATAATGAAGTTATTAGAAGGAAAAACAGCCTTAATTACAGGAGCTTCCAGAGGAATTGGAAAAGCAATTGCTATTACTTTTGCTTCCAATGGAGCCAATGTTGCCTTTTCTGATTTGGCTTACGATGAAAATGCACAAAAATTAGAAATAGAACTTACAGCCTTTGGTGTTAAAGCAAAAGCATATGCTTCCAATGCTGCTTCTTTTGAAGCATCCGAAAAATTAATTACCGATGTTGCTGCTGATTTTGGTCAGATTGACATTTTAGTAAACAATGCTGGAATTACCCGAGATGGTTTGTTAATGCGTATGAGTGAAAACGATTGGGATTTAGTAATGAATGTAAATCTTAAATCAGTTTTTAATCTTACCAAAGCAGTACAAAAAGTAATGCTAAAACAAAGATTTGGGTCAATAATAAATATGAGTTCAGTTGTTGGAAGATCAGGTAATCCTGGCCAGTCGAACTATTCTGCTTCTAAAGCAGGTATTATTGGATTTACGAAATCTATTGCTCAGGAACTGGGATCAAGGAATATAAGATGTAATGCAGTTGCTCCAGGTTTTATTGAAACCGAAATGACCGCTCAGTTACCTCCTGAAATCAAAGAAACCTGGATTAAAGATATTCCATTGAAACGTACCGGAAAACCTGAAGATGTTGCTAATCTTTGTTTATTTCTAGGATCTGATCTGTCTTCCTATATAAGTGGACAGGTTATAAATGTTTGCGGGGCAATGAATACTTAATAATGATGTATGATGAATTAGGATTAACTATCCTGATAACTCAATAACTAAATACTCAATAACCACAAATAATTAAGCAATAAAAAATTGAATATCATCACAGAATATCCTTTATGGATGATTGTTTTTTGTATCATTGCAGGAGGTGTTTACACTGCTGTATTATATTATAAAAACAAACATAATGAATTCCCGCCATTACTTGTAAAAGTAATGGCTTTTTTCCGTTTTTTGGCAATATTTTTGATTGCATTTTTATTATTATCTCCATTGTTGAAAACGATAACCCAAACCAATGAAAAGCCGGTTATTATTTTTGCTCAGGATAATTCTCAATCAATTTTGCTGAATAAGGACTCTTCCTTTTATAAAAATGAGTACAAACAAAAAGTTGAAAAACTGATTGCTGATCTTGAGAAGAAATATGAAGTGAAGAGTTTTGATTTTGGTGATAAAGTAACAGAAAACTTTCGATTCGATTTTAATGCAAAACAAACTGATATATCTGCTTTGCTTGATGAGTTGATGACACGTTATACAAACAGGAATGTAGGTGCTGTAATTATTGCCAGCGATGGAATTTACAATAAAGGAAATAATCCACTGTATAATTCAGATAAAATTAAAGCTCCGATCTACACTCTGGCTTTAGGGGATACCAGCATTCGTAAGGATCTTATGATTCAAAAAGTAAATTATAACCGAATAGCTTATCTTGGGAATTCATTTCCTCTAGAAATTATTGTGAATGCAAACAAGGCTAAAGGATTATCTGCCAAACTGAAAGTAATGCATGGTCAGCGAGAGGTATTTAATAAAAATATCATTTTTGGCAGCGATCAGTACATTGAAACTGTTAATATGTCTACAGAAGCAAAAGAAACTGGTTTGCAACGCTATACAATTATTATTTCTCCGCTTAATGATGAACTTACACTAACTAATAATCGTAAGGATATTTTTATTGATGTTCTGGATGCCAGACAAAAAATACTAATACTTGCTGCAACTCCTCATCCGGACATTTCTGCAATCAAACAAAGTCTTGAAGCTAACCGGAACTATGATGTTCAGGTTTCTTTAATAAATGATTTTACAAAATCTGTATCTGCATATAATCTTGTAATTTTACATCAGTTACCTTCTGTTAACAATGCTATTCCAAAAATTTATGCAGATATACAGAAAGCAAATATTCCAGTTCTTTATATTTTGGGAACACAAAGCAATATTGCTCAGTTTAATGCCTTTAACAACGGAATTGTTATTACTCAAAAAAATCAAAATATAAGCGAATCTCTACCTTCACTTTCAACCGAATTTTCCTATTTCACTATTAGTGATGAAACAAGGAAAATGCTCAGCAATTTTCCTCCTCTAAACTGCATTTTTGGAAATTATAAATTGTCACCTTCAGTAGAACCGTTTTTAATTCAAAAAATCGGGAATGTAATCTCAAATCAACCTTTGATTGTTTTTAATCAGTCATTAGGTAGCAAAAATGGGATTATCTGCGGTGAGGGTTTATGGAAATGGAAACTGGCCAACTATTCACAAAAAAATAATTCTGAAGCTTTCGATGAGATAATTACCAAAATGGTCCAATACCTTTCAGCTAAAATTGAAAATGGATTGTTCAGGGTGATAAACAATCATGTATTTAATGAAAATCAAAGTGTAGAGTTTGATGCGGAATTGTACAATGATAGTTACGAGCTCATCAATGATGCTGAAGTTAATCTGACAATCAGCAATAGTTCAGGTATGAAATTCCCTTATCAGTTCAATAAAACTTCCAATGCATATCATCTAAATGTAGGGATATTTCCTGAAGGTGATTACAAATATCAGGCTATTGTAAAGTTGAAAAACAAAACGTTGATTCAAAATGGAATTTTTACGGTAATGATAATGGATGCTGAATTTACACATACCATAGCAAATCATCAGCTATTATACAATTTAGCCAAAAAAAACGGCGGTGAAATGATTTATCCATCAGAAATTGATAAATTATCTGAACTTTTGCAAAAAAGGGATGATATAAAAGTAGTTAAATATACTCAAAAACGTTTCAATGATCTTGTAAATCTTTATTGGATTTTCTTCATTATCATCGCACTGTTATCTGCTGAATGGTTTTTACGTAAACGTAATGGAGGCTATTAAGATGTTTTTTGTTATTTCAAAAATACTTTCTTATATGCTTAGTCCTTTATTCTGGGTTATAACATTAGTTTTGATTTCCTATTTTGTTAAAAATAAAATTCTTGCACGTAAATTATTACTTATTTCTCTTATTGCATTTTATTTCTTTTCGAATAGCTTTATTTGTGATGAATTTGTTCGGATTTCGGAAGCTGAATATCTTAAGAAATCTGTTTATGAAGAACAATATGATGTTGGAATTGTTTTGGGTGGAGGAATTATAAATTATGATTATGACAATGAAAGATTAATTTTAAGGCATCAGGCTGATAGATTATTACAAGCTATTGATCTTTATAAAAGAGGTGTTATTAAAAAAATGCTGCTTACCGGAGGTACAGGTCAATTGATTCATAGTAATCAGTATGAAGCCAGCTTTTTAAAAAGCTTTGCAATCAGACTTGGTGTTCCTGAATCAGATATCATGACGGATTCTATTTCTTACAATACTTATCAAAATGCAGTCTTTTCTAAAAAGATACTTGATCAGAATTATCCAAATGGTGGAAAATATTTGTTGATTACGTCATCATTACATATCAGGAGATCAATTGCAGTTTTTAAGAAAAATGGAATTAATGTTATTGCTTTTCCGACGAGTAAAATTGTTACTTGCAGATTGTATAATTTCGAACATCTCTTTCTACCTCATCTTGATAGTTTTGAACATTGGAGTGATATGATTCATGAATGGGTTGGGTATATAATTTATAAAATCGTGGGTTATGTTTAGTAAATTAAAAACTACTAATAATCTTTAATACAATAACTAATAACTAAATATTAAATAACATCATACTAAAAAATGGCGCAGACAATTTTTATCATTATAATTGCAATATTAATTTTTGATTATCTTCTCGAAAGATTACTTGATTATCTTAATAGTACATACTGGAGCAATGAATTACCAAAGGAACTGAGTGGGATTTATAATGCGGAAAAATATAAGAAGTCACAGGATTATCAGAAGGTAAATCAGAAGTTTTCACTTTTAACTTCATCTTTATCATTTATAGCAATGCTATTGATGCTGATTTTTGGTGGTTTTGCTTTTGTTGATGGGTTTGTCAGACAATTTACCACAAATCCTATTCTTATGGCTTTGTTTTTCTTTGGTATAATTGGCTTTGTATCTGATTTACTTTCAACACCTTTTAGTGTTTACGATACTTTTGTGATTGAGCAAAAATTTGATTTTAATACAACTACAGTTAAGACATTTATTCTGGATAAAATTAAAGGATGGTTACTCGCGATAGTATTAGGCGGTGGATTACTAGCTTTGTTTGTTCTGATATTCGACTTTACAGGCTCTAATTTCTGGTGGATAGCGTGGCTTGTATTTAGTGGGATTACTATATTTTTCACTATGTTCTATTCAAATTTAATAGTTCCGTTGTTCAATAAGCAAACACCCTTAGAAGAAGGTGAATTACGTAATGCCATTGAAGCATTTGCTACAAAAACCGGATTCAAACTTAATAATATTTTCGTAATTGATGGATCTAAAAGATCAAAAAAAGCAAATGCTTATTTTACAGGTTTGGGTTCTAAAAAAAGAATAGTACTGTATGATACATTGATAAAAGATCATACTACAGAAGAACTTGTTGCTGTTTTAGCTCATGAAATTGGACATTATAAAAGAAAACATACACTTCAGGGTATCATTATCTCTTTGCTTGAAACTGGTCTGATGTTATTTGTACTTTCCCGATTTTTAGGTGATAAGAATTTGTCCTTGGATTTAGCTAAAGCATTAGGTACTAATCAGGCAAGTTTTCATATTGGTATTATCGTTTTTGGAATGCTTTACAGTCCGCTTTCCCTGATATTGGGATTGGCTTTAAAAGTTCTTTCTCGTAAACATGAATACCAGGCTGACAGATTTGCAGGAGAAAATTATAATACTGATGCATTAAAAGATGCATTAAAAAAATTGTCAGTAAACAATCTGAGTAATCTGAAGCCTCATCCGTTTTATGTTTTTTTTCATTACTCTCACCCAACATTATTACAACGCTTAGTTGCTTTAGATCAAATTAAAAAATAGTTTTCAAATGAAGGTAGTATTAGCTAAATTATTACATATTATTAAATTAATCTTTTCGAAATTTGTCGTTTTTATTAAGTTTGTTTTTTATGTACCAAAGAAATGGCCAATATATAAAAAGATATTATTAAGGATTTTACATGTACTTTTTGTTTTTATTGTTTTTCTGGTTCTTGTTGATATGAATTTCTTATGGATGTTTGGAAAGTCTCCTAAATTAAGCCAGATTAACAATCCAAAACAAAAAACAGCTTCTGAATTATATGCTGCTGATGGTAAAATGATTGGTAAATACTTTGATGAAAATCGTACACCTGTCAAACTTAATGAGGTATCACCGATATTGATAAAAACATTAGTCAATACAGAAGATGTAAGATTTTATGATCATCATGGTATTGATTTAAAAGCTACTTTTTCAATACTCTGGTATATGGCAAAAGGAGAGAAAAGGGGAGGAAGTACTATTACACAACAGCTTGTTAAAAATCTATTTAAGACTCGTAATAATTATTCCAGAGGTTTGCTTGGACATATTCCTGGTATTAAAATGCTGATTTATAAATCTAAAGAATGGATTACATCTTTAAAGATTGAATTGTTTTATAGTAAAGATGAAATACTATGTATGTATTTCAATACTGTTGATTTTGGAAGCAATTCCTTTGGAATAAAAACAGCTGCCCGCACCTTCTTTAATATTAAACCATCTCAGCTTACTATTGAACAATCAGCTTTGTTGGTAGGTATGCTTAAGGCACCAACTTTTTATAGTCCTGTTTCGCATCCTGACAGAGCCCTGGAAAGACGAAATACCGTATTGGGACAATTATTAAAATATAAAATGATTTCTCAAAATGAATTTGATTCAATCAATAAAATTCCTTTGAAACTGAACTATAGTGTTGAAAATAATTATGATGGAAAAGCACCTTATTTTAGAGAAGCTGTTAGCGGTTATTTGAAAGCATGGCTCAAAGAAAAAGAATTTAATCTGTATGATGACGGATTAAAGATTTATACCACTCTGGATTTGGGTATGCAGCAATATGCTGAAGAAGCGATGGCTGAGCATATGAAACGACTCCAGAAACGATTTTTTCAGCATTGGGAAGGTGAGAATCCCTGGCGTAAAGAAAATGGTGATGAAATTAATGATTTTGTGGATAAAATTCTCGTAAAAACAGATCATTACAAAAATCTCATTAAATTATTCCCAAATCAAAAAGATTCAATTGACTTTTATTTGAACCAAGCCCGTAAAATGCGTGTATATACTTATAAAGGTGATAGAGATACACTTTTAAGTACCATAGATTCAATAAAATACTGTAATTCTTTGCTTCATGCAGGATTTATTACCATGGATCCTTTCAATGGTTATGTAAAGACATATATCGGTGATATTGATTTTAATAGTTTTAAATTCGACCATGTCATAAAATCAAAACGTCAGCCGGGTTCTACTTTTAAGGCTTTTGTTTATACTGCAGCTATCGAAAGTGGTTATGCTCCCTGCGATAAACTAAATGATGTAGCTGTTACCTATAATTATACTGAAAAAGGTAAAGCTAAATCATGGTCACCCAGTAATGCTGACTGGAAATTTACCGGATCCAGTGTTACCTTAAAATATGCTTTTGCAAAATCTATCAACTCTATTGCAGTTCAACTTACTAAAATTATGGGTTGGCAAAAAGTAATTGAATATGCTTATAAACTGGGTATTAAAACAAAACTGGCAGATGTACCTTCAGTTTGTTTAGGTTCCAGCGATGTATCTCTTTTCGAGTTAATTACTGCTTATTGTCCTTTGATTAATGAAGGCTATAAAATTGAACCAATACTGGTGACAAAGATTACTGATAGAAAAGGCAAAGTTTTGTATGAAATGCAGCCTAAAAAAGAAAGAGTCATTACTGAAGAAACAGCTTTTTTGATGTCGCAGATGTTGCAGGGTGGTTTACATGAACCAGGTGGTACTACTCAGGCATTATTTGAGTATGATTTGTTTTCAGATAATAAAACTGATTTTGGAGGTAAAACAGGAACCTCTTCTAATCATTCTGACGGTTGGTTTTTGGGTGTAACCCCAACATTGATTTCTGCTTCCTGGGTAGGTGCTGAAAACAGGAGTGTCCATTTTAGAACATCTGAACTGGGTGAAGGTTGTAAAACAGCACTTCCAATATATGGATTGTTCATGGAGAAGTTACTAAAAGATCCAAAGTATGCTGCAGATCATAAAAAGAAATTTCCAAAACCTTCAATAAAAATTTCCAAAAATTATAGTTGCCATACATATTTTCATAAGAAAGACAGCACTATCAGCGAGCAACCTGAAGCAAATGAAGAAATATTAAATGAATAATGTGTTTTTTATTTCTAAATTAGCAATAATTAATAAATTATTTTTAATTTCGTAGCATCAAAAAAAATAAAATTTTATACTATGTTTATTGAAAAAAATAAAGTCGTTTCATTGACTTATAAATTAAGATTCGACGATGCAGAAGGAGACGTTATTGAGGAAATTGATGAAATGGATCCTGAGATTGTATTAATCGGACACGAAAATCTGTTTGAGAAATTTGAAGAAAATATACAAAATCTTAAAGCTGGTGACGAATTTGAATTTATTTTAAATCCTGAAGATTCTTATGGTGAATATGATGAAGACAAATTAGTTGAGTTGCCAAAAGAAAACTTTATGATTGATGGTGAATTTGACGAAGAAATGGTGTACGAAGGCGCTATCATTCCAATGGAAGATGAAGAAAATGATATTCATGCTGAAGCAATCGTTATAGAAATTGATGATGAAAATGTAAAACTTGATTTTAATCATCCGCTTGCAGGAGAAATTTTACATTTCAAAGGTAATATCCTAATGGTTAGAGATGCAACCGAAGCAGAAATTAAATTCGGTGACATAACAGAGTAACAATTATTATGAAAATAAGAAGGCCGGGTTTATTAATAAATACCGGCTTTTTTATTGTTTTAGACTTTTTATCGACAATAAGAATCATTACAACCATTTAAGAAAGATACAGGCCTTTAGTAAAATGAAATATTATGATTTTTTGATTTTGAATTGTTTTCAGGTATTTAGAAATTCAGCAAGTTTTTTAGTTGCAATAGCCCTGTGACTTACCTTGTTTTTTTCTTCCAATGACATTTCTGCAAATGAAATTCCGAAACCATCAGGCATGAAAATCGGATCATAACCAAACCCATCATTTCCATGTTTTTCTGTCAGTATTTTCCCTTTTACAATTCCTTCGAACAAATGCTCTTTTCCTTCCAGAATTAATGAAATGACAGTACGAAAACGTGCATTGCGATTATTAACCCCTTCCAGTTTCATTAAGACTTTATCGATATTATCCTGAAAATTACAGCCTTCACCTGCATAACGGGCAGAAAAAACGCCAGGTTCACCTGCTAATGCCTCAATTTCAAGTCCAGTATCATCTGCAAAACAATTCAAGGCAAATTTATCATATATAAAATGTGATTTTTGAGAAGCATTTCCTTCTATTGTAGGTTGAGTTTCTGGTATATCCTCATTGAAATTGAGATCAGATAAACATAACAAATGAAAACTGTTTTTAATTAGTGGGCTTACCTCTTTGATTTTATGTAGATTGTTGGTTGCAAAAACTAATTCCATATAAAGTATTTTTGCTCAAAATTAATGATTATTTTTGTTTCATCAAAAAATTAAATCATGAGTATAAAAGGAAGTAAAACTGAAAAAAATCTTTTAAAAGCGTTTGCAGGTGAATCACAGGCAAAAAACCGTTATCAATTTTTTGCAAAACAGGCAAAAAAAGAAGGTTATGAACAAATTGCAGCTATGTTTGCAGAAACTGCATTACAGGAAGAACAGCATGCCAAAATTTTCTTTCGTTATCTGGAAGGTGGTATGGTTGAAATTACAGCATCCTATCCTGCCGGAATGATTGCTTCTACAGCAGAAAACTTAAAGGCTGCTGCTGAAGGTGAACACGAAGAATGGGTAGATTTATATCCTGCTTTTTCGAAAATTGCTGAAGAAGAAGGATACAAAAAAGTATCCATGTCATTTAAATTAATTGCAGCTATTGAAAAAGAACACGAAGAACGCTACAGAAAATTATTGAACAATATTGAAACAGAGAAGGTGTTCAAAAAAGACCAAAAGGTAATGTGGGTTTGCCGCAAATGTGGTCATGTTCATTATGGTGAAAAAGCTTTAATGAATTGCCCTGTTTGTGATCATCCTCAAGCTTATTATGAAGTAAAAGCCGAAAATTACTAGTTTCATTTTTTAAGCTTTATATAATTAGCTTTATAAAAGAAAGAAATAAAAAGCCAGATTCGAAATTATTTTTAGAATCTGGCTCTTTATCTTAAAGATTGATAAATTATTGTAAAATAATTATTTATATCAACTTACTTAAAAAATTAGTTCAAGTATTTATTCTATATTTATTTTGCTTTTTACTTCGATATAGGTACGTTTGTCAAAACAAAAATCGATATATTTCGCTTCGCCGGCTTTCCCAAAAACTGCTTTTTTAACTCTGCCTATTTCAAGTCCGTTTTTATCAAAAGCTTTTATTGAAATAGTTTCTTTAAAATTTTTTTCGAAAATCAGGTAGAGGGTTAATAGATTATTTTTACCTGATGTTGAATCATTGTTAATTGAAAATTTACCTGTTTGAAGTCCTTTTGTTTTAAGTCTTTCAGAAAGGATTATTTCACATTTTAATGTTTTATCAACACCTTCTGAAACACCTTCGATAAATTCAGTAGCTCCTTTTCCGACAGTTTCACCGCCTTTATTAATAACTTCTTTGGTTTTATCTTTAACTCTGTCGCATGCTAAAACAGAAGATATAATTAGAATTAATACAAATATCTTTTTCATTAGTTTAAGTATGAATTGATTTATATTTAATTAGTTAAATTGTTATTGTTTACTTATTTCAACGAAAACAGGTAAATGATCCGATAAATATTTACAATGGTAAGAATCAGTTAATACGCGGTATTTAGTAACTTTAAAACCGGAAACAAAAAAATAGTCAATCCGTGAAGTTACAGGTTTATTAAATTCGAATGCATTAAATGTTCCTTCAGTCGAATCTGCATCTTTTTTATATAAGTACTTTGCATCTTTCAAAACCGTTGTTATATATTTAATAGGTTCTTTATCAGGAGTCATATTAAAATCACCCATCAAAACAATGGGGTAATTTTCTTTATTTAATTTTTTTATTCTGTCAATAATCAGACGAGCACTATTTTGTTGTGCTTTTTCTCCTATATGGTCAAAATGAGTATTAAAAACCCATATTTTTTGTTGAGTTTTTTTGTCTTTCAATAATACATAAGTGCATATTCTGTTACACACAGCATCCCATCCCATTGAAACTGTATCTGGCGTTTCTGACAGCCAGAAAGTTGATGTTTTTAGTAATTCAAATTTGTTGGTTTTATAAAAGATAGCACTGTGTTCTCCTTTTGTTTTACCATCATCTCTTCCGATTCCTGCATGATAATATTGAGGTAAACAACTATCCAGATAAACTATTTGACTGGAAAGTCCTTCCTGTATACCAAAAATATCAGCATCGTAAAAACTAAGCATAGCCGAAACCCTTTCTTTTCGATTACTCCATGCATTATCACCATCAAAAGTGTTTTCATATCTTAAATTATATGTAATAGCTTTAATAGATTGGCTATTAGTGATAAATATATTTGTAAAATAAATGATGATTAGAAAAAACAAAGCTTTTTTCATAAAAAAGGGTATAAAGGGTAAGTAATTATTTTGCTTTCAAAAGTATTCATAAAATTTGCAAAATGCAATAAAATCACTTTTTTTTAAAATAGTTTTATAAGATTAAAAAAAATACTATCTTCGTAAAAACTTATTAATACCAGTTGTTTTGCCATTAAGAAGTGTTTTATTAAAATATTGGGGTTTTAGTCAGTTCCGGTCCATGCAGGAGGAAATTATTCAATCGGTGCTGGATAAAAAAGATACATTAGCATTGCTTCCAACCGGAGGAGGCAAATCGTTGTGTTTTCAGGTTCCTGCTATGCTTATGCCAGGAGTTTGCATTGTAATTTCTCCTTTAATCGCTTTAATGAAAGATCAGGTTGATAATCTTAATAAACGAGGTATCAATGCTAAAGCTATTTTTTCGGGAATGCATCCCAATGAAATTGAAATCATTCTTAATAATGCTGTTTATGGCGATATTAAGTTGCTTTATGTTTCACCGGAACGTTTAACGACAGATGTTTTCAGAGAACATTTAAAAAAGATGAAAGTCAGCCTGATTGCAGTTGATGAAGCACACTGTATATCGCAATGGGGTTATGATTTTCGTCCGCCATATTTGAAAATTGCAGAAATAAAAGAAATTCTTCTGAATGTTCCACTGCTTGCGCTTTCTGCAACTGCCACACCTGAAGTAGTTGATGATATTCAAAATAAACTGGAATTTAAACAGAAGAATGTTTTTCAAAAAAGTTTTGAACGTAAAAATTTAAATTATTTTGTAATAAAATCTGATGATAAATTAGCCCGCTTACTCAGAGTCATTAATAAGCTGAAAGGAACCGGAATAATATATGTAAGAAGCAGAAAAAAAACTGTAGATATTGCAAATTTTCTAAACAAAAATAATATCAAAGCTGGGTATTATCATGCAGGATTGGATCATAAAATACGAAATGAGCAACAAAAACTCTGGATGAATGATAAAAACAGGGTAATAGTTGCCACCAATGCTTTTGGTATGGGAATCGATAAACCGAATGTTCGTTTTGTAATTCATCTGGATTTACCTGATACATTGGAAGCTTACTTTCAAGAAGCTGGTAGGGCAGGACGTGATGAACATGAAGCAGTGGCTTTGATATTATATGAAAATGCTGATATTCTAGCTCTTGACCAAAATATTCTAAATGCTTTTCCAGAGAAAGAGTACATTAAAAATATTTACCAGGCTTTAGGGAATTATTTTCAAATAACAGAAGGAAGTGGTAAAGACCAGAGTTTTAATTTTGATATCCGTGATTTTTGTGAGCAATTTCGGTTTAATATTATTACAGCTTACAATTCGCTGAAGTTTCTTGAAAAGGAAGGTTATATAGTACTTAATGAAGATCCGAATCAATCATCATTAGTACACTTTACGATTGGTAAAGAAGATCTCTACCGTTTTCAGATTGAAAATCCTTCAACTGATAATTTTATAAAGCTAATACTTCGGTCTTATGGAGGTGTTTTCTCTGATTTTGTAAGAATAAGTGAAATGGAAATTGCTAAACGTTGTAATTCAGATATAGAAAAAGTAGAAAAGATACTTCAACAACTGGTTAAGATGCAGGTAATGAATTATGTTCCACAGCGTAATAAACCTTTCATAACTTATTCTATTGAAAGAATAGCAACACAAAATATTTTTCTTTCAAAGGAAACTTATGAGTTCCGAAAAGTTAATGCGATGAAACGTGTTGAATCAGTTAAAGATTATATAGAGATGCTAACTAAATGTCATAATCAATTTTTACTTGAATATTTTGGTGAATGTAATAGCAAACGTTGTGGTAAGTGTGATATTTGTATTGAACGAAATAAGATGGAACTTAATGAATATGAGTTTAATAATATTTTAGAACAGATAAAACCGTTGCTGAAGTCGAAAATTTATACTGTTGAAGAATTGGTTAATGAAATTGAAGCTGATGAGGATAATATATTAAAAGTATTGCAATGGCTGCTCGACAATGATAAGATAAAGAAATACGGTGAAATGCAGTACAAATGGGGGTGAGGAAAGTTTAAAGTATAAAGTATAAAGTATAAAGTATAAAGTATAAAGTATAAAGTATAAAGTAATAAGAGGAATAAATTCATCTAATAATTAACAACTTACAATTGTAATGAAGCTTGAGAAGGAATATTATTTGCAGGCAGATGTTGTTCGAATTGCAAAAGACTTATTAGGTAAAAGCCTGTATACTAATTTTGATGATGTTATTACATCCGGTATTATTACTGAAACCGAAGCTTATGCCGGAATAACTGATAAAGCATCACATGCATATGGTAACAGACGTACACAACGTACTGAGATAATGTATAAAGAAGGTGGAATTGCATACGTATACTTATGTTATGGAATGTATTCCTTGTTTAATATAGTCACCAATGTTCAGGATGTTCCACATGCAGTTTTAATCAGAGGTATTCATCCAATTGAAGGATTGGAGATAATTAAAGAAAGATGCAATCAAAAAGATCTTCAAAAATATACCTTAGATGGACCTGGTAAATTAACGAAAGCCTTAGGTATTCATTATTCTCATACAGGTATTGATTTACAGGGAGATAAAATATGGGTTGAAGAAGGAAAGTTACAAATTAATGAAAATAATATTATAATTAGTGCAAGAATTGGAATTGCTTATGCTGAAGAAGATGCAGCGTTACCTTATAGGTTTAAATTGAAAAATTATTAATTTTGAATAATTTTTATTAACTGAAAAATTAAGCCGAAAAACTAAATAATTTAATCTCTAATAAAATTAAATTACGCATGAAAGAATTGAATCTGGAACAAAAAAAAGAAATGTATTCTTATCTTACAGCTTTTGTTTCCGACAATAAGAAATCTAAAATTGATGAAATTGTATTATCCCGTACCAGGTATCTGACTGTGGTTTTAGAAGATATTTTTCAATCGCAGAATGCAAGTGCCGTACTAAGAACCTGTGATTGTTTTGGAATTCAGGATGTACATATTATCGAAAATCGTTATCCATACGAAATAAATCCAGATGTGGAACTTGGTTCTGCAAAATGGCTAAATATGAATCGTTACAATACCTCTGAACATAATACACTGGAAGCTTTTAATTCATTAAGGGAAAAGGGATATAAAATAGTTGCAACATCACCGCATAAAAATGATTTGTTGATACAAAACTTAGCAATAGATAACAAAATTGCAATAGTATTTGGTACAGAAAGAGAAGGTCTTTCGGAAATTGCACTAGATAATGCGGATGCTTTTGTTAAGATTCCAATGTATGGTTTTACAGAAAGTTTCAATATTTCAGTATCTGCAGCTATGTCTGTTTTTTATCTTTCTGAAAAAATAAGAAATGCCGGGATTCAATGGCAGCTTGAAGAAGAAGAAGTTTTTGATATAAAATTAAACTGGATAACAAATGTTATTCGAATGGCAGATCAGGTGAAAGAAGATTTTTTATATAAAAAAGGATGGAAATAATTTTTTTTATTAGAAATACACTTTTTATTGTGTAATTTTACAGAATATAAATATTTAATCAATTGATTTATGGGTAAAGGTGATAAAAAAACCAAAAGAGGAAAGATTATCCTGGGTTCTTCGGGCATAAAACGTCCTAAAAACAAGAAAAAAACTGTTGCTAGTGAAATAGTACCAAAATCTGTTAAAGAAACAGTTGAGGAAAAACCAGCAAAGAAAACTTCAAAAAAGGATACAATTACTGAGTAATAAAAAGAGGACTTAAACTAAGTCCTCTTTTTTTATCTTCTCTTTTCTGTTAAATAAACCGGAACAATAAGACTTCATCTATTTCTTATTTTAAATTATCCTTTAAATTCATTAATAACCTCTTTTTTTTCCGCTAACTTTTTCAAAAACTACCTTAAAACATGCTACATTGGTTATTGCCGGTAATGAATAACTAAAATCTCTTGAAGTATATTTTTGCATAATTTTATTCATCCATATTGTTTTTTCTGCAATATCTTCTATGAATTCGACTTTACCATATACAATTACACTTTTAAACTTCATACTATAACTACAGGCAACTTCAACATCATGGTGATGCAACTGATGAGCGGTACTAAATACAATACAAACATCCGGCTTAGCCTTTAAAATATCTATTTTCTTGCCAAATGGAGCAGAGTGAAGATAAATTACATTATCTTCATAAGCAAAGTTGAAAGGTAAATTATAAGGTAGACCTTTTTCATCAACCATGCTCATATAACAAACTTCACAATGATTAATAACTTCTTCAATCTCTGATTTCTGGGTGATTATATTACTCTTCATCTTTAGTTTTTTTTATAATAATTATGTTTCCTGATTTGATTTTATCGGGCAATTCGAGCAAATAACTGACGATTGAAAGAATAATGCTGAAAGCTAAGGCCCACCAGAAACTATCTACTCTAAATTCAGGAACCAGACTGGAAGCCAGTAATATAATAAATGCATTGACGACCAGTAAAAAAAGCCCAAAACTAAAGATAGTTGCTGGTATAGTTAATAATACTAAAATTGGTTTAAGGAAAATATTTAATAAAGTAATTACTATTGCAATTACTATTGCTGTTGTAAAATCGGGAACATGAATTCCTTTTAGTAAATATGCGGTAATAACTACAGCGAAGGAAGTTACCAGTATTTTTAAAAGATATTTCATTTAAATATTTATTTTATTTTTGAAAGCTACAAAACTACATATTTTTCAGGAACCGGTGAATAAGATTTAGTAATTTATTTCCCAAAACTCAATAATAAGGCATTTTTTGAGATAAATAAAATAACTACTCAATATCAGTTTATTATAATAAGATTGAATTATTGGGTTTTGAAGCGTAAATAGATAATTACCTCACCAAACCTCTCCAAAGGAGAGGCTTTTGCCCAATGAAAGCTTTGTAAATTTGTTTCATTTATTAATGAGTCTTAAATAAAATTTGTAGTATCACTTATTGTTTGTTGCTTAAGTCCTCGTCTTTGGAGTGGGCCTGTTCCGATCTATCGAAAATATAGGTGAGGTAATTTGTTATTTTACTTTTTTCCTGATGAAAATAGTAACAAAAAAATCAGCGCTTACGGTAATTTTGCTAAAAATCTATCCGTATTGAATCCCTTCCGCGCCCCCAGCCGTCACAAAATAAATATTAAACTTCTTAGTAAAAATTATCCTTTGTGACTTCGGGAGCGCTGCGCAGGCCGTCGCTCATTCAATACGTCTGATTTTTTACGCAAAATTCCCTGATGCGCATCCATTGCCTGCCCAGCAATCAATTTCTGAGAAACATTCTATTAATCTTTTGATAAATAAAAAACATCACCTCATCGGCGAATCAAAATAAAATCAATTTTCATATTCATTTTCATATTCAGTAGATTAAAACAAAAAAACAATCTTCGGAGAGGACCGACATCTAAGAATTTATGATACAAAACAAGGTTTTAAAATAGCGAAAGAACTGGTAAGCAATACAATATAGCGATGTCTGTCAAGAAAATATTTGGCTGAATGTTCATTTCGCTATATATAGTATTGCGCAGGAATTTTAAAAACGTAGTTTTGAAGTAAATTATTGGAAGTCTTGAATTTTTGTTACTTTTTTTTCAAGAAAAAAGTAAGAAGAAAAATAAAAGAAATAAAAGATTAAAACAGCATTTCTAT
>JBMOKG010000074.1:0-22032 GCA_049315385.1 Bacteroidales bacterium
GGTACACCAGGGTGATCCTGTATATGTTATACTGGCTGTTGGCGGTGATGTTATGGTTACATTAGTTGTTGCCACTACTTCAGGACAATCTCCTGATGCTGCGATTGTATAATTTACAGTATATGTTCCGGATGTACTCGTACCGGGTGTTATCAAACCAGTTGTTGTATTAATTGTTAATCCGGTTGTTGAACTATAAACACCACCTGTATACGCTCCTGTACCTGTCAACGTTACAGTTTGTGGAGATGCTGTTTCACAAAATGGTGATGCGTAAGAAATGATTGCAGTAGGTGGCAATACAACTGTAACTGCGACTGTTATTGGATCACCGGGACAACCATCAGCAGAAGTCTCTATTACCTGAACAATGTATGTACCAGAAGTATTACCCCAACTTATGTTAATATTATTAGTCCCCTGACCTGAAATAGTACCTCCTGATGAAGGTGTAATAATCCATGCATAAGAAGATCCGGATAATGTAGAAGTTACATTGTAATTTTTTGTTGACCCTGCACAAACAATTTGTGTTAAATTTTGGTTTTGTTGACTTTGAGCAGTAACTGCAAATAGTAACATTAAAAATAAGAATAAAGTTAATTTTTTCATCGTTATTATTATTTTGTGTTTAATCATGAAATATATTTGAAGTATTTGGAATTGGAAAAACATTTACCTTTATGATAAATGACAAACCCACACAACTGCCACTTAAAGAAGTAGGTGTAACAATATATTGTACACTGCCCGAAGTTGTTGAACCCGGATTGTGTAATGGTTGATTAATTAATATACCTGAACCAGCACTTGCACCTGTTATCCCTCCGGTTACCGTGCCTATTGTCCATGCAAAGTTGCATAAAACATTATTCAAAGTAGTAATTGTATAATTTGTATTATGATCATTACAAATTGATATTGTATCCGTTTTCCCAACAGGTACAGGAATTACTGTAATTACATAATTTGCAGTATCAATGCAACCTGAAATTGTATCATAAACTTTATAGTTAGTAGTAACTGAAGGTGTTACTATCAATGGATTAGTTTTTCCATAACCACCTGACCATAAAAATGTTGAGGTGCCATTTACAGTTAATGTTGCAGAACCACCTAAACAAATTGTATTATCAGAAGAAGTAACTGCAAATAAAGGATGAGATTTGTTTGTAACTATAATAGTATCTGTTATTACACAACTTCCTTTTGTAATTGTTACCGAATAAGTGGTATCCTTTGTTACTTTTATAGTTTGAGTTGTAGCTCCGGTACTCCATGAATAACTATCTTTCTCGGGACCTGCATCCAAAATGGCTGTATCAAGTAAACACTTTGTAATATCAGGCCCAAGATTTAACATACTATAATCTGAAAAATAACCATATCTGCATCCAAAATCTTGAGCTCCATTGATAATTCCAAAATGAAAAGAGCCCAAATTATTAGAAATGATATTTCCACTTCCTGTTCCTACATTAGCAGACATATTTATTCTGGCAGCTACCCATTGAGAACCAGTATTTGGCACTACTGAGAAATTTGAAGATTGTATTAAAGTTGAATTATTATTTAATGTAAATCCACTTTGACATCCATTCCTTGTTATAATTATTATCCCAAAAAAAGTAGTATCAGATCTGGTAAAAGCAACAGAGGTAGAACCAGTGCAGTAAATAGGAGGTAAAACAGGCATACCAAGTTCACATCCAAATCCTGATAAGTGCGTCATATAGATTGGTTTATCAGCTGAAATATAGGTGTAATTTGAGTCGATAATTATTATCTGAGTTTGTTTTGAATTTTTTGTATAGCTTGGAGTTGTGGATCCATTAATATAAATATTTGTATTGTCAGATACAGCCATAGCAAAAACTCTGTCATTTCCGTTTAAAAAGCCTTTAGCAATTATATATTCCTTTCCAATCACATTAATAGGGATCAATTGATCCCCCAATAAATCATAACATGGACCATTCCAGGGAGGATCTCCAACAGCAGAATCGTCGCAAATTGTAATAGCAATCGGCTTATTTGAGACTACTACTGTACCTGCTAAATGTTCATTAGGGCTAAAACTCGTAGCTTTAAATGAAATTGATTGACCTTTATTAAGCGTTATAGTGAATGGTGTATTTGCTAAATGATGTATAAAAAACCCCGACAAATACAAATCTTTACTCGGAGTGATAGTAACCAACGTATTGTTTTCTGTTGCAACTATCACAAAAGAATTTTCATTATATTTATTACTAACAAGAGTTTGTGATGGTATCATAAAATTTGTCCCCAGAGCATTTCTTCCTTTCAATACAAATATTTCAGGATTTAAAGGATTATGTACTTCATAATATGCGGTTATAATATGATTGGATCTTATTCTGAGTCCTCTATTAAAAATAGTATCATTATTAAGCACTGGATTTTCTATTAAATCAATTAAGGCTGTTAAATTAACACTAGATGTGCCATTTGCAGGAACAGTAATATTTATAGGAGCAAAACTACTGTTAGCCGGTTGATCAATAGTTACAGCAGAAGATTGACCAAATGAAGCTAATCTCAAGAATATAGGTCTGTCAGCATGAGATGAAGAAACGTCAGGAGCTGCAAACCAAAACAAGGTATCACTTTGTCCTTTCACGCTATTTAAAAAAGCCATGAATAGAAGCAAATAAACTATTGTAAATCTGAAATTTAAACTTAGTTTACACATCTTTTTCTATAATTATCCTAATAGGAAATCTATATAAAAATATCCGACAATGATTTAATTTATATACAAAATATATAAATTATAATATCAGGCTTTTACAAAAATAAATTACACAAACTACACTAATAAATAATTTTTAAATTAGGTATAATTTTTAAAGTAATATATTTACTTTTCAAAAGTAATAAAAAAATAATATAATTGAAGTTAAATTTAAGAAAAAATTAAACTGTTTTCACAAAACTAATATTTAATTTTTCAATTTTCCTAAAGTTTTCGTACAGTCTGGATGAATCATTTTTTCGTACTGAAAATTGCAAACTACAACTGGATTCAAATTGCTGATTAAATTGATGTAAATTTTCATCTTTTAGAATTTTCATTACATCATTCATTTGTAAATAATCAAAACGAACTTCATAGATATCGTTCACAATTTTTTCAAGAATTTCTGCAGTTTCCAATGCTTCTTTAGTAGCGGTTTTGTAAGCATTTATTAAACCACTGACACCTAATTTGGTACCCCCAAAATAACGAATTACAACAACAAGGGTATTGGTTAAATCTTTCGACATTAATTGACCATGAATAGGCCGTCCTGCAGTACCGGAAGGTTCTCCGTCATCATTAATACGATATGCAGATTTGTCGAATCCCAAAATATAAGCATAACAATGATGGCGGGCATCATAATATTCTTTTCTAAGCATTGCCAGAGCTTCTTTCACTTCATTTTCAGTTAGCACAGGTAATGCTACTGCAATAAATTTACTGCCTTTTTCTTTATAAATTCCCTCTGAACGGGCTTTTATCGTTTTATAAGTATCTTCAAACAACATAATTAAGTAATAATTTATGCATAAGCAATAAACACTATAGTCCCCAATGCCAACAATATTCCAATCCAGTTAATCAGATTTAGTTTTTCTTTAAAAACAAAATATCCACATAATGCTGATAAACTAACCACTCCTGTATTCATTACCGGAAAAAAAACAGCACTTTCAACGACAGCCACTCCTTTGAAAAAATAATAAGTAGACAGGAAGTTAAATATCCCCAGTAAAATACCTGCAATAATATTTCTGAGTAAAATCTTATTTCTAAGCACAATATAATTAACGGCTAACCAAACTATACCTACTACCATCGAAAAAAAGAAAATACAACTTATAAACAACATGGTATTAAATCCATCGAACTTCCGTTGAGCAAATGTCATAATAGTATCATTTAAGCCATTGGCCAGGAATAATATTATTGGCAAAAAGATAAACCGTGGATTTATCTTCATATTAGCATTATTGCTGAATACCAGCAAAAATGATACAATAGCCATCAACAAACCCAATATTTTAAAGAGACTGAGAGATTCATTGACATATAAAAAAGCGCCAATAAAAACCGGAATTACAACAGATATTTTACTTGAAATTGCAGTTATAGCAACTCCAGCCGTTTGAGATGAAAAAGCGAATACCTGAAACGTTAATATAAAGATACATCCAATTAAAATAGCTAACGGAAACCATTTCTCATGTATTACAGCATTTATAGTAAATGTATTCCATTGTATCGCGAAACCAAGAGAAGCTGCCGTAATATAGTTCACAACGATAGCATGTAAAATTTGAATATTGTATTTCGGAAATACTTTAAACAAAACTAAAATTGCTGTTGATGTGATTATTACAAATGCTAAAAAGAACATATCCTTTGTTTATATCTTACAATTTTATCAATTAAAATTTTAAGTAAAAGTTTAATAAACTTACTTTTTACTTTTTACTTTTTACTCTTTACTTTAACATTTAATCTTTAATCTTTAACCTTTAACTAAGTCCTTACCTATATCTTTTCGATAGTATTTTCCATCAAAATCGATAATTTCAGCATTTTTTAGAGATATTGCTTTTGCTTCTTCAATAGAATCTCCAAAAGAAGTAATAGCAATCACTCTGCCCCCATTGGTAATAATATTTCCATTATTATCCGTTTTTGTACCTGCATGAAATACGAGAGAATCATCTACTTTATCCAGATTTTTGATAAGTTTTCCCTTTTCATAACTATCAGGATAGCCTTTGGCTACCAACATTATGCATGCAGCAAAACGTTTATCAAAAACAATTTCTTTCTCAGCAAGATTTCCATGAGCAATCCCTTCAAACAGGTCTATTATATCACTTTTAATTCGTGGAATAACAGTTTCTGTTTCAGGATCACCCAAACGGGCATTGTATTCAATAACAAAAGGTTCGCCTTTCACATTCATGAGTCCTATAAAAATAAATCCTTTGTATGGAATATTGTCTTTTTTAAGCCCGTTAATAGTTGGAATTACAATCTTTTGCTCAAGTTTTTTCATAAAAATTTCATCCGCAAAAGGAACATGACTCACAGACCCCATACCTCCGGTATTTGGACCAGAATCACCTTCACCTATCCGTTTATAATCTTTTGCAACCGGTAAAATTTTATATGAATTACCATCACTGGCTACAAAAACAGAAAGTTCGATTCCACTTAAATATTCTTCAATCACTACTTTAGATGAAGCTTCACCAAACATTGCATCCGCCAGCATATAATTTAATATTTGAACGGCTTCACCTTGGTTTTCAGTAATTATCACCCCTTTTCCGGCTGCAAGGCCATCTGCTTTTAGCACATAAGGTGGTTCTAAAGAATTAATAAAAACAACTCCATCCCTAATCTGATTCTTTGTAAATGTTTTATAGGCAGCTGTTGGAATCCCATGTCTAAGCATAAATTTCTTAGAAAAATCTTTACTCCCTTCAAGCATTGCTGCATTTTGCTGTGGACCAATTACTGGAATTTGCTTAAGGATAGTATCATTAAGAAAGAAATCATGAATACCTTCAACTAAAGGAGTTTCCGGACCCACTACAACCATCTCAATCTTCTTGTCAATTACAAATGATTTAATTATTTCAAAATCCAGTATATTAATATTGACATTGATCCCACATAAAGCTGTGCCTGCATTACCCGGTGCTATGTATAATTCAGTTAGTTTGGGACTTTGTTTAATTTTCCAGGCAAGGGCATGTTCTCTGCCTCCGGAACCTAAAAGTAGAATATTCATCTTTGCTATTTTTTGCAAAATAACGAAAATTTATACTAAATTTTCTAAAATAAAAGCTAAAAGCATCGTTTTATACAATTTTAGAAATCCATTTAGTAAACTTATAATAGCGGTTGATATAAGATTTAATCCACATGTATTTATTCCTAAAAATTTAATTTTAAGTTCATTACAAACCAAACAAGAAGTTAATCTAATCTCATTAATTTTGTTTTTCTACCATAATTCCATCGTTTTTCTTCTTTACAAAATTTCTTACCTTTGCAAAAAAATTGAATATGAAGGTTAATATTAGTTCTGAAATAGGTAATTTACAAGGCGTTATTATACATCATCCGGGTAGTGAGATAGAAAACATGACACCTCAAAATGCTGAAAGAGCATTATATAGTGACATTTTAAACCTTACTGTTGCTACAAAGGAATACTGTGAGTTCGAAGGGGTTCTTCGTAAGTTTACCAATGTTTATGAAGTAAAAGATTTACTAAAAGAAGCACTGCAAAGTGAAAATATAAGACGGGAACTGGCACATAAAGTCTGCATGAACGAAAAAGCGATGCATGTATATGAAGACTTATTATCACTTGATGTTGATGATTTTACAAGAGCAATGATAGAAGGAGTGGAAATGAAACAGGATACTTTAACCAGTTTTCTGAGTCAGGAAAGATATTCATTGCGTTCGCTGCATAATTTCTTTTTCATGAGAGATGCTTCTGTTTCCATGTACAATGAAGTATTGATCAGCCGTATGGCGAATGTAGTCAGGGCAAGAGAAGCTATTATTATGGAAACCATATTTGACCATAGCCATACTGTAAGTGCAAAAACCATTAATCCTATTAATTTTAAAGATTTTGATCCTGAGATTACAATTGAAGGCGGCGATGTATTAATTGCCCGTGAAGATGTAATATTGATAGGTCTGGGAAGCCGTTCCAACAGCAAGGCAGTTGATTTTCTGATTGACCGTTTTAAAGAAAACAAAACTACTATGAATATCATAGTACAGGAATTACCTTTCAAACCTGAGTCTTTTATCCATCTGGATATGGTTTTTACATTTTTAGACAGAGATAACTGTATGATTTATGAACCATTAATTGCACGTCATAATAAATACCAAACCGTTCATATCCGAATTGAAAACGGTAAAGTTGACTTCATACGTTTCCGCAATACCATGATGGAAGCATTACAAAAGCTTAATTTTGACTTGAAACCATTAAACTGCGGACTCCCTGATGATTTATGGATACAACAACGCGAACAATGGCACAGTGGTGCTAACTTTTTTGCATTAGGACCCGGAAAAGTTATGGGTTATGCCCGTAACAGCTATACCATCGAAGAATTGAATAACAATGGATATGAAGTTATTAAAGCACGCGATATTATCAAATGCAGAAAAAACCTGAATGATTACAAAAAATTTGTAGTTACCATTGATGGTTCCGAATTACCCAGAGGCGGTGGCGGTGCCAGATGTATGACCATGCCGGTTTGGAGAGATAAAGTGGAGTGGTAAAGAATTAATAATTAAGTGTTAAGTGTTAAGTTGTGTTACGTTCTTTTATTAATAAAAATCAAGATAGCTTCATCATCAATCACCCATCATCAATCTTCTGATAAAAATCAAAAATCTACTCAATGACAATAATTACTTTTCAATGGATAGGATATCTGGCATCCGTAGTAATTGCAACTTCAATGCTGATGAGCTCAATACAAAAACTCCGATGGATTAATCTTTTCGGAGCTTGTTTGTTCTCAGTTTATGGTTTTGCAATCGGTGCATTGCCGGTTGGAATACTAAATGGTTTTATAGTTTGTATCGATATTTATTATCTTGCAAAAATGTACAGCGGAACCGATCATTTCCGTTTGCTCGAAGTTCGTAATGATAACAAATATCTGGAAGCTTTTCTTGATTTTCATCATAAAGATATCATCCGTTTTTTCCCTGACTTCATTTTTAAACCTGAAATGAACAAACTCAGTATATTGATATTAAAAAATATGGCAGTGGCTGGTGTAATTCTTGCCCATGAATATGATGAAAAAACACTGATGATAGGACTTGATTATGTAATTCCCGAATACCGCGACCAAAAACCCGGCAAATTTGTTTATACTGAAAATTTATACTACTTTTCTAAACTGGGTTACGAAAAGTTATGTAGCTGTGTACAATCAAAAAGCCACGATCAATATATGCTTAAAATGGGATTTATCAGTGGTTTATCAGATAATCAAAATCTCCTGATCAAAAGAATGATTTTCTAGTTTAACACTTTTCTAATCCACCTTAAACACCCATGCATAGTTGCAAGGAGGTTTCAAACTATCTTTTCCGCTTATCTTTAAAGTAATGAAATTCTTGCCAATAACAGTTGAAATTAAAGCATCAGTTCCCAGCAGTTTTACTTTTGCATTGGCTTTTGGCTGATAGTTATGAATTGTAATTTCAGAAGGCATACTCTCATTAACATCTGCAAGGTAAATCAAATAGATTTCTCCATTTTTGCCCTGAGTAAAACAGGTTTTCCCATCTTTGTAAGGTGCAAGCGGCCGTGTATTATAAATAGCTTCATTGTTTATTTTCATCCACTCCCCTATTTCTTTCAGACGAACATAGGCTGTATCGTCCAGCTGACCTGAAGGATCGGGTCCAATATTGAGGAGAAAATTCCCGCCCTTGGCCACTATATCCACCAGTAAATGAATTAATTTATGCGTAGGTTTATAAGTATCATTGTAAACCCATGACCAGCTGTTGGCCATTGTCATACAGGTTTCCCATGGATAAGGAAGCGGTTTTTCGGGAATCTGCTGTTCGGGTGTAAAATAGTTTTCAAACTTATTATGCACCGAACGATCCACCATCAAGATTCCGGGTTGGTTTTTACGTGCCATTGCATTAATTGCGGGCATGTTGATGTCCTGATCAACAGCTTTGTGTTTGAGCCATGTACGTGATTCTTCAGTTTGTTCGGCCAAACTGCGTACCCAACCTCCATCAAACCATAAAATATCCACTTTACCATAATTGAGTGTAAGTTCTTCTATCTGATTAAAGGTAAATTGCTGGAAGCGTTTCCATTTTTCAGGATATTTAGAAGTTTCATAATTCACATTTCTATCGATAGGTGGAAAATTAGGGTTCCAGTAATCATCACTGTGCCAGTCGGGTTTGCTGAAATAAGCACCTATACCGAAATTCTGTTTCCTGAAAGCATTGAAAATCTCTTTGGTAACATCGGCTTTGGGGTTTTTATAAAAAGGACATTCCTTATCGGTGATTTTATAATCGGTTTGTTTGGTATCGAACATACAAAATCCATCATGATGTTTGGTAGTAAAAACGACATAGCGCATACCGGCATCTTTGGCAGCAGCAGCCCATTTTTCCGGATTAAAGTGAATGGGATTGAATGAATATTTAAGGCCTTCATATCTTCTGACATATTCGTTGTAATCAGGAATTTTACGGCCACACCAGCCTTCATCTTCCGGGCATATTGACCAGGATTCCACTACACCCCATTGACTGTAGGCACCCCAATGCATCAGTAAGCCAAACTTGATATCGTGCCACCATTCCATTTTTTGCAAGACTTCCGGTTCGGTAGGTGCAATGTATTCACTCTTTTTGGTTTGGGAAGCAGCTGTTTTTACAATGCTAATAAATAATACCATCAGCAACAAAGGATATAATTTTCTCATAAGACAAAGATTTATTGAAAGGCAAAAATAATATTTTTATGGAATAATGAGGGGAAAAATCTACATTGCTTTTATGAAGTCCTCTCCTTTGGAAAGAGCCTTTTCCGATTTATCGGAAATTTAGGAGAGGTATTATTCCTTCACAAATTTCCCGCTTATCATTTTCCCTTTTTCGTTAATTAATTGATAGTAATACACTCCCTGTTTAAAAGAGTGGATGTTAAGGGTAGTATTGGATACCGTTATTCGTTTTTGCAATACCGTTTGTCCTATGGAATTGAAGACAGTTAAATTGAAATCCTGTTTCATGCCGGTATTAAAAGTGAGGGAATTGTTAGCAGGATTAGGAAAAACCTTTACAATTTCTTTTTCCACCTCATTTATACCTACCGATAAGCCATGTATGCGTATAATCGGATTTACATATATTCCATTATAATACGTAAAATAACCCATTACACAATAAGTATCTCCTGTACCTTTTACTATGCCACCTACATAGGGGGTATACCCGGCATGATATGAACTATCTATTCCTGCCCCATTAAAATAAGCTATATCTATAAAACCATTTATATCTGTTTTTACTATGCAACTTCTTGCATAACCCTGGTATTGTTTAAAACCACCTCCTATTAAATAACCTCCATCGGTGGTTGGACAAATAGTTCCAACACCATTCCCTATCGATTTTAAATTAAAATTATTGAAAGTTGAGTCCAGCGAACCATCAGCATTTAACCTGATTAAACATAATTCATAAGGATTATTGATAATATAAAATCCACCACAAACGATAATTTTATCATCATTTTGGATATATAAAGGTCTCGGGTTACCACCAATGAAAATAGATTTAAAAGTAGTATCTAAATTTCCAAGGGTGTCAATTCGACACATACGGTTTATAGGGGTATTATCATATCTGGTAAATCCATATTGACCTCCCCCATAAATAAGCAATTTATCAGATGAATATTTTATTATACCAAAGACTTCTCTATTAGGACTATGCTTAAAGTTGGTATCTACACTCCCATCCGGATGAAAACGCATAAACCATCGCTTTTTATCACTAACAATATTACAAATAGAATCTGTACCAACCATCATACTGCCATCAGAGAAAAAATAAGGCTGGTAAAAACTATGGCATATATTGCCTCTCGCAACATTGTTACACCAAGCAGTATCAGTAATTTGTCCATTATAAGAAAATTTGCCTAATAAGTCAGAAGTTCTTATTATATATTCATTATTAATTCTCTTTATAAAATTCACCCCCTGAGACCATATATAGTGCCAGGTATTGTCAATACTTCCGTTATCATATACCCGGATTATATCAGCAGTAGTTCCATCACTAAAATAACCATAAATCATTAATTTACCATCAGGTTCGAAATTCAAACCGTACACAGATGCATCACTACCAGAAACATAAAAATTATAGTCCACATTAAAGGTTGTATCCAATGAGAAAGATTGTGCGTAACTTTCAAAAGTTAATAGAAGTATAATATAAAAGATAAAAATTCTTTTCATGTTACAAATATTTTAAAAAGCAATAGTATAATTAATTATTATGCTATTGCTTTTTTATTTTACTTAATTATTACTACCTTGCCCTTACAAAGATTTTCCCTATCTGATTTTACTTCGTAAAAATATACTCCTCTTTTAATATTGTGAGTATCGCATACCCATTGACCTTTTTTATTTGAAATAGTATATTTAGTAATGATTTTACCATTTACATCAGTTATTAGTAATTCATTATTGCCGTTTAGTAATGGCAGATCCCAGCGGAATTCCACATATACATTTGCCGGATTGGGAAAAACCTTAATTTCCCCCTTTTCCTTTTCTACTTCATTTATCCCTACTGATAAACCTTTTATCCGTATAATGGGATTTACTTTTACTCCATTATAATAAGTAAAATAACCCATTAAATAATAAGTATCTCCTGTACCTTTTACAATACCGCCAACATAGGGAGTGTCTCCGCTATAATGAGTACTATCAATCCCTGGCCCATTAAAATAAGTGGTATCTATAAAACCATTAATATCTGTTTTTACTATACAACTTCTTGCATAACCTTGGTAAAGTTTAAATCCACCTCCTATTAAATAACCTCCATCGGTTGTTGGACAAACAGTTCCAACACCATTACCTATCGTTTTTAAATTAAAATTATTGAAAGTTGAGTCCAGCGAACCATCTGCATTTAACCTGATTAAACATAGTTCATAAGGATTATTGATAATATAAAATCCACCACAAACAATAATTTTCCCATCATTTTGAATAAATAACGGACGAGGATTACCGCCTATAAAAATAGATTTAAATGAAGTATCCAGACTCCCCAAGGTATCTATACGACACATACGGTTTATTTGTACAGTATCATAACGGGTAAATCCATTTATCCCTCCGCCATATAACAATAATTTATCATTTGAATATTTTATTACTCCAAACACAGTCCTGTTAGGACTGTGTTTAAAGTTGGTATCTACTGACCCATCCGGATGAAAGCGCATGAACCATCGCTTTTTATCGCTTATTATATTGCAAATGGAATCAGTACCAATTAACATACTGCCATCGGAGTATATGTAAGGCTTATAAAATCTATGGCAAATATTTCCTTTCCAGATATTATTGTTCCATGAGGTATCTGTTAATTGTCCATTATAGCTAAATTTGGAAATAAGATCCATTGATTCAGCCATATACACATTATTAATTCTATTTAAAAAACTAACCCCTTGAAACCAGTTATAGAACCAAGAATTGTCAATACTCCCGTTATCATAAACTCTGATTATATCAGCAGTAATTCCATCACTAAAAAAACCATAAATCATCAATTTACCATCAGGGTCGAATTTTAATCCATTTACTTCTCCCCCTGAATAGTTAAAATTATAATTAATAATAAAATTAGTATCCAATGAAAAAGGCTGTGCTATTAATTTTGCTGTTATTAAAAGAATAATATAAAATGATATAAATCTTTTCATGTTACAAATATATAAAAAGCAACAGCATAATTATGTTTTATACTGTTGCTTTATGAATTTATTTACTGATTACTACCTTGCCTCTGCATAGATTTTCTTTATCTGATTTGACTTCATAAAAATATATCCCTCTGCTAATACTGCGTGTATCCCATACCCATTGCCCTCTTTGTGTTGTAAGATTAGTTCGGTCTACAAACTTTCCGTTTACATCGCTGATAATAAGTGTTGCATTGCCATTTAATAATGGCAGTTCCCAGCGGAATTCCACATATACATTTGCCGGATTGGGAAAAACCTTAATTTCCCCCTTTTCCTTTTCTACTTCATTTATCCCTACTGATAAACCTTTTATCCGTATAATGGGATTTACTTTTTCACCATTAAAATGAGTAAAATAACCCATTACATAATAGTTATCGTTTATGCCTTTTACAATATTATATACATATGGAGTATTCCCAGCGAAATTTGTACTATCAATACCCGTTCCATTAAAATAAGAAGTATCTATTAAACCATCAGTATCTGTTTTTACTATATTGTTTCTTAAATAACCCTGGTAACTTTTAAAACCTCCACCTATTAAATATCCACCATCTGAAGTTGGACATGATGCTAAAATACCACCATAGTTATTAAATGCTGAATTAAAATTATTAAATGTAGAATCTAAAGAACCATCAGTATTTAATCTAACTATAAATAATGTTGTTGGATAATTAATGATATTAAAATAACCGCCTACAATAATTTTTCCATCATTCTGGATATATAAAGGTCTCGGGTTACCACTAATGAAAATGGATTTAAAAGTTGTATCTAAATTTCCAAGGGTGTCGATTCGGCACATACGGTTTATAAGGGTATTATCATATCTGGTAAATCCATATTGGCCACCCCCATATATAAGCAATTTATCAAATGAATATTTTATTATTCCAAAGACTTCTCTATTGGGGCTATGCTTAAAGTTGGTATCTACACTCCCATCAGGATGAAAACGCATAAACCATCGCTTTTTATCACTAACAATATTACAAATAGAATCAGTGCCAACCAACATACTGCCATCTGAGAAAATGTATGGTTGATAAAAACTATGACAAATATTTCCTCTCCATATTTTGTTATTCCAAGACGTATCTGAATTTTGTCCATAATAATTACACTTACCTAATGAACCATTTGATAGATCATATAAAATATATTCGGCACCAAATCTTTTGATATTCCCCAAAAATGATGTTGCACCAGTACCTATATATTGCCATGTATTATCAAGACTACCATCTTCATATATTCTAAGTACATCAGAGAGATTATGTATGCCATCCCAAAATGAACCATATATCATTAACTTACCATCTGGTTCATAAATTAAACCAGCAACACTCCCCCCCGAATAATTAAAATTATAATTAATAACAAAATTAGTATCTAAACTAAAAGGCTGTGCAATTAATTTTACTGATATTAAAAGAATAATATAAAATGATATAAATCTTTTCATGTTACAAATATTTAAAAAGCAACAGTATAATTATTGTTTTATACTGTTGCTTTATGAATTTATTTACTGATTACTAGCTTACCTCTGCAAAGATTTTCTTTATCTGATTTGACTTCATAAAAATATATCCCTTTGCTAATACTGCGTGTATCCCATATCCATTGCCCTCTTTGTGTTGAAAGATAAGTACGGTCTATAAACTTTCCGTTTACATCGCTGATAATGAGTGTTGCATTGCCATTTAATAATGGAAGTTCCCAGCTGAATTCCACATATACATTTGCCGGATTGGGTGTGGCTGTTATTTTATTGTAGGCCGCATTTATTACTTCCCTGGCTGGCTTTGTAGGCTTGGTATATCTCATTTGTCTGTTTTGACTTTCTTCAGGTAAATAATCAACACATTGCTGGTAGCCAAAGCATAATATATTTTGAGCCAACACAGATGATTTTCCTGTATTGTTGCCGGCAATTTGCTGGAGTGATTCAAGTTCGGTTTCATTTAATTGCATGATATTTCTACCGCTTTCGTAGATAGTTTGTCTGAAGCTGAGATAATCTGTAAAATTTTGCAGTTCTGCTTCCTGTTCTTCCGTTAAGCGGAATAGTTCCGAAACCTGGCTTAAATAATAAAATGCATCATCAAAAACATTGCTCTCCATACTGCTTTCAGCAAGGCTGTAATAATCGGGCATGTCGCCACGACGCAATAGCCAGTTGCGGGCTTCACCATTGTTGGGGATAGTGTCATGCATATAGTTGGCAATAATTAGCCCGGAAATAAAATCCATTTGTGAGCGTAGACTTGCCAGACTCCCTTCGAGCAATGTACGTGGTGTTTCTGCTTCCCAGTTCGCAATTATCAGATCGAGCATATATTGAGGCAAAGGATTGGGAATAACTTCACCTAAAAACTTGATAAAATCTTCGCTGCGGGTGGCATCGGGATTGGCCAGGCAAACTTCAAGCAACATGGCCTGGGGCAATACATCGCTATTGGCTGCTTCGCATAAGACTTCTTGAGACAAATAAGGTGAATTTGCCAGTAGCGCAGCTCTTAAATCCCAGGCATACTGTGACCAGCTTGTTTCTATCTCGTTCAGCAACAAATTGGTATTACCCCCGTCAATAAGGCTATTGTAATTATACAATAAATTCAGGTAAGAGGTTTCTTTGACCGAGTATTGCGAAACAAATTCTTGCATAGTTGTATTATCTATGGGTTCGAAATAGCCCATGGAAGGACAGGTATTTTCAATATCTGCTTCATCAATTTGTACCATAACAGGGGTATAAGACTGGGGTTCTGTTATCCCCTGGGTATAAAGATATACAATTTTTGAACCTGAAGTATTTTCGATATCATTACCATTCGCAGAAAATTCATTACCTGCAGAAATAGAGGGTATAGCAGGTGGTACAGCCGGGCTTCCCTGGTTAAAGCGTATGCCATTATTTTGAATACTTGATATAGCTGTAATTGAGATATCATTGGTATTATTGATATGCTCATTGCATAAAATTTGTAAGCCTGAAATTTTGTCTATGCTATTGTTCTTGCCTACTGCTTTTACCGCAATTGGGAGTTCCTGTGATTTATTTTTGTAAACCTGGTTATTTATGGCATCGCTGTTTATTATATTAATTCCAATCATATTTGATGTAGAATTGGAAGAAGGATGTAAAAAATTTTCTTCAATACGAAAACTTTGCGTCCCGATTGTTAAAATACCAGTAGGAAATTTATCTACGGGGATATTAGCAATAGTACTATTCCCAATTAAAAATTCTGATTTATTGATCCATGGATTGTTGAGTCCTTCATATTTTACCCCTGTCACATTTTCATCAAAAACAGCATTTTCAACTTTTACTGCATTTAATGTACCGCTTGCTTTGGCATCCAGGGCTGTATTAAATCCTTTGAAGTAGGACTTTACAATGTTAAAATCAGAACAGGGTGATCCATCAGACTGAAAAGCGGGACAGCTGCCACGTACTGTATAACCAGCATCCAGGGAAAAGATAGCTTTATTGTTTGTCAGGCTGTATACTTTATTGCTTTGTTCGTTTAAGAATGTGCAGGCTGTAAAAAATACGCCATTTACCCCCCAAAGTGTTACATGTTGAGCAAAAGGATTAGTGTTTTTACCACGATAAAAGTGATCTACTTTAAAAGTACAATTATCAAACGAACTCAGGTTGCGGAAAGGAATATTTCCGGGTAGCTTATTTTCATACGCCATAAATTCTACGGAGCGACGATTGTTTAAAAATGTAGCACCATTAGCGTATACAATACCACCCATAGATTGCCAATCGCCGGGATGCCATAACGTAATTGCATTTTCGGCATGTTCTATACTTCCATTAATAATTTGTACTATTCCCTGATGGGGATCGGCAAATGAAGATTCCTGAGGCTTATCACTTGTACCCCAAACTTCTATACCACGCCACATTTTATTCGGACATAAGCTCGTTAATGCACTCCCATTTAAGATTAGCTTTCCACCCGGTTTTACAATAATTTTTGATTGTTCGCTTAATCTTACAGTGCCATTTATTACTAAATTTGCTCCTGAATTAACATTTACAATGCTATTAATAATTTTTAATCCATCCCATTGTTCATTCCCATTTATTTCTAAAGGTGTGTTTGAAAAATAACAATTGTTTATAAAAACGCCAGAATTATTTGCATCGTGTCTATAGGCTCCCCAATCATTTAAATAACCTAATCCCTGTGTATCCCATAAATAAAATCTTGTTCCGGTACTGATAAATATTTCATTTTTACCATCATTATCAATATCAGCAATACAAGGTGTATTTTGAATAGGTGATGCTAAAGTAGAAATAGTATTTCCTGGTAAAATAATTGGGAAACTGTTTACTAAATCGCCATTATATTTATAGGCATAAATTTTAGCAGGAATATTGTCGTCAGTAATAATAATTTCCATGTCATTGTGAACTGTATCAATATCTGCAATGATGGGTGCTTTCTGTGCAGAAGAATAAGTAGATGGAGATGTAGTGGTAGATGGAATTGTGATAGTTTTTAATACTGTTCCGTCTTTATTAAAAATATGAAGCGTATTATTGCTTCCGATAACGATTTCAATATCACCATTTCTGTCAACATCACCTACTACAAGGTTGGGTCCAAATCGTCCGTTTTCAATATTGTTTGAATTCGAAGTTGTAACCGACTCAGTCAATGTGATGTGATGATTTGAATTTGTTTCTTCCCAACCTGACAATATAGCACCATATTCATCCATAATACAAACACAAGCATCTTTATCTTTAGCTGTAATAAATATTATTTCATACTTAGTGTCATTATTTATATCACATATCACAGGGGGAAAATCTGCCCTATAATTTACAAAAAGTGGTGTATAGACAGGATTAGAAGAAAAAGGAGAACCATCTATTCTCCATATATTGATTCCTGAACCAACACTCCCACTTACAATTTCCTTTACACCATCATCATCAAAATCAAATGCCACTGGCATACTGTATCCTGATTTAAAATTATCGATAGTGTTAATTAAACTGCCGCTGTAATTAAATATTTTAATTCCTCCATTTAAATAATTAGTAATAATTTCTTGCTTATTATCATTGTTTATATCTGAAAGTACAACACCTCTAACCGGATAATTACCTATATTTTTTGGTGGGAAAACTTCATCGGGTATTTGATCATTATTTGTATCCTCAGTTGTTGAATATATAAACAATTTTTCTGAATTGGTATTATTTGTTGCCAGACCTGTAGTAGCTGCAATCTCATATTTGCCATCTCCATTGATATCAGCAATTGCCGGGGTAGCTTGATTATCACATTGAAAATTTACGAACCCACTATATTCACCAGCATTCGGATCTAGCCTAAACCAACTATCCCCACTTGGTTTAAATGCCCATAAACCACCTTCATTTCCTCCAATTGTACCTGTAGAGGATCCTGTTGAAAAAAATATTTCTTTTTCGCCATCCCCATCAACATCTATTACATTTGGTGATCCATTTGCAGTTAATCCTAAATTTCGAATATCTTTCATAACCGGCCATCCAAGATGATATGGAAGAGTAGTTGATGCAGGGTATCCCGATGCTGGATACTGATCACTTTCATTACCATTGACATCAACAGCAGATATCTTATAATAATAGGGTGTTAAAAGTTGCAATCCTTCATCAAGATAGAATAAATAATGTATCAGATTTGTATTTACCTTTTGATAATTGCCATTTAAGTTTTCACTTCTGTAGATATTATAACCCTCAATACTAATTTGTGAAAATGTTAAAACAACGTTCCAATTAAGCATTATTGATGTTTCATATCCTGTATGAGATAAAAATGTTGGGAAAGGATAATCTATTTTGATTATTGGCTTAGCTAAACTAAAAAAATAATACAACTCTTTATCAAAACGATTTTTAACATACAATCCGAATTCTTCACCTGAATATTGAGTGTGATTTATTGTAAATTCAAATGGTATTGATACTATAGAATTTGAATTAATATCATAATTTGGTTGGGTTGATGGACTGATAGAAATATTTGAAGATGAATTTGATAATTCAGCAGTAATATCCGTTGCTTGCGACAAACCCATATTATACAAGTTTATATTAATATGCTTTAATCCTATTGTAATTAAATCTTCAGTAATTATATGCTCTCCCTTTTTGATTAATGGCTCAGTTATTTCAATTTCAAATGTTTTAGTAATACTTTCGTTATTTCCATAAGTAATCTCAAGCTTAAATCTAGCATATTGTGTTCGTGGCCGGGGCGTAATTCCTTCAAATGCATCTTTACTAATGTTAAAAACGAAAGTATTGGTTACGGATGCACCTGAATTTATAGACCCATAAGTTAATGAAACAGATACTGCATTATTAGGAAAAGTTATCATAGTACCCGATTGAAGATTTTTAGGTAGAAAAGTGAGCGTAGCAACAACATTTGAGGCAAATGCATTAGGCGTATTATCAGAGTTTCTGAGAGTAATAGGGAGCTTTATTGTTTCACCTGCATCCGCTTTAGCATCGTTATTCCCAATTCCAGGCAGAACATCCTCGTCTTTTATTTGTAAATCTGACATATATGGATGAGGAGCATTGATTGAAACGGGTATAATTATTTGTTTTGGGAGGTAATTCTGTGCAGTAACAGTTATATGAATATCTCCGGGTGTATCAGGATCAATATCTGTAAAGGGTTGAAGAAAAGAATTATTATCTGTTCTGGTATTTTCACTTATTTGATAAATCTCATTTGCTTTGTAAAGACAAATACTTACAACTACTGCATTACCAGGTGCATTTGATACATCAATTCCGGAAATATTTACAGTAATTTGTTTATTTACCAGGGTTGAAGTTGTAACAGTTAGGGTTTTAGGGGCATCTGTCCAAACAACCATTTCCGGATCGCCCAATAAATTTCTGTTTTTCATTCTATAATAGAGATTTAAAGGATCTAATGGAAATACAGTTTGATAGTTTGCAAAACCAATATGATAGTATTTATTGTAATATGGATTTATTTTTAATTTATCGTATAAAACCTGACAAAATGTTTTAAAATAAATACAATCATCTTCATAGCCAGAATATGAATTCCCAAGGTAGGCAACACCACCACCATTAATCTTATTAATATAATGTTCGGATACAGCATCTAATGAAAATTCATTTGTATTACAGCCATCAGAATAAAATATCTGATAATAATTATTACTTGTTAATGCATCTATATTTATTCGATTAATACTTTCGGAATTTATACCAATTGCTTCTGAACTGGAATGATTATGGTGAAAAAACAAATGTATATTGCCATAAGTTTGCCCAAATGTATTCCATCCGGTTTTTAATGAATTCAATACATTTAAACTATTAAAATCAAAATATCTATTATTAGATGATGTGCTATAAATTGGGTCGTCAATATGAGAACTATAATTAGTATACAACTTTAAAATCGGATATTCTGAAGGAATAATAAAACCCCCTGAAGTATGATCAATTGAATTTAAAATCTGATAATTATTATTAGAATAATTAGCCAAAAATGAAATATTTTTCAAATAATTTAGATTTAATGGAATGTCCATTTTTTCATAATGAATTACTTTATTCACGAAGTTATTTACCTGAGCAATTGTTTTTACAGGAGCTCTCCCCACATAAAAAGCCATTGACATTTCGCTTGGAATAATTTCCCCATCTTCGCTAAATAATGAATTCCCATTTGCATTCCAATTTCCTTCTATTGTTGCATAATAATAATCTGCTTCAAAATATGCAGCAAACCTTGTAGGAACATATTCAACATCTCCACCTAAAAGTACATACGTACTACCGAAATTTTTTTTTACCTCTTTTAAATAATTCCTTATCTTTTCGGCATTATCACAACCTTGGTAATTAGTGTAAATATCGGTAGTTGAAACTACTATGGTGTATACACCTTTTTGTATTTTCCAATCGGCTAAGGGCTGAAAACTGCTCACAAAAGCAGGATCTGTAATAATTATATAATCAGGTATAAAACTGATATTGGATGGTGGCATTGATTTTAAATTCAAATTAAGATTGTTCGAAATATTAATAACTTCTTTAGCACCCCCTGTCACAGTATTTAAATCATCCGTATTTTTAATGATGCTTTCAATATATCCTTTTGAAATATTGTATGATAATTGGCTTTGCAGGTTGGGTAAAATTATATTCTCTGAGCTGTTTTCGTAAATTAATGTAAAATTAATTTGGGTGTAAAGTTTGAGTATTTTACTTGAAGGTAAATATTGTAAAGGATAAAATATCAAACTGACTACATGATACCCCATAGGATATTGATCATCTAAAATTTGAACTAAATTACCCGGATAGGGTGAATTTGAGTTATAAATCTGTATATCTGGCTGATCGAAAGGAGGTGGAATTATGCTATCATTATAATGTGTATTTTGTGCCGGATAAATAGTATAAATGCCTGAAAGTTGCTGAGAATTTGTACTGTTAATTACTACATTGCTTACTTTCTTATCAAGAGGAATAACAAGTCTTACTATTTTTACCGGTAATTGTGGTGCTCCAACTACTTTGGTATAAAAACCATCTTCAATGCTTACCACATCATAATTGTTTTTTATGGAAAATTTCAATTCATTTGCATTCGTTGTTAAGGTATCTGTTAAATCTGCAAAACTGATAAAACTGTATAAAAACAGTACTGATAAAATAAATATTTTTTTCATGTTGCGTATAAATAAAATTAAAAATCTGTTTTATTTTAAATAATTCAACAGCAAGCTAATTTAATTATTTTGCTGTTTTTAGCGTATAATTAAACGCTTTGCATTTTAATTTATACTACTTTTGCAGTTCCTCTTTTTAATTGCTATGTAATAAATTTTTGCTTGCCGGCAGATTTGGTTCGGGCGTTAAGAAGAGGTTTTTTAAATCCTCTCTTTATAATGAAGGTTGCAAGCCTTATTATTTCCCTTTTTATTACTTTGCTTCTGTTATTTATAATTTAATTCTTGTCAAAATTAAACTAAATGTATAGTTTATGCAAAAAAAGTGAAACTTTTGTGTGATTTATGTGACATCGCTTTTTTTGTTGTTGTTATTCCATTCACACTAAACGGTTTGCTATTTTAGTTTTATGAGATTTTTGTGGGATTTCTTTTTTTGGTCTGGATTGGCAAGGAGTTTTTGTTAGGATTCTATGAAAATGCATATCATTAATGTACATCATATTTCATGTTAAACACAGTTGCACAACTTTACAGTGTATTATACTTCGAGTTAAACACAGCTGCACAACTTTACAGTGTATCATACTTCGAGTTAAACACAGTTGCATAACTTTACTGTGCATCATACTTCGAG
>JBMOKG010000022.1:0-68307 GCA_049315385.1 Bacteroidales bacterium
TCTGAATGGGAATATTTATAATATAAGGTTTAACCGGGGTTTTAATTCAGGTAAAATAAATCTTGGTCTGGGTTACAGTTTTGTAAATTATAAAATCAGATATTCGGAATTACCTTTAAGGCAACATATTGCTGATGCTAATTTGTCAACAGCTATCTTTAATAAAACCTTTTTATCGATCAATTTTGAAACAGACTATGAAAAGCCAAATCAATTTTACAGACTCTATCTGCAATTGAGAAAACGGTTTTAATTCAATATATTCACTAAAATAAGTATATAATGCGATTACTATCATTTATAATATGGGCTTTTTTTCTATACTTAATCGGAGCTTCTTCTGAAGACTCTCCTCATGGCAAGGATTTTGCAATAAGTTGCGGGAACTGTCATAGTTCAAAAGGCTGGGCACTGGATACTTCCATTTACTCGTTTAATCATTCAGAAACCAAAATGCCGTTATCCGGTCAACATAAGGAAGTAAACTGTAGATTATGTCACATAAGTTTGGTTTTTGCCGAATCAAAAACAAAAACGGAATGCATAAATTGTCATACTGATATTCATGGACAGACTACTGGAAATTATTGTGACAGATGTCATTCACCGAATTCCTGGCTTGTAAACAACATAACAGTAATTCATCAACAAACCAGGTTTCCATTGGTGGGTGTACATACTATGACAGAATGCCAGAAATGTCACAAGTCTGAATCTCTCCACCGTTATGATGTATTGGGTGTTGAATGTATTGATTGTCACAGGACAAATTATATGTCAACAACAGCACCCAATCATAATTCTGCAAATTTTTCAACAGATTGCTCGCAATGTCACAATATTTTTTCTTATGAATGGGGTGGAACAGGATTTAACCACAATGTATTCCCTCTTACATTGGGTCATTCAAATATAAGTTGTTCTAAATGCCATACCAATAATAATTATTCAAATCTATCAACAGATTGTTATTCATGTCATAAATCAGATTATAATTCAGCAACTAATCCTGTTCATGCTGGAGGATGTTATAGTACGAATTGTAATAGTTGTCATACTACAACTCCGGGATGGAGACCTGTAAGTTTTCAGCATGAAAAATATTTTCCGATAAGTTCTGGTAAACACAGTGGTTTTGCATGTAATCAATGCCATACCAACCCGGCTAATTGCACTTTTAGCTGTATTAATTGTCATGAACATAATCAATCTTCCATGAACAATAAACACAATGGGGAAAGTGGGTATTCCTGGGTTAGCTCTGCTTGTTATAACTGCCATCCCAGAGGGAATTCTGATTAATGATAAAATAAGTCAAAAATCAGACTTTAAATTAAATCATTGTAAACAACATTATTTGTTTTTACTAAAAACGGTCGGAAATTATCTTTCCGACCGTTTTTTTCTATAAACTTATAGATGGGTGTAAGCTATTTTCTAAAAACTACATTTTTTATTTACCAAACATATAGCCAACAGAAATTCCGAAAACATTGTTTTTCAATATTTCATTATTAGCTGTTGTAGGATTTAAATTGGCCAATCCTAAACCATATTGAAGTCTAAACTGAAAGTTATAGAACTCAATTCCTGCTCCAAAATTTAAACCAAAATCAAATGATTTTAAATCGTCTGCTGAATTTGAGCCATACTTAAGTCCTGTTGTTCCATCTTGAACTGTATTATGTAGATTCTGAATACACCAATTAACAGCATCTGCAAGCGAAACTCCAGCAGGTAATCCAGTTGCTTCATGTTCAATTACGCGATTACCACCAACTCCGATTCCCAAATAAGGGCCTGCAAAAATTAGCAATTTTATTGGTTTGAAATCAACTTTATAGACTGCATTGATAGGTAATTCAATGTAAAGTGGTGTTAATGTTGTATTTTCAATTACTTTCGTAGTGTTATCAGTGTAAAGATCTCTGTCAAAGTTGGCTCCTTTGCTGCTTAATAATAAACCTGATTCTAAACTGAAGCTTTTCGTAAAACTGAAATCAACATTAGCTCCAATATGAAATGAAATTCTGGAACTTTCTGTCACTCCTGTAAATCCACTCACTCTCATATTAGAAATGTTAAGGCCGGTTTTTACACCAAATCTAAATTGGGAATAAGTTTGTGTTGAAATCATTAGTACCAACACAAAAGATAATAAACTTGTAATTTTTTTCATATTGTTATAATTTTAAAATTGATACTTAAATATAATTATTTTATTATTTCTTAATTGTTGATAATTAATGTTTTATTAAGGTGGTTTTTTAATTTTCATAGTTGATTTTAAGTTCTTTATTAATAAAAAACAGAGTGCATTTCTCTTTCAATTACTTTTGAAAAAAAGTTAATTCTCTTTTTTATAATCTTTGTTTAAAAATCATCAAAAAGTTATTTGCTCTTTTTGAGGGAAAATATTCAGCTATTTCTTTTAAATATATATGCAAAATACTCATTACTTAATATGAATTTCACAGAAAATAAAATATGGTACAAATATATATAATTATTAAACCTATTTCTAACTTTTTTAACATTTAATTCTAATAAATGAGCATGAAAATCTTGAATTATGTAAAATTATCAATTTTTTAACCTTAAATTTATTTATAAATTAATATGCTAATGTCTTTTAAATGAAAATTTTAAGTATTATTTTTCTTATTTTATAAATTATATATCAATGCAGTTTAATTTGTGGATTTGATCCTGCCGTTTTCGGGTCTATTGTCGCTGAAAGCTCTGATATGCATATTAACCTGACAACATACGAAGGTCCTTTCAACTTTAATATTCCTTAACTTAACGACTTTGAATTATATATAAATAAAAAGAATGGCTTATATTTGCATAATAATAAACAAAATTACTAATTCCGATGCAAACTCTTAAAGGAAAAAATATACAACTCAGAGCCATGGAGCCTGAAGATATCGATATTCTTTACAACTGGGAAAATGATAGCAGCGTATGGCATATTTCAAATACAATTGCTCCTTTTTCCAGATACTTAATTGAACAATATGTATTTAGTGTACAGGATGTTTTTGTAAATAAGCAGATTCGTTTGATGATTGAATTTGAAAAGCAACCTATAGGTTGTATTGATATCTTTGATTTTGATTCAAACAATAAAAAGGCAGGAATTGGTGTATTGATAGCTGAAGAAATGCGAAATAAAGGATATGCATCTGATGCATTGGAAACACTTATTCATTATTGCTTCAATACGTTGCAACTTCACCAGTTGTATTGCAGTATACTTACTGAAAACGAAGCAAGTCTGAATTTATTCAAAAAGCAGGGATTTGCAATTTGTGGTGTCCGAAAAGACTGGATAATAGTAAATAGTGTTTGGAAAGATGAATACTTTTTGCAATTAGTTAAGCTTTAAACCAAAAGGTTTAAGCATATTTTTTTAACTTTGCATCTTCAAAAATTATAGAACGTATAAATGAAAAAATATAAAAAATATTTTCTAAGAAGTATTGTCGTTGGATTATTAATTTCTTTTGGACTTGCTTTATTTTTCTATATGAGGATATTATCCCCTAATGTTGCAAAAGAAAAGGCATATTTATATATTCATTCACATGATGATTTTAATAATGTATTACTTACTATTCAAAAAGAACAATTATTAAAAAATACCACTTCTTTTGAATGGCTTGCTGAAAAAAAAGGCTACACTGCGAATGTAAAAGCCGGCAAATATTTATTAAAAGCTGGGATGAACAACAATCAAATTATAAATATGCTTCGTTTAGGAAAGCAGGAAGCAGTTAATCTGGTTTTTAATAATATAAGAACCAATGAACAACTGGCCGGTAAACTGGCAAAGCAGATAGAAACTGATAGTGCAACTTTGATTCGGGAATTTAATAATCCTGATTTTTTATCCACTTATAAAACTTCAGTTGAAGAACTTCGATTGTTATTTATTCCAAATACATATAAGATTTGGTGGAATACTTCAGCAAAAGACCTGATGGAACGCATGAAGAAAGAATATGAGAAATTCTGGAATGATGATCGCAATGCTAAAGCCTATACTTCAGGACTAAGTAGAAAAGAAATAGCGATTATTGCTTCTATCGTTGAAGAAGAAACCAATCAGAAATCAGAAAAGCCAACAGTTGCAAGTGTGTATGTAAACAGAATCAGAAAAGGAATGCTTTTACAAGCCGATCCTACAGTAAAATATGCAGTTGGAGATTTTACAATAAAACGAATTTTAAATAAACATTTAAGTACAGATTCTCCTTACAATACATACAAATATAAAGGAATTCCGCCTGGACCCATTTGTATACCTTCAATTTCTTCAATAGATGCTGTGTTGGCAAATGAAAAAACAGATTATTTGTATTTTTGTGCTAAAGAAGATTTCTCAGGTTTTCATAATTTTGCAAAAAATATGGATGATCATTTGAAAAATGCACGTAAATATCAACAAGCGCTTAACAAACGAAAAATATTTTAATATTATTTATTTAATTTAAAATATAATTAAGTAATAAACATCAAAATCAATAATTTTTATTTTCTAGTAACTTTAAAAACAATATAACAATGAAAACAATAGCTTCATTATTAGTAATTTTTTTATTAACAACTACTTCTTTGTTTGCTTTAAAACCAGAAAAAGAATATAAAGTCTTACCAGCTGAGTTTGGTTTAGTATACGAAAAACTGAGTATACCTACCAAAGATAATATGCAATTAGCAGCATGGTTTTACAAAGCACCCTCTGAATCAAAGAAACTTGTTATTATCAGTGCAAACGGTGATGGTAATATGTCTAAAATGATAGAAATGGCCAGCCAGTTTTTAACACTGGGATACAATGTAATTACCTATGATTATCGTGGATATGGAGAAAGCAGTGATTTTAAAATTAATCAGAATTTCTATATTTACGCTCAGTTTGAGAAAGATCTTAATGCTGTTATCGATTACAGTCGTAAATACTATTCTAAATACCGTCAGCTCGACTTATACGGGCAGGGAATGGGTGCAGGCTTATCAATTGCCATAGGCTGTAATCGTTCTGAAGTTAATAAAATAATTGCGGACTCTCCTTATAATACATTGGAAGGTGTTCAGAAAAGAATTAAGGAAGTAAATAATCAGGATGTGATGATTCCATTGGCTTTTGATAAATATTTACTTGAACCTGAATATGCAGTGGCTGAAAGAGGTAAAAATGTATCCGGCATTTTAATTATTTGGGGTGAAAAAGAAGAAGTTTGTGCTCAAAAAGACGTTCGTGTACTCCGTAAACTTGCTAAATGTCCGACAGATGATTATAAAGTGATAGGAGGGACTGCTGATAATACATTCTCAATCAATAAAGCAAAATACCTTGAAGCGCTTAAGAACTTTACAAAATAATTAACTTCACAAATAAATGTATTTGTCTGGTTTAAATAAATACTAATAAAAAACTTTACATACAGAAATGAACGCATTTAAAGCTTATGATATCAGAGGGGTTTATAATAATGACTTCGATAAAAATGATGTTTACCGTATCGGTTATTTTTTGCCGACTCTGCTAAAAGCCAATAAGGTTTTGGTAGGCAGAGATGTTAGAGATTCATCTCCTGAGATTTTTGAATACTTATGCAAAGGAATTACCGATAGTGGTGCAGATGTTTATAATATTGGATTATCAACAACCCCAATGGTTTATTGGGCAACTGCTAAATTTAGTTTTGATGCATCTGTTATGATAACTGCATCTCATAATCCTAAAGAATACAATGGTTTAAAAGTTTCACGCACCAATGCATTACCTGTAGGTTTAGATTCAGGGTTGGGGGAATTAAAAAAACTTATAGAATCTACAGAAATTCATATTACTGCTCAAAAAGGGAAAATTATTGAATATACTGTAAGAGAGAAATATCTAGATTTTCAACGTCAATATTTAGCTGACGTCAGTAATTTGAGTATTGCTATGGATTGTTCTAATGGAATGGCTGCTTACCTTATTAAAGATCTACTTGGAAATCAACCAATATATATTTATGATGAATTGGATGGAAGATTTCCAAATCATGAAGCCAATCCGCTGGAAGCTGAAAATATAGTTGATCTGCAAAAATTAGTAGCTGATCATAAAAGCGACATTGGTGTAATATTTGATGGTGATGCTGACAGGGTTATGTTTGTAGATGAAAAAAGTAGATTTATATCTCCTGATTTGATAATTGGTTTACTTGCACATTATTTTCTGGAGGAAAAAGGATTGAAAGGCAATGTGTTGCAGGACATTCGAACTTCTAAAGCTGTTGGTGAATATATACGCAAATTTGGCAGTGAAATTCATACATGGAAAGTCGGCCGTGCATATGCTGCAATTAAACTCCGTGAAATAGACGGAATTTTTGGTGGCGAACTTGCCGGACATTATTATTTTCGTGATTTTTATTATTCTGATTCCGGAATTTTGGCTTGCCTGCTTGTATTAGAAATAGTTAGTAAATTAAAAGCAAAAGGAATCAAATTTTCTGAAGCTATTGCTAATATATCTAAGTTTGCAAATTCAGGTGAAATAAATTTTAAGATAACACAGAAGCAACAGGCAATGGATGCTATCAGAGATTATTTCTCTTCACAGGAAAAACCTACAGCCTATTTCGATTTTGACGGATATAGAGTTGAGTATAGTGATTGGTGGTTTAATGTTCGTCCATCTAACACTGAACCTTATCTGCGTTTTTTAGCTGAAGCAAAGGATAATACTCTTTTAGAAAGTAAAATAGTTAAAGTAAGAGAGATCATCAACACCTTTAATTAATAGCATTTTATGTTGGTTATAATTTCTTTATTTTAAATCAAAACAATTGAAATTAATAAGACATTTACACCCTTTTTTTATTTATAAAATGACAATTACTAAATTATTAGTATTTGTCTTTATCAATGTTACATTATTTTTCTACTGTAATTATGCTTTTTCACAATTTTATTCAGAAGTAAAAGATACAAATTCTATTAATAATTCCCGTTTAAAAGCAGTAATTATTACAGAATCAGCTTTGATTATGGGTTCAATGGCAGGTTTATATACACTTTGGTATAAAGATTATCCATTGAATGGTTTTCATTTGGTGAATGATAATGGAGAATGGCTACAAATGGATAAAATGGGGCATTCTATGACTTCCTATTATTTTGGGAAAATTGGTTATGAAGCGTTGAAATGGTCAGGAGTAAAAGAAAATAAAGCGATATGGTATGGTGGGTGTATGGGGTCTGTCTATTTGATAACTATTGAGATTTTAGATGGATTTTCTAAAGAATGGGGTTTTTCATTGGGAGATTTCACAGCTAATACCTTAGGCTCTGCTGTTTTTATAAGTCAACAACTTGCCTGGCATGAACAACGGATACTGTTAAAGTATTCTTCTCACACTACTGAATTTGCACAATACCGCCCGGATTTACTGGGTAGAAATTTGCCACAACGAATACTGAAGGATTATAATGGTTGTACTTTTTGGTTTTCAGGAAATATTTATTCTTTTTTGCCTAAGAATTCACGTTTTCCAAAATGGCTGAATTTGGCTATAGGTTATGGTGCAGAAGGGATGATAGGAGGACATAGCAATCCAACTAGTTACAAATGGAATTCAATGCCAGTATTTGATCGTTATCGTCAGTTTTACCTTTCTCTTGATATTGATTTAACTCGTATTCCAACAAAATCAAAGACACTGGATTTGATTTTTAATCTTATAGGATTTATAAAAATTCCATTACCAACATTGGAATACAATACAAAAGATGGTTTTAGAGGACATGCATTTTATTTTTAAATAAAAAAGCTGTCTGGTAAAGACAGCTTTTATTTAATATTATCTGTTAGATTAATCCTTGTCTGTGTTTTTCGCCAATTACATTCAGCATATCCTGAGTCATAGAATCCAGATCGAAAGCAGGCTGCCAGCCCCATTCTTCTCTTGCACAACTATCGTCAATTGAATTTGGCCATGAATCTGCAATTGCCTGACGGAAGTCTGTTTTGTATGTTATTTCAAAATCAGGAATGTATTTCTTGATAGATGCTGCCATCATTTCCGGAGTTACGCTAAATGCGCCTACATTAAAGTCAGAATGATTTTTTAACTTTGAAAAGTCAGCATGGAATAAATCAATAGTAGCTTTTAAACAATCAGGCATATACATCATAGGCAACATTGTTTTTTCACTTAAGAAACATTCAAATTTGCCTGTTTTTACTGCATCATAATAAATAGCTACTGCATAATCAGTTGTTCCACCACCAGGGAGCGTTTCGTTACTGATAATTCCCGGATAGCGTAACCCACGAATATCCATTCCGTATTTAGAAACATAATAATCTGCAAGTAATTCACCGGCTACTTTTGTAACTCCATACATGGTAGTTGGTTTTAATATTGTCTTCTGGGGTGTGTTGTCAACTGGTGTTGTTGGACCAAAAGCAGCAATAGAACTTGGTATTAATACTTTTGTAAGTTTCTTTTCACGTGCAAGTTCCAGGATATTAATCAATCCATTGATATTAACATTCCATGCAAGCATTGGGTTTTTTTCACCAGTTGCAGATAAAATGGCTGCAAGATGTACAATCGCATCGACTTTATATTTGTCAATAATCTGTGATACAGCCTCCCTGTCAAGAACGTCTAATTGTTCAAAAGGGCCACTCGAAATAATTTTTTCACTTGCTTCCGGATTTTTGTCAGAAGCTATTACATTTTGTCCGCCATATATGCTGCGAAGCGACAATACCAATTCGGAACCAATTTGACCAGACGAACCGGTAACCAATATTTTATGTACCATTATTAATTTGAATTTGATTGATTTATGTATAGATAGGAGTTTATATCAAGATTGAATATTGCAACAGCAAAGGTATATAATTTGATGAAATTAATGTTAAAAAAAAAGAGAAAATAAAATCAAAAATGGAATATGATATATTAATAAACATTTTGTTTGTGAATTAGGAACTTAAAATCTTTAAATGTTAAAAAATCAAAAAATGTTATAAGAAAGTCAGCTAGTTATTTGTTTTGAAACATTATTGGCATAAATGTTGTTTAAGGAAAAATAGTATTAAAATTAGTGTTTATAATTTATTTATTTTTAATTTTGCGCACTAAATTTTAGACTTTAATTCACTTTATTTAAAACGTTAAACTAAAAAAAAATGAAAAAAGTATTATTTTCAATCGTAATGTTTGCCTTGGCAATTACTTCAGTTTGTGCACAGGATGCTGCAACACCAGCTGTACCTCAAAATCCAAATGGTCCGGATATTAAATTCGTAAATGCCGTTCATGACTATGGAACCATAATTCAGGGTGCTGATGGTAACTGCGAATTTAAATTCAAAAACACCGGTAAAGAACCTTTAATTCTATCTAATGTAGTTTCATCTTGTGGTTGTACCGTTCCAAGCTGGAATAGAGAACCAATTATGCCAGGTAAAGAAGGTACTATTAAAGTAAAATATGATACCAATCGTATCGGGATGATTGGAAAACAAATTACTGTGATGTCAAATGCAAAAACTGACAGAGTTGTTTTGCAAATCACTGGTAAAATTGAACCAAAACCAGCAGAACAAATGCCGGAAAAAGCTGTAACTCCAGGAACTACTCCTGTTAGTCACTAAGAATTAGTAAATTTAACTTTATTCAAATCCCGTTGGAATTCTTCAGCGGGATTTTTAATTATTTAACATTCAAAAATCAACCAAATGCCAAAAATTTCATCAAAAGGTAAAAGCATGCCTGAATCACCTATCAGAAAGTTAGTTCCATTTTCTGATGAAGCGAAAAAACGAGGTCGTAAAGTCTATCATTTAAATATTGGACAACCTGATATTGAAACGCCTGAAGCAGCTTTAAATGTTCTCAAAAATACAGATATTAAAGTTGTGGAATACAGCCATTCAGCCGGAATTCTTAGCTATCGTAAAAAATTGGTTGAATATTACAAAAAATGTAATATCAATATTAATGAAAACGATATCATTGTTACGAATGGTGGTTCCGAAGGTATCATTTTTGCATTTATGGTTTGCCTGGATCCGGGAGATGAAATTATTATTCCTGAACCTTTTTATGCAAATTACAATGGTTTTGCCAATGAAGCCGGTGTTATTGTAAAACCCATAGTTTCAATTATTGACAATGGATTTGCTTTGCCTGCAATTGAAGAATTTGAGAAATTAATTACACCAAGAACAAAAGCTATTATGATCTGTAATCCAAATAATCCTACTGGTTATTTGTATTCTAAAGAAGAATTACAATCATTGAAAGAAATTGTAAAGAAACATGACTTATATTTAATGTCTGATGAAGTGTATCGTGAGTTTTGTTATGATGGCAATGAACATTTTTCAGCGATGAATCTCGAAGGTATTGAAGAAAATGTTATTTTACTGGATTCTGTTTCAAAAAGATACAGTGCATGCGGTGTTCGTATCGGTTGTTTTATTTCAAAGAATAAAGAAGTTATGACTACTGCCATGAAATTTGCTCAGGCACGTTTAAGTCCGCCTACTTTTGGTCAGATATTATCTGAAGCAGCTTGTGATACACCTCAGTCCTATTTTGATAAAGTTATTAAAGAATATGTATGCCGCAGAAATGTTGTTGTAGAATCTATTAACAAAATGGAAGGTTGTTTTTGTCCGAATCCAAAAGGTGCTTTTTATGCTGTTGCCAGATTACCTATCGATAATGCAGATAAATTTTGCCAATGGTTACTCGAAGATTTTGAATACAATAATGAAACTGTAATGCTGGCTCCTGCAACAGGATTTTACTCAACAAAAGGTAAAGGAATGGACGAAGTGCGAATTAGTTATGTTCTTAACGTGGATGATTTAAAAGCTTCGATGAAATGTCTTGAAGAAGCAATAAAAGTTTATCCGGGTAGAACAAATTAATCAGTAAAATGAAATAATTCAAAAGACTGTCAAATTAACTGACAGTCTTTTTTTTAGATGAAAATTAAAATCTAAATATAATGATAAAAAAGCTAAAGTATTTCATAGCATTTTGTTTGTTTTTTGGAATCTCTGCATTGATTATTAATATCATTGTAATAAGCAAAAGCAAAAAGTTTATTTATTCAGAAATTGGTAATGTACCTGAATGTTATACTGCAATAGTTTTAGGTGCACATGTTTCTGAATCAGGCTATTTATCCAACTTTTTGCAGGATCGACTGGATGTTGCAATTGAACTTTATAAAAATAAAAAAATCAAACGATTTTTATTAAGTGGCGACCATGGCCGATCTAATTATGATGAGGTAAATAGTATGAAACATTATCTTTTAAATCAAGGTATCGATAGTAATGATGTTTTTCTGGACCATGCCGGTTTTGACACTTATAGTTCTATAGTGAGAGCAAAAGAAGTATTTGGAGTAAATAAAACAATAATAGTAAGTCAGGAATTTCATTTACCAAGAGCAGTTTTTATAGCCAGAAGCAAAGGATTAGATGCTTTTGGTATGAAAGCAGATAAGCGGATTTATTCATCTATTAAACATTCGCGTATAAGAGAGATTTTTGCAAATATTAAAGCTGTATTAGAATTGATTATAAACAAAAGTCCAAGGTTCCTTGGGGCTAAAATTCCGATTACTGGAGATAGTAAATTGAGTTATGATTAATTATTTGATATAAAAATTAAAGCATAGATTTCCAGATATTTATGTTGAAATCAATTCTATCTCTAAATATTTAATAATCTAAATTATAAACTTATAGCATAAATATGTAAGATTAGCATTGATATATTTCAACATAAAAAAAAACGACTTCTTTTTTATTATCTTTGCATTTATGATGATGAATTGTAAAATCTAAAGCTATCTTTAAGTGAACAAAAGAAAGTAAATATGGTTTAAATTATTCATTGATACTAATAAAACTCAGTTTTTACTTTATAATTAATAATTCAAATATTTTATTTATTTACAAACACTCTTTTTTATGGAAAACGCTAAAAATTATGACTATCTGATTATCGGAGGTGGAATTATGGGTTTAACCATTGGTTTTGAACTTCGTAAGAAATATCCTGAAAAAAGTATTGCTATCATTGAAAAGGAAGAAGATGTTGCAATGCATGCCAGTGGAAGAAATAGTGGTGTTTTACATGCCGGCTTTTATTATACATCCAGTTCATTAAAAGCAAAGTTTACAGTAGATGGAAATAGAATAATGAAAGCATTCTGTTATGAAAACGGAATTCATGTAAATGAATGCCATAAGGTTGTAGTTGCAAGCGATGCCAGTGAATTAGAAGCATTATATGAGCTGGAACGTCGAGGCAAGCAAAATGGTGTTGATATTAAGCTTATTGACGAGGAGGAACTGTTTAAAATAGAACCTAATTCAAGAACCTATAAATATGCACTTTATTCACCTACTACTGCAAGTGTTGATCCTATAGAAGTTTGTCAGAAAATTAAAGAAATACTGATAACTAAAAAAGTGGATTTCTTTTTTAATAATAAATATATTAAAAAAGAAAATGAGTATGTGATGACCAATCAAAATACTTTTAAAGTTGGCTTTCTGATTAATGCAGCTGGATTATATGCTGATGTTATTGCCCGTGATTATGGATATTCCAAAGACAGGATAATTATTCCTTTTAAAGGTATTTACCTTAAATACAGCGGAAGTGATATGCCAATAAGCACAAATATATATCCAGTTCCTAATCTCTTAAATCCTTTTCTTGGAGTACATTACACAGTTACATCCCATAACCATGTTAAAATAGGACCTACTTCTATTCCTGCTTTCTGGAGAGAGAATTATGATGGTTTCAGTAATTTTAAACTGAATGAATTTTTGCAGATTACGTATTATGAAGCTATTCTTTTTATTACGAATGCGTTTAATTTTAGAAAATTAGCTATCAACGAAATTAAGAAATACAACCGTAAACATTTTGTAAGTCTGGCTAAAAAATTAACTAAAAAAGTTGATGAGGACTTATTTAACGACTGGCTAAGACCCGGAATCCGTGCGCAATTGCTGAATAAGAAAACCAAAGAATTGGAAATGGATTTTGTAGTTGAAGGCGATACTAAATCACTTCATCTGTTGAATGCTGTCTCACCTGCTTTTACTTGTAGCTTTTCACTGGCAAAGTTCCTGGTTGATGAAAAGGTAAGCGGATAAATAAACTTGAATCTATTTTACTATTAGATGTTTTTTTTGAATTTAAGTATATTGATGATATGCAATATATTATTAATTGAAAAAAATGTAAGATTTAATTATTATTTAGTTTGCTTTCTTAAATCGTTAAAAAGCTTGTAAATGATTTATTGATAGATTTTTAAAGTTTGCTTTGTAAAGTGAGTATTGTTACCTTAATGCAGCCATCAGAAGATCGATATCCTGAAACGGTAGTTGATAAGTTTCAGAAATGTATTTATTAGTAATAGTTCCATTGAAAATGTAAACGCCCTGCAGCACTCCATAATCAGACTTTAACATACTTTCAACACCGCCGGCCTCGCTGATATTAAGAATAATAGGGGCAAAGCAGTTGCTTAAGGCATAAGAAGCAGTTTGAGGTACTTTTGATGAAATATTGGGGACACAATAATGCGTAACTCCATGTTTTACAAATACCGGATTACTATGAGAGGTAACTTCTGATGTTTCAATACATCCACCCTGATCAATGCTCACATCAATAATTACAGCACCTTGTTTCATTTGCTTTACCATATCTTCTGTGACAACACATGGCGTTCTTCCGTTAATTGAATGTAAGGCACCAACAACTACATGGGCTGTTCTTAATGCTTTTAATAATACTTTTGGCTGAATAATTGAAGTGAATATTCTTTCATTCAAATTGTTTTGTAAACGTCTTAATTTATAAATTGAATTATCAAAGACTTTTACGTAAGCACCTAAACCTATTGCAGCTCTGGCAGCGTATTCGCCAACAGTACCTGCACCAATAATTACAACTTCGGTTGGTGTAATTCCAGAAACGCCACCCAACATTATTCCTTTTCCATATTTTAAATCACTGAGATAATCAGCTGCAAGCAAAATGGCAGTATTTCCAGCAATTTCACTTATTGAACGAGTGACCGGATATGTTTTCGTTTTATCCTTTATATACTCAAATGCCAATGCAGTAACTCGTTTTGCGGCTAAATTTTTGAAATAGTCTTTATTTCTGTTTGCTATATTAAGCGCAGAAATAATTGTCTGCCGGGGTTTTAACATACACATTTCTGAATTATCCAAAGGCGCAACTTTCAGAATAATATCTGCTTTAAAAACTTCCTCATGCGAATATACAATAATTGCTCCGGCTTCAACATATTCCGAATTTTCAAAATGAGCAGAAAGTCCTGCTTCATCTTCAATTATAACTTTATGTCCATTTGAGACAAGTAAGCTTACGGCTTCAGGTACTAAAGCAATACGGTTTTCACTTTTGACAAATTCTTTTGGAACACCAATCGTTAATGAAGTTTGCTGTCTCTTTATTTCAAGCATTTCTTCCTGAGGTAGTATTCCATCTGCATATTTTACAAATGTATTTTGTTTAGTGTCCATAATTTAAAATTTTTCGGAAATGATACTTCGACGTGCATCATCTTCATTTTCATCAATCTGTATTTTTACGAAATTTTGAGGTAAAAGTTCTGTAATTTTTTCAGACCACTCGATAAAACAATAATTTCCACTGAAAAAATAGTCTTCATATCCAATATCAAAAGCTTCTTTTATTGATTTTAAACGATAAAAATCGAAATGAAAAATACTTTCATCATCGATAGTATGGTATTCATTTACAATTGCAAATGTAGGACTGCAAACAATATCTTCAACTTTTAGATAGTTGCAGATTTCTTTTATTAAGGTTGTTTTTCCTGCACCCATTTTCCCAAAGAAAGCAAAGATTCTATCATCTTTATATAATTCAATAATTTCTTCAGCAATCTGAGGTAGCTTATTTAGTGTAATATCTTGAAAAGTATGCTTCATATTTTTTAAATTTATGCATTCAAAGATAATTAAAAAGTATCGATAAAAACTAATTGTAAATAAAAAGCCTGAAATACATAATCGTAATTCAGGCTTTTTGAATATTTCTGCTATTTCTATTGTGATAATTATTTGTTTTTTAAAGTGATAATAGGAATTAATAATTCTTCCATCGAAATACCACCATGCTGAAAAGTATTAAGATAATAACTTACATAATAATTATAGTTGTTTGGATAAGCAAAGAAATCATTACTTCTGGTGAATATATAGGATGAACTTACATTTAATTTAGGTAAATAGGCATCCTGTGGGTTTTTTATTTCAAAAACATCTTTTGGATTGTAATCCAGCATTTTGCCAATCTTAAAACGCAGATTAGTATTGGTGGTTTTATCACCTTTTACTTTAACAGGATTATTTACTTTAATGGAGCCATGATCGGTAGTAATTACTACATTTACATTTTTAGAACCTAAAAATTTAATAATATCAAATAATGGAGAGTGTTCGAACCATGAAAGTGTTAATGAACGGTAAGCAGACTCATCATCTGCCAGTTCCCTGATGATATCCATTTCAGTACGGGCATGAGAAAGCATATCTACAAAATTATAAACAATCACATTCAGTTTGTTTGACATTAAATTAGGGAGGTTGTCAACTAATTTTTTTCCAAAATTCATATTCAGTACTTTATGATATGAAGTTTTGATATCATAACCAAATCTTCTGAGGTATTCATTCATTAAATCAGGTTCAAACTGGTTTTTTGTTCCTTCTTCATCTTCATTGAGCCATAGCTGAGGGTATTTTTTTTCTATTTCAGAAGGTAATAAGCCGGCAAATAATGAGTTACGCGCATATTGTGTTACAGATGGCAATATACTGTAATAAATTTCATCATTGTCAACGCGCAAATATTCTTCAATTTTGGGCTGTAAAGTTTTCCATTGATCATATCTTAGATTATCAACGACTAATAAGAAAGTAGGTTTATTATCTTTTAATAAAGGGAATACTTTTTCTTTAAGTATAGTATGCGATTGAATTGGTTTCTCATTGGTTTGAGGTTTAAGCCAATCGGTATAGTTGCGTTCAATGTATTTACAAAACTGTTGATTAGCTTCATTCTTCTGCATTTTAAGAATTTCAATGATGCCAGGATCCTGTGATTTTCCCAGTTCTAATTCCCAATAGACAAGTTTTTTATAAACGTCAATCCATTCCTCAAAATTTAATCTGCCTGAAACTTCCATGCTTATTTTACGAAATTCCTGTTGATAGGAAAGACTGGCTTTTTCGCTTTGTAATCGCTTGGTTTCCAGATTTTTCTTTAAGCAAAGTATAATTTGATTTGGATTAACCGGTTTAATAAGATAATCAGATATTTTTGATCCTATTGCGTCCTCCATTATCGATTCCTCTTCACTTTTGGTAATCATGACTACAGGAATGTTAGGAACTATATTTTTCATTTGAATCAAGGTCTCAATTCCTGATAAACCCGGCATTTGTTCGTCGAGGAAAATAATATCAACATCATTGGATTTTACTAATTCTAAGGCTTCTCCACCACTATTAGTGGTTATTACATGGTAACCTTTTGCTGTTAAAAACATTACGTGAGGCTTTAATAAATCAATTTCATCGTCAGCCCATAAGATGCATATTTTATCTGTCATATTTTATGGTTCTATTTTTATAGTGAACGTGTAAATGCAGGAATTGTTATAATGAATCAAATACAAAATTACTTAAAAAATTATAAAATGACATAGATTTATCAATAAGCTAAAATATTAATTTATTGGGAATTTTGAGAGTTGATATAAATCTTGAAATAATTTTTATTTAATTTGAATCTAAACAATATACAGTTATATAATTGAATGGTAAAAAGATATTGTTTCCATTCCTTACAAGATTTTAAATCTTGTAAGGATTCCTTCTAGTAAACATCAAAAACAAAAAACTTATTAATCCGATATAAAACCGTATCTTTGCAAAAAAATTCATATACGGACATTTCCCACCCTAAAATATAGTCAGGTTTTGGTTCTCTAAAACATCTACCTTAATAAAAATTATGCCATTTCAATCATTAAACATCATTGAACCTATTCTTAGATCAATAAAACAAGAAGGTTATGAAATCCCTACGCCTATTCAAAAAGAAGCAATTCCTATTGTATTGCGAGGAACAGATTTGCTGGGTTGTGCCCAGACAGGAACCGGAAAAACTGCAGCATTTGCTATTCCAATCCTTCAATTGTTGCATGCAACAAAAACTTACGATAGGAAAAGGAAAATCAGAAGTCTGATTATTACACCTACCCGCGAATTAGCTATACAGATTAACGAAAGCTTTCAGGCTTATGGTCGTTTCACCGGATTAACTTCAACCGTTATTTATGGAGGTGTTAATCAAAATCCGCAAACATCCACCTTACAAAAAGGTGTTGACATTCTGGTGGCAACACCCGGACGTTTACTCGATCTTATGAATCAAGGATTTATTTCGTTGAGAGACATTGAAATATTTGTACTCGATGAAGCGGATTGTATGCTCGATATGGGCTTTATACATGATGTGAAAAGAATTATTGCTGCTTTACCACACAAAAGACAATCATTGTTTTTCTCAGCAACCATGCCCCTGGAAATTATTAAACTTTCCAATACAATATTACATCAGCCTTCAAAGGTTGAAATTACACCTTCTGCCACTCCTGTTGATATTATTAAACAATATGTTTATTTTGTTGACAATGGAAACAAAACTGCATTATTGATTGATATTCTGCAGGATGAAGACATTAAAACAGCGCTGGTTTTTACAAGAACAAAACATGGTGCTGATAAAGTAGTGAAAATGCTTGAAAAACACAAAATAAGCGCGGAAGCTATTCATGGTAATAAATCACAAAATGCCCGTCAGCGTGCTTTGTCAAATTTTAAAGAAAAAGTTACCAGAGTATTGGTTGCAACCGATATTGCTGCCAGAGGTATTGATATTGATGATATGGAATTTGTAATAAACTTCGAAATTTCCAATATAGCAGAAACTTATGTTCATCGTATTGGAAGAACTGGTAGGGCTGGAGCAAAAGGCACTGCATATTCTTTCTGTGATGCTGATGAAAAAGCCTATTTGCGTGATATTGAAAAACTTATAGGAAAGAAAATCCCTGTTATAAATGATCATCCTTTTCCATTAATTGATCATCATCCAGTTAAAGCACCTAAACAACAACGCAATAATTCTTCCCGTCCTCACAGGAATACTTCAGAATCAACTTCTGATGTGAATAGCAATAAAAAGAAATGGTTTGTGAAAACCAGTGCTGGTACAAGATAAATAATATATTCTTAACAATTTAAAGCCAAAATAAGAATTTATTCTGTATTTTTCAAAAAAGCGATTTCTCTTTTAAAAGGAATCGCTTTTTTATTATACGCCTGAATTTATTAAAATATAAGGTTGTAGTCTAAAATAGCCTGTCAAAATAAAATGATAAAACAGGAATAAAAGCTTGAGTTTTTACCATAAATCCTTACAAATGTAATTAAATCAGTGAAATTAAACTTAACAGGTTGTAGAAACTTTTTAAGAAATTTCGCATGATTATCAGTGTTTTGAAACATGAATTACGGTTTTAAGCATTTAGAAGAAGGGGATATTCCTATTTGTATATTTTGCTTTTATTTTTTTCTCAAACTTTTGTCTTGAAACAAAAGTAACAAAAATTCAAGACTGCCAATCATTTGCTTCAAAACTACTTTTTTAAAATCCCTGCGCAATACTATATATAGCGAAATAACCATTCAGCCAAATATTTTCTTGACAGACTTCGCTATATTGTATTGCTTGCCATTCCAAGCACTATTTTAAAACCTTGTTTTGGTAAGTAAATTCTTAGATGTCAGTCCTGCTTCGAAGATAGGGGAAAATCGTAATTTTTAAATTCGTAATTAATTTCGCTTGTTTTGTTTCGTTTATTCTTTGATTCCAAACATGATATTGATTTAGTAATAATTTATATGCTGGTTAATCTTGCAAATCGACGATTGGATTCAGGGAAATCAACACCATATGCAACAGTTGCGCATATACCCATTCCAATTGCCCAGTAAAATGAAGCTGAATTCAATTGAAATACAGGCATACTGATTGAATGAAAACATGTAAAAACAGCTCCCAGAACTATATTTATTATTGCAATCCACTGGTAAATTCTCATTCCTGCCCAATAAGGTGTTTGAGCTTCTCCTCTGAAATATTCTTCAACAAAACGGCCAATTCCATTCAATATTAGATAAATTCCAATAATAAATGCAGATGACATCTCCAGATTATATAATCTGATAAGAACCAAACCTGTAATTATATTTGTAGCTATTGAATAGAGCTGGGTTGGATGCAGAGATCTGCCATGCATTCCTGATATTTTATTAACTCTTGATAATGGATGAGTAAAATGAATTCCCAGCTTTTCATTTGTTGGTTTTCCATGACAACATCCCTGAACAAGACAACGCAGACGTCCCAACACCTGAACCCAGGGTGCGGCCATTGCAGAGGCTGCAATTAAAATAAAAAAATTCAGTTGAAATACTAACATCATCAAAGCACCAGCTGTAAATATTCCAATGACACCACCATAATAGCCATAAGGTCTTTGTAATTTGGGCGAACCTTCAATAAACTGTGCCCATAAAGCGGCTCCTATAACTCCGGAAATACCAATAATAAAACCAGCTACTGCATATTGACTTCCTAAAAAAGAGCCAATCATTAATATTCCTACAAATCCACCAATTCCTGTATAAAACCCATGATTAATTATACGTATCGGTCCAAATCTCCATTCTTTCCAACTATTTGCCAGGCGTTCAGTTTGAAAACGGATGAGATTCCAAATCTGAAATCTGAATTTTACAATTAAAAAAACAATAATTCCTGCAATTACATCAAATATTGAATGATTGCCAGTACTTATACAACTAATTGATACCAATAGAGCTAAAAAATACCACAGGTATTTTGTTTTTTTATAACGAATTGAAAAATACTGAGCGGAAATAAATGCCCATATTACATGAAATGCAGGAAAAGCTGCACTCACACCATCGGAAGAGCGATCAAACAATAATAATCTTCCCCAAAAACCATGAGGCGTGAAACTTTGTTGTTTAACTATAAAAGGCAGTAAAAAGTAAAGTAAAGTGGAAATAGCAGTAGCTAAGTATATATCGATTTCAAATGCTCGCATTACTTTTTTTGATTTAATAATAAATGGAATCAATAATGCAAAGAAATATGTTGAAATATAAAAAATAGTCGATAATTCTATAACAGGAAACTGATACTCTATTGTCATATTAGAATAGATAGCATCTTTTGGGGCTCATAAAAAAATGAAAGCTTCGTAAATGAGTAACCATGGTAAAAAGACAATAAAATAAGAGGCAACCCTATCTTTATTACTAACAGCCATTTCTGAATTATCAACAATAGATAAAAAAGCACTGTAGTTTTTATGCCCGACTACTTTAGTTGTTCTTTCGTTTTCGAAACCAATCGTATAAGCTATAATCATTAATGTAAAAATAGGACTAATAAGCCAAAATCCAGAAGATGACTGCATGATAGCAGAAAAACTAAAACAAAGGATAATGCTTCCAAGATAGATTGGGTTTTTCGTAATGCTATAAACTCCATTGCTGACAAAGTATTTTGGTGGGAATGCATTCATTGGCAGTCCTTTGCCGTATATCCATAGGTTTAACATCCCTGAAATAATAAAAATTCCACCAAAAATAAAACTAGTATAATTTAAAATCTGATTTGCAGGAACAGGTAATTGAATATTTGATGCTGTGAAATTTGCCCAAATTATCAGAAGTACTGGAATTACAACTATGAAAATACTCCCGTAGAATATTTTCAGTATTATCGTTTTTGTTTTCATTTTTGTAAATTATTTTGTTTCACCATTCAACTATTTCAAATAGTGACCAACCATTATCAATAACTTTTGTATTTATACTTAAAGATGATTTTGCTTTGTATTTAATTTCTATTGTATTAAGAATTTTTCTGTTGAATATTAGTTTTAACCAAGGCATTCTTGCCAATACATTTGCTATTTTTCCTTTTCTTATAATTGTTTTATTTTGGAATTCAACTAAAGTTCTCCTCTGATCAAAGCAAATACTTTTTTCATCAAAAACTGCATCTTCAAAAAGAATCCCGTTGTAAAAGACCTTATTTACCGGATAATTACCTTTCCAGTGAATCCATATAATTGTATTATTTTCAGATAAATAACGACCCCAACGCAGTTCATCTATGGGTAATTGCCAGGGTTTTATATTCATTGTTAAGGTTTCAGCATAACCCCAGCCCTGAAAAGTATTTCCATTATATATAATATTTGTCATTGTTTTTGGATGATGACAATTCCAGTTTACATATTTTCCTTTTTCATCTTTATATAATAGTAATGAGACAGCTTTTTCCTTTCTTTCCCAATTAGCATTCAAATGAAGTGAGGCGTTATTAAAATGGATTAAATTATTAATGATAGGTTTCTGTATTCTTTTTAAACTTGAGTTTTCAATGCTTTTATTCAGGGAATCAGAAAATATTGATCCGGAATATTTGAGGTTAATAAAGTAAAAATCAAGATTTGCCCAATAGACAATAAAACAATTCCCATCTTTATCAATACAATCCAGATATAATTTCTCAAGTTTAAAAAGATGCCAATTCATATTGCAATATAATTTCAAATTATAATTTTAAATTATTGTAATCTTATAACCTTTATAGGTTGTCGAATAACGAACTATTTGTTAATGTGAATATTAATAAATGAATTGTAATTTTATTGATAATTCATCGAATAATATTTTTAATATTTTTTTATAGTGGCAATTATATTAACCTTATAGTATCAATTTAAACTGTGTTTAATCATAAAAGCTATTATCAAATATTATTATGTTTAGACAAAAGTAATAAATTGATTTTTAATTTGGCTTAAATATTCTAAAAGTTGAATTCAAGGCACAAATGCAACTTTTAGTTTAGTCAAATTTAATGTAAAAATTTACCATACTGTTTCCTATATTTAATTCAATTAGCTGTTAATGTCTTTATTAGATGTTTTAACCTTAAAAAATGCTAAAATAAATAGTAAGTATTTCTTAATGGTAATAATTATTTATCCTTTTTTCGATAAAACTATTAGATTTGTTCCAAACATCTTTATTTATTAAATTTGCCAAAACTTAAAATTAATAAAAATATGCCAAAATCAATATCATCCTTACTTTTTATTCTATTCTTTTTCACTTCATTTTCGTATGCACAAAAAAGTAGCTTACATGGGAAAATCCTGGATTCAGATGAAAATCAACTTTCCGGAGCAAGTGTAATTATCATTGGTACAAGCCTTGGCGTTAATGTAAACGAAAAAGGTGAATATCTTTTTACTGAAGTTCCTTCAGGTAAAATAACATTAAGGGCTTCTTTTATGGGTTATGAATCCAAAACAGTATATTTAGAAATACAAACAGGTCAAAATCAGTTGGATTTGACGTTGGAGCATAATGCTGTTCAATTAGATGCTGTGACTGTTACATCACAAAAACGGGAACAGCAGATAATCGATGTTCCAATTTCTATGACTGTTATTAACGCTAAATTTATTGAAGATAATAACATTACAGAACTTGATAAACTATCAGAATATGTTCCTGGCTTGCAGATTAGAATGCAGGGAAGTGACCGGCCAAGTTTTGTTATTCGTGGTCTCACAAGTGACGAAGTTAGTCCGGCTGCTCAACCCAGAGTTTCAATATTCTATAATAATGTTCCTATTAGTAGGGCTAATGGTTCTGCTGTAGAAATTTTTGATATGCAACAGATTGATGTATTGAAAGGTCCACAGGGAACACTTTTTGGGAGAGGATCTCAAATTGGAGCTATTAACTATATGAGCAAAAAACCAGTTAATGATTACGGTGGATACTTTACAATAGGAATAGGTAATTTCAATCAAAAAGAATTAAATGCTGCAATTAATACTCCTATAATAAAAGACAAATTATTGCTTCGTATTGCCGGGATTTATGATTATCAGGATGGTTATATTAAAAATACTTTTGGTGGGAATTTAAACGGGAAGAACTCTAAGGCAGCCAGGTTGTCATTTAGTTATTTGCCAACTGCAACGAATAAAATTGATGTTGTCATGAATTATCAAAAAGATGATAATCCTGGACTTGGTTTTATGAGTATGAGCTATCCAAACACCGAAGGCAGTAAAAATCCATTTGATTATGTTGCTTCTCTTGAACAAGGCAATAAGCTTGCTAACAATCGCGATATTTTTGATGCGACACTCACAATAAAACATTCAATTAATAAGAACAATTACCTGACTTCCATTAGTTCGTATCGTAATATTTCAACTTATTCACGCTGGGACGGAGACGGAACAGCTGCTGCTGCAATTGATATGAGCGAAGATGATGGGGCAAAGCAGTTTTTTCAGGAATTAAGGTTCAATTACTCAATAAAAAGTAAAATTACAGGAAGTATAGGTGGAAGTTTCTGGACTGAAAAAGCAAGCCAAAATTTTTGGTTTTCTCCCAATGAACAAAATATGGTTCATTTGTTTCTTAATACAGGCTATCTTGTATTGCCAAATGGTCAGCCTTTTCCTATGACCAATCTTCCGCTTGACCCCAGATTAGGTCCGATAGCAGGAAGTCCATTAGGTACAAATCATCAGGAAGAAAACAAAAACATTGCCAGTAATCTGTCTCTCGAAGGTTTTGCTGATGCTAATTATCAACTGACAGATAAACTGAGTATTACTGCGGGTATTCGGTTAATTAATGATTGGATTGATTTGACCAATCAATCACAAATGAGCGGTGGTAGCCCTTCAACCTTAGGATATCTTTCAGGTTTTTATCCCAATTTATTTTTTAAACCTGTTAAAGAAAAAGATATCAACACAACAACAATGGCGTTTACCTATCGTGGAGGGTTGAAATATTCTTTCAGTGAAAATTCTATGCTTTTTGCCGGCTATGCTAAAGGTCGTCGTCCCAAAGTACTGCAATTTACTTCAGCGGGTGAAAAACAAATTATTGATGCAGAAACAGTTAATAGTTTTGATTTGGGATATAAAACAGTCATTAAGCAACGTTTATGGTTTGATATTGGCGCTTATTATTATAGCTATTTAGATTTTCAAACATCTGCATGGATTGCTAATTCCGGAACCGGCCAGTTTAATTATATCTTAAAAGACGGAGGAAAAGCTTCTGCTTATGGTGTAGAAATAAATGTAAAATATGCTATATTAAGTGGAATTCAAATTTTTGGAAATTATGCCTTTATTCATGCCCGATTTGCTGACAATGATGTGGATGGTATCAAACAGGAATATGCCAGTCACATGTTCAGGCTTACACCTGAACACAGTTTTGCAATTGGCTTGAATGCAAGAACTGAAATTGCCAAAGACTTATTTTTATTTGCAACTCCATCGTATTCATATAAAACTAAAATATTTTTTGAAGATGCAAACACAACTAACATTGAACAAAAGGCTTACGGTTTACTTAACTTAAGAGCTGGTATAGAATATAAGCATTTTACACTTTCATTTTGGGGAAGTAATTTGTTAGCTGAAGAATTTATTGTAAGCGCAGGAAATAGCGGTAGTTTATTTGGCGACCCTACTCAAATACCGGGTGCACCAAGAATGTTTGGTTCAAAAATATGTTGGAAATTTTAATTTCTTTTAATGTCAGTTTAAAAAGAAAAAATAGTATAGAATAATCATTTCTTAAATTAGAATCAATTAATAAAGCGCTTGTGTTGTTGGGGATTTATTATAAAAAAGAAATATTTACAGCAGATGAGTGGATACCCATTTAATTATATCATTTACTAACATGGATTAAAATAAGTTGTGTAAATGGAAAGAGAGATGTTCTGAAAATTATGATAAAAATTGAATAAGTAATTTATTGGTATTATAATTTGGAATTATCTTCCTAGGTTTTCAATTTTATCGGATTCTAATATTGTAATGCCAGTATTACTTTTCTTAGCAATATTTAACATTGAATGAGCTACTGTTAATGCTTGTATTCCTCTGTATTTTTTCATTTTACCTAACAAAAAGAATCCGATAAACTGGATTATAAATTTACCAATAAGTTCTCCAAACCTGAATTCTTCACGTTTACCTAAAAGCATAGAAGGTCTTAATATTATAATAGTAGGGATATTAAACAGGGTAAGTGCAATTTCCATTTCACCTTTGGTTTTTAGATAGTTGTTTCCTGATGCCTGATTAGCACCTAATGAGGAAATTACAAAAAGTTTTTCAACTTTGCTTTTTTGACACTGTTCAGCAATAGAAACAGGGATATCAAAATCTACCTTACGAAAAGCTTCCTGGCTTCCTGCTTTTTTGATGGTTGTGCCAATACAGCAAAATACAGCATTTGTATCTGTCATATCCGGAAATTGATTGAAATCAATAATTTTTACAACGGTTTTATGATTATTAGTTTTTAAAGGCTTTCTTGCCCACACTTCAATTATATCGAAGTAGTTATCATTTTCTATTAAACTCAGTAGTTTTTTACCGATTAAACCACTGGCTCCAATTATAATTGCTTTCATAAGAATTGATATTGTTAAACTGCAGAAATATATGTTTTTAAAGTTATAAGTTTGATTTTTTTATTCTGGTTTCACTTATGGAATTACTATCAATAAATTCATTTCTTTTAGTATCCTTTAGAATATGGACGATTTATAAAATTGTTTTTAGTTTCAAGTAAATTGTTTTAGATATAAAATCTGAAAAACAAGCTGTATGATTCAGACTGATAAATGAATAGATAGAATTTTGTATTTAAATTTAGAAAGTAAATCTTTTAATTTCTGTATTTGACCTTTTAAATTTTGGATTTCACCTATTTTTGCAGTTTGAATACAATAAATAAAATAAAAAAAAGTTAATTCAAAGGAATTAAAATAAATAGTCCAAATTATTATAGAACAGCAAAATTACAAAATGTATTTTCAAAAGTCAGGTTTAATTTACATAATTTTCTTTGTATTCTTGTTGCTTAGTAGTAATTTGCAGTCGCAATTTATTAAAGATAACCTTATTCAAAAAGCTGAAGACGAAATTTTAAAGAGTAATTATACTTCTGCGATTCTATTATTGAATAAGGAAATTGATAAAAACCCCGCAAATCATTTCACCTATTTCCTTAGAGGATTGTCTAAAAAGGAGCTTGGTGATAATATAGGAGCTTTTAAAGATTTTTCAACTACAATTCAGCTACATCCCGGTTATAGCAAAGCTTACTATTATCGTTGCATTCAGAAAATAGACTTTAAAGATTTTTATAGTGCTTTATCAGATATAAATAAAGCGATTAGTTATAATGTTACCAATTCTGATTTTTATGTCGCAAGAGGTTATGTTTATAATGTACTGAAAGATACTACCAATGCTATGCATGATTTTAAAACTGCTATTTTTTTGAATGGTGAAAATGGGAATGCTTATCTGAATAAAAGTCTGCTTGAAGCGGATATGAAAAATTTTGAAAAAGCACTTATCAGCATAAATAAATCCATAAGTATTTCACCTTTTAATCTGAATGCATTTATTATCAGAGGTTTTATTGAACAAAACAACAAAGATACACTGGCTGCAAAAGATGATTATGAATTTGTAATTACTAAAGATTCTACACATATACTGGCATATTATAATCTTGCTTTATATTATCATAAATTAAAAAATTATGAAAAAGCTATGAATAATTATAATAAAGTTATTTATTTAAATCCTTATTATTCTGAATGTTATTATAACAGGGCTGCGCTTTTTGCAGATAAAGAGAAATATGTTGAAGCCCTGAACGATTATAATCATGTGGTTAAAATAAACCCTTTTAATATTTATGCTTATTACAACCGAGCCATTGTAAAGCAATTCTTATCAGATTTTAGAGGTGCATTAGACGATTTTTCCAAAGTAATCGAATTATATCCTAAATATCAGAAAGCTTATGTTTTACGTTCAAATATTTTTATGCAGCTTAAGAAATATAAAGAAGCTGATAATGACCGTAAAGTTGCATCCTATTTATACAAAATTAATAGTGATACCTTAATTTCTTATTCTGCAGATTCTCTTTATCTATTACCTTTAATTGATTTTAGATCAGAATCTCAGGCAATGGATAGCAATGACGGGCATGTGCAGTTTAAATCTTTTAAAATTATGCAAAAAAGTATTTATACTATAATCCCTGATAATGAAATTCCTTCACTTGTTAAATACAATGAACAGATTGAGGAATTGAATCAAAACAAAAATATAAACCTTAAATTAAGAATAGATAATACTGCCAATCGTCTGAGTTACGAAAATATTGCAGAAATGAAAACTTTACTTGATTCTCTTACCCCTCAAAACAAGATTAACTCTGCATCCAATTGTATGTGGAATACTGTTTTGTCTGGTTTACTGAAGAATTATAGTGAAGCGCTCCAAACTGCCTCAAAAATAGCCGATACTTCTGAATATTTCTATCTGTCTTTGTTTTTAAAAGGGAATCTGTACGTTAAAATGGGTGAACAGGAAGAAAATATTGAATATAATAATCCTTTTGTTGAAAATAAACCACAAATAGGTTTGAGTAAAAACTTTCAACTAGCTATAGATGAGTATTCCTCCTCTATTGAAAAAAATAAGAAATTTACTTTTGCTTATTTTAACCGCGCTTATACAAAAACATTGTTAAATGATATAAATGGTGCTATTACAGATTACAGTAGTTGTATTTATTTCGACAAAACCAATGGAGAGGCTTATTACAACAGAGGATTATTGTATATATTTCTTGGTGATAAAGAAAATGCATGTCCTGATTTCAGCAAAGCCGGTGAGCTGGGAATTACAGAAGCATATAGTTTGTTATACAAGTATTGTAAATAGTTTTAAGTGGTAATGTTTTAATTTTTAAGTTTTAAGCTGAGGCTTTTCCAGATTCTGTATATCCATACAATGGCAATTGCAAGTAGAATACGGGGAACAGTTATCCAGAATGCAGAAACGCCTATTGTCATAAATAAAAGGGTATCTTCGAGAAGGGAGTGTGAAATAGCAACATGATGGTTAAGCATATCATTTTCTTCTTTGGTGATTTTGCCTTTTTCCAGTTCGTCTATCATAATTGCAGAACCATAAGCCAACCCCAAAACATTGGCAACTATCCATAAAAAGGAAGTTCTGACAGGTAAGCCCATGATTTTGAGAAACGGAGCCATGATTTTTGAAATAATTTCGATAATACCTGATTTTTCCAGTATCTTTTGTAATATCATTAATCCTGAAACAAATACTATCACTTTGACTGAAAGAAAAAACATTTTTATACCCCAATCTTCAATAAGTAACCATAAATTAGCTGGATGATTCTCAATCATCTGCTGGTTGAAAACTTTAATGCTTTCAACCGGAAGAAGATAATTAAGTACAATTGCAGCAAAAATACTTGAAAATAATCTGATGAAAACCATTTTCATACCCGATGAACCTGTTTTGCTTTGAATGATGGTTTCAATAATCATATTGTGAGAGATCAGACACATCAATGCTACGATTGTAATTTCACGAATTGATAGAGAAAGACTCGTGATTACTGCAATGGCTGAATAGATATTTAGAAAAATACTTGTAAGGAAAACGAAAGCACATTGGCCTGATAATCCTAAATAATGAAACAAAGGATTAAGTAATTTTGCTGCCCAACTGATTATACCATAGTATTGTAATAGCGTAACCAGTAACGAAATCGGAATCATTAAACTCAATAACCAGACAACAGTTTTAAATGCCGAAGGTAAGGCGGTTTTAAGAATATCTTTTATTTGGAAAGCTAAATTCTGCATATTTTTTCATTGAAATTGCTGCAAAGATAATGAAATTAGTGAAAGCTAAATTTAGCAAATTTTAAACCAGTTTATAAATATTGGGTAAATGAGATTTTTTAAATTTTGCTTTTATGTTGATAAATATCAGTATAAAATATGTTTCTATTTCATAAATAACTAATTTAGCAAATCTTATTTAAGGAATTGTTTCAAACTATATTCAAAGATACAAATGTAAATGAAAGTTATTGTTTCTAAATATAAATAGAGTTATATTTTTGGAAATCAACATTATAACTCATTGATTTTAACTATCAATCTATAAAATATTTCAATATGAAAAATTTTTTATCAGTAAGTTTTTTTGTGTTTTATACTTTCTTTGTAAATGCACAATCTGTTAATTTTAGTTTTGACAGTACAATGTTTATTCCTGACGGACCTGCTTGTCTTCCAAATGTATATAATGCAAGTATAGACGTAAACTCTTTTGCAATGACTGACACCATTCACAATGCCAGTGATATTTTGTCAATCTGTGTAAACATTGAACATAGTTTCTCCGGTGATTTGGGTTTTAAAATATTTTGTCCTAACGGCCAGTCTATGGTTTTAGATGCAAACAATCATGCAGGTAACAGCTTTTTAGGTATTCCTTATGGTGAAGTAAACCATGGTAGCTATGACAATGGTTGTCTTCCTGTAAATAATATTGCTGGTTTTGGATGGAACTATTGCTGGTCTGATTTATATCCCGGTAATAATATGACATTGAATCAGCTGGGTTCAAGTACAAGCTTAGGGACTGTAATGGTAAATGGAAACATAACTGTAGATTCCACTAATGTTTATAATCATTTAAATTATATGAAACCCGATAGTAGTTTTGCTTCTTTAATTGGTTGTCCTCTAAATGGTAAATGGAGTATGCAGATTACTGATGATTGGGCCATTGATAACGGCTATATTTTTGGCTGGAGTGTTGAATTATCTCAAGCCTTTGCAACTCCTGCCACACCCACTATTACGCTTATTGCAGATACTGTTTTTTCTGATGCTCCAGTAGGTAATCAATGGTATAATTTAGCCACAGGTCTTATTGTAGGTGCTAATCAAACTACTTATCATGTTTTGCAAACTGGATACTATTTCTCAATAGTTACCTTAAACGGACATAGTTCAGATACTTCAAATATTGTATATTTTGACAATTCAGGGATTAATGAAAGTCCTAATAATATTTACAATGTTAAAGTTACACCCAATCCATTCACAAATCAGGCAAAAATAAAGTATTTTATTTCTGAAACTTCAGATGTTAGTTTGCTTATATTGGATATTTCAGGAAAAGTATTACAGCATTTGGTGAATGAAAAACAATCAAAAGGGGAGAAGGATATTGTTTTTTCAGCAGCTAACTATCAATCAGGTATGTATTTATATAAACTGATAATTAATGATAGCATTACTGTTGGCAAACTATTGCTCAAAAATTAGTCTTCAACTGTTTTCTTTTTTTTGGTTGAATCGCTTATAAATTATTGATTAGGATTTAGTCAGTTTTAAAAGGTGACAAACATGAGTTAAAACCTGATAAATTCATGAAGCTATAAATAATTAAAATATTTAAATCTAAAACCTAAGGGTTAAATAACTCTATTTTAATAATCTTTAGATTTATTTCCAAATTATTTTTATCTTCAAAATATGTAATTCGAACTGAATCGTTATCATAAATGTTTCTATTTGTAATAAAATTGCTTTCAAAAACTGAAAAGTTCTGATTTTTAACTTTAAAAAAGTAAATATTAAAATTATTCATTTTTGTTAATGAATTTACTTTCCCTGATATGCTTTTTGTTTCTTTAAAGTATTTTAAGTAATTCCGATATAAATAAGGCTGAAAGATTGAAACTAATATGAAAAAGGATAATAGAAAGCAAAATAATATTCCAATATTAACTTTATTTTTGTTGTCAAAATCTTCTTTTCCCAAAAAAAGGTATTCAAAAGGTTTTTTCTTTAATAAATTACTGAATTTTGATTCTTGGTTAATATATTGATTACAATAAACGAGAATTAGAATAATAACAACAATAATAAAAAACCATAAATTTTCATATTTAATTGAATGATTACTAAAGTCATAAATCTTTATCATAATGATTTTAAATTAAATGCATTATTATTTTTGCCCTTTCAATTTTATATTGTTTCATAGTTTTTTTTAAATGTCCATTATTTAAGAAATGGATACTAGCTATTTCCATATTAAGTTTCTGTTCCTGTTAATTTAAACTTTTAAAATACTACAAGAACTAAGTAACTATTAACTAAACCTAATCGCCTTCACCACTGTAATTTTAGAAACAATATAGGAAGGAATCATCAATGCTAATGTACAAACTACTATGGTTCCAGTATTTATAAGTAGAATATGGAATAGGTTGAGGTTGATGGGAACTGTTTTTACAAAATAAGAAGTCTGGTCAAGTTTGAGGATGCCAAATTTATCTTGTAACATACCCAGTGTAATTGCAATCAAATTTCCCCAAATCATTCCCAAAAGGCAAATGTACAATGCATTGTATATAAATATTTTTCGAATGCTGAGGTTGTTTGCACCCATGGCTTTTAAAGTACCAATAAGATTGGTTTTTTCAAGTATCAGAATCAACAACGTAGAAATCATAGTTACTGATGAAATCATTGCAATAATTACGATAATTACGATAACGTTCATATTGGTAAGTCCGAGCCAGTCAAAGATTTCTGGATGAAGTTCTTTGATGGTTTTAGCATTCAAATTGTAGCCAATTACCTGATATACTTCTTTACCAACGATATCAAGCTGATCAAAATCTTTAATCAGTACTTCGTAACCATCCACTTTGTTTGCATCCCATTGGTTTAATTTTTGGATATGAGCGATATCAGCGAATACAAATCTTTTGTCAAAATCTTCCAGTCCGGTTTCGTAGATGCCTTTAATAACAAAAGGTCTTCCTTTTAAACCTTCATCACCAATAAAATAGGTTTTAAGTTTGTCGTTTAGCTTTAGTTTTAGTTTATCAGCCAAAAATTTTGAAACGATTATATCCATGGTTTTTCCACTGTCATTCACATTGAAAATATTACCTTCAACCATGTTTTTTTTCATAAAACTCCAGTCGAAATCGCTTCCCACACCTTTTAGTATAAAGCCCTGAATTTGATCGTCAGTTTTAATCATTCCGGCTTTATTGGCATATACCTGAACATGGGTAATTCCTTTGATGTTTCTCAAATCATTCACCATTTCCTTGTTTTTTTCAACAGGAAGTGATTCAAAGGAATGGTTCAAATCAAAATTACCAATTTGGATATGTCCGCCAAAGCCAATTACTTTTTCTGTTATTTTTTGTTGAAAGCCGGTTACTACTGCCACAGAAAGTATCATAACAGCCACTCCAAGTGCAATGCCTGTAATAGCTACCCGAATGATGGGTTGAGAAATATTTTTCTTATTTTTGCTTAAAAACCTTTGGGCAATGAAAAATTCTAGATTCAATGGAATATTTATTTAATTTTACAAATCTACATAATTTTTCTTTAATGCAAATACAGGATTGCTTATAAAAATACAGTTGAAAAATGAATAAAACTAAACAATAACTAATAATATACTTAGTTAAGACAACAAAACAATTAGATTAACTGTCTGTGAAATGTGAATTTAAAATCTGAATATATAAAATGCTACACAAAAAAATTATACTGCTATTGTTTTTATATTCTGTGATTACTGCAAGTGCACAGGAATTTAAAATTATCACTAAACCAAAAAAGAATGTTGAAATTCAGACAGCTGCGCAGCAAACTGAGAGATACATACCTCTTTTGCAGAACAAACAGATTGCCATTGTTGCCAATCCTACTTCCATGATTGGGAAAACTCATCTTGTAGATAGTTTGTTGAGTCTTGGACTGCATATTAAAAAGGTTTTTTCTCCTGAACATGGATTCAGAGGTGATCAGGAAGCAGGTGAAAGAGTTCAGAATAGAATAGATGATAAAACCAAACTTCCGCTTATTTCGCTCTACGGAGAAAATAAAAAGCCAAAACCATCAGATTTACAAGGGATTGATATTGTTGTATTCGATATTCAGGATGTGGGTGCCAGATTTTATACTTATATATCCACACTACATTATGTAATGGAAGCTTGTGCTGAAAATAATATAGAAATTATGGTGTTGGACAGACCCAATCCTAATGCTTATTATGTGGATGGTCCGGTTTTGGACATTAAGTATTCTTCATTTGTTGGAATGCATCCTGTTCCTATTGTATATGGAATGACTATTGCAGAATATGCTAAAATGATAAATGGAGAAAAATGGCTAAAAAACGGAATCCAATGCAAATTACAAACAATTACAGTTAATAACTATAATCATACTGATTTTTATTCACTTCCAGAAAAGCCTTCGCCTAATTTAATGACTATGAGTTCAATTTATCTTTATCCAAGTCTATGTTTGTTTGAAGGAACTGTTGTAAGCGTAGGCAGAGGAACTATGAATGCATTTGAGGTTTTAGGTCATCCTAAACTGGATAGTACAAATTTCTCTTTTACACCTCAAGCTATCAAAGGCATGAGTGCAGAGCCACCTTTTAAGAATCAACGTTGTTTTGGCTATGATCTTAGTGATTATTCTATTGATATCCTTAAAAACGAAAAGAAGCTTAATTTGTTCTGGTTGATTGATTTATACCATCGTCTTTCGGATAAAGGGGAATTCTTTACTCCTTTTTTTGATAAGTTAGCTGGTTCAGATGCCCTCAGGAAACAAATCATTTCAGGAAAAACCGAGGATGAAATAAGACAAAGCTGGCAAGCAGATTTATTAAAATTCAAGGAAATACGCAAAAAATATTTACTATATACTGATTTTGAATAGTTATTATTATATTAAAAATAGATTTTAAATTAAAAATAATAAAGAAAACTAAGTAAAAGCAAGTATATCTTTTGTTTGATAGTTCTTTACTTTAAAGTGAATTAGTTTAAATCTGATAAAAACGCCATTACATCCACACCATCCGCATAATCTAATAATCCGGGGGATTGTGCATTTCCAAAAGGAATACTTCTGTTTATTTCATTATTATTTGATACTATGCATTGAATCTGTTCATTATTTTCATCCAAAAACTGATTTACATCTTTTAAGCTATCATAAAACTCATAATAAACTACCGAAATAGGGGAGGCTATTAATTTTTCTTCTTTTAGTATTGTAGAGCCATTATCGTAAAATGGCAATAAATTTATGAGGTAAATGGATTTATAATATTCATAATTATTATAATATTTTGAAGTGTCCAGAATATCATTGTGTTCGGCTAAAGTAAATAATAAATCATTAAAATTGTAATCTTTAGGAACATACAATTTGGATACATTACGACATCCCATTCCAAAATATCGCGTAATGTCATAACAAAGCAAAGAAATATCTTCTTTACTTTCATCTCCATTTAATACAGCTACTCCATTTCTGTTTTTACGGATAATATGGGGGTATTTACCGAAATAATATTCAAAATAACGAGCTGTATTATTACTTCCAGTGGCAATAATAGCATCAAAATTTTCGAGTTTACCTTCTGTATAGCTAATAAAATCAGCAAATTCAGGTTCAAATTCAATAAGCTTTTCTGCAATAGCCGGTAAAAGATATTTGTCATCAGATGATAATTTTGCAATTACATGATTCCCTGATATCAACACATAAAAAAAATCATGAAAACTTACTAAAGGTAGATTTCCAGCCATAATTACTCCGATTTTTTTTGAATTATTATTATTCTCAGGTAAATTATAATTCTTAATCCAGGTATTTATGGATTCGGCTTTAATACTTTCTGCAATTGAAGAGATAGAAAACGTAATATTTTTAATGCTAAACCATTGATTATGTATACTAGCTAACTTAATTGCTGCTATCAAATTGTCTTTTTCATTCGTATCTATTTGGAAATTTTGTAAATGTTCGGATAGTTTAATAAATGCTTCTATTCTTCTGTTCAGATTCATTTTATGAGAAATTTGTATTATGCTACTGTTTTTTTACCTTTGTAAAATCTTTGCTAAAATAAATATAATATTTCAACGTTTAAGAATTTACTACAATAAATAACAAAAAATATTGAAAAAGAGTCTGTTAATATTTCTATCCTTATGTGTTTTATTCACTAAGTTTTCTTTTTCACAAGGAAGAGAGACTTTTGGTGAATATGAAGACTCATTGGCAATATTAGGCAATATTATGCGAAATGGTGAAAATGACAGAATTAAATTTGAAGCCAATGAAAAATTCACTTCCCTTCTTGAAGATGCAATATATCTGAAAAAATCTTTTGAATATCCGTTTGATTCAATAAAAACGATAGCCAGACTTGTTTCACCTGATAATAATATTAAAATTTATAATTGGGTAATTTCCAAATCAGATGGAAGTTTTGATTACTATGCTTTTTTACAATCCTACAATGAGAAAAAGAAGAAATACGATGTTTTTAAATTAATTGATAAATCAAGTGATATTATTGCTCCTGAATTTCAAACACTAGATGTAAATAATTGGTACGGTGCTTTGTATTATAAAATTATTCATACTCAAAACGGAGAAGTAGATTATTATACTTTGTTGGGCTGGAATGGAAACAATGGGCTGTCATTTAAAAAACTTATTGATGTACTTAGTTTTAAATCAGGGAACAAACCTGTTTTTGGAGCTCCAATATTCAGAAAAGGAAAAGATAAACCGAAACGTATTATTTTTGAATATTCTACTAAAGCTGTAATGAGTTTAAAATATGATAATCAGGAATATCAGGAAAAAGTTAGATTGAAAAAACCTATAAAAGGCAAACGGTTTGAGGTGAAAAATATTAAAGCATCTATGATACTTTTTGACAGATTGGTACCTTTGAGTCCATCATTAGAAGGTCAGAAGCAATTTTATGTTCCTGAAACCAATATTTATGATGCATTTATAAATGAAAATGGAAAATGGTTATTCATTGAAGATATTGATGCCCGTAATCATAAACCTACAACTGTAAACCGTCCCAAAAGAGAAGCTGAACGACCAATGTATATACCGAAAAAAAGGTTAAAGTAGAAAAGTTAATGTTTAAAATTAAAATTAATTATTAGCTTAATATTATGAATGCCAATGCTATCTGACTCTTATTTTTGACCCTGCTCTAATCATTGATGATTTTTTAAGGTGATTTATTTTTCGTAAAGAGTTAATTGATGTATGGTATTTTCTGGCAATTGTTCCTAAAGATTCTCCACTTTTAACTTTATGAAAACGGGCTTCTTTTAACTTTTCAATTTCTTTTTGATATCTAAAATAATAAGCTGTAAGATTTAATTTGTTGGATATCAATTTTCTTTGTTCAAAATTAATTATATCTTCAGGGTTGATAGGAGCTCCCAGATATCGGATTTCGAAATGAAGATGGCTACCCCTTGAATGACCTGTGTTTCCACCTAAACCTATTAGTTCTCCCGCTTTTACCAATTGATCATTTACTACATTTATTTGTGATAAATGGGCATATAATGTTTCTAAACCATTTAAATGGCGTAGTACGATAACGTAACCATAAGACCGACTGAGTTTTGTAATTCTCACTCTTCCATCAAATGCACTAACAACACTATCTCCGGTTTCAAGATTAATATCCGTTCCATAATGATAGCGACGATGGCGTAAGCCAAAACGAGAAGTTATTTCACCATTGTTTGGATTTACATAAAAACTGTTTTTTGAAGCATCCGTCAAAAATATTACAGTAGTATCAGTTTTTTTTGAAAAGTCTACTTTAGGATAGTGAATAATTTCATTATCGAAAGAACTATAAAGTGTGTCATCTTCAAAAAAAACAGCTAATGAATCATAGAAAGAATAAAAATTTGAAGCAATATCAATACTATCATTCGTAGTTTCATAAACATAAACAGGGTCAATTTTCTTATACACATCCTCCTGAGCATACATATAGACACTTATACTAAATAAAAATGATGTAAATAGAATTCTAAGTATATAAAATTTCATATCCTGCTTTAATTTACTATTTAAGATTGTAATAAATTCGCTACAAAGAACGATTTTTATTTTTAAAATCAATGTTTTTTTAACTAAATTTAACGCAGTATGAAAAATTATATTTTATTTTTTTTCAGAAAAAGATTTTTATTTATAATTTAGCAAAAAAGTTTTAAGCAAACCAAATTAAACATAATTATGCTTATGTATAAAAATATCAGACTTACTTTTATTTTTTCATTATTGATATTAATAATAGCAATAATGATATCCTGTGAAGCACCAAGAAATGGGAAATACAATAAACATAAGCATGTTGGAAGTTCTTCATATTATAAAAGAGGTTCTTACGGCCAGATGAGATCAAGACGAAATGTGATACCTATTTCGAAAAATTACAGAATAAAAAATAAAAGATCTAGTGGTAATTATTAATTTTTTTGAATTAATACAAAACTAAATCTTATATTGTTTTTTTTGAATGATATATTGCAAATTACTTAAAGTTTAGGTATTTATAAGCTTAAAACTTAAAATAAAATCAAAAAATAAATAAAATGACAGTTGAAATTAAAGAGGTTATTACCAAATCAGATATAAATAAATTTATAAGATTCCCATACAAATTATACAAAGATAATCCATACTGGGTACCTTCATTAGATATGGATGAAAAATTAAGTCTTTCTAAAGAGAAAAACCCTGCTTTTGAGTTTTGTGAAGCCAGATACTGGCTTGCATATAAAGAAGGTGAAATTGTCGGGCGAATTGGAGGTATTATCAATCATCGTGCTAATGAATGCTGGAAGGAAAATAGGGTTAGATTCGGATGGATAGATTTTATTAATGATGAATCGGTTGCAAAAGCATTATTACAAACTGTTGAGCAATGGGGTAAAGAAAATGGCTGCAAAGAAATTCACGGACCATTAGGATTTACTGATATGGATAGGGAAGGTATGCTTGTCTTTGGATTTGATGAATTGGGTACTTATGCAACTATTTATAATCATGCATATTATCCTGAGATTGTCGATAAATTAGGTTATCAGAAAGATATTGATTGGTTACAGTTTGAATACCAGGTACCTAAAGAAGAACCTGAAAAGCTGAGAAAAATTGCAGAAATGGTTGCAAAAAGATATAATGTTCATACACTTAAAGTTAAAAACACAAAAGAATTAAAAACCTATGCGCTGGAAATCTTTACATTGTTAAATCAAAGCTTTTTACCATTGTATGGATTTGCACCTCTATCTGAAAGACAAATAGAATTATTTACCAAGCAATATATATCTTATGTAAATCCAGAATATATTTCTTGTGTAATGAGTAACGAAACAAATGAAATGTTAGGCTTCGGAATTACATTGCCATCTTTATCAGAGGCAGTCATAAAAGCTAAAGGTCAGCTTTTCCCATTTGGCTGGTGGCATTTATTAAAAGCTATGAAAAATTGCAAAGTAATTGATATGTATTTGATTGCAATTCGTCCTGATTGGCAGAATAAAGGTTTAAATGCTCTGATGTTTGATGAGTTAATGCGAAACTATATTAAAAATGGAGTTCAGAAGACGATACAAAATCCAGTATTAGAAATAAATAATAAAAATATAGATATCTGGAAAGACTACAATCCACGTCAGCATATACGCAGAAGATGCTATATTAAGAAAATTAACTAAATCTAAGCTTTGATTTTGTTTTCAAGTTGAAAAAGGATCAAAGATTTCTTATATTAAGTAAAATGAAAGCAAGTGGAATGAATAATTAATTCATTTTTCTAAAAAAAAAGTCCCGTTCTAAACGAGACTTTTTTTATGATTTATTCTGAAAATTTAGAAAGACAATATAGATTTCTTAATAATTTCAACAGCTTCTCTTAATTGAGCTTCTGTAATAACCAATGGTGGTGCAAAGCGAATAATATGACCATGAGTTGGTTTTGCAAGTAAACCATTTTCTGCCATTTTCAAGCATACATCCCATGCTTCTTTTCCATCTTTAGGTTTGATAATGATAGCGTTTAATAATCCTTTTCCTCTTACCAATTCTATCATTTCAGAGTCAATTTTGCGAATTTCCTCTCTGAAAATATTTCCTAAAAATTCAGCTTTTTCAGCTAGTTTTTCATCTGTAACAACTTGTAAAGCAGCAACTGCAACTTTAGCAGCCAATGGATTTCCACCAAAAGTAGATCCATGTTCACCAGGTTTTATGCAAAGCATAATTTCGTCATTAGCCAATACGGCAGATACAGGAATAACTCCACCTGACAATGCTTTACCCAGGATTAAAATATCAGGATGAACACCTTCGTGGTCGCATGCGAGTAATTTACCGGTACGTGCAATCCCAGTCTGTACTTCATCTGCTACAAATAATACATTTTTAGATTTACATAAATCAAATGCTTTTTTCAAATATCCGGCATCAGGTACATAAACACCTGCTTCACCCTGAATAGGTTCTACTAAGAATCCTGCAATATTTGGATCTTCCAGTGCTTTTTCCAAGGCAGGAATATCATTGTAAGGAATTTTTATAAATCCAGGTGTGTATGGCCCAAAACCATTATAAGCATCAGGATCTGTTGACATTGAAATAATACTGATAGTACGGCCATGGAAATTATCATTACAAACAATAATTTTAGCTTGATTTTCAGCAATACCTTTTTTCATGTAAGCCCATTTACGAATCAGTTTCAATGCTGTTTCGTCAGCTTCAGCTCCTGTATTCATTGGTAATACTTTGTCGAAACCAAAATATTCAGTAACAAATTTTTCATAAGGACCTAAGCAATCGTTGTAAAACGCACGTGAGGTCAGAGTCATTGTTTTAGCTTGTTCAATCAATGCATTTACAATTTTTGGATGACAATGTCCTTGATTTACTGCTGAATAAGCCGAAAGAAAGTCAAAGTATTTTTTGCCTTCTACATCCCATACAAATGGGCCTTCACCTTTTGCTAATACTACTGGTAGTGGATGATAATTGTGAGCACCGTAATGATGCTCTAATTCCATGATTTGTTCAGATTTTGTCATATACTATGTTTTTTTTATGAATATTTTCAAATAGGTATGCAAAATTAAGAATTTAAGTCATCCAAAAAAATAATTATTTTAAAATACAAATCGCTTACTTTATTGTCTGAAATTTAAGCTATTATCTTAATAATAAATTGAATTAGAAAATTCTAAATAAAATAATTATTTTTGCATTAAATAGCTAAAAGAAATTTTAAATTGATTTTCAAAATAATAAATATTTTACAGCTATAACATTTATTTTAAAAGCAATCATGATAAAAAAAAATAAATTCATTTGTATTTTTGTTTTAATACTTTTTTATTCATTTCAACATCTTTATGCTCAGGATTCAAGAGTGCAATATCCATCTTTTCTTTCAAAAGCATATTTTGGTGTTAATATAGGATACATAAATTATCCTTTTTCAAATGCACATCTTGAAACAGGATATACTGCTCAGGAGGTAAAAGTTCCTCATATAGCTGCAAGAATTACCTTACTTGGTTACCGTTTTAATGATTATTTATCAGCACAGATAACTTATATGCGACCGGTTGAATGGGTTACTTACAAAAATGTATCAGGAGATCCTACTGAAAATAAACACTCAGTTTTTATGAATGTTGGAGGTTTGTCATTAACATACTCGCAACCTCTATCAAGGAAATTCTCTTTATTTGCAGAAGCCGGACTTGGATTAATTACCCGGCAAGGATTCAATGATGGGAACAATCCTTTAAAAGTGGTTGTCAAAAACAGTAACTATGCCAGTTTTTTATTGGGTGGCGGTATTAAATATCATTGTAATGATAAATGGGATTTACTGTTTGCTACTGTTTACTCACCTGCTAATAATACAGAAAAACAGCCATACACTATTTTCCATTCAATGGGTTTTACATATAATATGCATCCATTATCTATTGAACGAATTAATGAAAAAAACAAATCAGCCTATTTTTTCCCTCATCGTTTGCTGCAGATTGGATATTCTAGCAATATTTTTAATTATGGAGTTAATGATGTTTTTACAAATGGACCAATACCTGTTTTCTGGGCTGGATTGGTATATGTAAAGAAAGGGTTGTCTGTTACTTATCTGCAAAATATTTATCATACAAAAAAAGTATTTTCAATAGATTGGGGTGGGAGTGCTGCAGTTTGGCAAAGTAATGAAAATAAGGAAACGTTCTGCACTATGTCACTATTTCCATTGTTTAGATTTACTTTTTTACGTAGTAAATTTGCAGATTTTTATTTTAACTATTCTTTTGCTGGCCCTACTTATATTTCAAATACTAATATTGATAAGCTGAATACAGGGAAAAGTTTTACATTCCAGGATTTTATGGGTTTAGGGTTTTATACCGGGCTTCATAGAAAATTGAATGCAGAATTAAGAATCACTCATTATTCCAATGGGAATATTTTTACACATAATCCTGGAATTACTATTCCTTTGACTTTTAATATCGGATATAGTTTTTTGTGAACAAAAATTTTTAATTAGAAAAGAATTGTTACAAGTCTGACAGGAAAGATACGAATAATTTTGTTTTATAATTTTAAAGCAGCAGAAAGTATAAATCCTCTTGGTATCTGTATATCAATTGCTTTTCTACTACCTTCATTGGTAGCTGGAGGGAAAGTATCCTCAGCAAGTTGAAATCCGAGATCAAACAGATTATAAACACTAAGATTAATATCCAGCACTTTTTTATCAAAGAATATACTATACTTACATTTTAGTTCAGTATTGTAGAAGCAGTCCTCCCTTCGCGAAGTTTCACCTGAATAGGGATCATCACCTTTGACATTATTATTCCAGAAAGCGATTTGAGTATTTCCAGCATTGTCAGAAATATTTTTTACTCCAAATGAATTAAATGCTTGTCCGTCTTTGTATTTATACTGGAATGCCATAGTTAAATGTCTATTAACAGCATAAGAAACAAGTAATCGTCCGATATAGGATCTGTCTGCATCTAATCGGCCAAGGTAATAAATATATGAATTTGGATTGGCCATTGTTTCTGAAAGTACACTAAGGTTATTATGCAAAACTCCATTTCCCATAGATCCAAATCCGACCAGGTTATAAGCAGTTATTGAAGCAGATAAGTAAAGCTTTCGACCTCTGTATTCATATTTAAAAGTCCAGCCTTCATAATATGGGTTTTCTCTTAAAAAACTAGTTTTTCCTGCACCCTCTTTAATTAATGCTTCATAATTATTTACTGCTATATAATTTACTTCTGTATTATTCAGAAAATAGATTTGTCGATAAACCGGATCAGTAGAATAAATACTGACATTTTCAGGTTGAGTGTAATAGCCATAAGAAGCAGCAGATTTATCATAAGTAATACCCCATAATTCGCGAAATTGTCGATAACAGCCGCTTAAAGTGAATAAGCTTCGCTTACCGGCTCTTAAAGTAATAGGTATTTCCAAATAAATTTCATAAGGTTGCTGGAGGCCATCACTCAAATGATGGTATTTCCCTCCTGTTGAAGTAAAATATGCAGCCTTTTCAGCTGGTTGAAATTCTTTATCCCCATTTAAATCTTGCCAGTAATACATTTTCCCGTTCATATAATCAGCTGAGAAAAACCTCAAATAATCAGCATCAAATGGCAATTGTTTTTTTCCCATAAATACTGATAATGAAGCAAAAGAGCTAAGCTTAAAATCAAGATCCATTGTAAATTGCCAGCCTGGTTTAATAAATGTATTAGTATTCACACTAAAACCATCAAGACTAATTCCTGCATTGGCTTTTATTGCAATTGTTCCGGATAAATTGGAATGATGCAGTTCTATGCTTGCAGAATTCTGCAATAATGCTGTTACAAATGAATTGTATTGCCACTCAGTATAATACAAAGAATGATAATTTGAATCTGTAGACTGGAAATACGTTGTGTTAAAAGAAGTTTGCTTATATGGATTAAAAGACATGAGTCCATCATAAAGTTCAGCTTTAAATGAAAATAAATCATTTAATTTTTTTTCCTGTTTGTGATAATAAGAAAATGCTATAATCTTTTCATCAGCATACCATGGCTCGATTCCTTCACCGTCAATATCAATAAAATTACGGGAGAAATTTGGTACGTTGTGTTGGATGTTTTTAAAAGAAAGGTTGAAGCCAGTAGTAAACTTATTGTATTTTTTTGCATATAATGAAAGATCGAATGACTTTAGTTTTGCAGTTTCATTTTCCCCATAAAAATATTCACTAAATAACTGGTCTCTTTCCTGATAAGAAAAAATATATCCATTGAAATCGAAAAGTTTTTCTGCAATAAGTGGAAGATTCCCATCAATATGTAACTGAAGATAATTTTCCGGGAAATATGCATTTATTCCTTTGTAGTCAAAAGTTGTGAGCATGTGTTCTCCTGCATTAAAATATATACTTTGATACAAATTTCCATTACGGTGTTCTATAATGTTATGAAGCATCAATAATAAATTTCCATTTACCCTTTTACGATATTCGATGGGTGTTCCGTATAAACGCTGATAAGGAGAGACATGACCTGTAATTGTATTAATTAAATAATCTGCATTCCATAATCTGTCTCCTAAGTTTCCATTATTCCATTGTATCAGTGCTTTTTGTACTGAAGAAGAAGGCGTAAAATTAATAGAAGAGTTTATAAAATCAATGTCGACATTATTGTCAAACAAAAAGGGTTTATGGATAGCACTACCTGGAAAATAAGGGTCATTTATTTTAAAATCATTGTAATAAAACTGATTCCATTTATAACTGCCTCCCATAATTGAAAAAGTATAAGGTGCCGGTTGTGAATAATCTCCGGCAGTTTCAATTTGTTGAATGCTAAAATCATGCAAGTTATCAAGAAAATGTTCAAAATTAGTATGAAGATAAAATTTGTCAAAGAATTTTTCTCCATAAAAGGTCTTACTTGGATAAGTTAGGGAATCTATTTCCTGAGAATACAAATTAAGATGTACTGCTACAATTAAATTGATTGTGAAAATGCTTAGCTTTTTCATTCATTGCAAAATTTAGATTGCAAAGCTATAAATTTTCAGATAAATTGAGGATTATTATTATCTATAAGGCAAACAGAATGAAATTTCCTTTATAAAACTTTTATATGTTCAAAGGAAATGCTTTTATCACAAAAGTAATTTATAAAGCTTTTGAAAAATCGAACCAGTTGCTTTTTTCTTCATATTCAGCAACAACAATAGCACTATTTGCATATTGATATGTATTCATAAGAAAGGAAACTTCTTGTTTCAATACAATTAATGCATTTTCAATCATATCTTTTCTGAAACCTGATTCCTGAAGATATATAACATTATCCATCGAAACTATTCTGCTGATAAGTTTACCAAAATCAACAAGTTTACGTTGAGAAACCGGCATATTAATTTCGAAATTTACTAAATCATATATACTGTCAGCTACTCTGTAAGTATAGCTTTTTAAGAAATTGTAAAAATTATTATCTCTTGCTGTTTTCATCAGTTTTAAAACTGAATCTGCAATTTGATGGTATAAGATATCATTCGAACCCTCGAATATCTGAAAAGGACGACTGTCAACCAGTGACCTACCAGCAAAATGATTAATTTTGTAACCTTTAGCACCAACCAACTGTAATAATGATTGTGCAGATTCCTGCATCAGGTCAGAAGTAACAGTTTTAACAACATTAGCATCTAGGCCTAGTGGAGATAAATCATTTTCAATACCCGCTATTTTACCAGATTTAAGACAAAAGGCAGATAATATTGTATAATTAGCTTGCAGACGAGAAAGTCTGTTTTGTACCTGATCATATTCAAATAGATTTTTCTTACCTATAACTCTGGAATTAGCATGTTTTATGGCTTCATCCATTATCCGTTTAATAAAGCCAAGTCCCATCGCTGGAAACTGAAAGCGACTCCTGTGTAATAAATCAAGCAACATTTGGATTCCTGTAGTATGAGGAATGAGCTTTTGTTCTTCAGGAATATAAACGTCAATAAGGTTTCTGCCATAAGGAATCTGATAAAGTCCAAGATTTTCAAAATATTCCTCTACGATGATTTTTTGTCGTGGTGCATTTACATCGCAGACAAACATATCTATATCACGAAGCAAATGACCTGATTCTGATTTTTTTCTAGCAGTTAATAACCAGTAATCTGCCATTCCTGTTAAACCAGCCCAATGTTTGGTTCCTTTCAAATGAAAAAGTCCATTTTTTTCTGAATGTGAAGTAAGCATACTTAATGCATCACTTCCAAATTTTGGCTCAGTTATCATTAAACCTCCCATACAACTGTTGTTCAGAAATTTCTCGAAAACTCTCGCTTTTACTGATTCCTGACCATATTTACTAAACGGTTGAATAAAAAGTCCATTATTGATTCCCAATGTTAATGCAAGGGCAAGTGATTCATAAGATGCTGCTGAAATAAAAGCGATATTTTCGTTAATAGTACAGCCAAATCCACCATATTGTTTTGGTATGCAAAGTGCTAAAGGATTTACTGACATAAGTTCTTTTAAAACTGCTGGAGGAATTCCTCTTGTACTACAAAAATTGTCAATTTGAGCATCTTCATGATAGGCACGTTTCATGCTTTTTTTAAATGCTTCCAGAAATTCGGGGAATGATTTTTCTCTAAACTGTAAATGCTTTGGGGTATCAGAATTTATTTTTTTGTGTGATGACATTTGAGCTATAATTAATTAGGCAATATAAATATATTATTGTTAAAGTTTATTAAAACTTCACTTTATCAGTGTTTTACGAATAGTATGTTTGTTAGAAGTAGAGAAGATTTGCAACGGATTTTAACTTAACAAAACATAATAACAAAGCGAATCTCTTTTTGTTTGTTGAACTGTAGAAATAATTATTTTTCAAAAAGTATCTAAAATTGAATTATTTCCATTTTCGACTTTTCTGGCAAGACTTTGTAAAGTTTCTTCTGTAATCAGTTTGTTTATTGATTCTCTGATAGGTTTATATTTATCATGGAGTGGACAAGGATTTTTTTCATCACATAGTTTCATTCCAAAACCACATCCGGAAATAGTGTTTATTCCTTCGGTAAAAGAAATGATTTCTTTTAATGTAATTTCTGCTTTATCTTTATCAAAATAAAAACCACCACCTCTTCCTTTCATAGAAATTACAAATCCCTGTTTTGCAAGTTTCTGTAATATTTTAGCGGTGTAAAAGGCAGGTGCTTCAATTTCAGTTGCAATCTCTGCAACACCCGGCCTTATTCCTTTAAAATTCTGAACCTGAATATAAACAAGCCCTCTCAAGGCATATTCTGTTTCTTTATAAAACATTTCCTTATTAATTATTTATGCAAAGGTAAAAAATATTTTTAAATATAAAAAGACCTTTTGGTATTTATATAAAATATTTGTTTTATATTTGCAGCATAAATTATTATTCATTTAATTCAAATTTTTATGACAACAAAAAAACTTTGGGTAGGCTTTATAGCCGTAATGGTTATCTCATTTGCTGTATTAATATACTATGGTATTGAGATTTATAAACAAGCTCCACCAATTCCTGAAAAGGTGATTACAACTGATGGAACAGTACTTTTTACAGGACAGGATATTAAGGATGGTCAGAATGTGTGGCAATCATTAGGTGGACAGGAATTAGGAACAGTTTGGGGGCACGGTGCTTATCAGGCTCCTGATTGGAGTGCAGATTGGCTTCACAAAGAAGCTGTATTTATTTTGAATGAATTATCACTTAAAACTGATAGTATTCCTTATGAAAGTTTAACTGCTGAAAAAAAGGCTTCACTAAAAATTACTTTACAAAAAGAATTGCGAACAAATACTTATAATAAAAATGCCAGCGTAATTCTGGTATCTGAAATGCGTGCAAAAGCTATAGCAAGTAATAGTAAATTTTATGGAGGTTTATTTACCGATAATCCCGAACTTTCAAACCTGAGAGAAGCTTACAGTATTCCATTAAACTCATTAAAGGATAAAGAAAGAGTAAGATTATTAAATGCTTTCTTTTTTTGGATATCCTGGGCCTGTGTCACCGAACGGCCTAATCAGGATATTACATATACAAATAATTGGCCATCTGAAGAATTGGTAGCAAATAAGCCAACAAGTTCACTTATTTTATGGACAGGATTTAGTGTAATGATGCTATTGGCCGGAATTGGATTAATGGTATGGTATTACGCCAGAAAAAGAAAAATGGATGAAGATGTTTTTACTGTTGTTAATCCATTATTGAATTCTACACAAACACCTTCCCAAAAAGCAACAGTAAAATATTTCTGGATTGTTTCTGCTTTATTACTTGTACAGGTAGTGTTAGGTGTAATTACTGCTCATTTTGGAGTTGAAGGAATGGCGTTTTATGGAATACCTTTAGGTAATTTTTTACCTTATGCAATTTCAAGAACTTGGCATATTCAAATTGCTATATTCTGGATAGCAACTTCCTGGTTGGCTACAGGCTTGTATTATGCTCCGGCTATTTCTGGTCATGAACCAAGATTCCAACGACTAGGTGTAAATTTTTTGTTTATTGCTTTATTGGCAATTGTTGTTGGTTCATTAGCTGGTCAATGGATGGGTGTAATGCAAAAATTAGGTTTGATTCAAAATTTTTGGTTTGGGCATCAGGGATATGAGTATGTGGATCTTGGTAGATTCTGGCAGATATTTTTATTTGTAGGTCTAATGATCTGGTTAGCATTAATGGCAAGAGCTATCTGGCCTGCGTTGATTAAAAAGTCAGAAAGCAAGAATTTACTTGTGTTATTTTTAATTTCCACAATTGCAATTGGTGCTTTTTATGGAGCCGGTTTGATGTGGGGCCAACAAACCAATTTAGCTATTGCAGAATATTGGCGTTGGTGGGTTGTTCATTTATGGGTTGAAGGGTTTTTTGAAGTTTTTGCAGCAGTTGTAACAGCTTTCCTTTTCGTTAGGTTACAAATTATAAAAGCTTCAACTGCAACAACAGCCGTTTTGTTTTCTACAATTGTTTTTCTATCAGGAGGTATTCTCGGAACATTCCATCATTTATATTTTACAGGAACACCAACAGCTGTTATGGCATTGGGTGCAACATTCAGTGCACTTGAAGTAGTCCCATTGGTATTAATGGGTTTCGAAGCTTATGATAATTTAAAACTAAGCCAAAGCAGTGAATGGATAAAAGCTTACAAATGGCCAATTTATTGCTTTATTGTTGTTGCTTTCTGGAATCTTGTTGGAGCAGGTATTTTTGGATTTTTAATTAATCCTCCTATAGCACTTTATTATATGCAAGGACTCAATACTACAGCTGTTCATGGACATACTGCATTATTCGGTGTTTATGGAATGTTGGGAATTGGTCTTATGTTATTTGTTTTACGTGATATGGATAAAGAAAAAGTATGGAATGAAAAATGGATAAAATTTGCATTCTGGGCAATTAATATTGGTTTAGCTGCAATGGTCTTTATTAGTGTCCTCCCAATAGGAATGTTACAAACTGTAGCAAGTGTAAAAGAAGGATTATGGTATGCCCGATCTGCAGAATTTTTACATCAGCCATTAATGCAGACATTGAAGTGGATGCGTGTATTTGGAGATACGATTTTTGCTGCAGGAACACTGGCTCTGGTTTATTTTATTTTTGGTTTAAAAGGAGGCTGGAGTTTTAGAAAAGAATAGTCATACAATTTTTTATGATAAATAAAAAGAAACCTCTGTCAATATTGAGGTTTCTTTTTTTATAACTATAATAATTGAAAAAGTAATCTGATTATTTATTTTGTCAACTTTTTTTTATGGAACAAATAATTTTTACAAAAACAGATTAGAATCAACATTTGAAAACAGACAAAACCAGAAAACTTTATTAGCTTTGCATGGAATAAAATTATCTTTATTTTTTTATCCAACTATATGAAAAAGAAATTTATACATGATATGTTAGTGCTCGAAAATAAAAATTTGAGTGATAAATATTTTTTATTAAGTTTACAACCACCCGTTGCAATGCCTGAAATTTTTGCAGGCCAATTTGCACAAATTGAAGTAAAAGATTCTAAAAGTACTTTTTTACGTCGTCCTATTAGTATTCATGATGTTGATTATGAAAAAAATACAATCAGATTATTGATTCAAATTGTAGGTGAAGGAACAAAAAAGCTTTCTTTAATAAAAAAAGGAGAAATACTTAATATGATATATCCTTTAGGAAATAAATTTTCATTTCCTGAAAAAGACAATGTTTTACTGGTAGGTGGTGGTTGTGGAATAGCTCCATTGCTTTATTTAGCCAGAACATTGTCAGAAAAAGGAATTAAAGTAACTGCATTAGTCGGTGGTGCCAGTCAGTGTGATATACTGGAAGCAAATGAATACAGTAAATACGGGAAAGTACTTATGACAACAATGGATGCATCTATTGGTGAAAAAGGTGTTGTCACACAACACAGCATTTTCAAAGCTGAAAAATTTGAATTTTCGAAAATTTATACTTGTGGCCCTGAACCTATGATGAGAGCATTGGCTAAAATAGCAAATGAAAAAGGAATTGATTGTGAAGTTTCTCTCGAAAATATGATGGCTTGCGGAGTTGGAGCTTGTTTGTGTTGTATTGTAGATACTATTCATGGAAATAAATGCAGTTGTACTGAAGGACCTGTATTCGATTATAAAGAAATTAAAGGATGGTAATTTATTAATTATATAAAATGGAATATAAATTTTAAAAGAATTATTACAACTTTATATTCCATTAACTTAATGAAATTAAATATAATAAGCTGAATGAAGTTATGCCAAATTTAAGTGTGAAAATCAAGGATTTAATATTGAAAAATCCTGTTATGACAGCATCTGGAACGTTCGGTTACGGAGAGGAGTTTGAAGATTTTTTTGATATTTCTTCCTTAGGAGGAATTATTGTAAAAGGGACTACTGGGTCTAAAAGAGAAGGTAATGCTTATCCCCGAATGGCAGAAACTGCTTCAGGAATGTTAAATGCAGTAGGTTTACAAAACAAAGGTGTAGACGCTTTTATAAGTGATATTTATCCTCGAATTAAAGACATTGACACACATATTATTGTGAATGTTTCAGGTTCTACCATAGATGAATATGTGATGGTTGCATCTAAACTAAATGAACTTGAGAAAATTCCTGCTATAGAACTCAATATTTCCTGTCCCAATGTTAAGGAAGGAGGGATGGCATTCGGAACCAGTTGCCCCTCTGCAATTTCTGTTACAGAAGCTGTTAGAAAAGCTTATCATAAAACATTAATTGTAAAATTATCTCCCAATGTTACCAACATCGCAGAAATGGCTTTGGCTGTTGAAAGTGCTGGTGCTGATGCTGTTTCATTAATTAATACTTTACTTGGAATGGCAATCAATGCTGAAAAACGGAAACCGGTTTTATCAACCATAACTGGTGGCTTATCGGGTCCTGCTGTAAAACCAATAGCTTTACGAATGGTTTGGCAGGTAGCTAAAGCTGTGAAAATTCCTGTAATTGGCCTAGGTGGTATCATGTCGGCTGCTGATGCAATTGAATTTATGCTTGCAGGAGCAACTGCAGTTCAAGTTGGAACTGCTAATTTTATTGATCCGGTTGTTTGTGTTAAGATAATCGATGGGATAGATGATTATCTTAAACGCCATAAAATAAAGGATGTAAATGAATTGATTGGATTGATATAAAATTGCTTTAAATATTGATCTTTCCCTCATAAACAAAACAGGCTTCACCCTCCAGGAAAATATTTTGAAAGGTATTGTTTTGTTTTTTAAACGATACCGTCAAATTTCCGCCTAAAGTGTGAATGAAGACCTGATGGATGTCTTTATCAAATGCGAAAGCCAATGCAGAAGCTGTAACTCCGGTTCCGCATGATAAAGTTTCATTTTCAACACCTCTTTCGTAAGTTCGTACAAATAATTGATTCTCTAAAATCTGTACGAAGTTTACGTTTAATCCTTCGGGTGAAAATTTTTTATCATACCTGATTTTTCTACCTTCAGTTAAAACATCAATATCATTAACACTTTTTACAAACTGAACATAGTGTGGAGAACCAGTATTTAGTAAATTAAAATTATCAAAATGTGTAATTTCTTTTACATCTGTCATTTGTAAGCGGATTGTTTTTAAACTACCTTTATCTTCGATGATTTCTGCAGTATGTAATCCGTCAATAGCAGAAAAAATTGTAGTGTTATTTATAACTCCTAATTTTGATGCAAATGCAGTTATACACCTGCCTCCATTCCCACACATGCTACTTTCATTTCCATCAGAATTATAATATTTCATCGCAAAGTCATGATTTTTAGATGAATTTAACAGCATCAAACCATCAGCACCGATTCCAAAATGGCGGTTGCATAAATAGGAAACTTCTTTGCAATTGATCTTTATTTCGTCATTTCGGTTATCAATCAGAATAAAATCATTTCCTGCACCATGGTATTTACTGAATTTTAGCATCATTGGTTTTCTGAAAATTATTTATTTTTAGGTAATTTTACTGCCATTAACGGTTGAAAATCATCAGTTTTTTCTATCAGATAAAAAGTATTGGCATAATTAAGATAGATTTTATTATTTCTGTTTTCAAGACTCGCATCTTCATACATATATATACCAAATAAAACCAGTTTATTGTTATTGAATTTATATCCTTTATAATTAATTGGAGATCTCCAGAATTCAACTTTTACAAAATTAAAAGGAAGCTTTTTAGTTTTTTCATTAATAAGCAAGGAATCAAGCAATGCATCTTTTTTTGAATTATTACTGTTCAATCCCTCAATTTTAATAATTCTTGTAAAAAGTAATTCATCTTTTGCAATAACAATATCTTCAGATGGATTATTTACTGTAGAATCAATTGAAAAAACGTCGTTTTCCTGAGCCATTGAACTACTGTCATTTTTATATGATAAACGTGACTCAATTTTAGTTAGAGCCGTTTTAGCATCATTATTATTAATTTTTGATTTATCTTTAGCAGATTTATTCTGATCATTATTGTTTAAGATGTTTAATTCTTGTTTGTTTTTTCCTGAAAAGCTAAACCATATTTTGAAATTGTAATTTTGCATCCACCATACAACAGAAGCTCCAATTGCAATACCAACAATAATTCCAATAAGAAAACTTATAAATTTATTGCTTTGAATCATAAGATGTTTACTATTAAAAAGTTTACAAAATTAGTTAATTTATTCTATATCTAAGATGAAAAATAAAAGCAAATAGAATTAATTATTAACATTATATCACCATTATAAATATTGAAATAATTTTACAGATGTAACAAATTCAGCACATTGTGTAAAAAGATAAAATATTTATTATAAAATTAATTATTTAAGTGTAATTATTTTATATATTTGGAGTCAAATTCCTGATATTATGATTTTACAAAAAGATATTGAAGAATTTCAACAATTGGGTATAGATGTTAAAGTAATAGAACGTCAGATAGCAAATTTTAAAAATGGTTTTCCTTTTGTAAATATAATAAAACCAGCATTTTTAAGAGATGGTATTACAATTTTTGAAAAAGACGAAATTGATTATTATTCTAAAATTTTTGATGACACGTTAACGAACCGGAAAATACTTAAGTTCGTTCCTGCTTCAGGGGCTGCTAGCCGTATGTTTCAAAGTTTGTTTTTATTCAGGGAAAAATTTAAAGGAAGTGAGAAAGATATTATTGCTTTTGAAAGCGATAAAAGTTTTAATTCTGTAAATAGATTTTTTGCTGAGATTAAAAAATTTGCTTTCTATTCAGAGTTAAAAGAGAAAATGGCTGAAAATAAGCTAAATATAGATGATTGTATTAAAAATCGTGAATATATACTTATAATCAATTTTTTATTGGATGAAAATGGACTTAGTTATGGCTCATTAACAAAAGGACTATTGAAATTTCATCAATATGGTGAATATTCCAGAACTGCTATAGAGGAACATCTTGTAGAGGCTGCTGTTTATGCTAAAGACTCTGATAATAATGCATCTATTCATTTTACATTATCTCCTGAACATATTAATAGGTTCAATAAGCATATTAATTCAACAAAAGCAATATATGAAAAACAATTTAATGTTCGGTTTGATATAAGTTATTCATTACAGAAAGCAAATACTGATACGATTGCTGTTGATATGAACAATGAGTTTTTTAGAACTGAAGAAGGAAAACTGTTTTTTCGTCCCGGTGGTCATGGAGCATTGATCGAAAATTTGAATGATTTAAAAGGAGATATAATTTTTATCAAAAATATAGATAATATTGTACCAGATAAATTAAAGGATAATACCTGTTTATATAAAAAAGTTATAGGTGGTTATTTGATTAATTTGCAGCAAAAAACAAATGATTATCTTAATATGCTTGCAAATGGACTTCCTGATGATTTAAAAATAAAAGAAATTGTTGATTTTTCTGCTGCGTTTTTAATGATAAGATTTAGTGATAGTTTTGATAAACTTTCTTTAAAAGAGAAAATAAGCTATTTAATTAGTAAACTCAACAGACCGATGAGAGTTTGCGGAATGGTTAAAAACGAAGGAGAACCAGGTGGTGGTCCATTTTGGGTTCAAAATTCAAGAGATGAAATATCGTTACAAATTGTCGAGTCTTCTCAAATTAATTTAAATGATATTAAACAGAACCAGATATTTAAAAATGCTACATATTTTAATCCTGTTGATCTTGTTTGCGGTGTCAAGAATTATTTAGGAGAAAATTTTAATTTAAAAGATTTTGTCGATGAATCGACTGGTTTTATTTCTATAAAGTCAAAAGATGGTAAAAGTCTAAAAGCACAAGAACTTCCTGGTTTATGGAATGGAGCTATGGCTGACTGGATTACAGTTTTTGTCGAAGTTCCGATTATTACTTTTAATCCTGTAAAAACAATCAATGATTTATTAAGAATTGAACATCAATAAAAAAAAAATTTAAAAACCTCTTAGTTTGAAATTCTAAGAGGTTTTTTTTGACTTATTTTTTAAGTTTTTCTTTTTCCAGATAATTATCTAAGAAACCCTTAGCATCTTCAATTGAAATATGTTTTGCAATAATTTTAAAATCCTTATCCAAAATGAATAGTACAGGCGTACTAATAATATCGTATGCTTTATGATAATCCAGATTCGTTTTGGTTCCTGTTACACTAATCCAATCATGTTTGTTTTCAATGATGTATTTTTTCCAACGTTCTAAATCACTATCTGTATCTATAGCAAATACTTCTAATCCATATTTAGATTTATTTTCATCATAAAATTTCTTAATTTTCGGGATTTCAACTTTACAATGACCACAATCAGTATCCCAAAATACCAGGAATGTGAATCTGCCTCTGCTTGAACGCATGGAAACAAATGCACCTGAAGTGTCAGGCATGATTAATTCAGGTGCAATTTTACCTATTAAAATTGGTTTCAATTGCATTGCCCTTTTTGAAATTGTTTCTAATAAAGTAGGGGTAATCCAGAAGGCTTGTTTACTCATGTAATATTTTTCTACTAGATATACAAATACTTCATCTTGTCCCATAATACTTGATTTCTCATATTTATTAGTAAGATACCAAACTGTATATTTAAACAATTCTTTACTTGGACGTGTTTTTTCTATCATATCATCAATTGCTGCAATAATAGAGTCATTTGAAGGTAATATGAGATTTTTGAAGTAAAACTCTAATTTGTTATGATATACAGGAGTTCTGAGGATTCTGTCATCAGTAAAATCTATATTATCCCAATAATGCTTTTTATAATAACGATACGAAAAAAGTGAATCTATTGTGCCATCTGCTTTTTTTGGTGGATCTGGAACTTCAACGTCTTTAGATGATTTGAAAACCTTTGTCATTAAATGATTTGGATTTTCTGCCATGAATTTTTTCTTATATTCTCCAATTTCATCATTAATTTCATCTAATTTCTTTTTACACCATTCTACAGTATCTTTATTATCTTTCATCGCTTCCATCTTTTTTTGATAAGGAGAATATTGCTCATACTTTATTCTGTTGTAATTTACAAATTTGCAATAAATATCATTATCAGGAGACCCTTTAATTTTAATGTCTTTATAAAAGTCATCGTATTGACTTTCAACAGTAAAATTTTGCTCTTTGTCTATAATTAACTCAAAATATTTTTTATCCTGAGTAATAATGAGGTATACACCTCCCAATAATGATTCTTTGCCTGAAAAATTAAATATTTTTTTTGAATTAAGTAGAGCTGTATCTTTTATATATTGGCTACTTCCATAATAATTACCCAGATATAAAGTGTCAAATTTATAGTTATCCAGTTTAATTTTAATATTATACCCTTCCTTCTGTCCATAAGAACAATATGAAACTAACAAAAGAGCATAAAACAGAGATTTTTTTATTTTATTTAGCATACAATTGATTTTTATTAATTTATCAAAATATATTTTTAGTAATTTACAACACAAAGTAACAAAAATTATACTAAATTTGTAAAGGATTTAACAATCTTTAAGACTTCAATTCTTTAGTGTTGCAAAGCATAGACAAATTTTGTGCAAAATTAGTTGTTTAATAAAAATAAATATGCAAATACCTATCAATATTCGAAAAACAATTACAATATTTATGGTTTTAATTTCATCTGTTATTGGTGTTTTTTTTATAACTGCTGTAGAAATGCCTAAATACAAAGGATTTATGATTTTTTTCATACTATTGATTTTTTCTGATTTCTATTTGTGGAATAGTGTTAGAAATATTATATCCCGTCAACAACAATTACTAAAATATATTTTAAGTTTCTTTTATTGGCTTTCACTCATTTTTAGTTTTATATTTTTTATTTCATTATTTTTAATGGATATAAAAAATTGGAATGTTGTGTATAGGACTTATATAACAGCTTCTATGCTCGTATTTTATGGTCCTAAAGTCTTTGCGATTTGCTGTTTGTTTATTGCTGATTTAATCAGATTAATCAAGTTTATTTATACGTTTATATTTAAAAGGAATAAGTTTTGCCAGAAATTCTACAATGGACGTTGGAAACCATTACTTTACTTTGGCCATTTAGGAGCTATAATAATTTTTATTATTTTGGTAAAAGGAATGATTTTTGGAGAATTTGACTTTAAAGTTAAAAAAGTTTCTATTGAATTCGAAAAGCTTCCACCAAACTTTGATGGAATTAAAATTTTGCAGTTGTCAGATATTCATTTAGGAAGCTGGTATGGAAAGAAACCACTGGAAAGAGCAATTCAGATTGTAAATGATTTACATCCAGATATTATCTGTTTTACCGGAGATTTAGTTAATTATACTTCTTCTGAAGCATTACCATTTGAGGATGAATTAAAGAAATTAAATGCACCTTTAGGGAAATATGCTATCCTTGGAAATCATGATTATGGTGAATATGTTACTTGGCAGAATAAAGCGTTAATAAATCAAAATATGATTGATTTATATAATTTTGAGAAGCGGATAGGCTGGAACTTATTATTAAACTCAAATGTGAAAATTGAAAAAGACAGCAACTTTATATATATCGCTGGTGTCGAAAATTGGGGCAAGAATTTTAGGTTTCCTAAAAAAGGGAATATAAATAAAGCGATAAGTAATATCGATAGTAGTGCATTTATTATATTACTTTCTCATGACCCAAGTCATTGGGATGAAATAATTAGTAAGAATTTTCAGAATATACCATTAACATTATCTGGACATACACATGGCATGCAACTAGGAATTTCTACTGAAAATTTTGAGTGGAGTCCGGCTCAGTATATTTATAAACATTGGGCTGGTTTATTTCTTAATGAAAAGTCAGTTATATCTCAATATCTTTATGTAAATAAAGGACTGGGAGTAATTGGTTATCCTGGTAGAATCGGAATTTTGCCAGAAATTACGCTTATTGAGTTAAAAAGAAAAAAATGATTGTAAAAAGGAGGGCAATTTAATTATTTATATCAATTACTTTTATGAGTTGATTTTTTTCGAAATGTTGCCATAATGTTTCTTCAGGTACAGCTGCAATTACTGTAATTTCTTCTTTTTTAACGGGATGAATAAATGTAACTGAACGTGCATGTAAGCTGATTGAGATGTTTTTGTTGGGTCTTTGAGCACCATATTTGACATCGCCTTTAAGCGGACAACCTATTGAGGCAAGTTGTGCTCTGATTTGATGGTGTTTTCCTGTCATTAATTCAACTTCAATAAGAAAATAACTATCACTACTGCCAATAACTTTGTATTTTAGTTCAGCTCTATGACTTCCGGGTACTTCTTTGTCATAAACATAAGTCTTGTTTTGCTGCTCATTTTTTTTTAAAAAATTTATTAAATGACCGCATTCTAGTTCTGGTTTATTTCTTGAAATAGCCCAATATATTTTTTTTATTTCTCTTTTTTGAAAAATCTGAGCCATTCTACTCATTGCTTTATCTGTTTTCGCAAATATAACAACACCACTTACAGGTCTGTCTAAACGATGAATGACTGATAAAAAGACATCACCCGGCTTTTTGTAGGTTTCTTTTAAATATACTTTAACTAGTTCCCCTAAAGGTATATCTCCAGTTTTATCTCCCTGAATTATCTGAGATGATAACTTATTCAGAATAATTAAATGATTATCTTCAAAAATAATTTGTTTAGCAATTACTTCTGTAATTGAAGGGAAGTTTGACATAATTTAAATTAATTAATACTGTTCTTTTTCATTGGGGAAGTCAAATGTTTTTACATCATGAATATAACTACCAACAGCTCCATAGATTTCTTCGTATAAATTGTGATATCTTCTTAAAAAACGTGGAGAGAAATCCTGAGTAATTCCAAGCATATCGTGAAGCACTAAAACTTGTCCGTCAACTCCACCTCCAGCACCAATACCGATAATAGGAATTCTTACTTCTTTGGTAACTTGTGTAGCTAATTGTGCAGGGATTTTTTCAAGTACAATTGAAAAACAACCGGCATTCTCAAGATAATGAGCATCTTCAATAAGACGTTCAGCTTCATCTTTTTGAGTAGCTCTCACTACGTATGTTCCAAATTTATGAATGGATTGAGGTGTAAGTCCAAGATGACCCATAACAGGAATCCCTGCAGAGAGAATTCTATTTACTGATTCAATAATTTCTCTTCCACCTTCTAATTTAACCGCATCTGCTCCCGTTTCTTTCATTATTCGAATTGCTGAATTTAAGGCTTCTTTGGAATTTCCCTGATAAGTTCCAAAAGGCATATCTACAATTACTAATGCTCTGTGTACTGCTCTTACAACTGATACTCCATGATAAATCATTTCATTTAAAGTTATTGGTAGCGTGGTACGGTGTCCTGCCATTACATTGGAAGCGGAGTCTCCTACCAAAATGGCATCAATATTGGCTTTATCTATTATTTTTGCAATAGAATAATCATAAGCAGTAAGCATGGCAATTTTCTCGCCTTTAAGCTTCATTTCCTGTAATACATGAGTAGTAACTTTCGTAATAATATTTGGTAATGCTGCCATTTTCTTATTATTTAATTTTTATTTGAGCTGCAAAGCTACAAAGTTTTAAAAATAGAATTCATTTAAACTGATTTTTTTTGCCAAAAATGAATTAATGTATTGATTGTGAGTTGTTAAATAAAACAGGCTGCATATTAAAGCAGCCTGTTTTATATTTTAATAATTATGGATTAATTAAAAAAACCAATATTTAAACCAGCTGTTGCTGAAGAATAACCTCCAGGTACATAAGATCCTTCACCAAATAATGCAATAAATCCTAACTTAATTCTAAGTCCGGCATTAATTCCAAAATGAGTAGCAGAACCTTCAATTTGAATTGGATCAGATAAATTCGTAACGGTTTTAATGCCTGCATTATCTAAAGTAGTAATAGGGTAATTGCCTTTTAGATCAAGTGTTGTCTTATAATGAGAAAGACGCACACCTCCAAATAAAGTCAGAATAGCAAATTTTCTGGATATAACAATATTAGCATTCCAAGCAGTTGATTCAAAACTAATTATTTGGTTATTAAATATATCTCCGGCAGGGTTATTTACACTGTCTTCAACTTGTAAAAAATTACTCCCTTTCATTTCGAGATTCGCATTTGCATAAGCACCAACAAATGACAACTCAAATGGTAATTTGCTCATAAAAGGTATCCATTGTTTTATATCGTGTTTTAACCCGATGCCAAAATAACCAGCTTTGTAATCACCCATGTTTAATTTTGGGAAAACACGTAACATAACTTCTGTACCTTTCACTAAGCCAATACTGAATTGGGCAACAGGTAATGGTGACATATTTATGCCAGTACCTTTTAGAGGAATTAACTTTTGAATAGCAGCTCCGGAGTTGGAATTCCGATAATATGAATAAAGATTTGAAATTGGCTGATCAGATCCAAAAACTGTAGGAGCTGTAATTGGTACATTTCCAGTTGTTCGAAGATTAGGATATTCAGCAGGATTAATTGTGAAAGATTGCTTTTCTTTTGGAACGACAGAAACTGAAGCACCAATTGTAATTGTAAATCGTCCGGTTTTTAATGGTGCTGCTGTACTATACCAACCATTATTTAAATTATTTCCAAAGGTTTCTAAAAAAGGTGAAGCATAATCAGAAATCAGATTATTTGCCTGTACTTTTCCTACCGCCAGTAATTGAACCATGTCAGATTGTGCATTTAAAGAATTTATTCCAAGTAAAAGAATAATTCCTGCACTGATTTTTTTTAATGTGTAAGCTTTTTTCATGTTTTAATAAATTAAGTTTAAATTATATAGTTAACAAAGATAACAAGAAAATAAAGAAATGTATTCACTTTTTAATGAAAAAAAATGCAATTTGTAAAAAAAAATATATATATTCTGAATGTTTAAATAAGAATGAAAAATAATTAGTTGTATTTCAATTAGATATAACTTAATATTTTTTAACATTAAATTTCTCAAATATTCTTAAATTTGCAATCCAAAAATGCAATATATGTTTACAAATCAGGAGAAATTTTTTGGTGAAGGACTTACTTATGATGATGTGTTGTTAGTTCCTGCATATTCTGAAATACTTCCACGTGAAGTAAATGTTAGTTCTATGTTTTCCCGGAATATAAAATTAAATATTCCAATTGTTTCTGCAGCCATGGATACTGTTACAGAATCTATACTTGCAATAGCAATTGCTCAGGAAGGAGGAATTGGTGTTTTACATAAGAATATGACGATAGAAGCACAAGCCAATGAAGTGAGAAAAGTTAAAAGAGCTGAAAATGGAATGATCCTGGACCCTATCACTTTAAATGAAGGAGCTTTGGTGTCAGATGCTTTAAATTTAATGAAAGAATACAAAATTGGTGGTATTCCTGTGATAAATAAAAATAAAGAACTCATTGGTATAGTTACGAATCGTGATTTACGCTTTGAACGTAATCAAAAACGTCCAATCGTTGAGATTATGACAAAAGATGTAATTACAACTTCTGAATTTACTGATTTTGAGAAAGCAGCAGATATTTTACAAATACATCGGATTGAAAAACTTCCGGTTGTAAATAGTCAAAAACAATTGGTAGGATTAATAACTTATCGTGATATAATAAAACTGAAGGAAAGACCAAATGCTTGCAAGGATAAAAACGGAAGACTGAGAGTAGCTGCAGGTGTCGGTGTTACAACAAATCTTATAGAAAGAGTTGATGCTCTTGTAAGAGCAGGTGTTGATGCAATTGTAATAGATACTGCTCATGGACATACAAAAAGTGTAATTGAAGCACTTAAACTAGTTAAAAGTAAATTCCATGATATTGATGTGGTTGTTGGAAATATTGCTACATCAGAAGCAGCAATTGATTTAGCAAAAGCTGGTGCTGATTCTGTAAAAGTTGGTATTGGCCCTGGTTCAATTTGTACTACCAGAGTAATTGCAGGTATTGGAGTTCCTCAACTTTCTGCAGTTTATTATGTAGCACAGGCTCTAAAAGGAAGCGGTATTCCATTAATTGCAGATGGTGGTATCAGGTATTCAGGTGATATTGTTAAAGCACTAGCCGGCGGTGCAAGTTCGATTATGGCAGGTTCATTATTTGCCGGAGTTGAAGAATCTCCAGGGGAAACTATAATTTTTGAAGGACGAAAGTTTAAATCATATCGTGGTATGGGATCTATTGATGCCATGCAACAAGGTTCTAAGGACCGTTACTTTCAGGATATGGAAGATGATATTCAAAAATTGGTTCCAGAAGGAATCGTTGGAAGAGTTCCATATAAAGGTAATTTAACTGAAGTAATTCATCAAATGGTTGGTGGTTTAAAAGCAGGTATGGGGTATACTGGTTCCAAAGATATCGAAACATTGCAAAAAGCTAAATTTATTAAAATCACACCTGCCGGTGTTGCAGAAAGTCATCCTCACGATATTACAATCACACGAGAAGCACCAAATTACAGTCGATAGAAATTAAACAAACTAACTATTTTTATAAACAATGTTAATATAAATAATACGCCTTATAATTTATGAAGAGAAACATGAAAATTTTACAGATTTTTTTATACACTTTTATTTTTTCAAGTGTTTTTGCACAACAAAATAACGATCCGGTATTATTAAAAATAGCTGGAGAAAATATTACTAAATCGGAATTTTTGAGAGTTTATCAGAAAAATAATTCCAAAGATCAGGCAATTGATAAAAAAGCACTTGATGAATATCTTGAGCTGTATATTAATTTTAAATTAAAAGTTAAAGAAGCAGAAGAATTGGGCCTTGATACAAATTCAAATTTTAAATCTGAACTTAATGGCTATCGTGCTACTCTGGCACAACCTTATCTGGTAGATAAAGATGTAACAGAAGAACTTATCAAAGAAGCCTATAACCGTATGCTTTTCGATGTCAGAGCGAGTCATATTCTGGTGAAAGTTGAAAAGAATGCAATGCCCAAAGATACTTTAGCTGCTTATAATAAAATTTTAAGCCTCAGGAAAAGAATAATGACTGGTGAGACATTTGAAAAAATTGCTGCAGAAGCTTCAGATGATCCATCAGCTAAAGATGCAGCTGCTACAGCTGAAAGACAAGCTTATAAAGGAAATGGGGGTGATCTTGGTTATTTTTCTTCTTTTGATATGATATATCCTTTTGAAAATGGAGCTTACAATACTAAAGTTGGTGAAATTTCATTGCCAATCCGCTCTGATTATGGATATCATATCATAAAACTAACTGATAAGAAAAAAGCAATGGGTAAAGTTCAGGTTGCCCATATTCTTGTTTCTATGACTCCTGATGCAACTGAAGATGTTGCTAAAACAGCAAAAACTAAAGTCGACGAAGTACTTACTAAACTTAAAAACGGTGAAAAATTTGAGGATTTGGTTAAGCAATATTCTGATGATAAAGGTTCTGCAACAAAAGGTGGTGTTTTACCTGAATTTGGTGTTAACCGTATGATTCCAGAATTTATAGTTGCTATATCTAAACTTGAAAAATCAGGTGATATAAGTACTCCTGTTCAATCCAGATATGGATGGCATATTCTAAAACTAATTGAAAGAAAAGAAATAAAAAGTTTTGAGGATCTTAAGAATGAAATTAAACAAAAAGTAGCTAAGGATGAAAGAGCTAATAAAAGTAAAGACTCCTTTTTAGCTAAACAAAAAACTGAATATAAATTCAATGAAAATACAAAAGCTGTAAAAGACTTTTATAAAGTTGTAACAGATTCTATTTTTAAAAATACCTGGAAAGCTGAAGAAGCAAAAAACCTGACTGCGAAAATGTTTTCAATTGGAGATTTAACAAGAACTCAGACTGATTTTGCAAATTATTTGTCTAATTTAAAACTTGAAAATCCAACTCCTGAAAACATTGAAGTATTTGTAGATAAAACTTATAAAGATTATGTTGAAAAGAGTATTTTTCAATATGCAGATAGCAAACTAGAAGAAAGATATCCTGACTTTAGTATATTGATGAAAGAGTATCATGATGGTATTTTATTATTCGATTTAACTGACAAGAATGTTTGGTCTAAAGCAATAAAAGATACTAACGGATTAAAAGAATTTCATCAGAAGAACATCAATAATTATATGTGGAGTGACAGAGTAGATGCAATAATATTTACTTTTAAAGATGGAAAGGTTAAAGAATCAGATGCTCGTAAATTTGTTGAGAAAGTTTATAAAAAGCAATTATTCAATGATGATGCTAAAATGAAAGAACTTATTGAAAAACTATCAAAAGACAGTGCAGCTGTTGAATACAAGGCTGATAAGTTTTCAAAAGCTGACAATAAACTTATCGATCAAGTTAAGTGGCAAGAAGGTATTTCTGAAAATATTAAAGATGGTAATAATTTGAATATTATTATTGTCAATAAAAAATTAAATCCAGAACCTAAAACTTTGAATGAAGCAAAAGGAATTATAACTGCTGATTATCAGAATTATCTGGAAAGAGAATGGCTAAAATATTTACGTCAGAAATACCCTTTCACTGTAAACAAAGACGTATATAATACAATTAAATAATATTTTATGACACTGAGAAGACTAATTTATTCTCAGTGTCATATTTTAAGAATTGATTTATCATGGAATTTTCTGTATTCTTCTGCTCTGTTGAAAAGAAATACCATTTACTAATCTGTTTATTTACAACAAGTTTTGGATATCAACTTAATACTTATTAAATTAACATTATTTCATGATTGCTTTTAAAAAGATTTTTATTGTTATAATGTTGGGATGTTTTATACAGTCTTGTTCAGATAAAAATAAAGAAGAACTTGTTGCCACAGCTTATGATTACAAACTTTATAAATCTGATTTAAAAGGTATAATACCTAAGGGTACAACAAAGAATGACAGTATTGCAATTATCAAAAATTTCATTAATAACTGGATACGTCAAAAAATAGTGATTCAAAAAGCAGAAAAAAACTTAAGCAGTGATCAAAAGGACTTTACATCTCAAATTGAGAATTATCGTAATTCATTATTAGTTTATTCTTATGAAAGTAAGTTGATCAATCAACTACTTGATACAGCTGTAACCAATAGTCAAATACAAGCATATTATGATAAAAACATTGATAATTTTTTATTGAAAGACAATATTATTAAAGTAAATTATGTAAAACTATTACTTAATTCTCCATATAAAGCTAAAATTAAGTCCTTGTTATTAAGTAAAATTGATAATAGGAGTCAATTAATTGATTTATGTAGCAAGCAAGCTGTTAACTTTTACTTTGAAGATGATGAATGGCTCCTCTTTAGTGATCTGTTAAAGGAAATACCTATAGAAACATACGATCAGGAAAGTTTTTTAAAAAATAACAAAACAATTGAAACTAAGGATGAGAATTATTATTATTTAATAGTAGTCAAAGATTTTAAAATAAAAGAGAGTGCATCACCCTTAAGTTTTGAGAAAGAAAATATTCGTAATATCATTATAAATAAGCGTAAATTAGAATTAATAAATAAAATGCACACTGAATTATATAATGAGTCATTAAAAAACAATGATTTTAAAATATACTAACTAAGCAATAAAAACAGCAAAAGAGAGTTAAAAACAAAAAATAGTATGCGTAAAATACAAAAATTAATATTACTTAGCATTATATTCGCCTTTGTGACGATGTCTTCAAAAGCACAGAATATTTTAATCGATCAGGTTGTGGCTATTGTTGGCGGGAATATTGTTAAAGTTTCGGATATTGAACAGCAGTATAATCAAATGAAAATTCAAGGAAACATTAAAGGAGACGAAACTGTAAAATGTTCTATACTTGAAAATATTTTAGTTAGTAAATTAATGTTGAATCAGGCAAAACTGGATAGTGTTGTTGTCAGCGATGAACAGGTTGAAAGTGAATTAGAAAGAAGACTTAGATATTATATTTCACAGGTTGGTTCAAAAGAAAAATTTGAAGAATATTACAAAAAATCCGTGAATGAGTTTAAAGATGAGTTTAGAGATAACATTCGCAATCAAATGCTTGTTCAGATGATGGAAGGCAATATAACAGATGCTGTCAAAGTTACTCCTAATGAAGTAAAGAAATTTTATGATCAGATTCCTACCGATAGTATTCCATTAATCAATGCTGAATATGAAGTTGGACAGATAATTCGCCAACCTGCAATTAGTAAAGCCGAAAAAGAAGTCGTAAAACAACGTTTAAACGAATTGAGAGAAAGAATTCTGAAAGGGGAGAAGTTTTCATCATTAGCTGCATTGTATTCAGAAGATCCCGGTTCCGCAAAAAGAAGTGGAGAATTAGGTTTGTTTGGAAGATGTGAAATGTTTCCTGAATTTGAAGCTGCAGCTTTTAATTTGAAAAATACTGATGATATTTCAAATGTTATTGAAACAAAAGCTGGTTATCATATTTTACAATTGATAGAAAGAAGAGGTGATTTTGTTAATGTTCGGCATATTTTACTCATGCCAAAAGTTTCACCTTATGAATTACAAAAAGCTAAATTATACCTTGATAGCGTTTACACGATTATTAAAGATAGTGCCATGAATTTTGAAAAAGCTGCCTTGAAATTTTCTGATGATCCAAGCAAAAATAATGGCGGTATAATGGTTAATCCCAATGGTGGTAATTCTAAATTCGCTGCTGATGATATTGACCCTTCCTTGTTTTTTGTGATTGATAAAATGAAAGTAGGTGACATTTCCAATCCTATGATAATGTCTGATAATGACGGAAAACAAGCCTATCGTATTGTATACCTTAAATCACGTTCATCAGCTCATCGTGCTAATTTAAAAGATGATTATGATAAAATTCAGAATGCAACCTTAGAACGTGCGAAAGCTGAAGCTGTCAAGAAATGGATAAATACCAAGATTGAAAAAACATATGTTAAATTTTTCGACTCTTATAAGGACTGTAAATTTGACAATATATGGGTGAAGAAATAAGATTGTTCTAAAATTGAAATTGATATCGATTAATATATAAAAGCTTATTGTTGAATGTGTTATTTGTATATTTTGTTATTTAAAGATATTATGTCACACTTTTAGAAACCTATTTTAAATCATCTTAATTAATGATTTATTAATATTGGATATTTTAAATATTTATTACTTTTGCAATTGATGAAAGCAATTTTTAATATTTCATATATTTTTCTATTTACTTTTGCAATGTATTTCAACATTGCAGGCAACTATATCTCTGCACATGAATTTAATGCTGTTAATACATTTGATTTAGGAAATACGAACAATCAAGGTGAAAATTCAATACAAAATAATTTTTGCTTTGAAGACGAAGAATGTCAGAATGATACAATAATAGATGTCTTTGGTGACTTTTTGTTTATTGATGATTTTTCGATTAAAATTTCTATGTTTAAAGTATTTATTCCAAACTCAATTCTGTCAGTAATTTGGCAACCGCCAAAGCTCTAATAATATATTTCTTTTTTTGTACTTTTTCACAGGTGTTATTTTAAACCTGTGAAGTCCGTATGTTTAATAATTTCAAAGCATTTTTATGATTTGAAATATATTAATATTATTTAATAATTTAGAATAATTCACTTATAAAAATAAAAAAATGAATATTATAGAGCAATTTGATCATTTAGGTAAAAAACAGGATAAAGAGCATTTTCAACATTTGATTTCTATAGCTATAGCTGATGGTATCATTGACTCAACAGAAACAGAAATGCTTCATCGTTTTGGACGAAAAATGGGGTTTACTGAACCGGAAATTGAAGATTTACTTGAATCATCCCGTAAGTTAGTTTATAATCCTCCATATGAGTTTTTTAAACGTTTTGAGCAGGTTTATGAAATTATAAAGATGGTTTTGGCTGATGGAAATATTGATAAAAATGAAATGCGTTTAGCAAATAGTTTAGCAACAAAATCAGGATTCACTGAAAGTGAAATTCCAAAATTATTAGTTCTTTTAATTAGTGGCATCAGAGAAGGTAAAGACGAAGAAGAACTTTTTGAATTATATAAAAAACAGAGGAAATCTTAAAAATTAATTTTAATAAAATAAAAATATGGAAATTGATGAAATTTCAAATAACAGACAAAAACGACATGGCAATTACAATAAAGAAAGATACCATGATAGCCATAGATATGATCAGTATTCTTATCATTCAGATCATGAAAACAGAAATCATTCGAATTACTTAGATATATTCAATAAAATTAAAGAAAATAAAAAAATCAGAAATCTTTTAATAATAGGAGTAATTATTTTTCTTTTCCTTTTAATTGGGCTCATTATCATTTTATTTCCACAATTGATGAGGTTGTTCAATTTTATAAGTGAGAATGGATTGCAAGGTATAGTAAACGCTGTAACTGAATTCTTAAACAAAATAATTAAAGGATCAATCTGAAAAATTAATAGGATATGATAAGAAAGGGAAAAGTAATAGCAATGCATCGATATTACAGAATGACAAAATTTTATGCATTTTTAAAAGATACTGCTATCAAAGGTGGAATGGTACTTTTACTGTTTGTTGGAATCTTAATTGTTCTTGAGGTTTTTTTTATTGATATCAATGCAATTCTTAATACATTGGTAACTACTTATTCACCCCAAATAATATTTTCATTTTTTTTAATATCTGAAACTATTTTAGGGATTATTCCGCCTGAAATATTTATAGCCTGGTGTTCAAAATCAGGAGCACCCTGGCTTTTTTTATTCACTTTAGCAACGATGTCCTATATAGGAGGAATTATTGCTAATTTTATCGGGAAACAATTGTTTTTGATTCCGGCTGTGAAATATCACATAGAGCATAAAATTGCTAAACATATAAGTAATTTAAGAAAGTGGGGTAGGCTTTTTGTATTTATTGGCGCTATGTTGCCGCTTCCACATTCCATCGTTAGTTTAGCTTGCGGATTAATAAAATACAATTTCAGGCATTATTTATTATGGGCGCTTTTCAGGTATCTACGCTTTTTTATTTATGCATTAGTAATATTTCAAATCTTTTAAATCAATCAATT
>JBMOKG010000171.1:0-4953 GCA_049315385.1 Bacteroidales bacterium
TTGAAACTCCATTTGCATTCGTAGTTGAAATTACATTAACATTACTTACATTACTTGAACGAGCAATTCCATCAATAGTATATAACTCTGAAGTATTTGCATTATTGTTGGTTATTATTACATTATATTTGAAAGTATAGCCAGATACTAAGTTATTGTATTTGTCTTTGGCTGTGCATGTTATAGTGCGGGTTGAATTTATTGTAAATGCTGAACTGATTGAAACAGTTGAGTTATTAGATGTGGGTGTTCCAGTATTAATAATTTGAGTAATTGTATCAGTAATATATCCAAATGCTTCAATCGTAATAATTTTTGAACCTGCTGCTGTAAGTAAAGAGTTTCCTCCTGATGGTAGGAGCTGTATATTACCAGCACTTAAAATATAATCAGTAATTGGTGTTAAAGCTGTATTCCCAATTTTAATAGAAGTAATATTTGCTTGCCAGGCAGCATTATCTGTAAATGAAATATCTATATTATTATCAACATTATTATTTGTTACATCAGCAGTTAATTGTGGAGGCGTTAGCAAAGGTCCTGTGTAATTTGTAATGCTAATATCATCAATATTTATTCTGTTTGTATTAGAAGTTGTTTCAATATTAAAACGTACACTACCTGGTTGTTTTATCGAAAAAATAGCTGGAGTAAGTATAGTATCTGTTGATGTAATAGGATTTCCTAAATAATTCCAGTTATTTCCTCCATCTGTTGATAATTGAAGCCTCCATATTGCATTTGCATCATTTCCGAACTTAGCATGATATATTGTAATAGTATCTACACCACCAGTTTTATCAAAAAACATTTTTAAATTTGCATACCTTAACCTGGCACTTTTTAATCCGTTTTTCCTATCAGACGCATCACTGCCAGTTAATAGCGCATCAAAAAATATCCAATCACCCATACTACAGGTAATAGTGTCGTTTGCATAACCAGGTTTATATCCAGTTTCAAAATCTTCTTTCCATAGCAAATTTGATGTAGATGTAATAGCTGTGGGAATAATTGAATTAGTTTTATAATTAATATTACTGCCACTATTTGTAAAAGGAAAAATTTTGAAATAATATAAAGTGCCAGGAAGTAGTCCTGAAAAAGTAGTAGTTTGCACACCTTGACTTACTATCTTTTGCATATTGGTAATAGCTTCTGGAAAACTGTCTGTCGGATTTTGAATTGAATTAAAATCAATAGAGCTTGCTCGAATAAGATATCCATCGGGTTGTACAGTCCCCGAAGCATCTATCCAATTAACTGTAATTGTGCTATTTAATGGCGTAGTATTTGTTGCCTGAAAATTTGTTGGATAGTTATTGGGTTCTTGCTTAATTACTAAAGGACCGCCCCAAATAGCCTGAACATATTCAGGATGATCAATAAATGGATTTCTATTATGTTGTGCTGTATTGTAATAGATTGTATTATTTCTGTTGATTTCTTTACTGCTGACAGGGTCTGAATTGTGCCATGCAAGTAATAAATTGATAAACCATTGTTTGTAATTGCTAGTTGCCGTATCAACAATAAACCTTGAGTCATACGTTGGGAATTTTTTTACCCAAACTCCAATACTATCCATATAGCGAGTACCCATATATAAATAAGCTCTTGCAAAATCGCCTTTGTATTCATTTATAGGTTCAAAAACAACACCTGAATATCCAGGGAAAGAACACAACCCAACTTTACTACCATTGTTAGAGGTGTAAGTTGCAGTACCTACTTGTCCAATTGGATAATTGCTTTTATACATATTAACGTATTGATCAGCAGGGAATAAATGATGTAAATCCGAATACTGAGGATAGGATGTAGATGTGGTTTTTCCTAATCCGCCCCACCACGAATTAGGCATACAATGTTCACGAGAATAGCATACTCCTTCAGCTCCAGCCCCTCCTGTTCCGCATTGATCTGTAAAAACAGTTAAAGTGGTAGAGTCTGTTCCTCCTGGAATATCAGTGTACATATCCCATATAATAGTATTGTTTGGAGCAGGATAAACATCTGTATTGTCATAAAAATTCCAAATATTATCGTACAATATTTTATAATGACCATTTGTTGTAATAGTCTTTAATGTAGATCTTAGGTTTTCTCCTGAATAGCCAATAGCTGCATCGTAATATCCAGCTGGAATTTGTCCAAATATTGAGGATAATGAGAATAAAAAAAGCGATAGACTAAATAATATTTTCTTCATTTTTAACCAACTTCAGTTTTTTTCAATTAATAATGCAAAATTACAATAAAATTAATGTTTCTAAAACAAACAAAAATGTTAAAAGGTTTATTTTAAACCAATAAGTTCCCAATTATCGCTTTGAAAATGTATTGAAAAAATGATAGTAAAATTTAATTTTCCGTCAAAATACAAAGAGCCTGTAGTATATACAAGCTCTTTTATCAATATTAATTTAGATGATTTTATTTTTTTGGGATATTTTTCAAAATATCCAACGTTAAATCCCAAAACATTTTCACAGTATCAATTTTCATTCTTTCATCAGGCGAATGAGCTCCTTTGATAGTTGGACCATAAGAAATCATATCCATTTCAGGATATTTCTCTCCAATTAATCCACACTCCAAACCAGCATGAATAGCCAATACTTTAGGCTCTTTATTAAAAAGTTTCAGATAAGATTTTTTAGCAATCTCAAGAACTTTCGAATCAGGATTAGGTGTCCAGCCCGGATAACCGTCACCTTGAGTTACCTTTGCCCCAATTAATTGAAAAACACTAGTAACCATGTTACAAATATCTTCTTTAGATGATTCAACAGAACTACGCTGACTCGTTGTAATAATGATTTTTTGATCTTTCATTTTTACAGAAGCCAGATTGGTAGAAGTTTCTACAAAATTCGGTATTTCTCTCGACATACTTATAACTCCATGAGGACATGCATACAAAGCATTCAAAAGTTTTGATTGAATTTCTGAATTTATTATATTTTTTGGTATTTCAATATTTTCAATAGTAAACAGAAGTTCAGCTTCGGTAGAACGGTATTCAAAACGTATTATTTCATTGTATTTTTTTGCGTCAGCCATTACTTTTGATGCTTTGTTTTTATTAACAGTAAAAACAGCATAAGCCTCTCTTGGAATTGCATTTCTTAGATTTCCTCCATTTATTTCTGCCAAATGAATTGTATATTTATTGTTGGTTTCCCACAAAAATCTATTGAGTAATTTATTAGCATTACCCAAGCCTTTATTAATATCATCGCCTGAATGTCCACCTGTTAACCCTGATATATTAATAATAAAAGCCTGATTGTTTTCAGGAACTGGAATTGTGGAATATGAGAGCTCTGCAACTGTATCTTTTCCTCCAGCGCAACCAATAAATATCTCACCTTCATCTTCCGAATCTAGGTTCAATAAAATCTTACCTTTTAATAAGTCTGTACTTAATGCAAAAGCACCCGACAAACCTGTTTCTTCATCAACTGTAAATAAGCATTCAATAGGTCCGTGTTCAATATCATTGGATGCTAAGATAGCCAATGAAGCAGCAATACCAATTCCGTCATCACCACCTAATGTAGTTCCATTAGCCTTAACCCATTCGCCTTCAATTCGGGCTTCTATAACATCCTTATCAAAATCATGAATTTTGTCGCTGTTTTTTTCACAAACCATATCCAAATGGCTTTGTAAAACTACTGTTTGTAAGGTTTCATATCCTTTTGTTGCAGGTTTTGCAATGTAAACATTCCCTATTTTATCTTGCTTAGCTTCGAGTTCATATTCTTTTGCAAATGCCATCAAATACGCAGCAATTTTTTCTTCTTTTTTTGAAGGACGTGGAATTTGAAGAATTTTATTAAAATAATGCCAGATTTTTTCTGGTTGTAGTGTTGTTAATAAATTACTCATAATATAATAGTTGTTAATTGTTTGAATTCTATAAACCTATTCCAAACCCAGCTCTGATAATTGGGTTGGTATAGGGTGAATTAGTTGTTTCATTTAAATTATATAATATCATTAATGTAAAAAAAGAATTGTATCCTATTTCTTGTTTATATCCTCCACCTACAAATAGACTTGTAATTCCAACTTTCTCTTTTTTTGAAATAAGTCCATTATTATATATTGAGTACTTATCTATTGAAAAGCTCAAGTATTCAACTTCAAGATGTGCAAATAAATTTTCTGTAAAATGATATCTGCCAAATATCCCACCTCCTAAAATATTGGTTTTTAGATCAAAATATTGAATTTTGTTTGTTTGAGGATCAGTGTATTTGTAATAATCATTATAATTATAATATTTATAAGTGAGATTAATCCCGACATCAATATCTTCTGTTAAGCGGTAGCCTATCATTGGAGATACATCTATTAAAGTAATGTTTCCGAACTGTAATCCAAGACTCCCTCCTGTAAATATTCTGCTTCCAAAACTTCGTTGAGCATTTAAGTTTTTTGATACTATTATCATACTTATTATAATAATAAATAAGCGTATAAAAAGTTTTATTCGTTTCATATTTATTAGATTATAGAATATTATAATATTTATAAATTCAATACAAAGATATAAAAACTGAAAACATATAATATAAAAAAGTTTTTTTATTATTAAGAAATTAAGAAATTATATATCTTTGCAGCCCATTTTCAAAATAATTACTGTTCTTAATAACCTTTTGAATTTTTTTTAAGTTGATAAAATATTTACTAACAAAGTGTTGAAAAAAAAGTTGAAAAAAAAGTAAAAAAAAGTTTGGCAGTAATAAAAAAAGTATTACTTTTGCACTCCCAATTTGAGAGGAATAAAGAGAGAGATTAGGAAGGGAAAAAAGTTCTTTGAATAAAAAAATTGAAGTTTAAAAAAGCCAAGTAGCAAATATAACTATGATATGTGAATATTGTAGCTGAGAGAGAGACTCAAAAAATTCAAAAAATAAATACGATGGAGAGTTTGAT
>JBMOKG010000172.1:0-4916 GCA_049315385.1 Bacteroidales bacterium
AATATAATCTCATTAAGTTCTGCTTTTGTACGCCCTTTTTTCTCTGCTTTTTGAATATAGAGAGGGTAAACGCTTGCAAATATCAGCTTATAAATTCTTGAATTATCCATAATACTTTAAGAAATTATTCTATGCGTCAGGAATATTGGGCTCTACTAATCGTTTTAATTTATCCAATGATTCTTGCCATCCTATATAACACATTTCAGTCGGTATTTCATCCGGAATTCCTTCTTGTGTTGCAAATAGTTCTGTACCACATATAACCCCTTTTAGTTCAATTGTTGTAAGCATTTGACCTGGCAAATTAGGGTCATCAAATTGGTTGGTATATTTTAACAGTTCATTGGGGATAATTTCTAAATATTCGCCACCAAACGAGTGTCCGTTCCCTGTGTTAAAATTAGTAAATGTCATTTTATATTTTCCACCTATTTTTAAGTCCATACAATGTACTTTACAAACAAATCCGTATGGTGGCAACCACGAAGCCATTGCATCGGCATCTGTAAATGCTTTAAAGACTTTTTCTACTGGGGCTGCAAAAACTCGGTGCAGTTTAACAATGTTTTGTGCCATCTTTCTATCTTTTTATCACCATACAACAAATCTAATATATATTTTGTTGCGATATGTATGTGAACTTAGTGCTCTTGGTTATTGAATTCGTCGCGTTGCTTTATAATGACGCCTAACTTAGGTGGTAATAAAAGTTGCCGTTTGTGGGCGATACTCTATCAAGCTGTTAAGAACTTGATACGGGTTACAACCCATGAATAATTTACTGACCTGGCAATTTTTACACCCGGTGTTATGTGGCGTTTTTCTTTTATTACCATTCGTCAAATTCATGACATTCAAAGTCTTTTTCTTTAATCGATTTCTCGTATTCCGAAGCTTCTTTATATGCTTCTTCAACTATGTTTTTGTTATCGTACCAGATGTCGTCAGCTGGATAGCAACAAATTCCATTTGTTAATTCCGTTAAAATAGCACTTGTCATTGAAGCAAAACGAAGTTCAAAATCATCGCCTGAATGCCAAACAAAAGTCACTACCTTATCGCAGTCTTTAAGCCGCTTTTCAATTTCAGGCTTTGCAAATTCAACGTCCTGTTGTTTCTTTCCGAGTAATTTGTCAAAGAATGAAAGTTTTGGCTTTAATTCGTCTTTGGCTTTTTGTAAATTAAAGTCGTCAATGTAGATTTCAAAACCACTTTTAAAGTCTTTGTCTTTAAGTTTGTCGAAATAGGGTTTTTTTAAACGAAACTTGAAAGGCACAAAACCTGTGTCGTTCTCTTGGTCAAGTTTAAAGTCAGGATGTACTTCAACGACCATATCAAAGTCATTAAGTCGCTTTATTATTTTCGGAACTAAATCAGTCGAAAGATTTTTGCAATATACGTTTAAATCTAAACTCATTTTATTTTTGTGTCGAGGTTATTGTTTTCTTAAAATTGGCCATAATGTTTCGCAACTTGCTGTCAGGTGAGGTAATTAAAACACCTTCATTCTGAACCGCAAAATTAATTATTTTCTTATTATTTAGTTCTTTTCTCACAAAAATCCCACTTGTAAGGTGCTGTTATGTGCCGTATTTTATTCGTTTATAAATTTTTCTTCCGATAAATATAAGTCCAATTATGTTTAATATGTTCCAAAGATGTAATAAAAAATAAAAAATTAATTGTCGTTTATTCATACTTACTAAACTCCAAAATTCACCTTTTGAACTGTCATAGTTGTCGTCATAGTCCATTTGTAGAACGCCCAAAACTATATAAATAAATATGTCTGTTCCAATAATTGCAATCCAAGAAATAAGGTCAATGAAACGAATTTTTGTTTTTCTCATTTTTCAAGTTCTAAATGATCCATTTTCTTTTTCCACAAACCAAATTGTGCATTTTCTCCGCAAGACATTGATTTGATTACATTATCTAGGTCAAAGTTTTCATATTTTGATACTATGTCATATACCTTGTCGTAAGCTTTAGAACCATGAGGTATTAAACAACCGCTATTTTCGCCAATTAGGGCTAACCATATGTCAGGCAATACAGGTTCAGCGTTAGTATTTATAGATTTAATTTCGTTTATGTCTTTCCATAAAATTTGTTCTGTTTTACGATGCGGATGTTCTACTTTAACAAATTCATCTGTCATTGTTACTACAAAATCGTCTTCAGGATTTTTACGTTTTAATGTTCGGAAAATTTTGTTGAATAATCCCATATTTCTGTCATAGGTTATTGTTATAATTTTTTAGTTGTCGGAATATTTCTCGTAGCATGGTCTTTCATCAATATGGCACATATCAGTCGCAGTTTGCTGTCAGTCGGGGTGAGAATAGTTCCTTTCAGTTTGCTAATTTAGTTATTTACTTGTTGTTTTATATCTTTTTGTTGTTAAACCCCGCTTGCAAGGTGCTGTTATGCGCATGGCTATTTTTTATCTCCTTTGATACGCTCAATTTCATTTGACAATTTGTCTCCTAAGTCACTAACTTTTATAGCTATTCTTTCATTATAATTGTAACCATAAAATTTTCCGTATATCATTTTATTTCTTTCAATAGTTAGAGATGAGTCAAGTTGCAATCCTTTTTGAGTTAACTCATAATAAATAATTGGATTATAAACTGTCAATCTTTGATTTGTGCTATCATCCCATTCTTCTCCGAATTCCCAAATTGCAGCATATTCCAATGTCGTGTCATTGTCTAAATTTTTTGCTTTACAAAAGAATGTGGGTAATGTATCTAATTTAATTAGTTTGTCATTTTTGATTAAAAATCGTTTCAAATAGTTTTTATTTGGTCTGTCATTTATCTCAGCTAGTATTTCAAATGAATTATCAATCAGTTTATGTATCATCGGATAAAGTGTATCTCCAAATTCATATTCAGTTTTATTTGTTGAGTCGAGATAGATTATTTTACCATTACGAGTTAGAATAAAGGGAGCATATGTTGAAAAATGTCCAATATTCTCGCTTCCACCAACTTTTATTTTAAAGCCATTATTTAATAAAACTGTTTTTTGATTTTTTTTGTCAAATGACTGACCGTAGTTGATAAAGTATGTCAAAGTCAAAATAATCAATAATATTAGTTGTTTCATATCGATAATTCTTTCTATAGCTAGCGCATAACGTCAGTTTGTCTATTAACTTATTTTTGTTGTTCTCATATTCGGGTAAGTATCCGTATCGTATTGCAAATATTCAATTCTCAGAGACATATATTTAGGTTTTTAGACAGTCTGACGTTCCGCAGCTTGCTGTCAGGCGGGGAGTGTAGAGTTCCTTTCCTGTCAGACTGCTAAATTAGTTAATTACTTGTTCTTATATATCTTTTTGTTATTAAACCACGCTTGAAGCAAAGTGCTGTTATGCATTGTTATTTGTTTATTTTCTCTCTGTCAATATCATATTCTACTACTCCCTCACCTTTGATTAAAATCGCTTCTAAATGTGATATCTGGTCAGGTAGAGAATAATAGTTATTGAGTTTAATAGTTTGGTATCCCTTTTTCTTTATTAAGATTGTAAATGTCCCTTGACAAAAGGCGATAATAAAATATCCCTTATTGTCTGCGTATGCTATTGTGTCAGTAGGGTCAGGTCTGTATGAAATTATTGAAACACTGTCTAAAGGTGACTTATTTAAGCTATCTCCAGTATAAATGTAACCTGATACTAAAGCATAGATTGTGTCACTAAAGCCGCCATATTGAAACCACAATAATTTACTTTTATTATTGTCTTTTATTTGTCCTGTTATTGTAGTATTTAGTTTTTGTCCATAACATAAATCAAAAAAGGCTGTCAAAATGAATATTATAACTATAAATTTAAGTTTTTTCATGACTAGTACCTTTTTTTATAATAGTGCATAACGTTTGCTGCTAAAAACCGTTGGGGAGTTCGAAGCAGCGTCTCCGTCCCACAGTAAAACTTTTACTAAAGTACTAATAACTTGCTTATCTGCGCATCATCCCAAAGGATTGTAGCAGCTGTTAGCCGCTGGCATTTTTATTTAGAATCTAACAAGTCATTCAAATTAATTATTTTACTGCCATTTTTTTCGTAATAATTCAGCATTTCGTCAATTTTCCTTTTATCATAACTCGTAATACAATCTGATAAGACTGTAACTTTGTAGTTTTCCTTGCACATATTAAATACGGTTGATTTCACGCAGGCAATAGCGTCTGCTCCAGTAATGTAAAATTCGCTTATTTCATTTTTCTTGATAAAGTCAGCAAAATCTTCGCTGGTCAATGCGTTGCCTTTGGATTTTTCAAAAATGTTTTTGGAAACCAATTTCATGTCCGAAACTAATTCAGACCCACGAGTATTAGGTTTGAAAGTCCTTGTGCCGTCAGATAAGTTATAATGCCTTATGTAAACGACATGAATTTCATTTTCCACTGCCCAATCTATTGACCGATTAACATTGTCAATGATTTCTTTGTAGTTTTTGGTAATGTCATTTTGAATGTCAATTACCACTAAAGACTTTTTCTGCATGGGATTTCCTTATTATATTATTATGTTTTAATTCAATTTTCTATTTCATTGTCCATAGCACTCACTGTCGCTTGTTCGTTTCTGACTAACGTTTTTTATTATATTGATATTGTATTTGTTACAAATTTCCATTTTCTTTATTTTTTTATCAAAAAAACTGCTTCTAAACATAAGCTTCACAAGTCAATATTGATAGGTGTATATGTTGGAATGCGGCTAAAGTACCGCAGCTTGCTGCTGGCGTAGAGTGTAAAATACCTTTCCTTTCAGTTTGCTGCAATTTTTAATACTTGTTGTTTATTTCACTTTGTTGCTAAACCCCGCTTGAAGCAAGGTGCTGTTAGGGTGTGTAATATTTATCAGATTTCTATAGATATATTCACTT
>JBMOKG010000075.1:0-21372 GCA_049315385.1 Bacteroidales bacterium
AACATCCCTGCGCAATACTATATATAGCGAAATAACTATTCAAGCATTTATTTAAAATTTGACTTCGCTATATTGTATTGCTTGCCAGTACTAACGCTATTTTAAAACCTTGTTTTATATCGTAAATTCTTGAATGTCTTTCCTCTCCGAACTAAGGAAAGAATCCTAATTCCTAATTCCTAATTATTTTGCTTGTTTTGTATCGTAAATTCTATGAGGTCTTACCTCACCGAGGGTTGAAATGCTTTTTAAACTTTTATTTTTCTTCTTACTTTAGTCTTGAAACAAAAGTAACAAAAATTAAGACTTCCAATAATTTACTTCAAAACTACGGTTTTAACATCCCTGCGCAATACTATATATAGCGAAATAACTATTCAAGCATTTATTTAATATTTGACTTCGCTATATTGTATTGCTTGCCAGTACTAACGCTATTTTATAACCTTGTTTTATATCGTAAATTCTTGAATGTCGATCCTCTCCGAAGATAAGAGGGAATCGCAAATCTTATACTCTTTTTTTAATTTCGCTTGATACACAAAAAAAGGCCCTTCAATTACTGAAGAGCCTACCGAAAACCTAAACAAATAGAAATTATGTATATGGATTTTTTATCTTTATAAGGGGATTATAATTTTTTTCCAAACACCAGGCCTTCTTTAATGTCATCAATGGCTACCTGTAATAGTTTTTCAAATGCATCTTCTTTGTGATAGTAAGCATATTCCTGTCCGACTTTATAATTGAAAGGATTGGCTCTGTGTCCTTTATTATATAAAACTACCTTGTATTCATTGTGTATGGTAAGGTATTGTTTGATCTCATAAATTTCATTATCAAAAATAAATCTGTCGGTTCCAATTTCTTTCATAATACATTTTTTAAAATACTCATTATCTTTATGATAAACAAGTGGTTATTGCATATTAATTCAAATTACTATCTTCTTTTTTTGAAGATATTCTATTTTCTGTAAATTATTTACCCAGTTTAAGGGTTGTAAATTATCAATATTGTCATCTCCTCCTTCAGATACAGGGATTATATGGTCTATTTCCCAACCATATTGCGAGTCGGAATTGCCAAACTCAAAGTAATTGATTAAAATACTTTTTTCGTCCAGTCTCCATATATCAGTAGTATACTGTGGAATTATTTTTCCTTTTGTCCAAACCCGGTCTATTTCTGCTTCTGTCCAGGCTTCTCCATTTTTGTTTGTATTGCGAGTTCTCAAATTAGTAGTGTTTTTAGTTGTTTTTATTCGTCATATCCAAATATTGAGTAATCAATAAACATTTTGTTGGTGATGTCAGAAATTCTTTCTCTTTTTTTGCCACCATAAATATAGTCATGATTACGGTTGAGTGATGTATAAGAGATACCTAATAAACCATCATTATTTTCTCTTGCAATATTTGTCGTTACATTGATTGCATATTTAGCAATAGATACTGCAGCAGTTTGTGATGGATTATCGGCTTTTGAAATTATTTCAGTCAGGTTAGAAGTGAAATTATCAAATTCTTTATCATTATAAATATTCTCTAACATTTGTTTGCTTTCCTTGATACTTTGACCGTTTTCATATGCGATAAACTGCCAGTCGAAATTATTTGGAATTTGATTGGATTTATACAATACATAACCGGGTTTTCCAAAGGACATGGTATTATTCATTGTAGAATGATCTATTTCCGAGTAAATCCTTGAAGAAACTACAGTTTCAATGGCTTGTTTCAATAAAACTTTCTTTTGCTGAAAGTCTGAGGTCTGAATAAAATTGCTCATATCCGGCAAATTACTGTTTTCTGTTGTGATAAAGCTTATCAATTTTAAAGGTTTCAATTCTGTTCCGAAAATAGAATAAGCAGGATTTTCCCTGTTTTCCGAAATTTTAATTTTGTTAATTCTAAAGTAAAACATGATGATTTATTTTAAATGTCTTTGTATATTTTCGTTTAATCTACTTACTACCGAATATATTTTTCAATTCTCTTATGACTTTATTAAAAAAACTTAAGGGCGTTTTTAATGAAGTTTGTATGCTGTTTGCCGTTTGTGCAAACGATTGCTCAGTTACGTTCCGGGATTCTAAATTTAGTATAAATTCTTTATTATCAATACTGTAATCTCCAAAACATAGATAGTCTCCAGCTTCAACACCACTTTCCCAACGGATAATTTCCGTATGATCTGATGTGAAAAGTTCTTTCTTGTTAGTTATTAAAAACATAGTTGATATGATTATTTTAGATTGCATCAAAGTTATATCAGGTTTTTCAATTTTATATCAAATGTGAGATTTTTGTGACATTTATGTGACATCGGTGAATCGAAATTTGTTAAAAGCTTGATAATGTGGAATGTAAAATTTCATTTTTGTGACATTTTTGTGTGATTTTTGTGACATTTTTTAAAAATGCATAAAATCAACGGTTTTTAGGAATTATTTAAAAGACTAAATTAAAACATAAGCAGTAGAATATCAGTATTATAAAATAAAAACTGTTAAATATCATGTTTAAACTCCAATGTTTTATGTTTTTTATGCTTAGATTGATTAATTTTGTGCTTAGTATTTTTAATTTTGATATAACTAAAGTATAAAATGGAAACGCTTAAATATGTAATTATTGATGATGATCTGCAGGCTCATAATGTCATTTCAAAATTAATGGAGATACATAAGAGTTACGAATGTGCCGGAGAATACTATGATGTAATCAGTGCTATTGATTCAATTAAAGAAATAAAACCTGATTTTATTTTTCTGGACATTGATATGCCCAATCTGAACGGATTTGAATTGCTAAAATATATTGAAAAATCAATAAAAGTTATTGTTACCACTTCCCACCGTAATTATGCAGCCGATGGTTTCGACAGAGGTGTGTCAGATTTTCTGACTAAACCTATTCGTCAGGAAAGGTTATTCGAAGCATTGAATAAAATAAGCCTTGCCATTGAAAATGAAAAGAAATTAAAAGGAGGTGCCTATATTACTCAGCTGAGGAAACATAATATTAGTTATATATTTGCTTCACGATTGAAAGAAAAAAATACAATACAGATTGAAATCAAAGATATCTACTACATTACAAAAAATGGTAATAACGTAGAGATTTATACTGATGATGATGGTCCTTTTTACAAGGTGGAATCTCTGAAAGAAATTATGGAAATATTACCCGATAATGAATTTTGTTTTGCAAATCAGAGTTATGTTTTCAATGTAAAAAAAGCTAAATGTATTGATGGAGAGAATATTATTCTCGACGAAGAGCTTAAAATAAATATTAAAATAAGTCCGGCTTACAGAGACAGATTCAAAAGTAAGTTGCGATAATTATCGGGACTCAGTGGTTTTCAATACTAATTTTATTTTGTAAATATCTTCACCGTTGTCAATGTCCAACTGATGTTTATCCTTATAATGTAAGTTTAAGCGGTTAAAAGTATTCGTCATTCCTTTCCCTGTTGATTTTACATGTCCTTTTGCCATTTTGTTGACAGAGTTCTCGCTGTAAAAAACAATTTCTCCCGGTTTACAACTTATTTTTAGAGTAATATAACCATTGGTATTAATATCAGTATATTTAAAGGCATTGTTAACAAATGATTCAAATATCATAGGAGGAACCTTGTGATGTGATGTATCTCCCTCAATATCAAATTGAAGATTCATGCTTTGATGGCGAATACTTTCAAGTGAAATATAGTTTTGAATAAATCTTATTTCGTTGTCGAGAGCAACCCATTCATTTTCACTGTCAGAAACTACATATTCCATCAAATCGGAAAGATTTAATACAATATCAGGCGTTTTGTCCGACTTATCTAAAGCCAGCGAGTAAATACTATTGAGTGTATTGAAAAAGAAATGCGTATTTACTTTAGACTTTACCATGTTGATTTGCGTAATCAACTGTTGTTTTTCAAGAGCAGTATTCTCTTTCAATAATTTATAGGCTTTTATAGCATCCTGATAAATTCTGAACATTGTGAAAAACCCTATAAACAAAGTATCTCTAAAAAACATACCAAAGAAATTCCATTTAAGTACACCATTTAGTACTGTAGTGTTAGATATTGGTAATGAGCCTATTATATCATCCTTTAATAGGAAAAATTCAATGGTAGTAATTACTATTAGTAATAAAAATAATAATGAAAAATATTTTAATAATTTTTGATTTGAAAAGAACGTTGGAATTAAAAAGAAATAATTAATATAAATGCATGAAATTATTAATAATAAAGAATAATACTCTTCTCTTCTATCAAATGACTGATACCTTAAAAATGAATTATTAACAAAAAAATTAAAACAAAGAATCCAAAAAACTAAATGGATAAAAATCTCTATAACAGTTCTTCTTTTCATTTTATATTTTTTACAAAAATAAGAAAAGAAAAGCTAAATCTAATTTAAAATATGATTAATTTATAGTGTGGTTTGAAAAATATTTTAGGGCTAAGCAGACAAAGTTTTACCATATCTAAAATTTAAAAACCATTTTATAAGTGAGTTTATCTGTTTTTAGAGAATAGTGGCTAATATCCCGCTATTCCGGAATATATTATAAACCAATTTTATCAGCATTTTTTTGTTGAAAACTAAAAATACTATAAGTTTTTATATAAAGCTTCTGTAGTAAAAACGATATCTTTGTAAATAAACTCATGGGTGTTATTATCTCTTTGCAGTATTTGTGCAGGAATATTTAACCAACCATGACCATTTTCAAAATTTGCATTTTCTACGTAAAAAGAACGATCTGGCATATTGTAAGTATCTTCATCAATTGGTTCATAATCATTCAAACCATGACCAATGTATTTATTTGAATTTGCTATCATTGAAACACTTACAGTCGCTTTCAATGTACATGTACTTCCCCATCCCTGACAATCAGCATGGTATCTGATGCCATTTATAGTTCTGCATCCACCACCACAATCAGAAGATTTATGACCTGCGTTAGTTGTAAGAACGTAAACTGCTTCATAAGAATTTGATTTTAAACGACTCATTGGCTGTGCAGTAGTTGTGTTATGGATTATTTTGTTCTCGTTTTTGATTTCGTTATCATTATCTTACATACAAGAAGTTGACATTAAACCAACAAGACCTAAAGCTAATAGAATTGCATTTAATTTTTTCATGACATTTATTGTTTTTAATTATTAATAATAAGCAAATGTAATATGCAAAAACAAAATCTGCAAGCAATGTGACATTTATGTGATATTTATGTGATGGACGAAAAAATGTCGCTGAAACAAATTGAAATACAGCAGATTAAAAATCTCACAAAAATCTCACAAAAATCTCACAAAAACTGAAAAGGGTTAAAATGACTGTTTTAAGTGTTTTTTGTGTTAAACTTGAATTTTATGGATATGTTTCTAAAGAAGTGAAATTACCTTTCGGTTTTGTAGAAGGTGTCGATTCGCTCAAATGATTTTTTTATTTTAAATCACTGGATATAATAATAGTTTTAAATTAAAGGGACACTTTGAAAGACCATATAACAATGTTATAAGTGTTTCTTTCTCGGATGAGTAAATCATCAGGGAAAAGATAGAAAGTAAATAATTAATCAGAAACAAAGTTTGATACTCTGAATCAGCTATAATTCTGATGACTTAAGATGTATTTATATAAACGTCAGGTTCACTTAAATTGAGACATTCTTTAAATTGCAGCCATAAAATGAATAAACAAACCGCTTTCGCCTTTTTTATTGAAGGAATACTCCACTCTCAGCACTTTGTCGTAATAAGTTACAAAGTCAATTCCCAGGCCGTATCCTATCAGCAGTTCATTGGTCATTGGATTGTAGATATCTTTTTTTGAGTTGTAAACATAAGCAGCATCCAGTAATATATTCACATAGAAAGAATAAGGGATGGTATTGAATTTCTCGGTTTTGATAAAATTGAGTTTTTTAATTTTCTGAGGTAGCAATGCATACTTAAAATTTGTTTTCAATAATCCAAATCCCTGTCCATTGATAACATAATATTCATAGCCTCTCACAAAATCGCGTCCAAAACCCAAGCCATTCTGCACATAATAGGGATAATCAGGTGTTAGAGAAGCTGTAAATCCGATTGCATCGTAAAATCGGGGACTTAGTTTCCAGAATTTGCGATAGGTGGATTTTAAGCTGAAAAAATCGGTACTTTCATCCTTTAATAAACCAATACCGGATTTTTGGATTTCAATATCAAAATAATGACCTTCCAATGGATAAGGTTTATAACTTCGGTAATCGTTTTTAAATTGATAATAGAGTGTGAAGTATTGGGAAGCAAGTTGCTTATTACTTGAATATTCAGGATTAAGTTTTAGCAATGTATCACTAAACGTATAGTTTTCGTAGCTCAATTGCAGAATATGCGAATTATGGATGCTTCTCCGATAGCTTATCCCACTGGTAAAAACCATACTTTGTTTTGGATATATAAGAGGATCTTTATAAAAATCAATTTTATTATTTCTGGTATTTATTGCAACTTCATGATTACGTGCATAGTTAGCACTTAATATCAGGCCAAGGGTTTGTCTTTTATTAATAGCAGGTATTTTATAAATAATCCCGTATTTTTCATCATATCCCAGACTCAGAAGGAATTCAAGCGTTTCGTTACGTCCTCTGAAATTGTAAACGAATAAATCAACACCATAGTTTACACGCCTGAAATCCTGAGTTTTCCACCAGGTGTTAAAATTTCGGTCGGCTAAATCAAATTGAGGAATGGGCCAAATATACCAGCGTTCTGTTACATTTATAAGGATGCAGGCTTTGTTGTCAGTAATTTCAGGAGTGATGGTAACAAAATTAAAAACAGAGGTATTCATCAGGTTTTCCGTGCTTTTCGCAAGCTTTGCTTGCAAGTCTGCAGATGAAAGGCTATCTCCGATTTTAAAATGCAATTCCCTGAAAATGATATAATCTTTGGTGATTTTATTTCCGGTAATACGAATACTCTGAATTAAAATCAAACTATCCGGATTTGAAAAACCATAAGAAAAGGATACTGTAAAGAAGATGAACAACGCAGCGTATTTTCGCATCAGAAGGATGTTTTTTTAAATACTTAGGTATTTCATAAGAGAATCATACCTGTCCTGAAGGTCATCATTTACCTCCTGTTCTACAAGTATCACATTTACATTATAGTTATAGCGGTTAAAGGTTTGAAGTACAGAAGCAATATCCATACGGTTGAGCTTTAGTGTTACATCCATTTTGTTAGAATCTTCATGTGAAGTAATCAACAAACTGAGGATCTTAGTGTCATTAGATTCAACAATCTGAGCTATTTCGGATAAGGAATAATCGTTAGCGCTGATTTCCAGTACTATGATAGCACCAGGAGTGTTGATAGCAATACATGCTGAAAGTTCATCCACGAGTTTACGGAGTGTAATTACACCCAAATAATTTTTTTTGTTATCTAATACAGGAATGAGAGATAATTTTAAAGTAGTAGCTAGTTTAATGATTTCGAATAAATGTTGATTTTCTGTAACATAAGGCATGTTTAAGGAAAGGGAATGATTACCGAGCGCTTCTTCAAAGACATTAGAAGTGTAAATATCCTCTTCTGAAATCAAGCCTACATAATTTTCATTGTTAACAATGGGTAAATGATTTGTTTTGTATTCATCCATCCAGGCTAAAGCCAGTGTTCCTGTATCTGATGTTTTAGCCGGGAGGATAGTATCATCGGTTAAATCTTTTGCAAGCATAGCATTTAAGTTTTAATCAGTAAAAATAATAGAATTTAACGTAACTAAAAATAAAATTTATGTATCAATTAAAATTTTGCTAAACCACCTTCAGAAGTTTCTTTATAAAGACTTGGAATATCATGACCTGTCTCGCGCATTACACTCACTACTCTGTCGAAGCTAACCCTGTGTTTACCATCTGAAAGCATGGAGTAAATATTCGCATCAAGTGCTCTTACTGCTGCAAAAGCATTTCTTTCGATACAAGGAATCTGAACCAGACCGCAGACTGGATCGCAGGTTAAACCCAGATGATGTTCCAGTCCCATTTCTGCTGCATATTCTATCTGAGAAGGACTGCCTCCAAAAAGTTGATTGGCTGCAGCAGAAGCCATGGAGCAAGCAGTTCCAATCTCACCCTGGCAACCGACTTCTGCGCCTGAAATAGAAGCATTTTTTTTCACTAGATTTCCTATTAGTCCTGCTGTTGCTAATGCTTTAAGTATTTTCTTTTCAGAGAAATCATAGCTTGTAAACAAATGATATAAAACCGATGGTACAACTCCGGAAGAACCACAAGTGGGAGCTGTAACTATTTTGCCTCCTGAAGCATTTTGTTCGGAAACCGCAAGTGCATAAGCAAAAACCAAAGATTTACTCTTGAGGGATGCTTTGTATCCCGATGCTTTTACAAAATAGGAGGGTGCTCTCCGCTGTAGATTTAATCCTCCCGGCAAGCAGCCTTCTGTATCGATTCCTATCTCAATAGCATTTTTCATTACTTGCCATACTTCTCTCAGATAATCCCAGAATTCGCTATTTTCGTGTACTTCTACAAATTCCCAAAGTGTTTTCCCATTCATTTCACACCATTCAAGCACTTCGTTCATTTTGTGAATGCTATAAATAGGAGTACGTTCGATGCTAATTCCTGTTGCCGATAAATCTCCACCTCCGATACTGTATACCATCCAGTCATCAGATTTTTCACCCTTTGCATCAAAAGCTTCAAAAAACATGGCATTCGGATGGAAAGCCTGAAAAATAGCAGGCTGAAAAATAATACTAACAGCATAGGGTTTCATTGCTTCAATGATAGCAATATCTGTTAAGTGGCCTTTGCCGGTGGCAGCCAGACTTCCATACAATGTTACGCTAAAATGATCAGCCTCAGTATTTCTTTCTTTAAATAATAAAGCAGCTTTTCTGGGACCTATGGTATGACTACTAGAAGGACCATTGCCAATTTTATAGATTTTACAAATACTTTCCATTCGTTTTTATAAGTATATAAGATTTTTTTTCAAACAAGGTTTGAGAATGAGTAAACTATTCGATATAAATATTTTAAATAACAATAAGAACGGATGCAGTCTTATCGAATTGAGACTGCAAAAGTAGTATTTTAATTTAATTTCAACTATAAAACGGGCTGGAGAAATGCAATAATTCGAAATTGATTCTGATAATTTTCATCCATTTTCCAAAAAAAATGGCTAGGTTTGCAAAAAATTCTAAACATAAAATTTCATGACTTATTTAAGCAGCTTATTAGAAATTCTAAAATATATTTTACCCTCATTGGTTGTATTTGCTACAGCTTATTATCTTTTGAAACAATTCCTTGAAAACAACAGCAGAAATCGTTTACTCGATATGAAAATGAAAAACCAGGCTGACAATCAGCAATTTATCACTCCTGTTCGTTTACAGGCTTATGAAAGAATTGTCTTGTTTCTGGAAAGAATTTCTCCAAATAGCTTAGTGTTGAGAGTTGGTGAACCTAATATGAATGTTATCCAGTTGCAAACTGCTATGATTATGGCTATCCGTCAGGAATATGAACATAATTTATCACAACAGCTTTACATTCCTTCCAAAACATGGCAGATGGTAAAAGATACCAAAGAAGATATGATAAATGTTATTAGCAATGTAGCTGCAAATATCGATAAATCTTCTAATTCATCAGAACTGGCGAAAGCGGTTTTTGAACTTACAGCTTCAGTTGAAAGACTGCCGATAGAAGTTGCAATAGAAATTCTAAAAAACGAAATACAGGAAAATTTTTAATGAAATCAGGTATTGCTTTTCAATACATCTACTCTTTTGATAATTGATTCCTGGTGTTGTTCTTCAGTACTATCAGGATCTTTCATCGTATAATACAAAGTACAGGGTAATTCATTGCATTTTCCACAACTTCCTAATTCTTTAGAATTTACAGAACAGTCGTACAACGGGCATATTCCTTTTTCAGTAACATCTGCCGACCAGAAAACTTGACCGTCAAGATTTCTACATCCCTTACATTCTTTTTGGTAATAAGGGCATTCGTCACATATAATTCCACAAGGTGATACTAACATAATTTATTATGTTTTAATTCTTAAATACTAAATTTTTCTTTTATTTTATCAGCCAATACTCTGGCTAATTTATATTTCGATTCCACAGTCCAGCCTGCTACGTGAGGTGACAATAAAACATTTTCAGCATTGATCAGGTAATTATAAGCAGCTGGTAACTGATCTGTTTTAATTTCTTCGAACGAAAATTTTTCGTATTCAATAACATCCAGACATGCACCTGAGATTTTTCCTGATTTTAAGGCAGCTACCAGGGCATCTGTTTTTACAACTCCACCTCTGGAAGTATTGATTAAATAGAAATTCTTTTTACAATAATCAATAAATTTCTCATCAAGCATATAGTGAGTTTCGTTATTCAGGGGAACATGAAAGCTGATTATATCTGCATTTTCGTAGATTTCGGAAAGACTGACCTCTGTAACATACTTATTACCAAAGTCTTTTTTGTATTTATCGTAGGCAATTACATTTGCTTCAAAACCATGCAGGCGTTGAGCAAAAGCTCCGCCCATATTTCCATATCCAATTATGCCAATGGTTTTCCCTTTAATTTCAATACCTCTGTTTGCTTCCCGGTCCCGAATTCCCTTACGCATCTGTATATCGGCAAACTTAAGTTTATTAAACAGGCAAAGCAGCATTCCTACAGCATGTTCACCAACAGCATCTCTGTTTCCTTCAGGAGAATTGAGACAAAGTATTCCTTTACTTTCAGCATATTCTACATCAATACTTTCCATTCCGGCACCCACTCTTCCGATAAATTTAAGCTGGGTGGCTTTGTCAATCATAGGCTGATTCATAAGTATCTTGCTTCTGATAATTATTCCCATATATTCTGAAATGACATTTTCATAATCCTGTAGCGTATAATCCGGGAAATAATCGCATTGAAACCCTGCATTTCTGAGATCTTCCATCAAGACTGAATGTGCATCATCAATAAAAAGTATTTTTCGGTTCATAAAGTCAGTATCTTTTATTTCAATAAACTATTATATCTTCTGATGAGGTCTTTGCACGTATTTTTTAGTATATAACCAGCCTGCATAATCATATCGGCATTAGTAGGGAAAGGTATCGGATCTGCCTGAAGTTTTGCAGAAGATTGCGGACTGAGTGCATTCAGATCGCCATGTGCTTTTGCAAAAGCATTTTTGAAAAACCATTCGGCTCTAACAGGATCTGTTTTTAAAAGCTGACGGGTCGAATTATTAATAATTTCCATGTTCCCGGCGATAATCACTGCTTTAGTCTGCTGTATTTCGGTAATTTCACATCTTATCGTTTTGAATTTGGGAATCTTAATGTCATTTCCTGATGAATCTTTCATGACATTTCCTTTATTATCTAATTTATAAGTCCATCCGTCATCCACTTTTTTGGAATCTGTATAACGGTTCTGGCTCTGCCTTTCAGGTGAAATGTCAATTAATTTGAGATTTAAAATAATAAAATAATCATAATAGAAATCTTTCAGAGGTTTTGTATCATAAACGGTCCATTTCTGATTAATATCTTCCAGACTTGTTCTATACAATTCTTCCTTAAATGCCTGAGGAATTATAGACTGAGAATTATTTTCGATTTTAAAAAGAACAAAAGTTGTTCCTTTGTTATAAGCAGTATTGATTAAATTGTCAACATCCTTATAATTCGGATAATAGGTTTTTACCTTCTGCAATTCATCATAAGCTGTCCGGGCAGCATATTTATCCCCTTTTTCAACTAAGTTTTTTGCATGAACATAATAGTATTCAGCTGCTTTGCTTTTTGCTCCTGCAATTTCGCTGCTATAGTTAATATTCTGATATCCGATATTACTTATATTTATTACTGCTGATAACCTGGCAACTTTATCCTGTCGTTTTTGCAATCCATCATAAATAGTAAAAACCTGATCCCAGATATCAGGCTGACCACTTAATTTGAGTTGTTCAATTTTTTGATTATCATTTTGATTGGCTAATTTATAGGCTTGAGATAAAACCTGTACTTCATCATCCTGAGTTTTATCTTTCAATAATTCTTTCACCGATTTGTCGATAGCTTTATCATAATTTCCCTTTTGGAGGTTTTTGAGGGAAGATGTACTGCATCCCGTTATAATAATAGCAAATAAAAAGCTGTAAATATATTTTTTCATAGAATTAACAGTTACAAATGTTGTACCAAAATTAAGTTATTTATAAGAATAAACAAGATTTTTACTTTTAAAAAACAAGAATAGTTTAATTTAGCCGGCTTATTAAATAGGTGTAAATTATGTGGACTTATCTGGTTAGATTGATTTTACGTTATCGGTTCTGGAATGTTTTGGCAATTTTGTTGATTACTGTTTTTATGGGTTATCAGGCCACCAAGGTGCAAATGTCGTATGAAATGGCTAAAATGCTACCTGCATCTGACTCAGTAAATGTGGATTACGAGAATTTTAGAAAGCAATTCGGTGAAGATGGCAGTGTATTATTTGTTGGTATTAAAGACAGTAGTCTTTTCCAGTTGAAAAAATTTAATGCATGGCACGATCTCACTTATCAAATCAAAGAGATAGAAGGCGTTGAGGAAGTATTATCCCTTTCAAAATTGTATTACCTGACTAAAAATGACAGTACCCATAAATTTGATTTTAAACCGGTTGTTCAGTACAAACCCAGAACACAATTGGAATTGGATAGCATTCAAAAACTTATTTATTCATTGCCTTTTTACGAAGGTTTATTGATAAATAAGACAAGTAATGCCACATTAATGATGGTTACTTTAAATAAGAAAAAACTTAATACAAAAAGCCGTATCGAACTCATTGCTGAGGTAAAAAAACAGGTAGATGCATTTAGTGTTAAGCAAGGAATAGAAGTTCATTATTCAGGATTACCTTATATCAGAACAGTAACTTCAAAAATGGTTGAGAATGAGTTAAGAATGTTCGTATTGCTTTCATTTTTAATAGCATCTGTGGTATTGTATTTCTTTTTCCGGTCTTTTAAAGCAGTAATCTTTCCGATGCTCATCGTAGTAGTTACCGTGGTTTGGGCCATGGGACTTGTATCATTATTCGGCTATAAAATCACCATACTTACAGGTATATTACCTCCACTGTTAATTGTCATTTGTGTTGAAAATTGTATTTTCTTTCTTAACAAATACCACCATGAATTCAGAGCCCATGGCAATAAAGTAAAGTCGCTTTCAAGAGTTGTTACCCGAATAGGTACTGCTAATTTACTTACCAATGCAACTACAGCTATTGGTTTTGCAACATTTACCATTACTGGAAACAAAATTCTGGTTGAATTTGGTTTGGTGGCTTCAATCATGATAATGTCAACTTTTATACTTACATTAATATTGATACCGATTTTTTTCAGCTATCTGGCACCTCCCGAATTGCGTCACATCAAACATCTTGACAATAAACACATCAATAATTTTTTAGCTAAGATTGAAAATATTGTTACCCATAAAAGGAAAATTATTTATCTGGTAGTATTTGCAGTAATAGCTGTAGGCATTTATGGTGTAAGTTTTTTGAAAACTACCGGAAATATTGTAGATGATATTCCCAAAAAGAATGTTCTATATACAGATATGCTGTTTTTCGAACATAATTTCAAGGGAATCATGCCTTTTGAGATTTCTATTGATACAAAAAAAGATAAAGGAGTGATGCGTTTGTCTGTCATTAAAAAGATAGACGAGTTACAGGATGTTATTAAAACGTATCCTGAATTATCGAAACCAATTTCTATTGCCGAAGTTGTAAAGTTTGCCAAACAGGCATTTTACAATGGAAATCCTGAGTATTATCAATTACCTGATAATAGCGAAATGGCCTTTATGGCAGAGTACTTGCCAAAGATGAATTCAAAAAAGAAAACAATACTAAATTCTTTTGTAGATACTAATTTGCGGATGACTAGGGTAAGCGTTCAAATGGCGAATATAGGAACAAATGATATCAAACGGATACAGCAGAGTTTAAAACCCAGAATTGACAGCATTTTCAATCCTGAAAAATATGATGTTAAGATAACGGGAACAAGTGTAGTCTTTTTAAAAGGCACTAATTACTTAATTAAAAATCTTCGGGAAAGTTTAATATTGGCTATTATATTAATTGCACTCGTAATGGCTTTGCTTTTTAGTTCTTTGCGAATGATACTGTTGTCACTGATACCTAATTTGATACCGCAACTGCTCACTGCAGCTATGATGGGTTATTTCGGAATTCCAATCAAACCCTCTACCATATTAATTTTTAGTATAGCATTGGGAATATCCGCTGATAATACCATACAGTTTCTTTCGAGGTATCGCTTTGAGCTGAGACTGAGCAAAGGAAATATAAAGGAATCTGTTTTGTATGCGTTGGGCGAAGCAGGTTATAGTATGATATATTCTTCTGTGGTACTTTGTTTAGGTTTCTCCATATTCATGCTTTCTACTTTTGGCGGAACACAGGCATTGGGATTGCTCATTACCTTTACTCTATTTTTGGGAATAATTAGTAATTTATTTCTCTTACCTGCACTATTATTGAGTTTAGAGAAATACCTGCAAACCAAACGCTTTGGGAAAAATAAATTTGAAAAACTGGACGAAACCGGAGATATGGAAATAGACGAAATGAAAAAGAGCACAAATTTAGATAATCAAATATATTAACTCCTTTATTAGCTTAAGTTAGACTGATTTTTGGTTAAGTGTATGTAACCATTAGTATGTTAAAATGTGAAAGGGAAAAGATATTTTTTGTAGCTATTTGTTATTTCCATTTCTTTTAAATTATTTGATTAGTATTTGAGGTTAATCATACTTTTTGTCTAATTAGCGAAGAAAGGATGAATAAAATACTATTTAAAATGTTTTCTTTAAATAATATTACTCAAACAACTTTATAGTTTTTATACTCTCCAATCCTATATCCAGATAGCTTTTCAACAAACAATTTCAAGCGATCTTTGGGGCTGTAATTTTTATAGGATAAATCAAAGTTGAATTTCCAGTTTGATTTTGCTACTCTTTCTTTCATTACTTCAGGGTGAGTACCGGTAAATGCTGTCAATGAATTAATATTAGAGTAATCAAATGCTGGTTGTTTGGGAATGTTCTTTTCTACCCAGTTGTCATCATGCCATAGTTTATGGAAATTTTCCTGCTTCTGCTGCATAATTTCGGGTTTTTTTACCCAACCATAATGAAATATAAAGGCATTCAGTAGTTTTACATTCAATACTTTATTGTTGTTTTTGCGAAATCCCTGAGCATCTTTAAAGGAATAAACAGCAGCAGAAGGACGTATAATCCTGATTTCTTTCCGGTACCAATTGGGAGCGTCAGCTATATAATCATAACTCCCGTAAAAGTGTTGATAATTAAAAAGCAATCCATCTACCGTCTGATCATCTTTCCATTGCAGCATGGCTTTTTTTATTTCTTCCAGGTATTTTTCGTGTACTACTTCATCACCCTGAATGTAAAAAGCCCAATCTGTATCAGATTTTATTGCTGCTAAGGCTTTATCTGTTTCAACAGCAAGAACTCTGCCACCTTCACGCAAACTATCGTCCCAGACTGTTTCGATAATTTTAATCTTATCAGAAGGAATGCTTTTGATTAATTCAAGTGTAGCATCTTCTGAATTGCCAACTGCAACAATAAATTCATCGCAAATGGGTAAAATTGAAGTAATGGCTTCTACAATCGGATAATCATATTTTATGGCATTTCTGACAAAACTAAAACCGGATACTTTCACTTAAATGGGAATATTTATAAAAACCCTATGAAGTTTTTAATACCTCATAGGATTAAATTAATTAAGTATTAATATGCTTTTGCAAAAACCACTCTTTGATTAGATGGTTTTCCTGAAAATATACATTTTCCATTTTCAGGAGGATTATTCAATGGAATGGTACGAATTGTAGCTTTAGTAGCATCTTTAATTTTCAACTCAGTTTCTGTGGTGCCATCCCAATGTGCGAGAACAAATCCTCCTTTGTTTTCAATTGCATCTTTAAATTCATCCCAGCTATCAACTTTATAGGTAGACATATCTCTGAAATTTAATGCTTTCTGATAAAGATTACTTTGAATTGATTCCAATAAATGTTCAACTTTATTTTCGATATCAATCTGCTGATAAATTGCTTTTTCCATGGTGTCGCGGCGTGCCACCTCAATAGTACCTTCTTCCAGATCGCGTGGTCCGATTGCCAAACGTATAGGAACACCCTTGAATTCATATTCAGCAAATTTCCATCCTGGCTTGTAAGTATCTCTGTTATCGTATTTAACACTGATTCCTTTGGCTTCAATTGCTTTTTTGATGGCATCAGCTTTTACTGAAATCTGAGCCAGTTGTTCTTCATTTTTATAGATAGGAACAATTACAACTTGTATAGGTGCTAATTTTGGAGGTAAAACCAATCCGTTATCATCGGAATGAGCCATTACCAGAGCACCCATCAATCGTGTTGAGACGCCCCATGAAGTTGCCCATACATATTCCTGTTTATTTTCTTTGGTAAGAAATTTAACATCAAAAGCTTTAGCAAAATTTTGGCCAAGGAAGTGAGAAGTTCCGGCCTGCAATGCTTTTCCATCCTGCATCAATGCTTCAATACAGAAAGTTTCGATAGCACCGGCAAAACGTTCGTTGGCAGTTTTAACACCTTTTAAAACAGGTAAAGCCATAAAATTTTCAGCAAAAGTGGCATAAACATCCAACATCTGTCGGGTTTCAACTAATGCTTCTTCCTGAGTAGCATGAGCAGTATGCCCTTCCTGCCACAGAAATTCTGCAGTACGTAAAAACAAACGGGTTCGCATTTCCCATCTTACCACATTGGCCCATTGATTAACTAAAATCGGCAAATCTCTATACGACTGAATCCAGTTACGGTAAGTATCCCAGATAATCGTTTCAGAAGTAGGACGAACAATTAATTCTTCTTCTAATTTTGCAGTCTCATCCACAACAATTTTCCCATTTTCATCAGTTTTAAGACGATAATGAGTAACTACGGCACATTCTTTTGCAAATCCTTCGACATGACTGGCTTCTTTTGTAAAAAAAGACTTTGGTATAAACAAAGGGAAATATGCATTCTGATGACCCGTTTCTTTAAACATTTTATCTAGAGCAGCCTGCATTTTTTCCCAGATGGCATAGCCGTAAGGTTTAATTACCATGCAGCCTCTAACTGCTGAATTCTCAGCCAAATCAGCTTTAATTACCAATTCATTGTACCACTGTGAATAATTATCTGCTCTTTTAGTGAAATCTTTTGCCATTTTTTTTACTTTGGTATAAAATTTGTTCTAATTAATTGAATTTTTTTAATTGAATGAAGTGGCAAAATTAAAAAATATAAACATAAGATTCACAATATTTAAAATAATAAAACTCAGGGAGGATTAAATTATGAAAACCCTAATCAAATTTGCAGTAATTCCGTTGTTCATGCTTTCAGCCTGTACCACAACTAATCAGCTATCATCAAACTATGATGATGATGGTGTTTATACTTCTAAAAAAGAAAAAATTGAAAATGCTCAACCACAAGCATCAGCAGAAAAACAAAAACCTGTAACTACTGATCAAAAAACAGTTTATAAAGAAGTAGCACCTGATTCATATACAGCCAAAGAGGATGCTACGGATAAATCAAAGTCGGCTTATGATAATTACAAACAAACACAAGCCAATAATGCTAACACTATTACAGATAATAGTAATGCAAATCAAACTGAAGTTTCCGGTAATCAGGAAAATGAAAATTATTCCTCTTACGATGCTGATGATTATTACGATTACGGTTACTCCTCACGTTTAAGAAGATTTCACAGTCCCTGTCATTTTTCAGGCTATTATGATGATTATTATACAAATATGTACTGGTATAATTACGACCCGTTTTATTATGGAACAAGTATTTATATGGGCTACAACTGGTGGAGTCCAGGGTATTCTTACTACAATCCTTATTATTATAATAACTGGGGATGGAACTTAGGCTTCGGACTTGGATTAGGTTGGGGATCTTATGGAATGGGATACTATGGATGGAATACACCTTATTGGGGTGGTGGATATTATGGCTATGGTTCATATGGTTACTATGGTCACAATCACGGTTATCATGATGATTACTGGGCTTCAAATAATGACGGTTACCGCAATTCATCTTCAAGTTATTACGGTCCAAGAAATTATATCGGTTCGTCAAACGGAACTACTACTCCAAGAGGAAGTTCAACCAGCAATGGAGGATTAAAAAGCAGTGATAATCAACATACTTTTGATAATATTAAAAGAACGGATTCTAAGGTAACAACAGCTAATGATGTTCCACGAAACAATTTTAACCCATCTGATAAAAAAGTACAAACTGATGTTAGCCGTAACCAGGATATAGCTCCAACTAATACAATCGTTAAAACTACTGACAGCAAAGATATCAGAAATACTCAGGACAGTCGTTTAACCAATGCTCCTTTAAATAATGACAGAAAATCTGATGCTGTTAATACAAGAGAAAGTTTCCAAAATAATTCTTCCAGAAGTTCTTCCAATTCACCAACGCTGCAATCGAATCCTGGCAGAATTAATAATTATCAGAGATTTAGTCGTTCAAATCAGGAAAGACAATTAGATAAACCTGCAACTACAACTTCTTCTCCAAACACTTATAATTACAGAGAACCAAAAACATATAATTCACCATCTTATTCACAACCTCGTTCAAGTCAGGAATTTGAAAGTCCAAAATACAAAAGCGAAAGGAATTACGGTACAAGACCTTCTCAAACACAACCTGCTAATACACAGGAAATGCCAAGAGGCAATTCAAACAGAAGCTATAATACACCTTCAAACAATGAGAATAGAAATTATACACCACCTGCTTCAAATCAAAACCAGAATTATTCTGCACCTTCGAATAATGAAAACAGGAATTATTCTACACCTTCAAGAAATGAAAACAGGAATTATACAACTCCTTCTAACAACTCAAATAACTACAGCGCTCCTGCACAAAGCCGTCCTTCATATTCTGCTCCTTCCAATTCAGGAGGCGGAAATTCAAGATCGGGTGGAAGTGGTTCTGGTTCCGAAAATCAAAGAAGAAGGTAAAATATTAATGCTAAATTTATCCCAAAAATAATTAAAACTAAACCTTTAAATTTTATAACCATGAAAAAAATTGTTATCACAATAATTATTGCAATAGCAAGTATTTCAACTACTTTTGCTCAAAATGAAATGGATGCGCTCAGGTATTCACAAATATATTATGGAGGAACTGCAAGATCAACAGCCATGTGTGGTGCATTCGGAGCCCTGGGTGCAGATTTTTCTTCGCTGAGCCAAAATCCTGCCGGTATTGGCCTGTACAAGATTTCTGAATTTACTTTTACACCTTCATTTTATAAAGGAAAAACGACCTCCAATTATATGGGTTCACCAGACAGAGACAATTATAAATACAATATAAACTTAGGAAATCTTGGGTTTATCTATACTTTTTTCAAAAGAGGCAATTATGTTCAGGATGCCGGTTTTAAATCAGCTCAGTTCGGTTTTGGTATCAACCGCATGAATAATTTTAACAACAGAATGACCATGGAAGGTTATAACCCATTTTCATCCATGATGAATCAATACGCTATTGATGCCGAAGGGAAAAATTCAAACAATCTGGGTAGTTTTGATACCCGTTTGGCGTATGATGCTTATCTGATTAATCCTAAGATTACTGATTCTACACATTATACCTCTGTTGTAAACGGAAATGTAACACAAAGAAAATCTGTTACTACCAGTGGTTCAATGAATGAAGTTGTTATGTCACTGGGTGGAAATTACAATGATAAATTATACATTGGAGCTACCCTTGGATTTCCTTTCATTCACTATTCAGAACAATCTACCTATAAAGAAATTGATACGAAAGACAGTACTGCTAACTTTAATTCTTTTACTGTTTCTGATGATATAAAAACCAGCGGAGCAGGTATCAACTTAAAATTTGGATTGATTTACCGTCCTATTGATCTGATTAGAATTGGATTGGCTTTCCATTCGCCAACATATTATTATTCAATGCAAGACGAATACAGCCGCAGAATAGAATCTGACCTGGTTCAGGGAAAATATAAATTTGATTCCCCAAAAGGCAGTTATGAATATGAATTAACAACCCCCTTAAGATTAATAGGTAGTCTTGCATTTGTAATAGGTGAACATGGACTGATTAGTGCCGATTATGAATTTATTGATTACACAGAACCCCGTTTAACGAATGCAGAAAATTCAGAAGCTTTTTTCAAAACAAATGATGCAATTCAGGAAAAATACCAACCTACTTCCAACCTGAGAATAGGAACCGAATGGCGTTTGAATCCACTGGCACTCAGAGCAGGTTACGCATTATACGGAAGCCCTTTCAAATCGGATGTGAACGATGGTAAACGCACTACCATTTCGTTTGGTCTTGGCTTTAGAGAAAAACAATTTTTTATCGATCTTACCTATGCCTATTCAAAACAAGATGAAGATTATTATTTTTACGACCCTTCAGTGATTACTTCGCTTAGTCCTGTTAAAAATAGTATGACTGGCAGCAATATAATGATGACCATTGGATTTAAATACTAATTCAGCCTAAGCATCTGCAATTATCAACTGACAGAGGCAAATAAAATTCAATAAACCTTTAAAAAGGGCGATTTTGATTAAATCGCCTTTTTTTATAAAACCCTTATTATTTTTTTGAAACGCTTCAAAAAGAATTGAATGAAGGAAAGTTTATACATGAATACTGCCCTTGTTCTTCAAATAAGATGCTGCATTTTCGCTTCTAAAGCTTATCGTTAATTTCCTGCACAAACCCCTCCATGCTCCCCAAAATGGAGGCTTTCGCCTGAGTGCTTATTTGTTCGAGTTGTGTCATTTATCTATGGTTCTTAGCAAATTTAATTTCTTCATTTATATCTATCAGCAAAAACCCACATCAAAAGTAAACTATGAAATGAATAAATGCAAGTTTTGTGACATTTATGTGACATCGTAAAAGTTTTAAGTGAAAAAGTTTTAAGTGTTAAGTTGTGAGAAGTTGGAAGTTTTTATGCTTTTACTTTATCCTTTTTACTTTATCCTTTATCCTTTTTACTTGAGTACCGTCACGCTTCCCTTATACTCCTTCACATTCCCATTTCGTTTGTTTTTTGCAATAAGCAGGT
>JBMOKG010000173.1:0-4822 GCA_049315385.1 Bacteroidales bacterium
CATAATCTTTTGATCTGCAATCACTTGTCCTTCCTATGTAGCGAGAACGAGAGTTTATATGCTCACTTTATCTCATTGCTAATCAACATTTTATGTTTTTGAATTTCTTTGTTTTTATTGATGAATACTTATGTTTTGTCTCAATTTTGTCGCAAATTTTTAGTATTTTTTTCCAGTGTATCTATTTCAGTATGAAGCTGTTTGTTCTCTGCTTTTGCCTGTTCCAATTCTAAAATACATCGGTCTAAATTACTTTTTAAAATATCTATATAATCTGAGTTTTGAGCTAATCTAGTTTCATAACTTAACTGTAATTTATCACTCATAAATTTTAAGTTCTCTATACCGATATCTTCCTTTGTAAATTTTTCCCAAAATTGTTTTCTATTAATATCACTCTCTTTTTCTATTAATTCGTAAAGATTAATATTATATTTTAAACAAATTTGAATTACAATATCAAATTTTAATGTTCCGGCTTCTAATCCTTGATTAAATCCGGTCCTTGACATTCCGGTAAGAGTAGTTATTTCTTCTCTTTTTATACCCATTATCTGAATGAACTGTTTTAGCTTTTCATTCCACTCCATGCTTATTATTTAGATTTAGTCTAAATTTCTGCAAAAAGAACTATTTATTGACATTATGTCAGATTAATCTCCTATATTTGCAACTCAATTATAATTCATATTTGATGCAAATGTATATCATTTTTCGTTCAATTTTTAAAATTTAACATATATTAACATTATGGAAGAAATCACAGAAGAACTAAGAACATTGAAAGACAGCTCTTTTAGACCAAAAGACTGGAAACGAAAAATCGCCAAAAGGACGAAATTTCGTGAGAGTTATATTCAGCAAGTTTTTTATGGTACAAGAAACAATAGTGATATTGCTCTGGCAATTATTAAGTTATTTACAGATGAAAAAATAAAATTGAAAAATGAACTAGATAGAGTGAAAAATTTATAATTAATCATTTATACCCCCATCAACATGATTGAAAACAATTTATTACCTAAAATTTATGTTTCATTGCCTATAACTGGTCTTGAAAATATGCAAATGATTACTGAATCAGTCGCAAAGGATTATGCTCTTAAGAATAAACTTTGGGCTTATACTCCAAGCAAATTAGCTGAATATGTTGATAGAACTATCATTTTTCCCGAATATAAACATTACATCGCTTTTGATCTTTGGGCGCTTAGTCGTTGCGAGTCTATGCTCTTAATGCCTAATTGGGAAAATAGCTCCGGATGTAAAGAGGAAATTAATTTTTGTCTTAAATATGGTATTCCTATTATTGATTTCATCACTCAAAAAAGTATTGATCCTAAGAAAATTGATCGTGTACTTAATCCTGATAAATACATATCCAGGTATCATAAATTTATTAATGCTTTTAAAAATTTATTCTTATGCCTGAGGTAATTCTAACCGGAACAAAAGAATTAAACGAAAAAGTTTTTTCTTTTGAAAATCTGTCTATAACTGATATTCATATTATTAATGTAGCACTTCAAAAATTTCGTGAGTCTCTTACTGAAGGAGGACCTGAAAAGCATAAATATCTTAGAACCATTGATGAACTACTGAATCCTATTAAAAAAATTGATATATGGTAGAAGATTCAAAAAAAGATGAAATTTTATCAGTTGCTATTAACGAGGAAGTTATTGGCGATTTTGAAACTTTAACCAAATCTGGAAAGGATTTTGTTTGTAAATGCCCTAATTGTAACAAAGAAGGTAAAGGAAAAGGTTTAAAAATCAGTCCTGCCAAAAAACTTTATAAATGTTACTCCTGCGATTGGGGTGGCAATAATCCCGCTAAATATCTTATGCTTGCTCAAAATATGAACTTTCCTGAAGCATTACGATACATGGCAGATAAATACAATATTACTATTAAAACAATCCCGAAGATCCCGTCTAAAAAATCTAAGGATAAGATAATTTCTTATCGTGATATACAATTGACAGCTTCAGGTATTTCAGATGAATCTCAGAAGGCTGAAGTTTATATTGATGAAGATACAGTAAAAATTGTTGATATCTTTGAAAGTGGCACGCGTGATGAATATTATCATCTTACTGAGGGTGATGATATGATAATCTGGTACTATGATCTGAATGGTAAACAAATCATGTACCCGAAACCAAAAACTCAGAAGATGGAGCCGCTGTATAGAATAAGATGGCAATATCCGGATCTTCATTTGGATCAGCATGGTAAACCTAAAAAATATGAGAGTCCTTATGGTTCAGGTTCACATTTATTTATTCCGGATATCATTCGCAAAATGTATAAGGAAGGCCGTCAGATAAAAAGATTATTCCTGCAGGAAGGTGAGAAAAAGGCTTGGAAGGCTTGTCAGCATGGAATTCTTTCTGTAGGTATTATGGGTATTCAAAATATTGCCAGCAATAAAAAACTGCCTTATGATCTGCAACTGCTTATTAAAGTTTGTCGAGTTGAAGAAATTATCTTTTTACTCGATTCGGATTGGTCTGATTTAAACAAAGAACTTTATCCTGGTATGCGTGTTGATCAACGCCCCCGCTCATTCTTTTATGCTGTGAAAAATTTTAAAGAATACTTTAAAACCTTTGCAAATAGTGGTATTTATCTTGAATTGTATTTCGCTCACTTAATCAAACCTGAAGAAAAAGGCATTGATGATTTATTGGCTGGTTCCTTAAAAGGTCATGAAAATAAATTGTTAGAAGATATCAATGTTTCTATTAATGAAAAAGAAGGTTTAGGTGAGTATATTCAATTGCATAAAATATCTGTTATGCCGGATCTTAAGTTACTTGAAATCTGGTCACTTCATTCAGCATCTGAATTTGCACAGAAATATAAAGAGCAATTAAAAGAATTAGCTGAGTTTTATATTGGTAAAATTAAATGGAGATTTGATGATACTGGTAAATTGGTTCCAACTCAGCCATTACAACCCCATGAAATGTATTGGGAAAAATGTATAAGAGAAGATAAGTTTGGTAATGATATATCAACTTATAAATTTAGTTATACTTATGCATATAACTTTCTTAATGCTCGCGGCTTTGGTCGTTATAGGCTGAATAATACTTCTTTTATCTTTGTTCGTGTAATTGATAATATCATTGAAACCTGGGAAGCGTGGCAGATAAGAGATTTTGTTGTGGAATTTACAAAAGAAGTTTGTCCAAAAGAAGATATGAAGGAAGTAATGGACATGTTGTATAGAGGTGCTAAAATGTATCTTGGTCCTGATAGTCTTGGTAATTTACCTTTCATGGAATTAAATTTTGAACCTACCAATAAACATTTTAAGGTTATTTATTTCTCAAAAAAACATTGGATAATTGATGCTGAAGGTGTAAAAGAAATGCCTAATACAGCTTTGGTTGGCAATGTATGGTCAGAAAAATTAATTGATTTTGACGCTTCTTATCTTGGTAATAATTTCATTCAGCTTACTCAATTTTCCGAAGAATTCTTAAATAAAAATAAGGATAGAATTGAAGCATCCGGGTATGAGATAGATGATTTTGCTAATATTACAAATTGGTTTTTTATGTCATTGTCTGAGGATGCAAAGAAATGTCACTTTTTGAAATTCCTGCTCAATACAAGCGATTTCTACTGGCAAAAAGAACTTGACAACCACCATCAACCCCTTGAGAAACCTGTTAAGAGGACTGTTTATGAAGAATATGAACAGCTGCAGCATTTTATCAGTAAACTAACTGCAATGGCTTTTCTTATTCATAAATTCAGAAACAAATCTTGTGAACGTGCTGTTATAGGAATGGATGGAAAGAACAGCGAAATAGGGGATAGCAACGGCAGATCTGGAAAAAGTTTATTAGGTATGGCTTTAAATGAAGTTGTTCCCAGTGCTTATATATCCGGTAAAAACAAAACTCTTACTGATGATATTTTTTTGTTTGAGGAAGTTACAGAGAAACACGATGTCATTTTTATAGATGATGTCAGATCTAATGTTGATTTTGAATTTTTCTTTCCTATCATTACCGGCAGGCTTACCGTTAATGGTAAAGGTACAAAAAAATTCACATTATCTGAACAGCAAACACCTCAGTTATACTTTACAACGAACCATAGTATTAATGGCTTTTCTGCTTCATTTCGTGATCGTCAGTTTCTGCTTGCTTTTTCAGATTATTATTCTGACAACTGGAAACCAATCAATGATTTTCATGTAAACTTTTTCTCTGAATGGGATTCCATTCAGAAAAATCTTTTCTTTAATTTAATGGCTCATGCTTTTATCATTTATTTTAAAATACAAAAGGAGAAATTGGGTTTACCTGGTAGTGGCTTATTGCCTGCTCCGGTTGCTCGTTTAGAACGCAGACAACTTCGGCAATTTATCGGTGAAGCTTTTCTTTCATGGGCTGATAGCTATTTTGGTGTAATTGATAATGAAGATTCCTGCGAAGTTGTTTCAACAAGATTAGATGAAGAAATCAATAAAAAAGAAATTTTTGACGATTTTATCCTATCATTAGGACCTGCAGACAAAAAATTTCATACTCCTTTTACATTCAAAAAAAGATTCAGATCCTGGTGTGCCTACCGGAATCTTATTTTCAATAAGAATGCCAGAGATAAAGAAGGTAATCCACATGCTGGAGATATCAAAAAGAACGGCATTGAATATTTTAAAATTTCAAAATATTTATATGAAGATATTCAAAATCTATAAAGTAGAAAATAATGAAGTACTTCCTTTGATAGAAAAGCCGGAAATACTTTGTGAATTAATAAAATTGCCATGCTGTTTTTTTACAAAGAAAGAGGC
>JBMOKG010000076.1:0-20778 GCA_049315385.1 Bacteroidales bacterium
TTAATTTTCTATTTATTTACGTGTAAAAATGATATTTGTAACTGATCTTCTTCTATTATTCCGGCCCCTTTATGTACTATCCAGCCTTTGAAACGACTTCCCCCGAAATTCCATGATCTTTCTTAATTATCTCTTGAAGAAATTCAAGCTGTCCTTGCAAGGTTTTAATATGCGATTCATAACTATCTTTCAAATCTAATATTTGTTTACTTAGGATTTCCTCAGTCGTATTTATTTTATTTTCTATTGTATTTGGTTCAATAACTTTTTCAGTATTTTTCCCCTTTAATTCATTCATATCCCAGTCAAAATAAGTATAAACCTTTAGGATATTCTGAAATTTCATTGAATTATTTAAGATACCTGTATAAAAAGACGTTTCACTTACACCCATTATTTGCGCAATCTTTTTTTGTTCAACCTTCTGTTTTCTAATTCGTTCCTTAAATATTTCTGTCCACATTTTATTTAGACTAATTATAAATTAAGCATAAACTTAAAATAAATTTATTAAACTTAATTTTTCCTTATTTTATGTTGTATATTTGTTTTTTAATTGTACTACAAAAGTAATATAAAAACGATATAAAAACAATATAAAAAAACAATGACAAAAGAAAATCTTGAAGTATTAAAGAAGCGTATGCCTGCAAAATGGGCTAAGCATTTATCGTTAAAAACAGGCTTCGCCAAAGTAACTATTTTAAAAGTTATGAATGGAGAATATGATAATGATATAATATTTGATGCAGCCATTGAATTAGCTGAAGAAAATGAAAGAAAAATCATTTTAAGACAATCTAAAATAGACAAATTATGCAACTCCCAACAGGAATAGAAAACAGTTTCGAAATATACAGAAACAACAACGGCGATGTAAAAGCTGTTGTAATCGGCAATAGAATGGATTATTTCGATTTGCCATGTAATCTGAGAGAGCCTTTTCAGGCTGAATTAATTGCTGACCTTCCTGCTCAGAAATGCTTACAGGAAATGAAAATAGTAGATGCAGACCAGATGGAATATAAATTTGTTGGCTGTAGATATGGAATTTCTGATTTTATCTCTGTTTCAACAGAACATAAAAACCTTCCCGATGCACCCTGCTGCAGCGATATAAAAAGCTGCCCGGGATTTAATATAATATGTAAAGTTCCGGCTGGTAAAAATGGTATCCTTAGCAGACAAGAATATTTAATAGTTACACTTGTGAGTAAAGGTAAATTGGATAAAGAAATTGCCTGTGAATTGGGTATAGAAATAAGTACTACCCGTACTCATCTGGCTCGTATACGCGAGAAATTATGTGTAAATAACCGGATAGAAATAGCTTTCTGGGCCATGAAAAAAGGTATTGTATGATTTCCGACATTGAAGCATTATCTGATATTGATAAAAAATACATTGAAAATGGGGGTGTAATTATTCGTCCGAAAGGGACGTTGGAGATTGAATGTATAACACGGGCTGCTCCCTATTGGCATATACATTCTGCTACTAAAATATTTGATGATATGTATACCAGGGATGTATTTTTTAAAAAGATGTTAGCATTTGCCGATTACAAAGAATTTAAGCAATAAAGATATTAAAGAAGTGTACCCCAACACGCAAATAAAAAATGCTGGATGCGCTATATTGATCAGGATAAAATCTACCAGGAAACCAGTCAGGGATTGTATATTTTCCAATATTACTTTCCCGGACTGGATTTTAACGACTCAAAGCTTTTTGTAAAGCTCAGGCCGGAAGAGAAAACTGCCTCTGCAAAAATAACTAGCTTTGATAATTATTGGCGTATAACAGATTTTGGCCGACAAGACGAAATCAATGGCATGAGAGCCATTGATTTCGTCATCTGGAAAGAGAACATCTTATATTATGATGCATTACTTTTTATAGAAAATGTAATCATCAAAAGAGAAATCGGTGAAAATAACTTTAAGCAAATTCAATACCGTCCCGTTTACCAATTTCGGGAAATGACCCCTGAAGATACCAAAAAAGAATACAAATTTATCTATAAAGAGAAAGTTGAAGAGACTGATTTAGCAGCCATAGGAAGGTATGTAGATGAAGAAACTCTAAAGTATTTCAATTGCCGTTGTGTGGAAAGTTACAGCTATTGTGCTACCAGCAAAAAGTTAAATAAGGATGTAGTTCATATCTTTAAAGCAACAAAAGATTATCCCATTTTTATCTTCGATTACGGTAGTTTTAAAAAGATGTATAAGCCCCATGAGTTAGAGAAGAAGCACCGTTTTCAATACATTGGCGAAAAGCCCAAAAATTACATTTATGGTTTGGAGCAGCTGAAGCAATGTGCCAATGAATTTTTGAATGAAGATGAAGATGAAAATGCAATAGCCAGGCCAAAGGATAAACCCGAAGCTATTGTTATAGATTTATTCAGATGTAGCGGAGAAAGCGATGCATTGAATTTGCATTCTCTGGGATTTCATGTGTATTGGTTAAATTCAGAAAGTGAAGATTTTAATTATAAACAGTTCAGGGAAGTAGACGATTTGTGTGAGAATCACTTTCAGATAATGGACTTGGATGCAACTGGCAGGGAACAGGCTACCAAAAATGCTTTGAAACATATTGATATGTATAACATTGAGCTTCCTGATTGGCTTCAATTGAAAAAGGATTTCCGGGGTAATCCTTGTAAAGACCTGAAAGATTTTATAAACCTTTCAGGAGAAGATAGTAGTCAAACGTATTACAATTTTCTGGTTCTGAAGAAAAACGCATTCAGGGTAAAATTCTGGTCGAAAGTGATAGATGAAAAGAGAAAGAAGACATCTATTAATTTTGATATGGAATGTTTTTACTTTTTTTTAAAATGCAACGGGTTTTATCAGATGGAATCTATCTATCATAAAAAAGCAGGTTATTGTTATGCCTGGGTGAAAGGGAAAGTTGTAGATCTTATACATCCGGATAATGTAAAACGTATAATAAAACGTTTTACGAAAGAATGGGTCAAAGGTAAAAACAGAATGGATACAAGGGAGTTGCTCAATAAAATCAATACTTCTACTCAAATTATTGAAGCTAATCTGGAAAGTATTGATATGATTAGTTGTAATTTTAAGAATTATGACAGGAATACTGAATACATCCATTTTAAAAACGGGAGTTTGAAAATTACCAGAGATGAAATAATAAAGGTAAGACATGATGAAATAAAGAATTACATCCTTGGATTTTTAGAAGTGAATAATAAAACGATATCGCATTTGATTAAAAAGGATATCAGGGTTATTGAAAAACCTGCTATTGAAATTTCAGCTAAAGATGATTTTCAGAAACTTTTGAACAATTTCGAAGATGCAAAAACGGATGCTGAAAGACAGGATATAAGTGTTGAGATTGCCAAAATGCCTGAAATAGATAAATATAGTCTAAAATTTAATGATGAAGATTTTATTTTCGTGAGATTCCTGAAAGACCTTGCTGCAATTCACTGGAAAAAGGAATTGGTAAATAAAGAGAAATTAACCGAAAATGAAATTAAAGAACAAAATCTAGTATTGATAAATCTGATGTTTATCCTTGGGTACCATTGTCAACAATATAAAGATTCCGGCAAACCATGGATGACCTTTTTACAGGATATGAAAATTAGTGAGATTGGACAGAGTTCAGGCCGGTCCGGTAAAAGTGTTTTGAGTAAAGCTATTACTTACGTGAGGGCTTCATTTTATAAAGATGGAAGATCATTGGCCAATAAGAATGAATATCAGTTTTTTTATGATGGTTTGACCGAATTTCATGATTATATTGAAATAGATGATATGCATGAATATGCAGAAGTGACTTTTTTTTATGGTCATATAACCGGAAAAAGACCTGTAAACCCAAAAAATTACACTCCTTTTATTCTGGAATATGAAGATAGTGGTAAAATGCTAATTACAAGCAATTTTGAACTTCAAAATATAGATAGCAGTACGATAGGCAGATTACTTAGCGGTGGTGTAAGTGATTATTACCATGAGGCAACTAAGTTGAACGAATACAAAGAAACACGTACACCAAAAACAAAATTCGGTAAAAACCTGTATGAGGATTTTACAGAAGAAGAATGGATTAAGTTTTATAATTTAATTGCTTATTGTATTCAAATGGTGCAGCGGTATTATAAAATCAATCCTCCTGAAGGTAACCTCGAAAAACGCCAATTGAGACGAGAAATGAGCAAGGGTCTGGGTAAAGAAGAAGAGTTTTTTAACTGGGCTAATGAATATTTTATAAAGTATGATGGAAGCGAACTCCCTGAATTTTCCCCTCAATCTTATGGCTTTTTAAATACTTATATAATTAAAGAGATTGCTTTTGAAGATTTCAAAAACAATCTCACCAAAGATCAGTCTTTCAAATATAAATCTGCAAAATTTAAAACGCATGTAAAATCCTGGTGCGAGTATTATGGATATGAATTTAATCCTGTTGAATTGTGTTATGGTGATGAACCCGAAAAAACAAGAAGGATAAACAAAACCATTGATGGTGCAACAAAAGAGTGTTTTTTTATTTCTAGCAGTAAAAGGCTGAATATACAAAAGAGGAATGATAATGATGATGATATGCCATTCTAGTAAAATTATGAGAGCAAAAGAAATAGATCGTTTGGTAAGCAGAATTATGAAAGTGAGTTTGCCAGGTATTCATTCAAAAAGAGGAAGTTTTAAAACTTCTGAAGCGAGATATATTGCCATGTATTTACGCAAAAAATACCTGAAACAAAGCTTGAATGCTATGGCCAAAGAATGGGGCTATTGTAATCATACTGTTACACGCAGCGGTGTATTAAATGTAAAAAATCATATTCAAACTGAAAAAGATTTTGCTATTGTGATAAGTTTACTTGAACGAATGGTGGAGCAACGCATTCAAAAAATCACTAAGGATAAAAAGCGATACAATGATCATTTCGGACTGAAGCAAAAAGGTGTCAGCGTGGATGCTAAACAAAGAATAGTGAGCATAAGCGAAATATCCTTAACCGAAATGAAAGGACATAATAAAAAGGTTATCAATAGATTACTACGCCAAGGATATGGCATTCAATTGGTAATAGGTTTGTAAATTAATACTTATGGCTAAGTGTAAAGATTGCAATAAAGGATGTGAGGCTGCAGCTTCAGACAATAAAAATAGCTGGAAATGCATGCTTACCGGTATCCCAATTTACAAAACCTTACCTGAAGGAATGCGATTAGCTACAAGGGAAGATATCAATCCTGATGGAAGGAGAAGGATTGGCCTTCCCTATTTAGTAAAAAGTTATCTAAGTGGAATGTATGAGGCGTATCCATTAACAGAAAATACGGATTTGCCTAATTTAATGAAATTTGTGAATGATAATAAATGTTGGATTAAGAATGAAATAATTATTTAACGACAAAAATAATTTTTACTTTCCTCATTTAAAACAAATCTAAATATTCCACTCAACTTTTTGGAGTCTATTTGCTATTTTTTTTAATGTATTGATCAAATCTATTTCGGCAGGAAAATCGCCAGTAACCAATTCTTTAAATGTTGTTTGGTAGGGTGACTTAATATTGGACCATGTTTTTTCCGGAGATTTGAAAATAATTGCTTCGCTTGGATGCTCATTAAGCCATTCATTTTTGTTTATATAGCTTATTTTGTCATCCTGTCCAACTTTGACAAGCATTTGATCAAAATTACTGCTTCCAAAAAATTCATAAATTTCAGCGTTTTTTAATAACATGTGAAGATCATAAATATGTCGTATTTTATTGGCAAGATCAATATATGGGTCTCCTTGTCTTGAAAATCTCACAAGACTCATTATTTTTTCACAGAACGTTCTTTCTTTTCCTAATACCTGTACTTTAAATGGTTGTAAATTATATTTTTCAATAAGATCATTTTGCCCATTGTTTTCCATCATATCAGCAATATAACAACTTACAGTTTCATTTGTATAGGGTTCATAATTACCAAGCCATGTTGCTTCAAGTACAATATGCTTGCGCACCTGAGCAAAGTTCCCCTTATATATTTGTTGATATTGATGAACTGTTTTCCTGATATTACCTTTTTTGTTCGTCAAAGTTTCGTCATTAATTTCCGGGATAATAGCCTCAACAATTTTCCCTATTTTCCGAATCTTTTTCTTTAACTGATTATCATTTTCGTCATTTTTCCTTAATACCACAATATCGATATCTTCTGAAAATCGTTCTATAATTTTATGGCATTTAGATAAAGCTGTTCCTCCTTTAAAAACAGCTTCATTTGCCATTTCTGAATGGAAGATTAGATACAAAGCTACTGTTACCCAATAATCCTTTTCTATATAAATTTCCTGAATATTCAGTGATTGTGAAGCTGCAAGTATAGCATTTTCAAATTGTTCTTTATTTTCATGTAATTTCATTTGATATTCCAATTTGGTGCAGTGGATAGTTGATTTTCTTTAATTCCTAATTTATAATCTGTCAGTGGATTAAGGTTTTGTTTTAAAATTTTCAAATCCAGATTAGTATTCATATTGCCTAATAATGCTCCAAGGAAAGCAGATGTACGGGGAGGATATTGAATAGCAAATTTCATCAACCTTAATTTGTCTTTATCTGATAATGCTTCTAACTTATTTAAGATGTATTTTATGGCCATCTTTTTATCTAAATCCGGAATTATTTTAAAATCTTTTAGCACATCAAGCAATTCAAGTAAATAAAAATTATCATTTGTTACGTCAATGTAACTTTTTACTGGTTTTGCCTGAATATTACCTGTTTTTATAGAAATACGCTTACCTTTACTTGCTATCTTAATCGTATTGGGGACTTGAGTCGTTAACCCCATTTGATTGTAGAGTGCAGTTCCTGTTATGTATGCGATTCTTTTATTCTTGACAAACAGGTAAGGTTTTATAATCTCTTCTTCTTTTGGACGTAATTCTCCAAATTCAGTTTTCTTAGGTTTATAAAATACACCTGTAGAAACTCTTTTAATAATTTGTCTTTCTATTAGCCTTTCAATTGCTTTAGCAGCAGCATTGTACTCATCCATCTTAATATCTAATTGCTGATATTTAAAAGTAGTACCTTCTTGTATACTATTTATCTGCTTTACTACTTTCCCTGAAACAGTCATTTCATTACTATTTTTAAAATTACGGTACAAAGATAAAGAATAAATATATTATGTCAAGTATTATGCGCATAATACTTGACATAATTTTCATTATTATGATTACCATTATCAATATTAATAGGATTAATACTTATTTTACCATTAATACCATCATCATTATTATGTTTATAATTAGCAATTATTATTGTGGAAAAATTAATAATACAAATACTATCTCTTACAATCGAATATTTAAAGACGTAATAGGTATTATCATAGAATAATTGAATAGCACCGATGTATTTAGTCTCCTTTTTCAAATAGAATGAAAATATTTCATTCATAAAACATGAGTGAAGCTAATACCTTTTTCTTATCTGCCATTTAGTTGGCTTTTCGCATCCCCTTCCCCCAACCCCTAAAACCTGAAATATAATTTGTAATTTTTATGTGATGTTTTGAGCAAAATTCGAAAGTATTTCCGGTATTTTATTCCGCTTTTTGATTTACACTCATTTTTACTATATATGACTAATACTGAAGTTGCAAAAAAAAATAAAAACCAACCCAATTATTATAAAACATATTTTTTACTATAATTTATAATTTATTTAGATAAATAATTGAATAATAGTTTAATACTGGATTATAAATAAATTACAAATTGATTTTTAAATTATAATTTCATTGAAATTTATAATTATAATCGTTCTAAATAAGTTTAAAAATACAAAAATTATAAATTGATCTAAAAATGTACGCTCTGTATATCAACAAATTACAAATTGACTAAATCCGATTTGTAATTTTATACGGCTTGATATTGAGATGCTTACAAAGAAATTTCTGTTAAATTATAAATTTTTGCCGTTTTTGCTTCTTTTTTTTCGGACTGTGTTATTTTTAAAAAAAATGAACATGTTTAAAAGGATGTGATGTTAGATGATTTAAATGCATAATATTAGCCGTAATTTTATCGAAAAAAAGAATGCAATATACTGTTACACTACCCGTAAAACCTTATGTTAAAAGATTTTTAGAGATAAATTATGGGGATCCAGTCGATTTAACAACTGATAAGAAGCTCTATAATTACTTCAGGAGATGCCTTATTAAACCCTGCAATACTTACGATAAAACCCGTTGTATCAAATATTCAATGTTTTATACCGAAAATGTGAACATAATTATCAGCGAAGATGATTTCTATAGATTTGGCTGGGAGTTATCAAAAACGGATATTGTTGGTTTCGGAAGGGAAATAGAAAGTAATGCTAAGTTCTTTATGAAAAATATAGTTTCCTTCTACAGCTCTCATATGGAGCTTTCAAAAGCAATCAAGTTGTTCCAGTTTAAATTTGGTTTTACAGAGGATATTTGGCAGTATGATTCTATAGTGAAGGATTTTCAAAGAAATGGTTTAAAATTAAAAATTGAATTTTCTACTGAAATTACAGAAAAAATTGAAAAAATAATCTTGTTGAATTTGTCGGAAAAAAGGACAGTTTCAACAAAAATGGTTAATGAGTATGCAAACAATAAATAAAAATTCAGAAAAATTGGCTGGTGTGGTTGATTTATATGCTATTCCATGCTCAAATGTAAAGAAAATCGAAAATAAACAGATTTTTTGTTCTGATATAAATGAAATTTATCAATTTATTTGTGCATCTGAATCGATTGCACATAATTATACCAGTGAAAACAAAGAATCAGGTCAGCTTTTTGTAAATAAAGTTACTGCATATATGCCAGGACTGGATATTAATATTGATAAGCTATTCAATAAATTAAAGCAGTACAAATTTGTAGTAGTTATTAGAAATCAAGATAGTCAATATATAATGATTGGTGACAACCAAATTGGCTTAGTCTTTGAATGGAATTATGTAAATACATCGAACTGGAGTGGTTCTGTTGGGTATGAATTGAAATTTGAAACGAATGCTTCCTCACCACATAAGCTTGTTAATTTGCCGTTTGTCATAGTTTAATTGTTGATTTTCTGTTTTTTTGTCCTTTCACAAACGCCAAAGCTGCATTTTATTTGCTGAAATTTTAGTAAATGAATGCTTTAATTAGTAATGTTTTTAACCAATACTATTTTATTTCTCAAGAGGGATCTGATGCAAATCTTCCTTTAATAATCCGTTTGTTGAAAGGAAATTTTCAAAATATTGATTTTTCTGCCAACAGAGAAATCAACAGAATGTATTTCTTAAGTGGCGATACTTTTAATGTTTCTGATTATGGCCAGACAATGCCACCCGAAAAAGCACCTGAAAATTCTGTTGCAGTCATTCCTGTTTTTGGAGTAATCACAAAAGCAGATCAGGAGTGTGGTCCTTCCGGAACTGATACAAAAAAAGCTTTATTGTTTCGTTGTGGAACAAATCCAAATATTACAGGTGTAATTCTGGATATTTCTTCACCCGGAGGAGAAGCTTTCGCTTCCCTGGATTTCTACAAAGCCATCCTTGATTTTAAGACTAAATACAATAAACAGGTTGTTGCTTATATTCAGGATGCTGGCTGTAGCGGTGCTCAGTATATTGCAGCTGCCTGCGATAAAATCATTTGCAGCGATGAACTTACTCAGGTTGGTTCTATCGGAGTTATTACACATATCATAGATCAGATTAAAACACTGGAAAATGAAGGGATTATAGCAAAAGAAATTTATGCTGCAGAATCAAGCGAAAAAAATATTGAGGTGAGAGAAGCCTTAAATGGCAATAATAAACCTTTACTGGAAAGAGCATCGACCCTTGTAAATCGGTTTGTTACTGATGTAAAAGCTTGCCGACCTAATATTTCTACTTCCGGAATAGATCCTTTCAAAGGCAGAACTTTATTTGCTAAAGAAGCCATTCAGATTGGTTTAATTGATCAAATTGGCAGTATTCAAATTGCTGTTCAACATATTAATAATTCAAAACTTAATAATTCACAAACAACAAATTCAAGCATGAAAATTTCATTTAAAACCGGATGGGCAGCGTTGGCAGCTATATTTTCCTCCAAAAAAGAGGGAGATGAACTTACCGAGGCTGATATTGATACCATGAATTCAGAGTTAATCAATCGACAAACCTCTATTGATAGACTTACTTCTGATTTAGCTGCCGCGAACTTAGCCAGAACAAATGCTGAAGACTCACAAAAGCAAGCTGAAGATGCTTTAAAATTAGCTGATGCATCTGTGAAAGCTGTCGAAGGACAATTTGCAAATGCAACTACATTATTGGATGCTTTAGATGATAGTGTAAAAAATGCTGATTCAGTTGCTGATAAAGTAACAGCTATTTCCGTACTTTTAGCTGCAAAGCCAGGCGTTGCTGCTATTGGTGCACAAAGCAAAAAAGATGTTACTATAAATGCTGATGGCGTGGATTGGGAAACCATGAATGCTTTGCCTCACATGCAATAATAAATTAATTGTTTACCTAATATTTAAATTAAAATGGATGTTTCTGAAATTGTAACCGCTTTTAAAGCCTATTACGAAAAATCGCAGGCTAACAAAGATCGTATTTTGGGTAAATTATCTCAAGGGATACTTACACCTCAATACTGCACTCCTATTAAAACAGATGATACTGTTTTTAAATTAAGCGAACTGATTATTGGCGATTTGGTTCAAGGGTTTCAGAAAGCCTGGACACCCAAAGATGATATCAAATTTAAGCCCAATGAACTTCGCTTGTATCATTTAAAAATAGATATCGATCTTTTCCCTGATGATATTCAGGCAACCTGGCTGGGATTTTTATCTTCAGGACAGCTTAACAAAAAAGATGAGCCTTTAATTAAATTCTTAATTGAACATCCGGATCAGGGTATTCTTGCTAAAATTAATTCCAATATGGAGTTAAAAGAATATGGCAAGGGGGTTTATGAAGCTCCTACTGGAGGTACTGCAGGAATTACCGGAAAATCTATGAACGGTTTTATCAAACAACTGCAAACGGGTGTAGATGCAGATACTATCAATTATGTATCTTTAGGCACATTAAACAAAGACAGTATCTTTGATCAGGTAGAATTGTTTGTGGATGGAATTTCTGAAGAGTATCAGGATGTTCCTATGAATGTTCACATGAGTCCTAAATGGGCCAAGTATTACCACAGAGACAAACGTGCTCAGGGCTTTTACCAGATAAGCAGTGATGCGGATGTGAAAAATTCAATTGACTTTACTCCACAAAATGTTGTTTCTTTACCTTGTTTGAGTGGTACAGATGTAATTTTTGCAACACCTAAAGTGAACATGATTCATCTTACTAAAAACCTTCAGAATAAATCAAGTATTAAAGTGGAAGAGTACCGTCGTACAGTTTCATTAATTGCTGACTGGTGGGAAGGTTTGGGGTTTGGCATGGATGGTGTTGTATGGACCAACTTAGCAAAAACTTTAGTAATTCCTTAATTTCCTTTTCATATTCACGCTCCCTGAAGTGATTCAGGGAGCAATTTTTAAATCTTTAATTTAGTTTAAAATGGAATTAACAAGTATAGATAAAAACCTTGACAATGGTTCAAACATGGGTGGAATTGCCCAGTTTATATATATTGCTTATCATAAAGACGTTAAAACCTGGCCTACTGAACCGGTTACGCCTTTGAATATTGAAGCTTTGGGTGAGCTTACCGGTGATGTAATTATGAATACCGGCAAACGTTTCTTTGAAATGTATTTGACAGATGATACCGGTGATTTTAAAATTGAAACAGTGGGTGAACTGGATGGAAAATCATTTGTGATGCATTTATCTGTTTTTCACCCGGGATTACAAAAGAAGATCTTAGGTTTTATGAATGCTACCAAAAACGAAAACTTAGCCATTATTGTTGTTGACAATGAAGGGCAACAGTTTTTGATGGGTAGTCCATTAAGACCTGCCATCTTCAACAGCAGTCCTGATGCAAATGGAACCGGCAAGGAAACCGCAGCTAGACGTGGAATGTCATTTGAATGGATTTTCAAATGCAAAAATGTTTATGCGTATCCTGGTGCCATTCCTTTAACTCCTGCCATTTAATCTTTAAGTTATGCTTAGCAAAATTTATAAATTGAAAGGTATTGCACCTGGTGTAGTTCATACATGAAAATTTGGCAAAATTGATTTTAGTCAGGTGGTTGCTGAGCCTATTCTGAAAGAATTGTATGATTCAGGATTTCCATTCCTTGAGCTTACAGAATCAGGCGAAAAAAAAATCAATAAAAACAAAAAAGAAGAAAGCTCTATATCCTAGGGCTTTCTTTTCTAAAATATATGTTTATGTCGGAAAATGAAGCGTTAATTAAAGTAAAAAAATGGATTGAAGAGGGCTGCGATTATACAGATGGATGCTCTCTTTATGCTATTTTTGGGAAAAATAAGGTTTTGTCCCGTTTGTTTCCTGGAAGAGAAAATACTTACAAAACAAAGCTTAAATATGAACTTTGTAAATCGGTAGGATTGGTAGAGGAACTCCCATATAATAAACCTGAGGCTGTTATTATTGGTGAAGTTGTGGAAAAGGAGACTTATCCTGATGACGTTGTAAAGATCATCAGTGAGTATTCAAAACTCACAGCTGATAGGGCTAAAATTCATTCAAGAATGAGTGCTTTGCCTGAAAATAATAATTCGGATACAGTGGCTGTCCGCAAGGAGTTGTCAGATGAAATCGAAAAATTGTCTCAACGGATTGAAGTTTTGCATGCTGCAAAAGAGGCTTATTTTGTAAATAAAATTTTTCCTGAAGTAAATATTCTGTATCCTGAAATTTTAGCAGAAAATGCAACCAATACTGCTGAAAAATTAGTCCTCCCTGATTCTCCTGAAAAGCTTAAGGACTTCAAAAAAAATCTGCAGACTTCCCTTTGTAAAGATTGCAATTTACTGGAATATCAGTCTGAAACAAAACAAGATGCTGTCAACTCAATGCCGGATGGTTCAAAAAGATTGAAGATTGAGAAAAGGATAAGTAATAAAAAACAAATTATTGAGGCGATTGATTTAAAATTAGTTGAAATTGCTGATTAATACTTCAGATATTACATCTATACATAAATCTCAGTTTACCGGAAAGGAAACTGAGGTTTGTTTTAATGCAGAAAAATCTGGTGTTTTTCATGCAAATAAGGATGTTCTATTAACGAAAATTATCGGTGATATCCTGCCTGGTAAAACGATACACTTCTACAGCTGGGCAAATTTCAATCTTGTGAAATTGATTTTGTTTGTGCTGAAACAAACGGGTCCTGCAGATATATTAATGACAAGCTATAGCTTTAGCCAGAAAAGTATTGAATCATTGAATAGTTATAAAAAATCAGGTCTGATAAAAAATATTCAGGTTTTGATTGATAACAGGGTAAGAGTGATGAGTCCTAAGCCTTTTCAAATGCTCATAAGCAGTTTTGATTACCGTTGTACTTCGGTGCATGCTAAAGTTGCCCTGATCTGGAATGAGAAATGGAATATAACGATAGTGACCAGCCAGAATGCTACGGATAATCCTAAACTCGAAAGGGGTATCATATTTACGGATAAATCCATTTTTGACTTTGACTTTAAAACGCTCACGGATGAATTTCTCAGAGGAACAGCTTAAGGAAATTGAACGCATGGCAGCTATGTTTTTTACAGCTGAAGAAATTGCTGTAAACATAGAAGTGGATGCCGAAGATTTTGCTATATTGATATTAGCTAAACAGGGTCCTGCTTATATGTCTTATATGACAGGCTGGTTGAAAACGGATGTAGAGCTTCGGAAATGTATTTTGCAATCTGCTTTAAACGGCAGCAGTCCGGCTCAACAAATGATGAAAGAATATCAAAATCGTGCTCGCTATGAGTAAAAAAGCATTGGAAGACACAAAGTATGAACTGATAAAAGCACATGTTTTAGATGCTGAGAATTCGCCATTAAATGAGGAACAGCAGTTTTTATACAAACGGGTAATTTCTGTTTCAAAAATATTAGATGATCATCCCATTCAAAAACAGGCTGTGGCTTTGCACCTGGCTAAATTTGAAAGTGAAGGATTAAGCAGATCTCAGGCTTATGAGGATGTGAGAATTGCGCTTCGTCTTTTCCCAAGTCTCCATAATTTTGAATTTGATTTTTGGAAGACATGGATATTGAATGATTGTGTTAAAAATATTGAGCGTTGCCGTAAGATAGGAACGCATCAGTCATTGAAAGTGATTGAATTTGCTCATTCCAATATGTTGAAAGCCATAGGTGAAAAACCTGAATGCCTGGACGATCCCAAACGTACTGAAAAAAATAATTTCTTTTTGCTTTTTCAGAATATGAATACGCAAGTTAGTATAGATATAGATAACCTTCATAAGCTTCCCAATTCAACCATTAAAGAATTGAACAGGGCTTTGTTTGCAGGTAAAGAAATTACCGTTACTGATGCTGAACAGGAGATGAACACATGATTAATGAAATTGTAAACCTGAATCATCCCCAGCTTATTTCTGTAGTTAACAATGCCAAAAGTGAAGTGAATGTGTGGGGACGTGGTAGTGGGAAATCTTTTATTGTAGGTTGGGAGATAAACCAGATAAACAGATGCATGCCCAGGGCTGTTACCGCCATTACGGGTCAGACTTATGGTCAGTTGTTTACAAGAACGTTACCCTCAACATTTAAGTTTTTAGAATCTTTAGGATATGAAAAAGATAAAGATTATGTTATAGGTCGTAAGCCTCCTAAGGGATGGTATTCTCCCTTTGAAAAGATTATGAAATTTGAAAACTTCATTTCTTTTGCCAATGGAAATGGTTATTTGTTATTGTCTCAGGACAGAGCTGGTTCATCCCGTGGGCCGAATGTAGATCGGGAAATTATTGATGAAGCACTTACAATAAAAAAGTCTGAGTATGATCAGGAGGTTTCACCGACTAACAGAGGGAATGAGGAGCATTTTGGCTTTAAATCGCCAAAACCTGTTGAACAGCATCATGGTTTTCGCTATGTTTCTTCTATGCCTTATAACCAGGAACAACGTTGGTTGCTGGATTTTGGAAAATATTATGAAGAGGAAGCGGGTGTGATGCTTTTTGATATCTGGAACCGGATAGTAAAGTTTCAGATGGAGCTTATCAATGCCTGTATTGCTAAGGATGCTGTCTTGTATAAAGATATTAAAAATGAAATCATTCGTTTAAAAACGCAGACTGTCCCTTTTGTTTCTAAAGAGGGTATTTTATTTACATTGTCTAATGCTTTCGATAACATCAGCAATCTTGGGATGTCTTATATTCTTAGAGAGTTTAAGAAGCTACCGCAGTTAATTTTTCTTGTTGAAATTATGAATTGGGTTATTGACAAAGTGGAGAATTGTTATTACCATATTGATACACAAAAACATGTGTATTACGATGCTTCTAACGATTCTTTTATCCGTGATTATGCTGAAAATACGAATTGGGATTTTGCAAAGTTGGAGAAAACAGATAGCAGGTTTGACCTGGATTGTGATCCTTCCAAATCGCTGGAAGTTTCTCCTGATTGGGGTGCAAACATTAGTTTGTTTTCTGTAGGTCAGGAACGAAACTATAATTTTGCAACAAAAGTCTTGGAAACTGTGGATTGTTTTATCAACGAATTTTTTATTAAACCTGAGGACTCTCACTACGTGATTATTGATGAGTTGGTTGATAATTTCTGCAGTTATTATGAGCATCACACACTGAAGCAGCTATGTTATTTCCGGGATAGGTATGGTGATCATAAACAACCTAATTCCAGGAATTCTCAGACGTATAATGAGCAGGCAATAAAAAGGTTTGAGAGAAATGGCTGGAAGGTAAAACAAGAAGTTCATAAAGGTATGGAGCCGCCTCAGCATGATAAGTATTTGTTGTGGTTGAACATTCTTAAAGGGGATGACCCTAAGTTCCCTAAAGTTATCTTTAATGGTAAAAATTGCAGATTTACAATGATTTCAATGAATAATACCAAAGTAATAGATAAAGACGGAAGATTTGAGAAGGATAAGTCTTCAGAACGTAAAAAGGCTATTCTGGCTGAAGAGGCTACTCATTTTTCTGATGCTGTTGATAAAAGGATATGGACTAAATATGGGAATAAATTGTACAAGTTTTCTACATTCGTTGATCCACGTTTGTAAAAGTAGGGTTACTGAGCGCAGTCAAAGTAGGGCATCATTATTCTTGCTATACGCTATATCTTTCAAGCTTTTTTGCTGAATACACACCTCATTTCACTCCCATAAATTCAGGAACGATTAAGAAAAAGAATCGGCTTCCAAAATTTATCCGTTCAATCGGAAAGTATTCATGCAACCCACAGGGCAAGACTGACAACGCCTTTGCCTGAAATAGCAATTTCTTTTGTCAGACCCGCTTTTTTATGCTTATGCTGTTGAAAGGATGCCGCTGCTATCAAGGATGCGGGCATTCATCTTTGGTTTTATTTTCTTTTTATCTAATTAACCTGTGGGTATTAAATAAATAATTGTGAAAAAATATTAAAAAAAATATTAACCAATTTTAATATTTAATTATAGAAATAGTATATTTGTAGAATATTATTAATACACAAAAGGTGCGTTTATTCAATTTGAGTGGCTTAGTATGGGTTTATAATACAGAGCCAAATGTTTACCTGCTATGTTTGAGAGGCTGTCCGCAACGACATGTTTTGACCGTCTGACAATCGACATTTGCAGAAATAACGGGAAAGCTGAAAACCGAAAAGAGTAAGCACAAACAAAAAAACAAAATTAAAAATGGCTAAATTTTATTGTCAATGTTGCGGAACAGACCGTTCAAGCGTTTCAAGTCTAACAAGTTCTTCTTGTAGCAAAAATCCAAACGGAAAATATCACGCTCCAGCATTGTAAAAAATCTTTTATCAAAGGTGGCTTCGCAACCTTTGATATTTTTAATCCGAAATTTAATTAATGGAAGCATCTACAACTATAAAACAAATGTTGGCAGGAAACAAAATTTTTGTGCCGACATATCAAAGAGCATATTCTTGGGACACAGAAATTGAAAAAGCAAATTCGCCAAAACAGACAAACGTGTTTTTGTCTGACTTGGAAGACTACAATAAAAGTTCTACCAAATCAAAATATTATTTCGGACATTTTCTATTTGAAGAAAAAGAAGAAAAAAAGTTTGGAATAATTGACGGACAACAACGAATGACGACAATCGTTATTTTCTTATCCACATTATTCAGCAGACTAAAACAAATTCGACCTTTAAATGAAACCGAACAGGAAACATTTGAAGACATCATCAAACGAAATTCAACTTATCGTTTTGAAACAGTTGATTATGACGACAGGTTTTTCAAAGATTGCGTAATTGACCAAAGTAAAAAAGACAGAAATGGCATAAAAACCGTTTCTGCAAAACGCATTGCAATTGTGTTTGACTTTTTCACTTCACAACTTGCCGAAAAGGACGAAACTTATTTATTGAAAATGTTGGATACCGTTCAAAATGCATCTTGCACAACACATCCAGTAAAAGACGTTTCCGAAGCAATTCAAATGTTTATTTTCCAAAATAACAGAGGAAAGAAACCTTCAAATTTGGAAATTATCAAGGCTCAATTTATGTTCAATGTTCATCTTTATGGTGACGAAGAAAAAGAAAGTCTGATAAAAGAAATCAAAGACCGATTTGAAGAAATTTACAAATCAATTTCCTCAATTGAATATCGAATTAACGAAGACGATGTTTTGGTTTACACACTTCGTGTTCATTTCAATTCACTTTGGGAAACAAATGCAATCGACAAAATAAATAAGTTGTTATCGGAAGCAAACCCAATTCCATTTATCAAATCGTTTACTCAATCACTTGCTATAAGTTTTGAGCATTTAACAACATTTTTCAGCAAAGACGAAAGAGAAAATTTAGAAATTCATTCGCTTGTAACACTTGGCGGAATTGGTATTGCAATGCCGTTTATAATCAAAGCTTACAAATTTGGTTTGCCAATAAATCTAATCAATTTGCTTTGTAGCAAGTTGGAAACAATGGTATTGCGACATAGACTAATCGGAACAAGAGCCGAAATAACTTCACGATTAAATGACGTTTACCAAACGTTCACTTCTGAAAATCCTGACATCACACCAATAAATGTTAGAATTGATTGGATGAAAACTACACAAGATTGGTGGTGGTCATTTTGGGGAAACAAAGAATTGGAGCGTTCAATTCAAGGCGAAATAAATCATACTACAGCAAAATATTTACTTTGGAAATACGAAAACCATTTGGAAGGACAAGGTAAAAGTGGTTACACAACAACACGTTTTGACAAAATCGTTAGTCCAGAATTAGAACATATTGCACCGCAAACTGAAAATCCTGAAACAGGTTATGACAGTTATGACGAGGAATTTGTAAATCAATACATCAATTGTTTGGGTAACTATTTGTTGCTTTCAAAATCACATAACTGTTCCGTTGGCAACAAACCTTTTGTTGAAAAACGCAGTAGTTACAACCATTTGGTACAACAACGAGAAATTCAAAAATTGACAACAGAAAGTACGATTTGGACGAAAGAACTTATACAGCAACGTAAAGACAAAATCGTTAAATTTTTAATAGAAAATGTGTAACTGAAAACATCACAGCAGGTAACAGCAAAGATCAAGATTTAAGGAATACTCTGTTTAAAATGAAGTTTATAGTTAAAAAATAGTTTGAAATTAATTCACCCTTAATATAATGATCGAACATAATTAGTTATTTTTATTAAATATATCTTATATTCATAATCAACTTAATAACACACTAAAACAAAATTATTATGGACACATTTTTAAGTATCTTGTTTTTCACATCATTTATTGTAACTATTGTTGGTTTAATAAAACCAACAATTATTCTTCGATGGTCTAAAAAGCCGACTCGATTGAAAGCATTAGGATTAGGATTATTATTAATGTTTGTTTTTGCATTAATTGGTGGTTTAACAACAAAAGAAGTTAAAATTTCTGAAAACAATTTTAACGATGCAAAAAATTATATTTCACAAAAGAAATATGATATGGCTTTAACAACTTTAAAAGAAATTAAGTCTAACGACTCTTCTTATAATGAAGCACAAGTGCTTATTCATATTACTGATAGCTTAATTATTGCAAATAAAAATGAGATAAAGAATAAAATTGATTTAAAAAATAAAAAGTCGTTAGAAGATAAACTTTCAAAACAGAAGGAACAGCTTGAAACTGAATTAAAATCAATTAATGATGGAATTGACTTTTCAAGTTATCGAGGATCGGTAGAGTCTCTTCAATTAGAAATTGCAATTTTTGGAACTTGGGCAAAAATTATTAAAGAAGGTTTTGAATCAGGTAATCCTGAAATTGTAAAATTAACAAAACAATTAAAGACAAAAGTTGAAAATTTGCAACAAAAACAATTTCCTCTAATTAGAAAAGAATATACTAAAATTGCAGCTAATAAATTATGGGAAGAAGATGTTGATATATATTCAAATGGAACCGGAAATAAAATTATTAACTTTACAGCAGCATTGTTTGTTACAAATAAGAATAAACAAGAGTTCCAAAATCCCATTTATGAAATTTTAAATACATTTCGTTTCTCACAATCAAGATATCGTTGGTATAAAGGAGAATCTGAATATACTTACTACAAAGTATATGAAGGTAATGATTCTGATTTAGTATCTTTCTGATACAATAATAAACTATAAACTAAACAAGTAACTTAAATTTCAATAATATTAAAGAAGAAAGTGATAAATATAACTAGATTTGCTTTTGAATAAATAGTAATTCAACTTTAAATAAAAAATAAAATTCTACATTATGAGTGAAGAAATAGGATGTCCAAAATGTGGTTCAACCCAACTAACTACAAATGAAAAAGGATTTAGCGGTGGTAAAGCCGTTGCTGGTGCTGTATTGACAGGTGGAATAGGACTTCTTGCAGGGTTCCACGGTAAAAATAAAATTATCATTACCTGCTTGGCATGTGGGAAAAAATTTAAACCAGGAGAAGGTAAGATAATTAAAATCCCAATTGTGTCACAGACATTTGTTTCTCAAGAAACGACTTCAATTCCTGAAATTAGTGACATTGACCATCATATAATAGAACTCATTCAAGCTGGGACTATATTGGCAGCTGTTAAATATTATAAAGAACAAACAGGTGTGAGTTTAAAAGATGCGAAAGATTATGTTGACAATTTTACTTCTAAAAATGGTGTCAAACCCAAAACAGGTTGTTTTATTGCGACAGCTTGTTATGGAGATTATGATGCTCCAGAGGTTAAAATATTAAGGAAATTCAGAGATGGCAAATTACTAAACTCCAAATGTGGAAAAATATTCATAAAAACTTATTACATAGTATCACCTCCTTTAGCTTTTCTAATCTCAAAGTCTAACTTCCTTAAAAAGAATATTCGACATTATTTTTTAAGACCACTCATTAATAAATTAAAAAAATCAGAATAGTACTTACGGATTCTTGTAAAAATACTTTATTGACATGTAGAGCAGATGTACTGCAAATTGGTCAATTCATAAAACTAAAAATTGCCATCGCACAAAATAAAAAAATTACGCTAATTGTTTTAGTATAGCACATTATGCTTTTTTATTGCTGCAATCGCTTC
>JBMOKG010000174.1:0-4706 GCA_049315385.1 Bacteroidales bacterium
ACCTGAAATGTTATGCCCAGATTTTTAAAGAATGTTTTACTTGCAAACAAACCAAGACTTGCATAATCGCCTAACTTTTCGCCTATCGGATTCCAGCCTTTTTTTACATACAAAGCATTGGCAAATATCCTGAAATCGTAAAACGAATAGGTTCTTGACAGGAAGGTGTAAAAGATAATATCATGCGAACCCGATGAGGTTTGCACCGACAAAGGTTTGGTGACATAATAATTGTCTAAAAACGGGTCTTTGCTCACAATATAGGAAGAGTCGTTGTAAGTTCCCAGCGGGATTTTAAAGCCAAGACCAACGGTGAGCTCTGTTTTCTTGTGATTCTTTTCTATATTTAAAATATTGTAACGGGGAAAAATGATAATATCACCAATACCTTTTGAAGTATAAGTTACAGATTTGTTTTTACCCACTTCAGTTTTGTCTAACCAATACCCTGCTTCTAAAGAAATGGTAAGTTTCTTCGAAAGTCCGTAAGCTAAACGGGTATAAAGATAAGTGCTGCTGTAACTGTCCAGGAAATTGGTATCACGCTGGTCGCCCGAAAAGAATTTGGTAGTATGAATGTATTGCAGATTGGTATTAATTTCCATCTGATTTTCGCTCAAAACGCCCTGCGAAGAACCTCCTGCCACCGGACTTCCACCACCACCGCCGCAACATTGTGCCCATAAACTTCCACTTACAGCAAAACTAGCTAGAATAATTAGTATCGCTTTTCTGATTGTATTTATTTTCATCTGTTTATTTCCTGTTTTTTTGTTGACAATCTTTTTTAATTATTCAAAAACACTAAAAAGTTTAACGAATACTCATGCTCTTTTGGAACGCAGATATGCCAGATACGTTCCGTAAACGCGGATTAAAACTGATTTAAAATCCGTTTAATCTGTGTTTTCCTTTAGGAATTAGTGTCATCAGCGTTCTATTTTTCATTTCTTATAAGTAAGATTAATGAGAAACATTAAATTGTAATGTTCTACTCCTGTCAGTATTACTGATTTTTACAAAATAATTTCCGTTGGCAAACTTTGCTGTGTTTATATCTGTTTTGTTTAAACCAGTTGCATATTTAGCCTTTTTTTCGTAAACTTTCTGACCAATATTGTCAAATACTTCAATACTTACATCAGTTGATTGTTGTAAAGTAAAAGAAAGATTCAAAAGATCAGCAACAGGATTAGGAAATAAGTTTATAGAAGATGTTAATATGTCGGTTTCTACAATGCCATTTGCATTTAATGCATCATTGATGGCTGTTTGTAAAGCTGTTCCGCTAACACTTCCATTGGCATTGTATAGTATTTTGTGATTACTACCGCCAACAGCTATAATTTTGGGCATACCTACCGTACCATAATTGGTCATATTGATTACACTATTTGAAAACCTTAACGAATTAGCTGATGCAGGAATACCATTGGTATTAGCCCAACTATCTATTGAAGTACAAGGAGTGTCGCCATAATCATCACAAAGGAAAAACAAAACTTTCCCCGGATGTGCTGCCTGAAAACTTTGTACTACATTGTAAGAAGTTTTAGATGGCGCAATACATGAAGAACATGGCATAACCCAACATATTACAACCACTTTACCCGAATCTATTTGTGAATAAAGGTCATAATTAGTGCCTTTGCAATCATTACAACTGAAATTGGGAGCAGTTTGAGCTGTACCGATTAATGAAATCAATACAGCAAAGATTATAAAAAATATTTTTTTCATAAGATGTTTTTTTAATGATAAATGATGAATTATGAATTATGAATGATAAAAACTAATATTCTATCATTCATAATTCATCATTCATAACTCATAATTTATTTATGTCCGCCTTTCTGACAGCAGGGTGATAATTTATCATAAGCTTTTTGATCGGCTTTTACTTCATCAGCATCATAACCGACTTTGCTAACTGCCAGTCTGATTTTTTCAGGTGAAGTTTTAGCCGGATTGTAAGTAACTGAAAGTATTTTGGTTTTTACATCCAAATCGGAAGTTTTAACCCCTTTTTCGAAAGCCATTGCTTTTTCTATGGTTTCTTTACACATGCCGCATTGCGAAGATGTTTTGATTTTGATTTCGCTGAATTTATCAGCTTTCTTTACTTGAGCATAAATACTCTGTCCTAAAATCATTAATGCAGCAATCATCACTGCAATTAATTTACTGTTGATCTGTTTCATTTTGTTTATTATTTAAGTTATTATTTATTCAGTTATTCAATTAATCAATTATTACTTCAATGTGCATCTCAAGCCTGCATAAATGGTTGTTCCGCTAACAGGCCCCCAGGTCATGGTCGTATCAAAGTGAGAATGATAAGGTGCAAATGGTTCTGTAATCGGATCTGTTTGTGTGAAATTACCTAAGTTTTCACCCCCCAAATATACATCAAAATGCTTGAATTTTCTTGTGATTTGTGCATTAAAGATTACATATTCGGGTGTAGTATCAGCTCTTTTTATTTTGGCCGGCATTAAACTTTGATTAGGTAAGCGGGCACTTCCATTAAACTGAGTAGTAAAGTCGAATTTCCATTTGTCAAATCGGGTGGCATAAGACGATGTAATGAGTCCTTTGTATTTATTCACAAATGGACGTTCAAGTAATACTCCGTCAATAGTGGTTTTTACATCATTGATACGATAAGCTACTAAAAGTGTTAAGCTTTTAAGCGGTTCCATACTCAATTGAACCTGATAACTGTTAGAATAAGATTTACCATCCAGATTATAAAAATAAACAACGGTAGGGATTCTCTCTAAATCAACAATTACCTGATTCTCGAAATTGGTACGATATAAATCTATATCAAACTCGGCTTTTCTGCCAAATAAAGAGAATTCTTTTGAAAAGTTAATACCAAAATTTAACGCTTTTTCCTGTTTTAAATCGCTTTCAAAAACAAAATTTCGCTGGCTTGCAAGCAATGAAAGGTTTTCGGAAATTACATTAGCAGTTCTGTAACCATATCCTACCGAACCCCTGATTACTGTTAGCGGATTAAAGTGATAACGAATATTTAATCTCGGAGTGTAGAAGGTTCCGTATTTATTATGATGATCGGCACGGATACCTGCTATTACTGTTATTTTATCATTATGAGAATAGGTATATTCAAAATAAGCACCCGGAATAGATTCTTCTCTGTCGAGATTATAATAGTTATTTACCGAATGGTGTACTGTAAACAAATCGGAATTATTAAATACCTGATAATTGTAAACGTAAAGTTTCTGATTATAGCTTTCTACATTGTTGTCGAGCATATAACTCAATCCGGTTGTAAATTTATGATCTTTGTTGCTTATTATTGATGAATATAACAAATTTGCATACAAAGTTCTTTCGCGACCGTAATAATTATTGATGCCAAAGTATCCTTTTTGTTCGTGATTGGTGGCATTTATAATTATGGCAAGGCTGGTCAAAGGTCTGGACGGAAAGATGATGCCGTTTTTCCAGAAGATTTCGCCACGACGGGTAGTAAGATTAAAACCATAGGGTTGAGCCCATTTATTAATCTTTGCGGTATCGTCAACAAATGTAGATTTGTCGTAATCCATAGTGCCGCCATCGCGGTGTTCTTCCATGTATTTTACTCCAAAGCGTGAGGTAAACTTACCGGGAATCATATAATCCCAACGATTGAAAATATTTATAGTATTTAATATTGGTAAGTCCATAAAGTTGTCGTTGTTATTATCTATTTTTCGGTTGAAATTGTCTGTATGCAGCATAAGCATGGTGCTTAGTTTGTCGTTTAATTTATAAGCAGTTGTTATATTGGTTTCAAATCTTGCTTTGTTGTTGGCATAGATATTTACAAACAATTTTTCGGAATTTACCGGTTTTTTGTATTCAACATTAATTTGTCCGGTAATTGATTCAAATCCATTTACTACTGATGATGTTCCTTTCGCTATCTGTATAGATTCCATCCATGAACCTGGGATATAATTCAATCCAAAGGTAGAAGCCATACCTCTAACGGATGGAAAATTCTCTGTTTGAATCTGGCTGTATATTCCTGATAAACCCAACATCTGTATTTGTTTTGCTCCGGTAATGGCATCGCTGTAAGAAACATCTACCGAGGCATTGGTTTCGAAACTTTCGGAAAGATTGCAGCATGCTGCTTTAAAAAGCTCTCCGGTTGTAATAACTTCTACTTTGCGTGCATTTAGTTTTGAGATATAGCTATCGTTTCGTACCGATATTTCTACAGCACTCAACTGCTGATTTTCGGTTATCATTTGATGCGATATGTTGTTATTTCCATTTACGGTTAGGGTATCGGTTTTAAAACCGAGCATTTTCATTACCAATCGCCGATCTTTGATATCTTTGGCTGAAAGCTTAAACTTTCCATCTATATTGGTGGTGGTTCCTAAAGTAGTACCAATCCAGTATATATTTACCCCAACTATGGAGGCTTTTTCTTTTTTATTGTTGATTTCATATATATTTCCGCTTATGTTTTGCGAAAATAGGAATGTGGTATTGAGAAGCAGAAGTACTGCCATTAAGATTTTTATTTTCATTATGTAAAATATTAAGATTAATTACTCTTTAGAGCATAGCAATGCCCTAAACTTCCTGACTAATTATTAGCAAGAAGAGTGGAAGGGAATCTTAATATTCTGAATAAAATAAATTAAATGTTTACCATAGAATGCCAGCGGAGG
>JBMOKG010000023.1:0-65700 GCA_049315385.1 Bacteroidales bacterium
CCGATTTAATAAAAAATATGGGAATCTTACCGCACTAATTGTTACAAGTCAGGATAAATCAATTGTTTATTTAAAATTTGCTTGCTGATTAAACCAAACAAGACTTTAATTTATTTTCAAAGTTTTATTGATCCTATTGTTATTCTATATGAAATAAATTTCTTTATTTTACAACAAATCATTCGCCAGATTAGCCAATTCAGAACGTTCGCCTTTTTCGAGGCGGATGTGGGCATAAATCGGATGATGCTTGATTTTATCAATCAGATAAGATAAACCATTACTTTGAGAATCAAGGTATGGAGTGTCAATCTGGTAAATATCTCCGGTCATAATTATTTTGGTATTTTCTCCTGCACGCGAAATAATGGTTTTTACTTCATGGGGGGTGAGATTCTGGGCTTCGTCTACTATAAAGCAGATATCCGACAGACTTCTGCCCCGTATATATGCCAATGGCTGAATCACCAGTTTTTCTTTTTCTATATCTTCAGTGATAGTTTTAAACTCTTTATCTCTTTCGCTGTATTGGTTTTTAATGTATTTCAAATTATCGAATAAAGGTTCCATATAAGGATTCAACTTGGATTTAATATCTCCCGGCAGGAAACCAATGTCTTTATTTCCCAGCGGGACAATAGGACGGGCCAGATATATCTGCTTAAACATCCTTTTCTGTTCCAGTGCACCGGCCAGTGCAAGTAATGTTTTACCGGTTCCTGCAACGCCTTGCATGGTAACTAGTTTAACATCAGGATTCATAATGGCATGTAAGGCAAAAACCTGCTCCGCATTGCGGGGCATGATGCGATAGGCTGCTTTTTTTTCTAATCTTTCTATTTTATCGGTAACAGGATTGTAAAAAGCGAGAACAGAATTTTTTGTATTTTTTAAAATATAATAATGATTAGGAATCTTTATAGTAATTCCTACTTCTTCTGGATCACATTCACTTGTTTCATAAATTTTATCGATGATAGCTTTGGTAAGTCCTTCAATAATAGTTTTTCCTGAATAAAGACCTTCCACATTTTTAATTTTCCCGGTCTGATAATCTTCTGCCGGCATATTCAGTGCTTTGGCTTTTAATCGAAGATTAATATCCTTGGTAACCACAATCACCTTATAGTTCGGGTAATCACGAGTAATTACCAAAGCGGTATTTAAAATACGATGATCAGGTTTATTCTCACCAAAAATCTTCTGTGCATACACATCACTGAATTCATCCATTGCTACCTTGAACTTACCACTCTCCTCAAAGTCTAACTTAATCCAGTCCTGCAAAGTATGTTCCTCAGAGAGTTTATCCATAATCCTGATAAATTCTCTGGCCTCAAAATTAATAATATCATTCCCTTTTTTAAAATTATCGAGTTCCTCAAGTACTGTTATCGGAATTACAACGTCATTATCCTCAAAACTATTGATAGCATTATGATTGTATAAAATCACCGATGTGTCGAGTACAAAAATCTTTTTTTGCTTATTCGCTTTCTTTGCCATGACTGTTAATTTAGTTATTGGTAATTGGTAATTGGTTATTAGGGTGCTATGTTAATACTCATGCTCTAAATTTTGTCTTCGGTCTTCGGTCTTCAGCTTCAAATTATATAAACTTCCAGCAGCTTAATTTCCTCCAGAGGCAGCAATTGTATCTTACGGATATTAGCCGGCAGAAGTACAACTTCACCCTTTTTGAAATCAAGTTTTTCTGTTCCGTAATGCAATTCACCTCTTCCCTGTGTACATACAAATATTACAAAAGAATCCAGTTCTTCATAATTTTTTTCCAGTTTTTTATTCAGTTGCAGCACGTTTGTTGAAAAGAAAGGAGTTTCTACAACATTTACCGTTTTATTAAGTGTATGCGGAAAATCTGTTTTATAATTGTCGTATACTGCAAAATCAATAGCATCGAGTGCTTCTTCCACATGCAGCTGACGGGGATTGCCTTTATCATCCAATCTGTCCCAGTCGTAAATGCGATAGGTTGTATCAGAAGTTTGTTGAATTTCTGCAAGCAAAAGTCCAGGCCCCAATGCATGAACACGTCCTGCAGGAATGTAATACACCTCATCTTTCTTTACTTTCTCTACATTCAGTATTTGTCGTAAAGTTTTATTTTGCAGGTGTTTTATATAGCTTTCTTTATTGACTTTCTGATTAAAACCTGTAATCAGCTCAGCTTCCTTATCTGCCTGAAGTATATACCACATTTCGCTTTTCCCAAAACCAATCTTACGTTTTGCAGCTAAATCATCATCCGGATGAACCTGAATGGAAAGGTAATCATTGGCATCAATAAATTTGATTAAAATCGGAAATTCTACGCCAAACTTTTCATATACAGCATCTCCCACCAAATCACCCATATAAACTTCTATAAGTTCATTGAGTTCATTACCTTCAAGGAAACCATTGGCAACTTCTGAATTATTATCTTCAACGCCAGATAATGCCCATACTTCACCACAATTGGGCAAAGGTGAATAATCCAGACCTAAAATTGTTTTTATTTTATTGCCACCCCAGATCTTATCTTTAAAGACCGGCTTAAATTTCATCGGATACAATTCGTTCATTTTATAGTATACTATTAATTATTTCGAAAATTATTTTGGCCAAACAAAAACTAAAGTGTAGAATCAGAAAGTATCTTGAGTACTTATAATTAAAACGATATATAAATCATTAAAAAACTTATCCTCCTTAATGTTTTAGTATCATAGTGGCATTATTATTGAAACAAATATAAAAATAATAAAGCGATAATTAAATTAAAAATAATAATTTTGTAAACAAAGGACATTTAATAAGTTCGACTGATAAAACTAAGATTTATAATAATATGCTGATAATTGGAATCACAGGAACATTGGGTGCAGGCAAAGGAACCATTGTAGAATACCTGGTTAATCAAAAGAATTTTACTCATTATTCTGTCAGAAGTTTTCTGATAGAAGAAATTGAAAGTCGTGAAATGCAGGTAAATCGTGACAGCATGGTAATTATTGCCAACGAACTCCGCGCAAAGCATTCGCCTTCTTATGTTACAGACCAATTATACTTTAAAGCTCTGATCTCCGGCGAGAATTGCGTAATTGAAAGCATCAGAACTCCCGGAGAAGTTGATTCACTTAGAGAAAAAGCAAATTTCTTTTTATTTGCCATTGATGCACCTTCTCAATTAAGATACGAACGTATTCTTCTTCGGAACTCAGAAACAGACAATATAAATTATGAGACCTTTGTTCAAAATGAACAAAGAGAAATGAATACAAGTGATCCTGCCAAACAAAACCTAAGAAAATGCATCGAAATGGCTGATTTTATATTTGAAAATTCGGGCAGTATTAATGAGCTGCAGTTAAAAGTAGAAGAAGTACTCCATCAAATTGAGAAATAATATGAGTGAAGAAAAATACATACGTCCAACCTGGGATGAATATTTTATTGAAGTAGCCAATACCATTGCCAAGCGTGCAACCTGTGACAGAGGTAGAAGCGGTTGTGTAATTGCCCGCAATAAACAAATATTGGTTACCGGATATGTGGGTTCACCCATGGGTTTACCACATTGTGACGACATAGGTCATTTATTTAAACAGGTTACACATGAAGATGGAAAAGTTACCAATCATTGTGTAAGAACCGTTCATGCCGAGCAAAATGCTATCTGTCAGGCAGCTAAACTGGGAATTCCATTGGAAGGCGCCACGCTGTACTGCCGCATGACACCCTGCCGCACCTGCGCCATGCTGATAATCAATTGCGGTATTAAAAGGGTAGTTTGCGAACGCAAATACCATACTGGTCAGGAATCAGAAGAAATGTTCCGACTTGCTGGTATCAGCATTGAATTTGTATTTGATGAAATACAAAAATATGAGAAGCAATAAATAGATAAGTTTTTAAGGAAACATCTTATGAATTATCTGAAATCTTATCTGATTTTCCTCCTTTTAATAAGTTTACAATTAATTCAAATTTGTCAGGCACAACAGTTAAAGAATGAAACTGATTCTTTAACTTTCTGCAACTATATTAAGTCTATACTTGAAGATACTACAAACAAATGGAAAGAATATCCCAAACCACCTGCTTTAACAGCAGATATTCTGGAGGGAATAAAATCAGAACTTAAACAAGATTCAGTTAAGTATTATTTTGAACTTTTGAGTTTTTCCAATATGAAAACCCATTGGGATTACAACAAAAGTTTGTCATATTTTGAAAAACATCAAAACAGCTTTTGTATAATTGCTGTAACGGCTCACTGGAAACCTGATACAAGAGTGGCTGCATTAAAAACATTGCAATCCTTAATTAAAATAAGACTACTTTGTCATTTTACAAAACAGAAGCTTGAAGAACTTAAAAAAGTGGATCAGGTCTGCATTCAGTTTTTAATTTATCTTTTGGAAAGCAATCCTTTGTTTATCAGTGGAAGCGAAAATGCTACTATACACGGCATTTATATTACAAATATCTTATGGAGCCTGGATTTGCTCAGCCATGAGCATATTATAGGTGAAAAATCTTTCAGGGAATGGTATAAAAACGATTTGCAATATGAAGCAGATCTATTAAGATGGAAAAGACATTTAAGCAATAAGCCATGAAATGTCCATGAATAATAAATACTGACATAGAAGGGAATGATTATTGAGAAAACAGAAGCCTTAAAAAAATTGGAACGCTGATGACACTAATTCCTAAAGGAAAACACAGATTAAACTGATTTAAAATCTGTGTTAATCCGCGTTTCCCGATATTCGGGATCCGCATTATCCGCGTTCCATATGTACAAATAAACAATTTTAAAAAATAAACACATGAAACATTTATGACAAAAAAATATTGACACACAGGCTGATGATTATTCCGGGAAAACCTAACAGGTTTTTGAAACCTGTTAGGTTTAAAACAAATCAAATTATTGAAATACTGACAAATAACAAACTATAAACACATGAAACTCCTGATATTTTTACTTTCTTTACTGATTTTTATAAATATATCCTATTCGCAAAACAACTTCAAATTTTGCAAAGCAGTAGAAAAAGGAAATTTCAACAAAGTAGAAAGATTGTTTAAAAAAGAAGTCAGAAAAAGGGAGAATGGTACTCAGTTTTACAACGGACCCGGTAGCGGAATGCAAACAACCCATTCTTATAACATAGATACATTGACAATGTGGTTTAAAAATCATCCCTGTGTAGCAGATGCTTATCCTGATAAATGCCAGGAAAAAATTTCCATTTACCCCGGACATTCTTCTATAGGTGTAAAATTCAATACCAGGAATGGCATTGTTGAAAAATGCTTTTTATTACAGGAAGGAACAATGGGAACAGTAAATATTTTAGGTTGGAGACCTCATCTTTTTGAGGCAAAAAATATTTTAGTTTATAAAAAAATATACGGATGTTCCGGTTTTATTGAACAACAAAAAATAAACTGCAATCCGGAAAAAAAATAATTCAAGCTGAATCTTACAGATTTTTATTAATTTCGTAATCAGATTCTTTTTGACAAACATATTTTATCACTGCTTTTCAGCTGTTGACAGATAAAAAAACCAGATCGTATGACAGAAAATGAGATGCTTCAAATCTATACAACTTACCTGCAATTGCTCAGTCAGCAGGAATTTGATGCAGATTTGCTGGATTATTCCTTACTCGAAAAGCATAAACCTTTATTGCATCAGTTAGCCAGTTTAGGCAACAGCGGAATCAGTGTTTTTGATCTATATAAAAAAGAACATGTTTTTTACTCTCCTAATTTCTGCAACTTGCTGGGTTACGATTTAAAACAAATAGTAGAACTGGGGCATGAGTTTATCGACTCAAAAATTCATCCCGATGATTTTCTGGAATTGACAAAAAATGGAATTTCTTTATTGAAATTATTTTTTCATTTCCCAAAAGAGGAAAAAATGAATTACAAGCTCATCAACGAATTCAGGATGTTAAATGCTGAAAACAACTACATCAGAGTCATCGAACAACATCAGTTACTCGAACTGGATGCAAAAGGAAATATATGGCTATCAATGAGTATTATTGATATATCTCCCAATCAGGAGATAACTGTAGGATTGAAAACGCAGGCATTAAACTTCAAAACAGGGAAAATCATTCCTTTTCAAAGAGAGCTATCAATAGAAAAAGAAGATACCGGTATAGCCTTAACCAAAAGGGAAATACAGATACTTCAAATGGTAAAAAACGGATACCTCAGTAAAGAGATTTCAGATCAGCTTTCTATCAGTTTGCATACCGTAAATACACACCGTCAGAGAGTACTGGAAAAATTGGGTGCCAATAATTCGATGGAAGCAGTTGTTTTTGCTTCAAAATTAGGCTTATTGTAAATATTTTGTCAGGCAAAGTCATAAGGTGTGCTTTTTTTGAATAAATAATGATAAATCAGTATTGCAGGTTTTTCACCTTGAATATACTTTTGTAAAAAAATCAATAATCATTTTTTATCTAAAGTTATGTTACGATACATTTTAATTTCAATACTCGTTTTATCGGCTTCAGTAAAGTCATACTCCCAGCAGCCAACGCAAACAATACGCGGAATAGTTATCGACAATGCTTCTCAATCTCCCTTGGCTTTTGCCAATGTAGTAATCTTAAACACTAATCCTTTAATTGGAACCACAACAGATTTTAATGGAAATTTCCAATTGAACAATTTAAGTATTGGCAGATACGACATAAAATTCAGCATGATAGGTTACGAGACATTTATTGAAAGAGAACTACAGCTTACTTCAGCAAAGGAAGTTTTCCTGAATATTTCGTTGAAAGAAAATGCAACTATTTTATCAGGAATAGTCATAAGGCCAAATATTAACAAAGAGCAACCACTCAATTCAACAGCAACCTTAAGTGCAAAAATGCTGAGTGTTGAAGAAGCAAAAAGATACGCAGGTGGTTTTGATGATCCTGCAAGATTGGTTTCTTCTTTTGCAGGAGTATCAAGCAGTGTAGGTAATAATGCTATTGTAGTAAGAGGGAATAGTCCACAAGCTTTACAATGGAAAATTGAAGGTGTAGAAATCCCAAACCCAAACCATTTTGCCGATATGGCTGCTTTTGGTGGCGGAGGACTTACAGCATTAAGTAGTCAGCTTTTGGCTAATTCAGATTTTCTTCTGGGTGCTTTTCCTGCAGAATACAGCAATGCATTATCAGGTGTCTTTGATATTTTTATGCGTAATGGCAATAACAGTAAAAATGAACATTGTTTTCAATTGGGTTTAACAGGTATTGATGCTGCTTCTGAAGGTGCATTCAGAAAAGGTAAAAAGTCTTCCTATCTTTTTAATTATCGCTACTCTACGTTGGCTTTGTTAGAGCCAATAATGCCTGAAAATGCAGGAGGAGTGAGATATCAGGATCTTTCATTCAAACTGAACTTCCCTACTAAAAAAACTGGTATCTTTTCAGTTTGGGGAATTGGATTAATTGATGCCTCAGGAGCTAAAGCAAAAACTGACAGCAGCAAATGGGAATACGATGCAGATAAAGAGGAGCAGAATGTAAAACAATACATGGGAGCTGCCGGAATAGCACATAAAATATTTTTAAATAACAGGCAATATGTAAAATCAACTTTAGCTGCAACTATTAGTGGTATTGATTTTACAACGGTCAGACTTAATGATAAGCTGTCTTATATACCCAAAAATGAAGTAAATAACCAAAACTGGAATTTTGTGATTTCGTCATTTATAAATACGAAATTCAGTTCGAGACATACCAATAAATCAGGTTTTACAGCTACCGGACTTATGTATAATTTTTTACTGAAGAATGCTATTCTGCCAGGCAATCCATTACAAATTATTGAAGATGAAAATGGATACAGTACATTGCTGTCAGCTTATACTAATTCAAGTCTTAATTTAAACGAAAATACAACTATGAATATTGGTATCAACGGACAATGGTTTGCATTGAATCATAATTATACTATTGAACCCAGAATAGGTATAAAATATCAGTTTTTATCAAGACAATCACTGAGTTTTGCCTATGGTTTACACAGCAGACTGGAACGCTTAAACTATTATTTTACAAGAAACAGCCTAACCGGAAATGGATCCATCAATAAGAATCTCGATTTCACAAAATCACATCATTTAGTCCTGGGTTACGATTTTAGTCTTTCTGAATATATACATTTCAAAATTGAAGCCTACTATCAGTTATTATTCAATGTTCCTGTAATCAACGACAGCTCATTTTCACTTATTAACATGCAGAATGACTGGTTCTTCAATGGGAAACTTCAAAACTCAGGCGAAGGAAGGAACTATGGCTTAGATATCAGCATTGAAAAATATTTTTCGCAGGGGTACTATTTTATGTTAACTTCATCTTTGTTTAATTCAAAATATAAAGGAGGAGATAATATCTGGAGAAATACAAGGTATAACAGAAACTATGCTATCAATTTTTTAATCGGAAAAGAATGGCAAACAGGCAAAGAGAATCAAAATACATTAAGTTTAAATGCCCGTCTGTGTTATCAGGGAGGAGAGCATTATTCTGCTGTTGACAAAGCTGCATCCATTACTGCAAAAGAGGCTATTTTTGATGAAACCAATGCATTTTCCGAACAATTTCCAGCTGCATTTACTACTCATTTTACTGCCAGTTACAAAATAAATAAAAAGAAAACCTCCCATGAATTTGCATTGAAAATTATTAATGCCACTATGTATGAAGAATTCTCGGGGTTTCAATATAATTATCTTCTAAAGGCTATTATTGAAAAACGGGAAGCCTTATTTATTCCAAATCTTAGCTATAAAATAGATTTCTAAACTTTTGAACAATATTATTTAGCATTAATGATTACTAAGCCGTTGGGTTGAATAAATATAAACTTTGAGAATAATCAAGGCTATTACACTTCCGAACATTGCTCCGCAAATTACATCTCCCGGATAATGCACACCAAGGTATATTCGGCTGTAACTTACCAAAGCTGCCCAGCTAAAAATAAAAAAAGGAAAATACCTGAACTTCTTTTTTAAAAAATGAGATAAAGCAACTGCCAATGCGAAGGTATTAGCTGCATGAGAAGAGATAAAACCATAATCTCCGCCTCTATAACCATTTACTATATGCACTAAACCTTCAAGTTCCGGATTATGAGAAGGCCGAAACCTCATAAATACATTTTTAAACAATGCCACCGACAAACTATCGGCCAGTACAACACTGATGATAATTACCAGGAGTATCATCCAGCTTTGCTTTTTATATTGTTTTATAATTAAATAAAGAAAAAAGGCATACATCGGAATCCATATCGTTTTGCTACTCAGCCACCACATCACCGCATCAAAAAAAGAATTGTGAATGCCATTGAGCAAAAGAAACAATTGTGTATCCAATCGTAAAAGTGTTTCTATCAAAATATCATTTGTTTATGAATCTATCTAATATGAATTTTTAATAAGTCTATCTTTTTATTTCACCAAAACCTTAATCACTCCAATTACTCTAAGTACTCTAAATACTCCAAGTACTCAAGGCACTCAAAACGTATACTTTAACAACTTATTGCCACTTCCGGTAACAAGATTCAACTGCTTTTTATCAAACAAAGGAACAATATCAGGTAAAGATTCACCTTTAAAACTAACTGATTCATCCATTAAACCATCTTTGTTGAAAATATACAATTGTTTATTGTCTCTTCCCAGAACCGCAATCAGATTCCCTCTCAGAGTATTCGTATAAAAGCGAAGTACAGGCACTACGGTAGTTTTAAACTTATAGTTAAAGATTACTTTGCCATCCTTTTTGCAAACATTCAATTCCGTTGGTGTCAGAAAAATAAAATCTTTGGTTCCATCATTGTTAAAATCCTCATACACAAAACCTGGATTCCCCGAAATCGTTTTAAAAACCTTGGTATCTACATTCCCATTGGATGAAATATAATGAAGCTTTCCTGATTTATCGTTTGTAATCAGATATTTGCCATCATAATAGCATTTTGAACCTGTATTTGCTACAAAAGAGGTTTTAAGTTTTATACGTTCTTTGCCTTTACGGTCAAGTATAAGCATATTCCCTGATTTATCAGTTACTATAATATTGTCTTTACCACCAAAAATAATATGCTGAGGTGTCATTTCCACGATATCTTTTGTAGCAGGCGAATTAAAATCCTTTACAGTTTCACCTTTGATATTGAAATAATGAATTTTGCGGTCGTTACAAGCAATTACAATACGGTAATCCCTTTTCTTTTCATAATCTATCAGACACAATCCTGAAGTTGCTTTATTTGAGAGTTTAACAGGAAATCCATCTACATTTTTGCCTTTTGCATCTATCAACCATATACTGTTTTCAGTATTAATAAGATATTGAATTTTATTATTTTTCTGACAATCCACTTCAAACACATCACTTTTGGGTTTACCATCCAGTGAAACTTTCCATTGAATAACTCCCTCCTTATTCATAAGATACATTTTATTGGAAGCATCAAAAACAATAATACTTTTATCATTTGCAGCGGTATTTTTTACAATATACGGACGGTTGACCATTACAGCTTCCAGACTGGTTTCACTGCCCGAGCTGATAGGCTGAACCTGAGCAGTTGCTATTATAGGTTTAATATTTTCATTCCCTTTAAAGTTGAAATTAACGGTTGTATAAAATCGTTGATTTTCAGCACTCAGTTGCACTGATAGTTTTTGAAATCCCTGTAGAACCGGGAAAACATTTCCAAATGCAGTAACATTGGTTGTTTTCATTAAACTCATCAGGTAATTGGCAGCAATTTCCAGATTTATATAAGCATATACGTTTGATTTTGATGGAATATTAGCAGCATATTCAGCATATTCCTTTGACTTTGAAAGCACCTGACCCGAACTGAATGCATCTCTGTAATTACTAATCGCTTGTTTACTTTGAGCAAATATTACAAAATCATTGGCAACTTCATACCAGCAATCTTTGAATGAAGGGCAAGCCCCACCCAATAGAGTTTTTAGCAAATCAGGAACTCTGATATTATTATCTATCACCGGAATTTCTGTTTCGTTTCCATTTTGCTGAGATGCTTTAGCAATGACTTTCAGGCAGGAATCTTCCTGTTTTGTATCATTGGTATGACATACAACATAAGTATTATCTGCAAAATTATTCTCACTTTGTATTACAACAACAGCAAACTCATTTCCCATCCACTGAATAAAATTATCGCGTAGATTGAATTTTACCTGAAGATTCAGATTTGAAAGTTTCTTTTCATACTCCGTCAATTTGTCATTTTCTTTTAGGAAGTTCTTGTATTTAGTATGATATGTTGCAAAATTGCTGAAATTAACATCGGCAAATTCAAGCGTATTTTGAGGTAATATATTAGTAATCTGAATTTCCTGCGGTGCTTCATCAGTAAAAATACTGATATATGATGGATTGATTTTACCACAGGAAGTATAGCCATTCAATAACAATTGATTAGCTTTTACAAAAACATCCAACTCTGTCCATTTCCCAAAATCAGCCAATAACTGCATATCTATAGCAGTTTCCTTGTTAATAAAAACAGTCAGCCACTTGCTCATTCCGGCATAATTGATATAAATATTGGCATCTACTTTTTTGCCGGCAGTAGTCCGTATGCTTATGAAATTTTCATCATCCGCAACAGAAGTATTATTATTGAGTTGAGATATTGACTTCTCAACCAACTGTTGAGAAAAACTTCCCATAAAAACACCTTTGTAAACGCTGTAGTTATATGTTGCAATACCGGATTTTACACTGAAAATATGTGCGCCATCATACTTTCGCTGACTGATATCTTTAAAACCTGCATCTTTAAGCATATTTTTTATAGCTGATTCTTCAAAAGTTGCAGTAACATTTATAAGATAAAGCAGAGCAAGGCTGTCATTTCCAATATTATGAAGTGAAAGGTAAGATTTGTTTGTATTTAGAATTTTTTTAATACCTGCATTTGCTTTAATGAGGTCATTAATAAAAACAAGATCCTGATTTACCCCAGCAAAAAAAGGCATTTTTTGCAATCCAAGCCAAATTTGATTAGACGATGCGTTTACATTCCATAAACTTTCCACATTGCTGAACTCGGCAAACAATAATGCATCAGTTGGAATGGCAGAGATAACAGCTGCAATAGGTTGCTTTAATCTGCGATAATAACTGTAAGCAGAAAACAAGATAATCAAGGACAGCAATGCCAGTAATACGATATAAATAGTTTTTTTCGGGATTTTCATAAATAGGAATTAATCGAACACCCAAAAATAAACTAAACTTAGCATTAATTATAATGATAATCAGAAATTAAATGAACAATTGATTGTTAATTGCAAACCATATTAAGCCTTTAGGATTTGATATTTCAGGGTCAAAGGTAATATTTTAAATTAGTCCATAATAAAATACCAGTTATATGGTTCCATGCTTTAACTATAGCATTTATTTTTCAATCAATAATTCTCCGAATTTAAAGATTCACAATATTTTTTTATCCTGGGTGAAAAAAACATTAAAGCCCAGCATGCAGGGATAAACATTGTCCATACCGGCTGCCATATACTTATTCTGAGATAGGGATTTACACTATAAAAAACACCACCGGAGAGGAATAAAGTAATACTGCCAAATACAATATTAATTATCAAAAAGAAAACAATGAGATTCCGTAATCTAAGATAATTTTTATATGGCACTCTAAAAATCAAAATAAAAACAAAAAGCACACAATAAGGATAACTTAAACCAGATGACCATCCTGTTATTGGAACGATAAACTCTTTAAGATTTACTGAACCGAACAGCTGTATACCAATACTAAGAATACTTACGAGAAGTGCAAAGATAAAAAAGACTGATAACTCCACAGGTGCGGCTATGAACCTTGCCGGCATCTCAGCACAAAAAGCAGAAATCTTGTTTTTCATAATTTATATAATTTAGCTACAAATGTACGCTTTTAATCAGAGCCCCGGATTATAAAGATAAGAAGGCAGGCTTGAAAGCAATGCCTTTATTTCTGTATGCTCTTCTGCATATTCTCAGAAAGCCTGAACTTTACTATTTTAGTAATTAATTCCAGAGGTAAAGGTTTGTCAAGAGGAAATTGCACTGAACCTTTTGCAGCTTTATAGCCAGAAATTTCATCTTTAAAAGCCAGTATGCCGGAAGATGTCGGATAAAAACCGATGTGTTTTGAATATGCAGCAAAATAGACCAATATACCATTTTTCCTGAATGCCGGCATGCTATAACTTATAACTTCTTCAGCAGCGGGAGCAGCTTTTTTGATAGTTTCTCTGACTTGAGTTAAGCGTTTTTGAGTTTCCTCAGGAAATGCTGCAATATAATCATCAATTGTATCGGGTTTGAAAACTTTCATTGGATTATGATTTTATTTGATTAGAGTTTAAAACAACATTGAATATCCTTATACATAATATATTGAATAGAATAGCTTTGAAATAATTATTCAACAATATGCTCTTTCCAGTCTCCGTTGCTCTTTATTAACTCAATCAATTTATCAAGGGCTTCAGCTTCTGGAATATTTTTCTTAACCACTGCTTTCCCTTTGTAAAGTGTAATCAGTCCATTCCCTGCACCAACATAACCATAATGGGCATCAGCCATTTCACCTGGTCCGTTTACAATACAACCCATAACAGCAATTTTTAATCCTTTCAGATGAGACGTATGTTCTTTGATCGTTTTTAAAGCATCTATTATTTTAAACTGTGTTCTGCCACAGGAAGGACAGGAAATAAATTCTGTTCTACTGATACGAACCCCGCATGTCTGTAATATGGCGAATGAAATATCTGTTATGGTTTCATCACTAAAGTTGGGATTTTCAATCCAGATGCCATCGCAATACCCATCCACCAGCAATGCATTCAGATCTGCGGCTGCTTTCATCTGAAACAATTCTTTATCCTCAATATTATATGATTTTCTAACAATAACCGGCAATATAATATGATGTTGCTGTAAAAATGCAAAAAACTTTCGTTCATCATAACTCGCATTCCCTTTAAAATGAGTGATCAATACCTGATTTTGATGAATTTCACTCATGCTATTTTCATTTACCTCAGCTATATTTTCAAAAGTCTTATATTCGATAGTTTCAAACTTATTATTATGTATTAACTGATGATTTTTTAATGAAAAGTCTGCCTTTTCATTTCCAAAAATTATAACTGCACTATTACCACCAATACCTTTTACCTCAATACTTTTCCTTCTGGCATATTGATATGGGTTAACGGGAAATATTATTTTCTCAGGCTTTGAATAAGAAATATCACTTCCAAATAACTTAACTATTTTATGTGCAACCGGCAATTCAAATTCAGGTTCTTCAGTCAATGAAACCCTGATTGTATCTCCAATACCATCATGTAATAATGCCCCAATACCGGCAGCCGATTTTATACGGCCGTCTTCAGCATCTCCTGCTTCGGTTACACCAAGATGTATGGGATAATCATATCCTTCATTTATCATACTTGCAACAAGCAATCGCGTGGAAGCTATCATTACTTTTACATTGCTCGATTTCATCGACAATACCAGCTTATAAAAATCAAAACCTGATAAAATTCTTATAAATTCCATTGCTGACTCCACCATTCCATTAGGTGTATCCCCATATCTACTTAATATCCTGTTGGAAAGTGATCCATGATTGGTTCCTATACGGATGGCGGTTTGATTTCTTTTACAGATTTCAATTAAAGGGAATAATCTTTCAGCAATACGCTCCAGCTCCTGCTTATATTCCAGCTCATTAAAATCGTATTTCCCAATATTGCGGTCAATGTAATTCCCTGGATTGATGCGCACCTTTTCCACAATACTTGCAGCAACTTCAGCTGCTTTCGGATTGAAATGTATATCAGCAATAAGCGGTGTAGTATAGCCTCTTTTGTACAATTCATTTTTTATTTCGGCCAGATTTTCTGCTTCTTTGACTCCTGGCGCTGTAATGCGTACATATTCACAACCGGCTTCTATCATTCTGATACTTTGTGCAACAGTTGCCATGGTATCCATGGTATTTGTGCTGCACATCGATTGAATACGGACAGGATTATTCCCTCCTAAAGCTGTATTCCCAATCAGAACTTCTCTGCTGAGAAATCGCTGGTATGTAAATGGATTATCTGTAAATTGAAGCATTAAGTTTGAATATTTGAAAAGGGGGAAATAACAAATTAAAATTTAGCCTTCCTCTGACATCTTTCTTCGGATTATTCTGATTTTAACAAATTAAGATCTTTGGCAACCTTTTGATTTATTTTCAGAATATCATTTTCGGAAACATTTTGTGTTTTCATTAATTTATAATATTCCTGAATAAGACGTGCCAGCAGTACACACGCAGAACAAGGATGAGTAAAGGGTTTATAAATTTCTTTATGGGGTTCAAATAATATATCAATCATATCAATTGCTATGTTTTCAGCAAAAGCCATTGAAACATCATCCTTAAAATCATTTATAATATCGAATAGATTCGTTTCATTAATATTCCCCAGATTACAAAGTCCCACACCAAACATACAGGAACGTACTCCGCCCTTTGGATCAATGGTAAGCATATTGGGTTTGTAAAAACCTTTGCCTTTACACATGCTGCTTTGAATCATTTCTTTTAATGAATATTTTTTATCAATAGCAGATGTATAATCAGTTGCACCACCCATATCCACTAAATCCATAGTAATAGGTGTCATATATTTTAATTCAGTAAAACCCACAGATGTTTTCATGTATTCAAGGAAAGAATTTAGCATGGCTTTACTTTCATTAGAAGCTACAAGTTCATAATGCAGACCTATGCTTTCACATGCTGAGACAGTTGAAGAGAGCTGTTTAATTCCGGATTTATATTTATCAATACGCGAATCAAAACTAATAGCCAAATGATTTAATCCGCTTTTTTTCAACATTTTAATTAATGCTAAAGCATTTGGAAACCTTTGATTTCCTACTTTAAACAGTAGTTTATTTCCCCAAAAACTATTGGTAAACAACCTGGTTGGAATGCCATAACTAGCTGCATATCTGATTAAATCAAAGATATCGACTTTCGCCAGCAACGCTTCTCCTCCTGTAAAGTTAATTCCATTCTGCAATAAACCTGCAAAATAGGCATCGGCAATAATGCATTTTACTTTTGAAAATGAAAGTTCATCATCTTTAAAGGATGTTCTATGGGACTTTAAAATACAATGCGGACAGTTGGAATTACATTCGTAGGTAAGTTCGAGATTAATAGCTTCGATAAATGCAATAGGAAAATGCTGATAGTGATTTTTTAATGCTTCATTTTTGATTTCTATCTGTTGTTCATCAACTTCTATCGTTTTAATAAAGCCCAGTTCTTCCAGCTTTCTTATATTTTTATCATCAGCAATTTCTTTGGATATAAGTAAACCTGAATAATACAATTGAAACAAAAGTTTAGTCAACTTTTCATTTGGCAAATTTGCCATTATCAACCTGTTTTTAAGTAAATCTCTTTTAATCAGGTTGCAGGAAAGATTGGTTAATTGTATTGCTTTAATCATTTTGATAAATCATAATTGTTACAAACCTACAATTTTTTTTTGAAAAAAGCTGTTAACTGAGTAAAAAAAAATATTTTTTATATACAATGCTTTGATAACTGATATGTTTGCCGTTTAATAATCTATTTTTTATACTTTTGTACTTTAAAAACAACTGATTTGTATGAAAATTTTCAATATCAAATATTTACTTCTTCTTTTACTCTTATTTTCATCTTCTTTGAAAAGTCAGATAAGTATAGGTGGCATTCCTGTGAGCTTTCAATCAAACATAAATAAATCTCCACTTCAAACCATTAATATTGAAAAGCCAGATATGACCCAATTATTTCTGGAAGATGAAATTTCCGATAAAAAAGGCGAAGCTTACCGTATGGGTATTCTTTTAGCAGTTGAAAAAGGTATCCACAATTCAGGAAGCTGGACAACCTTAAGTAATGGAGATAAACTCTGGCAACTTAGAATCAGGGCTAAAGGTGCATTAGCTACGAGTTTATATTATGACAGATTTTATCTCCCATCAGGTAGTCGTCTATATGTTTACAATGATGATAAAACAAATCTGATAGGTGCATTTACTACTAAAAATAATCATAAATCTGGTTATTTTGCAACTGAACTTACAAACGGAGATGCATGTATACTGGAATATTATCAGCCATTTGCTGTAAGAGATACTGTTATTATTAACATTTCAGACATTAACTTTGCCTACAGAGGAGTGAATGTTATTAATAATAATAAATACGGTTTTGGATCATCAGGGAGCTGTGAGGTAAATATTAATTGTTCCGAAGGAAACTTATGGCAGAATGAAAAAGCAGGAGTAGCCCGTATTAACATAAGAATAGGAAGTGTTTCTAAATGGTGTAGTGGTTCATTGGTTAACAACACATTACAGGATTTCAAACCTTATTTGCTTACAGCTGATCATTGTGGTCTCGGTGCATCAGCTGCTAATATTTCGCAATGGATGTTTTATTTTAATTATGAAGCTAGCGGCTGTAGCAATCCGTCTGAGGAAGGAATGCTGGCATCTCAAAGTATGACAGGAGCCGTTAAAGTTGCCAATGGAGGAAATGCAGGAACTACCGGTTCCGATTTTTTATTGTTGTTGCTTAATGAAAAAGTACCTGAATCCTATAATCCTTATTTCCTTGGCTGGGACAGAAGCGGAGATACGAGTGTTTCAGGTGTATGTATTCATCATCCCGGCGGAGACATTAAGAAAATAAGTACTTATAATTCTACAACGATAAGCAGTGCATATAATACGGCACTTTCTCACTGGAAAGTTTACTGGGATGCAACTGCCAACGGTCATGGCGTCACCGAAGGAGGTTCTTCTGGATCTCCCTTATTCAATTCTTCCGGAAAAATAATAGGTACTTTAACCGGTGGTACTTCTGATTGTTCATCTCAGACTGAACCTGACTTTTATGGAAAATTTGACTGGCATTGGGACAAAGATGGAGTTATAGCCGAAGAACATCTGAAAGAATGGCTCGATCCTATTGGAAATAATGTAACACAATTGAGTGGTTTACAATACAATAAAGCTGATTTTGCTGCTGATAAAACCATAATAAAAGTTGGAGAAACCATTAATTTTACAAATAAATCACTAGGCAATCCTGCTGGTTTATTATGGAATTTCGAAAAAGGAAATCTGAGTACATCAACTCAGGAAAACCCTACTGGTATTTTATATACAGAATCCGGATCTTTCGATGTTACACTTAAAGCAGACTATATTTATATCGACACCAGTTTTTCGAAAACATGTACAAAAACTGATTATATCAGGGTATGGGACGATATTAAAATATATTCACCTCAGTTAAGCGGACAACTTTGGATAGATTTCAACTATTTAATTATCTCTGATTTTTCTGTTAGTCTTTTTGATGTTTTAGGAAGAAAACTTATGAATTACAAACAAGAAAAGAATCCAGTTAATAAATTAAATCTCAATATCAGCAATTTACCTACTGCTGTATATTTTGTAAAAGTTAAAACCGATGCTGCTGAATATGATAAAAAAATTGTAATCATTAATTAGAGACTGACTGTTAAATAACCGGTCTTTATCAGGACTGAATTTTTTATATCTTTCAACAGATTCAGGTTTTGGAAATGAAGTAATGAAATAGGGATTGCCTCTTTGTAAATCCCGTATATAATTTAAAGTACCATTATAAAGTATAACAAAGCGACAGTTTTGAGATTAGGCATATTTTCGTGCATATCCTTCCCAATCAGTGGATTCTTATCTTCTGCCTTTGATTCAATTACAATTAAAGGATATCCTTTTTCATCCAATTATAAAAAAATCGATGAAACTGTTTTTAGTCTTTTCAAAGTTCTCTCCGAGTTCGTTAATAGTATGCTGGGTAATTTTAAAGCTATTCTCAAAAAACACATTCGCTTTCCCTGAATCATTATCAAGAAGTCTCCATTCAACATCTTCCAATAATTTATTTATTTTATATGCGCTTTTGTTTCTTTATCAGCCATAAGTTAATAAACATTAATCATTAATTCAGTGGATAGAATACTTCATGCAAATAAACAGTTTTATTGACATAGCAGGATGAAAAGGTATTAAAAATGCAAAATTAAACCTTAAGGTCTTAAATTTGGACTTTATGAAAAATTTGCTTTAATTAAGAAAATTTACAAAATCAAAATAAAGCTTTTTTTGTACTTTTGCGAAAATTATTTATGTAATTCATAGAAAATCAGTGAATTTTATTATCAATGTAATTTCCAATCAATTTATACACACTCATAATGACCGAAAAATCAACCTCCATCAATAAATACTTGCCGATTATATTTTCCATTGTATTAATAATTGGCATTTTACTAGGTATTTTACTTTCAGGAAGCATACAACATAAAAATTTATTCTCAATCAAAAATCAGGGGTATGATAAAATCAATGACGTAATTAATTTTGCCTTACAGGATTATGTAGATTCCGTTTCAAAAGATAAATTGCAGGAAAAAGCCATTAATGGTATGTTACAGAGCCTTGACCCCCATTCTGCTTACATTTCTTCCGAAGAATTTAACGAAGTAAATGATCCATTAATGGGTAATTTTGAAGGAATTGGTGTACAGTTTAAAATCCAGAATGATACAATTATGGTGGTCAATACTGTATCAGGTGGACCTTCAGAAAAAGCCGGTATAAGAGCAGGTGATAGAATTGTAAAAGTTGATGATAAAAAAGTAGCAAACACCGGAATCAAAGATACCGATGTTATTAAAAAACTTAAAGGGAAGAAAGGATCAACTGTTAAAGTAGGAATTTTCAGAAGAGGAATAAAGAATCTGATTGATTTTAGTATTATCAGAGATGTAATTCCAACTTATAGTATTGATATTTCATACATGGTTGATAAACAAATTGGCTACATTAAATTAAGTAAATTCTCAGCAACAACTACTCAGGAATTTTCACAGGCATTGAATCAACTCAACAGACAGGGAATGCAGAAATTAATTCTTGATTTAAGAGGAAATGGAGGCGGATACCTTCAGGCAGCTATAAATGTAGCAGATGAATTTCTTTCGGATGGTAAACTTATAGTTTATACTGAAGGGAAAAGCAGGCCCAAACAATATGATTATGCTACAAAAAAAGGAAGCTCAGAAAAAGAAAAATTAGTTGTATTGATAGATGAATGGTCGGCATCAGCAAGTGAAATTATTGCAGGAGCAATTCAGGATAATGACAGAGGAACAATTATCGGAAGACGCTCATTTGGCAAAGGATTGGTTCAGGAACAGTTTAATCTTTCTGACGGATCAGCGGTGCGTTTAACAGTAGCAAGATACCATACACCTACAGGCAGATGTATACAAAAATCTTATAAAAACGGTACCGAAGAATACATGAACGACCTCAATCAAAGATATTTGAATGGAGAACTAGATAACCCTGACAGCACGAAATTTGCAGATTCCTTAAAATTTACAACGCCCAAAGGTAAAACAGTTTATGGCGGTGGTGGTATCATGCCGGATATTTACATTCCTTTACACATGGACAAAAACATGGAGTATTACAATCAATTAACTAACAAAGGTTTGATTTATCAGTTTGCTTTTGATTATACTGACAAAAACAGAAAACTATTTACAATTTACAAAAATGCAGATGAATATATAAACAAGTTTAATATCAACGATATTATACTAAATGAATTTATTTCATTTGCTGCCAAAAATGGAGTTGCCAAAAACATGAATAATTTTACAGCAGCTGTTACTAAAATAAAAGCATTACTAAAAGCCTATATAGGAAGAAATGTTTATGATGATAAAGGATTCTATCCTGTTTATCTTCAAACTGATAACGCATTTCTTAAAGCTGTTGATGAATTAAAAAAGGAAAAATAAGTTTGAACATATTCACCTTAACTTTGTTTCTATATCAACACAAATTAAAATTTAAAGCGTCTGAAAAACATAGATAGACTTTAATTCATACAGTAATTCCTTGCTTTTTCAGGTAAATATACTTTGATTCTAATTTGCATAAATATTGTAAAACCTTTTAAAAAATTAAAATCATGGCTTTCGAATTACCAAAATTACCGTATGCAATGGATGCTTTAGAACCATTTATTTCAAAACAAACTATTGAATTTCATTACGGTAAGCATCATCAGGCTTATGTAAACAACTTAAACAATCTGGTCGTCGGTACTGAATTTGAAAATGCAAGTTTAGAAGAAATCGTTAAAAAAGCTTCAGCCGGTATCTTCAACAACGGTGCTCAGATATGGAATCACACTTTTTACTGGAATTGTCTAAAACCTAATGGAGGTGGACTTCCTACAGGAAAATTACTGGATGCTATCAATGCAACTTTTGGTAGTTTCGAAGAATTTAAACAAAAATTTTCAACTGCAGCTGCAACCTTATTTGGATCTGGTTGGGCATGGCTGGTGAAAAATAATGACGGTTCATTGGCTATTGTTCAGGAAAGCAATGCCGGTAATCCATTAAGAAACGGACTCACTCCTTTACTTACCTGCGATGTTTGGGAACATGCTTATTATATTGATCAGCAAAACAAAAGACCTGATTATATTTCAGCATTCTGGAATGTAGTGGATTGGGATGCAGTAAGCGGACGTTTATAAACGATCTTGGGTTGTAAGCAAAACTTTTTAAAAGTATGATAACAATTTATGCTTTTTAAAAACTAAATTATTAGTATTATTACAACTTAACTAAAAACAAAAAAGCCAAATTTCTCAATTTGGCTTTTTTGTTTTTAAATTATTAACTACTCCACGGTGACTGATTTAGCAAGGTTCCTGGGTTGATCAACATCACAGCCTCTGTTAATAGCAATATAATAAGCCAATAACTGCAATGGAACTGTTGCCAAAATAGGAACAAGCATTTCTTTTACTTCAGGAATTTCGATATAGAAATCAGAAAGTTCCTTTACTGTAACATCACCCTGTGTTATAATAGATATTATTTTACCTTTTCGGGCTTTTACTTCCTGAATATTACTGATTACCTTTTCATAAGTTCCCTGATTGGTTGCAATTACCACGACAGGCATTTCAGCATCTATCAAAGCAATTGGACCATGTTTCATTTCAGCAGCAGGATAACCTTCTGCATGAATATAAGATATTTCTTTTAGTTTTAATGCCCCTTCCAGAGCAACAGGAAAATTATAACCACGACCTAAATAAAGAAAATTACGGGCATACGTAAATATTTTAGCAATTTCCTTAATGTTATGGTCTTGTTTTAAAACTTCAGTAACTTTCTGTGGAATAGATTCCAACTCATCAACAATTTCTTTAAATAATTGATTATCTACAGTTCCCTTTTCCTGTGCAATAGCCAAAGCCATAAGTGTTAACACTGCAACCTGAGCCGTAAATGCTTTGGTTGAAGCAACTCCAATTTCTGGTCCGGCATGTGTAAATGAACCGGTATGTGCTGCTCTCGCAATTGAAGAACCAACAACATTACAAATTCCATAAATAAAAGCACCCTGCGATTTTGCAAGATCAATAGCAGCTAATGTATCAGCAGTTTCTCCTGACTGAGAAATGGCAATTATAATATCATCTTTATAAATCAATGGTTTGCGATAGCGGAACTCAGAAGAATATTCAACTTCAACAGGTATCTTTGCTAATTCTTCAAATAAATACTCTCCTACTAAACCAGAATGCCACGAAGTGCCACAAGCAAGAATGATTATTCTGCGGGCATTTATAAATTTATCTTTATGGTCAATAATACCGGCTAAAGATATATGACTGATTTCGCTATGAATACGACCGCGACAACTGTCAAATATTGTTTTAGGTTGTTCGTAAATTTCCTTTAGCATGAAATGATCGTAACCTTCTTTTTCAAGTTCGCTCAGGTTCATTTCAAGCTTGTGAATCATAGGTGTCTTTTCAACATTCTTAATCGTTTTCACCTGTAATTTTTCGCCTCTTCTGAGAATTGCAATTTCCTCATCATCCAGATATACAACATTTTTGGTGTATTCAATGATAGGAGTTGCATCCGATGCAAGGAAGAAATCATCTTCGCCAATGCCAACAACCAAAGGGCTACCTTTGCGGGCAGCAATCAACGTATTAGGATCATCTTTAGAAATAACCACAATTGCATAAGCACCTATAACCTGATTCAATGCTAACTGAATCGCATGAAGTAGTGTAAGTTTATTGGTTTCTTTAATATATTCTATCAGTTGAATTAAGACTTCAGTATCAGTATTGCTTGAAAAAGTGTAACCATTTTTAATAAGCTCCTCTTTAAGGATAGCGTAGTTTTCGATAATACCATTGTGAATCAACGCTAAATTTTCTGATTGGGAATAGTGTGGATGCGCATTTACATCATTGGGTTCTCCATGAGTAGCCCAACGTGTATGAGCAATGCCAATAGTTCCTGTAAGATCTTTATCTTTTACAAAATTTTCTAACTCAGCAACTTTTCCTTTGGATTTGTAAACGTGTAACTTCGAGTTAAGTATTGCAATCCCTGCACTGTCGTAACCTCTGTATTCCAAACGATGCAAGCCTTTTATCAATATTGGATAAGCCTCTCTTGGGCCGATATAACCTACGATTCCGCACATAAATAATTCCTATTTAATTACAGTATATTTTAATTCAAGTTTCATTCTCTTAGACAGGTTTTTATCAGTACCGGCAAAAACAAATCTATTGGCTGTGGTTCTTCTGCTATCAATTAACATTACCAATCCATAATCCACGAAATCAGCATCTGTGTAATTCAACATATTTTGAAAATACCTGGTAATGCGCATTCTGTATTCACCATTACTATAAGTACCTCCAAAGAATGAGGAGCCTTCAAAAATATCGGGTAAAAATGCTGTTTTACCATCTCCGGTTCTATTTAGAATTGTAAGCATTGATGGAGGAACAGCTTTTTCGTTGGGATCAATATTTTTTATTACCAATGTGGCTTCATTGATTACAATTTTTTGTCCTTTCGTCCAATTCCTTAAATATGGAAATTTGAAATTCACTTTAACGCCACCCATAGACTGTAAATATAGCTTTTGTTGCCCTAAACTGATATCTTTTATATAACCGGTAACTCCGAGTTGTTTTTTAAGAGAATCTTCTGCAGCAAGAGTAGCGTTTAATCCTTTGTAATCATAATGAACAAATTGTGTATATTTTGGTGCTTTATCATTAAAAACGAAATCATATTGAGTACTTACTGTATCAGTAGCAGCTTTTTTATAATACAATGTCATTTTTGCTAAAGTTGATAAAAGGTTAAAATACAAAACAGAACCTTTATTTTCCTGAGATGTTAATGGTATTGACTTAATAGTAATTCCTTTAAACATTGCAGTAAAAACATCATTATTGGCTAAACTTGTACCGGCAGTAAGTAATTTATTAGCCAAATCGTTAGCAGCTGTTGTATTTAATTTTATTTGTAAAATTGCTGGGTATTTAACACCATTAATTGTAACACTATCAGTAGGTTTTGGTGTAAAGGTTTTATTGGCTAATTCCAATCCATTATCATTTAGCTTACGATCAGAATAATAAACACTGTCAATATACATTTTATCAGTAACTTCATAAACTTTAAGTTGCAAATCGCCCATTGTAGCGGGATCAATCTGATAACTTCCTGAATATGGCAGGTAAAGTACCAGAGAATCAAAACTGGCTGATGTAAAACTTGGGTTAAGTGTAGAAAGACGAACCTGAGTAAAAATATTTGCTGTTGTAGTCCCAAAAACTGGATCGTTAAAGGTTCCAAGCAAACTGGCTGAGTAGTTATCTGTTCTTAATGAGTCATCAAAAACAGAATAAGCAATAATAGAAGATGTGTCGGAAAATAACACTCCAAATCTTTCATTTTGTGATTGTAAGCTCATTCCGATTAAATCGGGTTCTTCCTGACAAGAAGAAAGAACAATCATAAACCCTAAAAGGAAAAGCAGAGCAAAGTTCTTTAAGCTAAATAGTTGTGTGTTCATTGAATGAAATAAAATTAATAAAATATTGCAATTATGAAACTACGGTTTCTGAAATGAGTAGTTCGTCATAAAACTTTGCATAAGCCCCAATATATTTTTCCTTGGATTGAAATGGAAGTAAAGGTTTCCCACTCAACTGAGCATAAGCTAACAACTCTTTATTTATTGTTTCGCTTCCAATAATAATTCCATCTGAAAAATCAATTGCTGCTTTCATTACGTTAACGAAAGTAGGTGTTTTATATTGTTTGGTATCTTTATTTGTGATACCGGGTAATTTAATTTTTAAAGCGAAATCTTTATTCATGGTTTCCTTAAAATCGTCATCATATAAAGATATTACGATTTTAGTATCAGCAAATAAAGGATTATCTTTCACTGCTTTTTTGATATACAATGGGATTAAACTTGTCATCCATCCATGACAATGAATAACTTCCGGAGACCAACTGAGTTTTTTTACAGTTTCTATTACTCCTCTTGAGAAGAAAATAACGCGCTCATCATTATCAGCGTAAAATACATTAGCTTTATCGGCAAAAACAGCTTTACGTTGAAAATAATCTTCATTATCAATAAAGTAAATCTGCATACGGGCCGATTGTATCGAAGCTACCTTAATTATTAGCGGATGGTCCTGATCATTGATGATCAAATTCATTCCAGAAAGACGAATTACTTCATGTAATTGATTCCTTCTTTCGTTAATATTTCCAAATCGTGGCATGAATGTCCTGATTTCTTTCCCCGTTTCCTGAATACCTTGCGGTAAATATCGCCCAATATTCGCCATGTGGCTTTCTTTTAAATACGGTGTAATCTCTTGGGTAACAAATAATATCCTGCCTTTACTCATCTTATTCTAAAATTAAATTGGAATATATTATTTTTTTGCAAAATTAGTTAAAAATTAGAACTTAATCAATTTTAATTTTCTTTTATCTGAGTATGAATTTTTTAATGTTAACGGAGATGATTTTATTTTTCAACAGGAGGAAATGACTCAAGGTTTGAATAATTAAAAAACACAGTTTTACCTTTAAGAATATTAAATTTCAGCATTTCTTTCTTTGGTGCCGCACCAGAAGAAAAAGCCGAAAAATCAATTGAATTTTCTCCTACAGGCATTGCTATTCTAGTGTAAGAAATAGAATAAGGCAAAGTTTGCCAGTTACGGGTGTCTGTTTTTTCAGTTAATGCATTTACGATTCCGATTGCAGAACCTAAATCTTCATTTTCTTTACGGGCTGCAGCTTCTATTGCTTTTTTAGTTGCCAGTCTTAAAATGGCATTCCCCATTTCACGAAGCATCCTGTCATTTAGTGTTTTAAAAGCTATCCCATTAATATCCTGGGCGTATTGCAAAGGGTAGGTTTTGCCGTTTGCAGTGATTTCTGCATTGCTGAAAAAAGGTTTACGTTCCAGATATTTTGGAAATGCTATTCGTAAAAAACTAAGTTTTGAAAATCCCGATTTTTCATTATCCGACTTATCTCCAATATAAATAGGAAAAGACAATCCATATTGTTCATTGGCAAAAGTTACAAATCCATTATCACTGCCGGTTTTTGTAAAATTAATACTCCATTCCGATTTAACAGGCCCCAAACCATTGTGCCAGAAAAAAACCAACTCACCTCCTTCATTGGGTTTGTTCTCATATTTTAAGTTGAATTTTTGTTCATAAAATCTGAGTTCTTCATTAAAACCGGTTCTATATGCTGCACGCATCAAATCCCATTTCAATTGTTCAGGAACCTGCATATTGAAGTTCTTAACATAAGAATTTTCATATACATTCAATGCATTGCGATAAGCAATAAATGCATCATTATACTCGCGATTTGCATCATAAATTAATCCCATAATAAGATGAGCAAAAGCATCGTCCTGATAACGGTTTTTATGATCGGGATATTTATCGTTGAGCTGGTTCAGTTTTTCATTTATTCTTCTTACTTCAACCAATGCATCACTATATTTCCCTGTATTCAGATAATTTAAAGCTTTAAAATAGTTTACCATAACCACTTCAAAATCTTCGGGTTTATAGGGTTTTACATTGGGATTTGTAATTAGTGCTAATGCTTCAAGTCCATAATTTTTCTGATAGTCTTCTATCATTTTATCTGCTTCATCTAATGCAATATTACTTTCAGCATTCTCATTCATCATCCAGTTAAGCCATCCCTTGTTGAATAAATACAATACACGGTTTTTGCCTGTTTTACTTTTGTCTTTATCAAGCATATCTTTAGCCTTAGATAATTCACCGTTACCAACAGCTGATTGAAATTTTAAATTCTGCTGATAATAAGTAGCACATGAGCTTAATAAAAATAAGGGAAGTAAAGCTATTATTAAAAATGTATAGTTTTTTTGCATGCTAAAATATGTATAGTTTTAAGTTTATTATTTTAATAAAAATTTAAGTTTTAATACCTGAAAATATAAAGCTTTAGAAATAAATTAAATCATATAAAACAAACACTTTTCTATTGTTTCAATATTCAATAGTTTAAATAACAATAAACTAATCAATTTGGTATTATTTTGTCTGAGCTGTCAGTATAGATTTATTTTTTGTAAGATTTGATCCAAAATCTATAATTTTCAAGCTGTCGGATTTTGCATTTAACTGAACCTTAATCCATCCATAATGATAGTCGATAAGATTAGTATAAGAAGAAACTGTTAATATTCGAAATCCGATATATTTTATTCCTTTCCCTCTGAAATCAATCAATGAAAACAGCATATCACTGGAGTTATTCCATTCACTAAAGCGGGATACCGGATTATTCTCCGACAAACAGCGTATTCTGTTTGTTAAAGTATCAACAAAATACTGTATTCCACAATCTCCTAAAGGTATATGTCCGGGATATCTGATAAATGATATAAGACTATCAGAAGAAGTTGTGTTTGGATTTTGTTCTATGGTTACTATGGTCGGATAACAACTTATATTTATTGAATCTTTTGAAATACCATATAAAGATTTGTTAATAGCAATTGAATTCATCCGATCATAAGCTGTAACATTATCCTGTTGGAAATTTGGCTCACAACTTATCTGAAACAAAGGTAGAAAAATGATAATAAATAAAAATCTGGCTTTCATAATTTTAGGCATCAGAAAATATAAATATAATTTATATCTCAGAAAAAAGTATTCATATTATCTTTCACTTTAAAGTAATTCAATAAAATAAACGGAGTAAAATGTATATTCAACTCCGTTTATTTTATATTACTTTTATTAATCTGAAATTACTTTTTTAATTTCTTTGTCTCCTATCCAAACGATTTCGTTGGTTTCGATATTTGTGAGCTCCAGGTTGATTTTATAACTCACCACTTTGTCTTTGTTGAATGAATCAACTGTTGAGTTGATACTTCCCTGCATAATAAAATCAGCACCTAGTTCTTTACCCCATTTTTTTGTAGTTTCAGCGGATGCGTATTCCTGTTGGTCTGCTCTTTCGCCACGTAACTGCTCTCTTTTGTCACCAGCCTGTACCAGTCTGATTCTACGGTCAGTAAGAAACGCTTTTTCGATATCTTTGATAAACGTTTCAGCGCTGATATGTTCACTGGTTTTATTATTTACCAATCCAACAATTAATATAGGACGTTTGCCTTCAAATTGTTTCTGAAATTCAGACAGCCATCCTTCACTTAATACCTGAGCTATCATAGCATCTGCAGTCATTTTGGCATCGCTGTCATTCCATCGTCCGCTTAAATCGAACTGTTGATCAGGAGAAACACGTTTAACCTCTCTTGTAGGTGTACATGCAGTTATAGCTATCACGAAAATCACAATAGATAATTTGAAAATTTTTTTCATTATATTTAATTTTAGGTTTATATTAACGTTTAATTTTTTTATCAAATCTTATGCCAAAGATAATAAAAAAATGAATCAAATTATCCACCTTTTTTCTTTAATCTAAAATTTATTTGAAACATTTCTCAAATAAATTAAACTTATTAGATATCAGAAACCTTTTAGGTTTATATTCTGATTATCAGTTTCAAGAAACAATATTAAAGGAATTATGGTTTTGTATAAATACCGATGAAAGAAATCAAAACCCGAATTATCAGTCAATAAAGCAATGTTTTTTTTTACGAAAACATTTTCATAGCCTGCATCTTTCATAAAATATAATTATTTGTTTATATTTGAGTTGATTACACCAAATAAGAATCTTTTTGCTTAAACTTATTAACAACACCAATCTATGTTCACATTTTTAGTATTTTTACAAAAAATGAAATTCGAAAAGCAGTTTACTTTAAATTTCTGAAACTCAAAAATATGATTTTTCGATCTATTTAATTTCATTCGTTTTTATTAAACTTAATTTATCAAATACTGAATAATGTCAGATTTTACACATTTACACGTTCACACTCAATATTCAATTCTCGATGGTGCTGCCAAAATAAAACAGTTAATCGCAAAAGCTAAATCATTAGAGATGAAAGCGCTTGCAATTACCGATCATGGGAATATGTATGGTACTCTTGAGTTCTTTAATGAAGCAAAAGCACAAGGAATTAAACCTATTATTGGATGTGAAATGTATGTAGCCGATGGAAGCCGTTTCGAAAAGAAAGGGAGAGAGGACAGAAGCGGATTCCATTTGATTTTATTAGCCAAAAATAAAATTGGTTATCAGAATCTTGCACGCCTCAGTTCGATGGGTTTCAAAAAAGACAGTTTTTATTATACACCACGTATTGACAAAGAACTGCTAAAAAAATACAGCGAAGGTTTGATTGCTTCTACTGCATGTTTAGGCGGTGAAGTGCCTTATTATATAATGACCAGCGGAATCGAAAGAGCAGCTCAAACGGTTGAAGAATATCTTGAAATTTTCGGAGAAGATTTTTACCTGGAATTACAAAACCACGGCATTCCTGAACAGAAAAAGGTAAATGAAACGATGCAGTTACTGGGGCAAAGATTTGGAATAAAATGTATTGCCACCAATGATGTGCATTTTATCAATGCCGATGATTCCGAACCTCACCATATTCTAATCTGTTTGAATACTGGCAAAGATTTTGACGATAGTTCAGCCATGCATTATACTGGCAATGAATATCTTAAATCTCAGGAGGAAATGGAAAAGCTATTTTTAGAATATCCGGAAGCCATCCTGAATACTCAGGAAATCGTAAATAAAATTGAAGATTATAAGCTAAAAAGAGATGTAATTTTGCCAATTTTCCCATTACCAGATGGTTTTGAAAAAGAAATGGACTATTTACGACATCTTACTTTTATAGGTGCCGAAAAAAAATATCCGGAAATAACTGAAGAAGTAACATCAAGGATTAATTTTGAATTATCTGTCATTGAATCCATGGGATTTCCGGGTTATTTTTTGATTGTTCAGGATTTTATCAATAAAGCACGTGAAATGGATGTGATGGTTGGTCCTGGCCGTGGTTCTGCCGCTGGTTCCGTAGTTGCTTTCACTATTGGGATTACCAATATTGACCCAATAAGATACAATCTGCTTTTCGAACGATTTTTAAATCCGGAAAGAGTTTCCATGCCCGATATTGACATTGATTTTGATGACGAAGGCAGAGACAGGGTTTTGAAATATGTAGTTGAAAAATACGGAGAAGATAAAGTAGCACAAATTGTTACATTTGGAACTATGGCTGCCAAATCTTCGATACGGGATGTAGCAAGAGTATTAAAACTACCTCTTCAGGAATCAGACCGTCTTGCAAAATTAGTACCGGAAGCTGCCGGTATGAATCTCGAAAAAGCATTTAAAGAAGTTAAAGAGCTGGAAGATGCACGTAAAAACGGAGATGCTTTAGTAAGAAAAACACTCGAATTTGCTCGTATTCTGGAAGGTTCAGCTCGTCATACCGGAACTCATGCCTGTGGTGTTATCATTGGCCCCGACGATTTGATGAATTATATTCCTCTGAGTACTTCCAAGGATTCTGATCTGATGGTGTCTCAATATGAAGGCACACTTATAGAATCGGTGGGAATGCTGAAGATGGACTTTCTTGGATTGAAAACACTGTCAATCATTAAAACTGCCATTGAAAATATATACAAACGGAATAAGGTTAAAATTGATATCGATACGATTCCGTTGGACGATGAAAAAACTTTTGAACTTTACCAAAGAGGTGATACTGTAGGTACTTTCCAGTTTGAGTCGGAAGGTATGCGTGGTTATCTGAAGGACCTTAAGCCAACAAATATAGAGGATCTCATTGCCATGAATGCACTGTATCGCCCTGGTCCTATGCAGTTTATTCAGACTTTTATCAACCGTAAGTTAGGTAAGGAAAAAGCAGAATTTCCACATCAGATGCTGGAAGAAATTCTAAAGCCAACACATGGAATCATGGTTTATCAGGAGCAAATTATGCAAACTGCCCAGATCATGGGTGGTTACAGCCTCGGAAGAGCTGATGTTTTGCGGCGTGCCATGGGTAAGAAAAAACTTGAAGTGATGAAAGCTGAGCAACAGGAATTTGTTGCCGGCGCAGTAAAACAAGGTATTGACGAAAAGAAAGCCATCGAAACTTTTGAGATCATGGAAAAGTTCGCTCAGTATGGGTTCAACCGTTCCCATTCTGCAGCTTATTCTCTGGTAGCGTATCAGACAGCTTATCTCAAAGCTCATTATCCTGCCGAATACATGGCTGCTGTGCTTACTCACAACCTGAATGATTTAAAAAAGATTACCTTTTTCATAGATGAATGTAACCGTTCTAAAATTCCTGTTTTGGGACCTTGTATAAATGAAAGTGTGATGAATTTTACCGTTAACAAAAAAGGAGAAATTCGTTTCGGTATGGCTGCAATCAAAGGAGTTGGCGAGGCTGCCGTTTATGCCATCATTGAAGAACGTGACAAAAACGGTTTTTATAAAAATATTTTCGATCTTACAAAAAGGGTGAATCTAAAAGCTGTTAATAAAAGAAGCCTGGAAGCTTTGGCTTATGCCGGTGCATTCGATACTTTTGAAGATACACACAGGGCTCAGTATTTTTACCAGGAAAGACCGGAAGATGGAAATTTCCTTGAAAAAGTAGTCCGTCATGCATCTCAATACCAAAGCGGATTGAACTCATCACAACATTCACTTTTTGGAGACAGTGAAGAAACGGAAGTGCAGGATCCACCAATGCCTGAAACTGCGCCCTGGTCAAGAGTTGAGCAATTAAAAAAAGAAAAGGAAATTGCAGGGTTTTATCTTTCGGGACATCCACTGGATGATTTCAAACTTGAAATTAAAAATTTCTGTAACATCGAAATCGAACAGCTTAATGAAGATTTAAAAAGTCTAAAAGGGCGGGATTTACGTTTTGCAGGCATAATTTCTTCGGTTTCGCACCGAACTACCAAAACCGGTAAACCCATGGGTTCTTTTATAATTGAAGATTTCAACGGTTCTTACAATATGGCTTTGTTTTCTGATGATTATATGAAATTCAGACATTTTCTGATAGAAGGTGCTTCTATTTTTATAAAAGCAATTATCAAAAACCGTTATAATTCCGATGACCAGTTTGAAATTAAAATCAACTATATGACTTTACTGGTGGAAGTAATTGAAAAATACACCAGCAAAGTTACCATGAAATTACCATTAACTGAAGTTACACCTGTTTTAATTGAAGCCTTTAAGTGCAAAATTAAAAAACACAAAGGAAAAGTAAAACTGGTGGTTCAAATTATGGATGCTACCGATAAAACTTCTGTTAGTTTATTTGCCAGAAATACAAATATAGATGCAGCAGGTTTTGTGAATTCATTTAGTGACAATGCAGAAATCAGCTTTAAACTGGAATAATTCCAATATAATAAATCAGAAATTGGGATAAATTATTAAATTATTTTTTAGAACAATTAAAATTTGTTGTATGTTTGTAAAAGAAAAAAATCATCAAACATTTTAAAATTATAGATATGGCATTAACAATTACAGATGGAAATTTCGAAGAAATGGTCCTGAAATCAGACAAACCGGTAATTATTGATTTATGGGCAGAATGGTGTGGCCCCTGCAGAATGCTTGGTCCTATCGTTGAAGAAATTGCCAAAGAATTCGAAGGAAAAGCAATTGTCGGTAAGCTTGATGTCGATAGCAATCCAGCTACTACTTCACGTTATGGGATCAGGAATATTCCTACCATCTTATTTTTCAAAAATGGAGAAATTGTTGACAAACAAGTAGGTGCTGTTCCTAAAAATGTTCTCATCAGCAAATTAGAGGCACTTTTATAGCCTTTACCAATGCATTTATGATAGAAAAAAACATTGATCAAAGCCGGATATCACCATTCGGCTCCTTAGAATTTATTGCCAGACAAGTTGTTGAGGGTTTTATCACCGGACTTCATAAAAGTCCGTTACATGGCTTTTCGGTAGAATTTGCTGAACACCGTCTTTACAATTCAGGGGAGTCTGTTAAGCATGTCGACTGGAAATTGTACGGCCGTACCGATAAACTATTTGTAAAACGCTTTGAGGAAGAAACTAATTTACGCTGTCAGCTTGTAATTGATGATTCTTCATCAATGTATTATCCCTTTGACCGGGAAGTTAGTTTTGAAAAACCCAACAAAATTTCTTTTTCAGTATATGCTGTAGCAGCCATCATGTATATGCTCCGTAAACAAAGAGATGCTGTTGGCTTGAGTGTTTTTGCAGAAACACTGGAGACACATACATTATGTAAATCAACATTGACTCATCATAAATTGCTTTATAATAAATTAGAAGAGCTTTTATTACCTATTACAACAGAAGTTCGCAAAAAAACCTCTGCTACTGAGGCTTTGCATCTTATTGCAGAAAGTATTCATAAGCGTTCTCTCATTATTCTTTTTAGCGATATGTTTGAAAATACCAGTAAATCAGAGGATATGTTTCAGGCATTGCAGCATTTGAAATACAATAAACATGAAGTCATACTTTTTCATGTTACGGACAAAAATAAAGAGTTAAATTTTGAATTTGACAACCGTCCTTATAAATTTATTGATGTTGAAAATAGTAAAGAGCTGAAAATAAATCCATCAGAAGTAAGAACCAAATATATTGATGCTGTGAAAAGTTTTGAAAATGAATTAAAGACCCGTTGTGGCCATTATCAGATTGATTTTATTGAAGCAGATATTAATCTGGGATTTCATCAGGTTTTGTATCCTTACCTCAAAAAAAGGGAGAAATTATACTAGTAATTGTTTTAATAACAATTAATTATTGTTTTTTTTTTCACAATGTATATTGTGTACTCACAATTTTGTCTTATATTTGCAAAAAAATTGACTTTTAATTATTAATATTTTAATCTATAATACAATGAAAAACAAAAGTATTAAACTTTTATCAGCCTTATTTTTAGTAAGCGTGTTGTTTTCTGGTTGTAACAGCCTCAGCAAAATGGTTAAGAAATACGGAGAAGTGAAATATGAAGTTACACCCAATCCATTAGAAGTCCACGGCGACAAAGTTGCTATAACTATTAAAGGAACTATTCCTGCAGGTTATTTCAATAAAAAAGCCGGTGCATTTATTCAACCTATTTTAAAATATGAAGGTGGAAGCACAACTTTGAAATCTTTCTATCTTAAAGGTGAAAAGGTTCAGGGTGACGGTACTACTATCAACAGCAAAACCGGTGGTTCTTTTTCATATACTGATGTAATAGATTACAAACCAGAGATGAATAAATCACAATTAATGGTGAATCCAATTGCACATCTTGCAACAAAAGAAGCTGTAAAAGAAAGTACTTCCAGAGAAAATGTAAAAACACTAAAAAAAGCAGTTGAACTCGGTGATACTAAATTGGCTGATGGTGTAATTTACACTTCACAAAGAATTAAAACCATGGGAACTACCATTTCAACTCCTGATGGATACGAAAAAGAAACTGTTGCAAACAGAAAAGCAGTTATTTACTTTTTAGTAAATACTTTCAACCTTAATTTTAAAATTGACTTGAATAAAGCTATTGAAGCACAGGCAGGTATTAAAGGATTAAACGAATATATCACCAAAAACTGGGCTATCAAAAATATTGATATTACAGCATGGGCATCCCCTGAAGGTGAAGAAAAAAGAAATGCAGGTCTTTCTGAAAACAGAGCTAAAACTGCCAATAAATATACAGAAGAACAATTAGACAAATTTATCAAAGACTTAGCTAAAAAAACCAAAACCAAATTCAAAGATCTGAAGAAAGTTGTAAATTATAACTTAAAAGCTAATGGTGAAGACTGGGATGGTTTCCTTGCATCACTGGAAAAATCTGATATCAAAGATAAAAACACCATGATCAATGTAATTAAAGCTCAGGTTGACAGAGATAAAAGAGAACAGGAAATGAGAAATATGACTGTTGTTTTCCAACAAGTTGAAGACAAAATTCTTCCTCCATTAAGAAGAGCTGAAATTTCAGTTAATTTCCTTGAACCTAAAAAAACTGATGAACAAATTGCTTTATTTTCAACTACAGCTCCTGATTCATTAGACAATAAAGAACTATTATATGCTGCAACTTTAACCAAAGATTTAGCTACACAATTAAAAATATATAAAGCTGCAACTACTATTTATCCAAAAGACTGGAAAGCATATAACAATGCTGCTTATGTATTAATTGCACAGGGAAATGCCAATGAAGCATCTTCATTTTTAGAAAAAGCAAATACATTATCTCCTAACAATTCAGCTGTTATTAATAATTTAGGCGTTGTTTCGTTGATGAAAAAAGATTATAAAGCTGCAAAATCTTATTTTGAAACTGCTCAGAAATCAGGTGTTAATCAAAACTACAACTTAGGCGTTATCATGATAAAAGATGGTAATTATGCCGGTGCAGTTAGTTCATTCGGAAAAACCGGCTGTGATTATAATGTAGCTTTAGCAACCTTATTGAATGGAAATGCTGCAGCTGCAGCAACTGCTATTGAATGTGCTCCTAAAGATGCTCAGACTTATTACTTAGCCGCTATTATTGCTGCAAGAAGTAACAATGCTAATATGGTATATGATAACCTTAAGAAAGCCATTGCTCAAGATGCTTCATTTAAAGCTCAGGCAAAAGACGATTTAGAATTTGCAAAATTTGCAAAAACTGCTGAATTTGAAAATGCCATCAAATAACTACTATTATAATTTTATTAAAAAAGCTCCTCTTTTGGAGCTTTTTTTTTGCGGAATTTCTTACTTTCCCATAATGCCATATTAACAAAATAACATTTACTAATATTGGTAAATATATGATAATGTAGTACTTTTGAATATAAAGAATAAAAAAATAAAAGAATATTTAGATCTTTAAAATTGAATTAAACTCGAAGTGCTATTTTGTAACCTCTAGTTTAAATTTTTATTTTTGCAATATTATAATAAAAAACATGACAAAAATCAATTTACCAACAATACAAAATTAGGATAATTATTAATGTTCACCAACTGATTGTTTACAGGCATATAACCACCAGAGTAATAGCACAAAGAAAAGATGCCAGACCTGCTGCATACTTGCCGTGAATTATTTTATTATAATCCTCTGCTTTCGATAAAACACTTTGATTTAATTCAATGTTTTATCGTTTTAAATAAGAATTAAAATAAGTAAAAAATTAATGCTTATTTTTGCATATTCAATAAATCATGGTAATCTCACATAAGTGCATAACAAATAAAAATGAATAGATTAAAAGAAAAATCAAGTAAAAATTTTGTTGTTTGGTCATCATTTATTATAAGCTTATTGGCTAATTTACCAATAATGGATATGGCTTTGAAAAGAAATGGCGAAATGCATATTAAGCATCCAGCTCATGAGGTTTTTAATCCTATTGTTCTTTTTGCAGATATGTTTACCCAATTACTTATTTCATTTATATTTGCATATCTTTTGATTAGTTTTCTTCAAAAAAACAAATGGTCAGCTAAATTAAACATGCTAAGTTTCTGGAAAACATTATCTGTTACAATATTGCTCTATTCTTCATTTATTGGATTATTGATTTTTCTAAGCTCCTTTTTTGTAGATAATATTTTGTTTGTGATTAGTTCTGTAGTTACTCGCGGAATACTTATATTGATTGCTTCGGTATTTCTTAGTAATTACATTAAAATTCAGGAACATCGTAAGCAAATTTTTATTGATAATGCCTTATTGAAACAACAAAATTTAAATTCGCAAATTGAAGTTCTGAAAAATCAACTTAATCCGCATTTTTTCTTTAATGCTTTAAATACATTAAGTTGGCTAATTGAAGAAAACAAAGAAAAAAGCCAGATTTATCTCAATAAATTGTCATATTTATTACGCTCATCTATCGAAATGCAGAAAAATATTCTTGTGCCATTAGCAACGGAATTAGAACTTGCCGATGCTTATATGCATCTGCTGAATATCCGATTTGGCGATAAAATAATTTATAAAAAAAACATTATTAATACATTAGGTTTTGAAATTCCTCCGATGTCATTACAAACCTTACTCGAAAATGCAATCAAGCATAATATTATCTCTGAAGAATTTCCTTTAACTATTTCTATTATCCAAAGTGATGACTTAGCGTTTATAAATGTGATTAATAATTACATGATAAAAAAAGGCACACAAGGAAATGGAATAGGCTTGCAAAATTTAACAGAAAGATTTAAAGCCATTTCCAGTAATGATATTAAAATAAAATGTGATAAGAAAACGTTTGAAGTTGTTTTACCATTAATTGCAAAAAAATGACAAAATGTTTGATTATTGAAGATGAGGTTTCTGCTTCTAACCATTTGAAAACATTGCTGTTGAAATTAGATAGCTGTATTGAAATTTTAGCTATTATAGATAGTGTTAAATCAGGTATTCAATGGTTTGAATGCAATCAGCATCCAGATTTGATTTTCTCAGACATTCAAATTGCGGATGGATTGTCTTTTTCTTTATTTGATCAGATTCATACTCAAGCACCTATAATTTTTACAACGGCTTATGATGAATATGCCATTCAGGCTTTTAAATTAAATAGTATTGATTACATATTGAAACCTATTGATCCTGAAATACTTAAATTCAGTTATGCAAAATATACTACTCAGCAATTATTCAGTGGTCAGAAGATACTTGAACTTATTAAAAGAGAGAGTCAGATTAAAAAAACTTTTCGACGTAGCTTTTTAGTTAATTTTCAGGATAAATTAATACCTGTTTTGGTCGAATCTATTGCGTATTTTTTTATTTCCGAAGGAATTGTTTATGCTCAATTATCTACCCGTGAACAATTTCCAATTGATTTGAAAATGGATGATATAATGGAACAACTTGATCCATCCTTATTTTTCAGAGCTAATCGTCAATTTATTATTGCAAAAAATAGCATTAAAGAAATCATCCTATATTTTAATTCAAGAATACTGTTAAAAATGCATATTCCTTCAAGTGAAGATATTATAATAAGCAGAGAAAAAGTTACACTCTTTAAAAAATGGTTTGAAGAAATCTGATTTCTATATTCTGATCATCTTTTCACAAATCAAATAAAAACTTCATTCGCAGTTTTCAACATTTCAAGTTTCATTTTTTACGTTTCACACAAAAATCAAAAGTGATTCTTTGTATTTGATTGTAAGTTTGTGTCATAATTATTCACAAATTTTAAAAATTTCAAGTATGAAAAAGATCATTTTTGCAGTATTAATCTGCACAGCAATTTTAAGTTCTTGCAGCAAAGACGAAAACAGCTACAATGAACAAAGCATTGATATTGCGAGCTTACCAGCCGCTATTACTCAATATGTTGACAACTATTATCCAGATGCTTCAATTTCAGGAGCTTCTCTTATTACTTCTGATGAAACCAATTATCTGTTAACGCTAAACACCAATGAAGAACTTGCTTTTAACAAAAGTGGAAGTTATTTGGGAAATTCATCAGCAATTCTAAACGGAAATCACGGTCATGGTGGACATCATGGAAGTGGACATGGAGGAGGACATCACGGTCATGGAAATCATGCAAATGATATTTCTGTTGATTCATTATCTGCAGATATACTTACCTATATTTCAACCAATTATTCAGGATATTCTGCATTACATGCTGAAATTGATACCATGTGTCAGTTTGGAAATGTTACCGAAGTAATGATAGGTATTTCCGGAAGCAGTCCTGTTAAATTGGTTTTTGATACTGCAAATATATTTGTTTTAAAAGCTGAAAGAATTGCGGTTACAACCATCCCACAAACTGTAATTGCTGCAATTACAAATACATATACAGGATATACTATAAAACCAATGGCAGAAAAGTTTACTTTAGCAGATAGTAGTATTGAATATAATATATTTATCTATCAATCATCTAACAGAAAACAAATTACCATAAAAAATGACGCAACTATCGTTTGCGAAAAATAATAAAAAATGTAATAGCAGGTGTTTTATAGACACCTGCTATTTTTAAATGATCTTTTTTATAAAAATAACATACAGTAAATTAATAATTTAAAATTCAAAAAAATGAAAAAAGTAATTTTACCTTTTATCTTAGTTCTATTAATCACTTTAAATTCAAAAGCACAAACAGCAACTTATACAAATTTAAATTATGCAGGTAATGGAAATTCAAAACAAATGCTTGACTTATATATTCCAACGAGCGTAACAACCCCAAGTCCATTGATAATTCATATTCATGGGGGTGCTTTTTTGATGGGCAGCAAAGGAAGTGGCGAAATACCTTCATTTACTACATTTTACAATAACGGATATGTTTGTGCGGATATCAATTATCGTTTAAGTACAGATTCTGTTTGGCCTGCTCAGGTTTACGATTGTAAAGCTGCTGTTCGCTATTTGAAAGCAAATGCATCTCTATATCATATTGATACAAACAAAATAGCCGTAATAGGTGAATCAGCTGGTGGATATCTTGTTTCAATGTTAGGAACTACTGCTGGAGTAACAAATTTGGAGGGATTACATTTGGGCCATATCAATGTTACAAGCCGTGTACATGCTGTAGTTGATTTATTCGGACCTGTTAATTTTTTAACTATGGATGCTGAAGCTACAGCACTGGGATTTACAATTACAACAAATTCAGCTAATTCACCTGAGTCAAAATTAATGGGAGCAGCAGTTCAAACGATACCTGAACGAGTAGCTTTAGCAAACCCAACAACTTATATATCAAGTGATGATGCAGCATTTTTTATTTCTGCAGGAAGTGCAGATATGAATATCCCATATACTCAAGGGCAGAATTTTTATAATGCTTTAGTCCCAATTATTGGAACATCAAATGTAGTTTTTGAATTAGCTTCTGGTCAGGCGCATGGAGGCTCTTTTTGGCATACAACAGCTCAAGACGCTAAATATCTGGCTTTTGTAAATTCAAAATTTGCTTCATCTGGAATATTAAAAGATGGGTTAGATCAAAATTTTAATATTTATCCAAATCCTTCAAATGATAATTTTATAATAAAATTATCTGATAATCAAAAATATCAATTAAGTATTCTTGATTTAGCAGGAAAAGAAATAACTACAATAGACGAAATCTATTCAGGTTCTAAAATTTCTGTAAATAATTTACCAGAAGGAATTTATTTAATCAGATTATACAATACAAATAATCAGTTTATTTCTAAATTTTCCAAAAACTAAATATAATTATTTTTTAAGCAGAATCTTTTACAAAAAAGACTCTGCTTTTATATTTATTGGGCTATGATAATTAAGACTTTCTATTTGAAATCAATGGTTTGTAATAGTTGTATCAAAACCATAAGAAGATTATTAGAAGAACATCAAATTGAAATTCAAAAAATTATTTTGGGAGAAGTTACAATAATTCTTAACAATAATCAAATAACAGAAAAACAGGTTGAAAAAATGCTAAATAGAATTGGTTTTGCTGTTTTAAAAAGCAAAGATGATATTTTGATTGAGCAAATAAAAATAGCTATTATTGAATTAATTCATAAATCTAACAATATGAACTCAATAATTAGAAATTCAGATTATCTTGTTGAAAAACTAGGATATTCTTATCAATATCTTTCAAGTGTTTTTTCAAAGAATGAAAGAAGAACTCTGGAGCAATTTATTATTTTACATCGGATAGAAAAAGTAAAAGAATTAATATCATATAAAGATTTAACGTTAAGTGAAATAGCATTTGAAATGGGTTATAGCAGTGTTCAATATCTCTCAAATCAGTTTAAGAATATTACTGGATTTTCAGTTAAAGATTTCAAAATCCAGCAAAAAATAAAAAGAATATCTTTAAGTGAGATTTAATTATTCCGGCTTAATGAACAAAATTAATGCTGTCTTTTGTCTTATCTAAATAGTGTCAGAAAGAAAACTCCTCTTTTTTCAAATGGAATATATATAGTGTTGATTAACAATACTAATTTCAAATGAAAACGCTCTGAAATTAATAAAATCAACTTGTTCTTTTGCCGAATCTTTTAAAAGCAAAATCAAAGATACAAGCAGAATAACTATTCTTAATGATTTGAAAGATTTCCAGCCTACTTTTTACATATTAAATATTTTTCTCATTCAACCTTACACAAAAGAAGAAAAGAATGGTGATACCATTCTTTTCCATGATTATCTATCAATGCAATATGCTGCATTTATTCCAGGCACTATTCATAAGCAATTTCAATGCTTAAATAAAGGTATGGGTATAAAATACTTTTGTTTATGTAGCTAAGTTCAACAGAAAATAGTCAGATAATTGAACTTGAGGATATGATATTTCTATAAAAATCCTAAATCCAATTTGGCTTCTTCCGACATCATATCTTTATCCCAGGGAGGTTCAAATACAATTTCAACATCTACACTTTTTATTCCGCTGATAGCACTTACTCTTTCCTTAACATCCTCAGGTAAGCTTTCTGCAACAGGACAATTCGGAGCTGTAAGAGTCATAATAATCTTTACAGTGAAATTATCACTTACTATAACTTCATAAATCAAACCTAAATCATAAATATTTACAGGAACTTCCGGGTCATAAATAGTTTTTAATACATTTAAAACTGCTTGTTCGTAGATTCGTATTTCGTCTTTTAATTCCATGTCATTCTTGTAATTTGTAAAGTTTGTAAATAAAATTTATTATTTTGACAAATTGAACAATTTTTATCCGCTCTTTCGTTATTTATAATACAAATTTATCTTACGATTCAAACTTTGTTTTAAACACCAATGCGTATAATTTCATTTGTTTCATCATAGCCACTAATCCATTGGATCGTGTGGGTGATAGATGATCTTTTAAACCAATTTTATTGATAAAATCGAGATCAGCATCTATAATATCCTGAGGCTTTTGTAGTGATAATACGCGTATAAGCAAACTTGCAATACCTTTAGTAATTACTGCATCACTATCGGCTTTATAAATTATAACTCCATTTTCGTATTCTGCACTTAACCAAACCCTGGACTGACAGCCGGTAATTAAGTTGTTTTCAATTTTATTTTTCTCATCAATCATTGGACATTCTCTGCCCATTTCAATTACATAATTGTATTTATCCATCCAGTCGTCGAAATTCTGAAATTCTTCAACAATCTGATTTTCGGTTTCTTTTATTGTCATTTTTTAGTATAATTAATTTCCTTCATAAAAATACACCGCTTTTTCGTTTTTCCCATCATTGATCTCACCAAAAAAATTCTCATCCATTTTCTGTTCAAATGTCTTTGTATCAATATATTGTGCAGTTATTTTAACTTTGTTGTCTTCCGAAATTTTAATTTTAACATAATTGTAAACAAATCCTTCACCTTTAGGATTTTCAATAAGTTTTGATTCTGATGCAACTACAAAAGCTAGTTTGTTTTTAACAGCCTCTTTTGCAAAATATTCGAAAACACCTAAATTCATTCCACCTATTGCATCAGGGACTTTCTCTTTTTCTTCATTGTCGCTGATGAGTTTGCATTTATTATAATAAGCTACCATTCGAACCTGTTTCCCTGATTTTAATGAAGTCATTATATCTTCAAAATTATTTAATTGTTTTTGTGCTATTACTGAAGTAGAAATGATAAGAAATAAAACTGTTAATAAACTTATTTTTTTCATGTGTTATTATTTTTTATTGATCATATTGCCTGGTTCTATTTATCAGGATTACTTACCTAATATCATTCCAGATTTTTTTAAATTTTTATAACTATTTTCTAACTAAAATACACAATTATAATCCGATTGATAAAAACTTAATAAAATTACTAATTTACATTCAAATCAATTAAACATTAATTTGACTTTTAAAATAGCTTTTATCAAAACATCAATTTCTTCTTTTGTATTATAAAACGCAAATGAAGCACGAATTGTTCCGGGAATTTCTAAAAAATCCATTACAGGTTGTGCACAATGATGTCCGGTCCTTACAGCTACTCCAAATCGATCAATGATTGTTCCTGCATCGTAAGGATGAATGCTGTCAATCAAAAATGAAAGTACAGCTGCTTTTTGAGTTGCAGTTCCAATAATCCTGATACCTTCAATTTTAAGTAATTCATTAGTAGCATAATCCAATAATTCATTTTCGTATGCTGCTATTTTATCCATACCTAATGCTTCAACATACTGTAATGCAGCACCTAAACCTAATACACCACCTACATTAGGAGTACCTGCTTCAAATTTATAGGGTAATTCATTATAAGTCGTTTTTTCAAAACTAACGGTTTGTATCATTTCACCACCGCCTTGGTAGGGTGGCAGGGCATTTAACCATTCTTCCTTCCCATACAATACACCGATTCCCATAGGTGCATAAATTTTGTGACCTGAGAAACAATAGAACTCACAATCAAGGTCTTTTACATCTACATTAGAATGTGCAATTCCCTGAGCTCCGTCAATCATAACAGGAATTGAATGTTCATGTGCTTTTTTAATAATCTCTTTTATAGGATTGATAGTTCCTAATGCATTAGAAACATGAGTAATAGATATTATTTTTGTTCTTTCTGAAATTAAATTTTCAAATGCTTCAAGATCGAGTTCTCCATTTTCATGAAAAGGAATTACTTTTAATATAGCAGCTTTTTCCTCACAAACCATTTGCCATGGAACTATATTTGAATGATGTTCCATGGCAGATATCATTACCTCATCACCTTTTCCTATATATTTTTTACCAAAAGAAGAAGCAAGAAGATTGATACTTTCAGTTGTTCCTTTTGTAAATATAATTTCATGTGCATGTTTAGCATTTATAAATTTACGGACAGTTTCCCTTGCATTTTCAAATGCCATGGTAGCTTTTTGGCTCATAAAATGAACTCCACGATGTATATTGCTATTTTCTTCAGAATAATATTTATCGATGGCTTCAATTACACATTGAGGTTTCTGTGTAGTTGCTCCATTATCGAAATAAACCAAGGGATTGCCATATACTTGTTGTCGCAAGATTGGGAAATCAGCACGTATTGTATTTATATTTAACATATTAAATTAAAACTATTTTTTCTTTACTGTAGCTTTTGTGGTTTTTTTTGAAGTAGTTTTTTTAGGTGCAACTTTTTTAACAGGTTTCCCATTTTCTTCAGCAACTTTCAAACAATCAGCTAGTGTTAGGTCTTTTGCATCTTTATCTGCTGGAATTTTAAAATTATCTTTACCTATTTTAATATAAGCACCATATCTACCATTCAGCACTTTAACTTCTGAATTTTCTGCAAATTCTTTAATGCTTCTTTCTGCATTTTTCTTTTTCTTACCTTGAATGTACTCAATAGCTTCATCCAATGTTAATGCAAGTAAATCCTGTGATTTGGGTACTGGAAAGTTTGACTTATCATTGGTAATGTATGGACCATATCTGCCTATGTTAACAATAACATCATGTTTTTCATATTCTCCCAAAGTCTTTGGAAAATGCTTTGAAATTTCAGCTTTTGCACCATCTGTAATTCTTTTTGCTTTAATAATCTCAATGCATCTATCTTCTGAAACTTCATATGGGTCATCTGTCTTAATTAAAGAATAAAACTTGCCATCATGACGAATATAGGGACCAAATCTGCCAATAGAAACTACCATTTCAATATCTTCAAATGTGCCAGTAGTTCTGGGAAGATTAAATAATTCCAGTGCTTGTTCAAGGGTAATAGTATCGAGACTTTGTCCTTTTTTTAATCCTGCAAAACTTGGTTTTTCTTCATCTTTAGCTTCTCCAATCTGAGCCATAGCACCGAAACGACCAATTCTTACATAGACATTCTTTTTTGTTTTAGGATCTATTCCCAATAAGCGTTCACCTTTGGCTCTTTCAGATTCTTTCAGGGTTTTTTCTACATTTTCGTGGAAAGGTGAATAAAAGTTTTTTATCATTTCATTCCAAACCAATTGACCCTCTGCTATTTCATCAAAATCTTTTTCAACTTTGGCCGTAAAATTGTAATCAAGAATAGTTTCAAAATGCTGAACTAAAAATCGATTTACAATTGAACCAATATCTGTTGGGAATAATTTGCTCTTTTCAAAACCGGTTTTCTCAGATTTTACAACTTCTTTAATCGTATTGTTCTTCAATGTAATTAAATCAAATTTTCTGATTTCTCCATCCCTGTCTTCTTTTACAACATATTCCCTTTTCTGAATAGTAGATATGGTAGGTGCATAAGTTGAAGGTCTTCCTATACCTAAATCTTCCAGTTTTTTTACCAGACTGGCTTCAGTATATCTTGGTGGATGTTGAGTAAAGCTTTGTGTAGCAAAACTTTCGTTCAGAATAAGCTTTTCTCCTTTTTTAACAAGTGGCAATAAACCTTTTTGATTTTCTTCATCTTCATCATCATTTGATTCAAGATAAACTTTTAAAAAACCATCAAATTTTATAACTTCTCCTTTGGCAACAAATTTCTCTTTTCGGTTGTCAATATCAATAGTAATATTTGTTTTTTCTAACAAAGCGTCACTCATTTGGGATGCAATTGTTCTTTTCCATATTAGATCGTATAAACGTTTTTGTGAAGCGTCACCATTTATAGTTTGATTATTCATGAATGTTGGACGAATAGCCTCATGTGCTTCCTGAGCACCTTTTGTTTTTGTGGTATATTTGCGTACTTTTACATAATCTTCACCAAATAAACTTTCAATTTCTTTTTTTGCCATAGCAAGAGCCATGTTTGATAGATTTACAGAATCAGTTCTCATATAAGTTATCAAACCCGATTCATATAATTGTTGGGCTACCATCATTGTTTTTCCAACAGGAAACCCTAATTTCCTGCTTGCTTCCTGTTGAAGTGTAGAGGTTGTAAAAGGTGGTGCAGGCGATTTTTTTGATGGTTTCATTTCAACATCTGCAACCGTAAAACTTGCTTTAATACAATCGTTTAAAAACTGAACTGCATCTGATTTCTTTTCAAAACGCTGTGAAAGTTCAGCTGTGATTGTGGTCGATGTTTCTGAAGTTTTAACATCAAAAATACCTATTACTTTATAAAATGAAGTGGTCAAAAAACCTCTGATTTCATCTTCTCTTTCTACAATTAATCGAACGGCAACAGATTGAACACGTCCTGCTGATAATGCAGGTTTTACTTTTTTCCAAAGCACTGGAGACAATTCATAACCAACTAATCTGTCTAAAACTCTTCGGGCTTGTTGGGCATTTACAAGATTAAGATCTAATGTTCGTGGATTTTCAACAGCATGTATTATTGCGGTCTTAGTAATCTCATGAAAAACAATACGTTTGACTTTATTTTCTTTTAAACCCAATGCTTCCATCAAATGCCAGGAAATAGCTTCTCCTTCACGGTCTTCATCGGAAGCTAACCAAACGATTTCAGCTTCTTTTGATAATTTTTTCAACTCGTTTACAATTTTTACTTTATCAGGTGATATTTCATATTGAGGCTGAAAATTATTTTCAATGTCAATACTAATTGTCTTTTTAGACAAATCTCTAACGTGACCAAAACTTGATTTTACGACAAAATCACTTCCTAAAAATTTCTCTATTGTTTTAGCTTTTGCTGGTGACTCAACTATTACAAGATTTTTTGACATAATTTTTTCTATTTATATATAATTGTATGAAAAACGGCACAAAATAAAACAATAAAAATTTAATACAGAGAATTATTTTTCAAAATCAAATTCAGAAAATTAAAAATTAGCTTTTTTCATTACCTTTGCACCGCAAAAACATGAATATTTAAAATATTGATATTAAAATATTTATAAAGCATACTAAACAAATATAATTAATTTTTGTTTGGATAATAAATTTTACAAAAAAATAAAGTGGAACAGAAAAAAGTTTTTATAGAGACTTACGGTTGTCAAATGAATTTTTCGGATAGTGAAATTGTAGGTTCTATCATGAAATCAATAGATTATGAAATAACTTCAGATATTAATCAAGCCAGTGTAATTTTTCTGAATACCTGCTCTATTCGCGACAATGCCGAACAAAGAGTAAATAGACGTTTAAAAGAACTGAGATCTTATAAGAAGAAAAATCCAGAATTAAAAATCGGATTATTGGGTTGTATGGCTGAACGCCTCAAAGAACAAATATTTAATGAGGAAGCAGTAGATCTTATAGTTGGGCCAGATGCATACCGGGATTTGCCAAATTTATTGAATACAGTAGAGAGTGGACAAAAAGCAGCCAACGTTTTACTATCGGAAGAAGAAACTTATGCTGAAATAGAACCTGTACGTCTTGATAACAATGGTATTTCAGCTTTTATTTCAATCATGAGAGGTTGCGAAAATTTCTGTACTTATTGTGTTGTCCCTTACACAAGAGGGAAAGAACGTAGTAGAAACCCTGACACAATTATTAGTGAAGCAAAAGAATTGTTCAATAAAGGATATAGGGAAATTACCCTTTTAGGTCAGAATGTAAATTCTTATAAATGGGAAAGCGATAACTCATCCAATTTTGCAAAACTTATAGAAAATGTTGCTCTGATAAATCCATTATTAAGAGTCCGTTTTGCAACATCACATCCAAAAGATATTTCTGATGAACTTCTCCAAATGATTGCGAAACATGAAAATATTTGTAATGCAATACATTTACCAGTACAATCAGGTAGTACTGAAGTGCTTAAGCGAATGAACAGAAAATACACACGGGAATGGTATATGAATAGAATTGAAGCTATTAAAACAATAATCCCTGATTGTGCAATTTCAACTGATATTATTGCTGGCTTTTGCATGGAAACAGATGAAAATCATCAGGATACACTTTCTCTAATGAAATGGGCTTCATTTGATTATGCTTTTATGTTTAAATATTCAGAAAGACCAGATACTGTTGCAGCCAAAAGATTTAAGGATGATATTCCGGAGGAAGTAAAAAGTCAGAGACTAGAAGAAATTATTGAACTTCAAATGAATTTAGCTTTAGAAAGCAATAAACGAGATATCGGAAAATCTTTTAAAGTATTAATTGATAGTACTTCAAAAAGATCAAAATTAAAATTCTCAGGTAGAAACAGCCAGAACAAAGTTGTTGTATTTGCCAAGGAAAATTTCAATATAGGGGAATATGTTATGGTAAGAATAACTGATTGTACCTCAGCTACACTAATTGGTGAAGCCGTTTAAAATATATTATTTTAAAATCATATATGGTTATAAATTTTAATAAAATATATATTTTAAGCCAAAACTTATAGTCTAAGTAAGATTTTTAATCAGTTTTTGCAAAAAAAATGTTACTTTTGCGAACTTAATAAGCGAAATTTTGCTATCTTTTAAAAATTAATCATTGTATAATGAAGCGTATAAAAAGTATTAATAAAAAAAACAGTTTAATCGTACTTTTTTCGATACTCGTTGTTTTTTCATCTTGTACATCTCAAAAAAAACTAATTTATTTACAGCAAAAGGTAAATAGTATAAACGAAAATAATGTATACCTTAATAAAAGTCTTGATTATCATTTAAGATCAAATGATATTCTTTTTGTGAAAATTTTCAGTATTAACCCTGAAAATTCAGACTTTTTTAATGGTGGTTCTGCATCTGCCAGTTTATACCAATTTCAAAATGAGGTTGGAATTTATTTAAACAGTTATAATGTAAGTGATTCAGGCTTTATAAACTTTCCAATTTCTGGAAATATTTATGTAAAAGGCTTAACCGTTTCTGATGCACAGAAAGAAGTTCAAAAAGCATTGGCGAAATATCTGAAAGAAGCAACTGTTGTGGTAAAACTAGCCAATTACAGGGTTAGTATTATTGGGGATGTTGAGCGACCGGGTGTTTACTATTTTTATCAGGATAAGGTTAATATACTGGAAGCCATTGCAAAAGCCGGTGATTTAACACCTTATGGCAATCGTTATCGTGTGATGCTGATTCGTAAAACTGATGCTGGTGATAAAGTTAGCATGATAGATTTAACGGATAGAAATTTATTAAATAAAGAAGAATTCTTCATTTTACCAAACGATATTATTTATATTGAACCTAATAAAACAGCAAAATCATTAGGCTTTGCAACTTTCCCATGGGCTGTGGTACTTTCATCTATTTCAACAGTTGTTACCATTTATGCTTTACTTAGAAAGTAATTATTAGAAAATTAAGGATAAATTATTCTCATTAAAAAAAAATATTAACGTGGAACAATATCAGGCAAAAAACAATTTACCACAACAAGAAGAACATGAAGAAAAAGTGGATATAATGTCCATTGTTTTTAAAATATTGTCGAATTGGCATTATTTTGCTATTTCTGTAATTTTAACTTTATTATTAGCTTTTGTTTTCAACAAATATTCTGTTCCAATCTATGAGGTTAAATCAACCGTTTTAGTTAAAGACGAAAAAAAAGGTGGTGATATGGGTGGAGGAGATCTGCTAAAAGGTCTGGATCTTTTTGGTTCTCAGAAAAATGTTCAAAATGAAATCGGAATTTTACAATCCTATTCATTAACAAATAAAGCGATTAAACAACTAAATTTTTATGTTTCTTATTTTTCAGAAAGTAAATTTAAAACTGACGAACTGTATAAAGAAAATCCTTTTGAAGTTGTTTTAGATACATCTAATAATCAAATAGTCGGAGTTCAGTTTTCTGTTAAAATTCTTTCAAATGACAAATATGAACTTGAGATACCAGAACAATCTGATGTTACAGTATTTAACTATCGGGAAGAAAAAGCTCTTGAAGAAAAAGTTGACTTAAAAAAAACTGTAAAAAAGTTATATTTTGGAGAAAGTTATAAAGATGAAAATTTAAATTTTAGAATTCTATTAACTCCCAAATACAAAGGAAAAGAAACCAATGGAAAATCATTTCAATTCACAATCAACGACCTCACACTGATTACATCGCAATTTAACAGCTCAAAAATCGAACCTATTAATAAAGAAGCTACTGTTTTAGCTATTATGGTTAAAAACAGAAACAAGCAGAAGGCGATAGATTTTATCAATGCACTTACCAATGCTTATATTAATAGCGATCTGGAAGAAAAAAACCTTATTGCAACCAATACAATTGGCTTTATTGATGGTCAGTTATCTGGTATCACAGATTCATTGCATATTGTAGAAAATCAATTGCAGAATTTCAGAACTGTGAATAAAATAATGAATGTAAGCGATGAAGCCAGAGTTGTCTCTAATAAAGTTTCTGAATTAGATAAGCAACAAGCAATAGAATCTGTAAAAGCCAGATATTACAAATATTTAACTGATTATTTTTCTAATAATTCAGTTATAAAAAATGATATCATCGCACCTTCTACAATGGGAATTGAAGATCCATTATTAGCTAAACTTGTTGAAGACTTAATCACATTTTCTTTTGAAAGAGAAAAATTAAAAATCTCTTCAACTTCTATCAATCCTATAATTACTTCGTTTGATTTAAAAATTGAAAACACTAAAAAGGCTTTAATTGAAAATGTAAAGAATATTGTTAATATGTCTAATATTACAATTAAAGAACTTGATAAAAGAATGGCTACTGTTCAGGTTGAGCTTAATAAATTACCTGCTACCGAAAGAAACCTGATTAATATTGAAAGAAAATTCAAAATCAATGATCAGATTTATACTTTCTTATTGCAGAAAAGAGCTGAATCTGCTATCGCAAAAGCATCAAATGTTGCTGATAATAAGGTTATTGACAAAGCAAGATCTGCTGAAAAAGTTTATCCAAAAACGACACTTAATTATATTATAGCATTCATACTGGGTCTTTTTATTCCTCTTATCTATTTGTTTATTAAAGACTTTATGAACAATACGATTATTGAGAAAAGTGATATTGAAAAAATAACAAGCTTTCCTATTATTGGACATATTATTCACAGTGACAGAGAAAGCAATACTGTTGTTCAGGATTCTCCAAAATCTTCTATTGCCGAATCCTTCCGATCCGTGAGAACTAATTTGCAATTTATTGCAAAAGGAAAAGAAAAGCAGACAATATTAGTTACTTCAACCATGGTAAGCGAAGGAAAAACCTTCGTTTCTATTAACCTTGCATCAATCTTTGCATTGTACGGAAAAAGAACTTTACTTATGGGGTTCGATTTACGTAAACCTAAAATTTATCAGGATTTCGCCTTAACTAATACTGAGGGTATTAGCTCTTATTTGATCGGAAAAAGTAAATTAGAAGATATTATTCAAAAATCCTTTATTCCGAACCTCGATATAATAATGGCTGGACCTATTCCTCCAAATCCATCAGAATTAATTGCTTCTGAGAAAAACGATGAATTGTTTGAAAAATTAAAAGATCTTTACGATTATATAATTATTGATACTCCTCCAGTAGGATTGATTACAGATGCATTTTTGCTGATGAAATTTACGGATGCCAACGTTTATGTTACCCGTCAGAACTATACCAATAAAAAAGTATTCAGGTCAATTATTACTGATATTGAGAAAAGAAATGTCGGTAAATTCAATCTACTTGTTAATGATGTTCGACTTGATCGAGATTCTACCGGTTATGGTTATGGTTCCGGATACGGTTATGGTTACGGTTATGGTTACGGTTATGGATACGGTTATGGATACGGTTATTATTCAGATGATAACACCAAAATCAAAAAGAAATCAGTTATCAATAAAATCAAAAAGTTTTAACACGATAAACACTTAAGAAAAAATCTTATACTTCAGATGAGGTATAAGATTTTTTTTTACATGAAAAAATGGAAATAAAGCACTTTACCATCCCTATTTTTATTCCTGAAATGGCTTGTCCATTCAGGTGTATTTATTGCGATCAGCATAAAATATCAGGTACTAAAGGTATTCCAGATCCAGCAGAAGTTGAACGTATAATAGAATTGCATCTTTCAACAATCCCAAATTTTAATACTGAGATTGAAGTAGGATTTTTTGGAGGTAGTTTTACCGGAATCCCAACTATACAACAGCAAGCATATTTAAAGATTGTTCAACCTTTTATCAAAGAAGGATTAGTAAAGTCAATCCGCTTATCGACACGACCTGATTATATTACCGCTGATAATCTTGATTTGCTTAAGCTGTATAATGTGGAAACAATTGAATTAGGAGCTCAGTCATTGGATAATGAGGTACTTTCTTTATCAAAAAGAGGACATTCAGCTGAAGATGTTAGAAATGCATCGCAATTAATACGTTCAAAAGGTTTTAAACTGGGTCTGCAAATGATGATTGGTTTGCCTGGAGATTCTTTGGAGAAGTCCGTTGCAACTGCTAATAAAATTGTTGAATTCGGTGCAGATAATACAAGAATTTATCCTTGCATAGTAATTAAAGATACATATCTTGAAACACTTTACAAAAAAGGCAAATACAAAGCCTTGAGTATTGATGAAAGTATAGATATTTTAAAAGAAATAATACCGGTTTTTGAAAAAGCTAATGTAAATATAATCAGAATTGGACTTCATCCTTCAGAAGAGCTTCAGGGAAGTGCTTTTGTTGCAGGTCCTTATCATTCATCTTTGAGAGAACTGATAGAAACAAAAATATGGAAAGATTTACTTATCAATCATGCCAACAACTTGGGTCATTACCAATCCATTAATATTTTTGTTGCTCCTAAAATGTATAATTTTGCAATTGGTTATAATGCTGCCAATAGGAAAATGCTTCAAAAAACATATAAGAATGTCAAATTTTTATTGGATGCTAACTTAACAAAAAGAGATTTTTATGTACATACTCATTGATCATAGAATTCCGGATGAAGCTAAAAAGAATCTTTCAGCTTATGGTCAGCTAATTGAATTCAAATCAAATAGTATCACTTATAATACAATTGCTTCTCATCCTGATATTTATTGTTGTCAGACTCCTGATCAGTTAATAATTGCACCCAATACACCTTCTGATGTTATAGATAGTTTGTTTTTTAAAAATATTCAATATGTAGTAGGTAATCAATTTGTTGGATCGGAATATCCATATACTTCACATTATAATGCAGTCGTTACAAAAGATTTTTTAATACACAATATTGATAATACAGAAAGAAAAATAGTAGAATTCTGTACCGGAAAAAAAACAATAAAAGTAAAACAGGGTTATACTCGTTGTAACCTGATTGCTATTAAGAATACGAGTTTTATTACTTCTGACAAAGGAATTTATAAACAAATGAAAACTAATATGAATATTTCGGCTTTGTACGTAAATCCTGATAAAATAATATTGACTGATCAAAAAAATGGCTTCTTTGGTGGTTGTTGCGGTATTTTTAGGAATAAATTATTTATTATCGGTAGCTTGAATTTTTTAGAACATGGAGTAGCTGTTAAAGAATTTACATTAAGTAATGGAATAGAAATCATTGAATTATATAATGGCCCTCTTTATGATGGAGGTAGTATTTTCTTTATTGAATCCAAATCTAATCAATTGGATTAAACATAAGTTTTTTGCTATATTTTTTGTATTTTTACACCCGTTTATAACATTAAAATCAATACCATGAGAAAAATATCTTTATTGTTTTTGAATTGTCTTATCGTAATTTCAATTTTAACAACCCTTGTTTCTGCTCAAAATACTGTTTCCCTGACTGATAAAGTTGAAAATATATTTGGAGATAAAACAGAGATTCAATTCAAGTTTAGTATTAGTTCAAAAGCCGAAATAACTAAACTCACTAAAATTATATCTATTTACAATGTTAAAGAAGATCAGGTTTTTGCCTATGCTAATAAAAAAGAATTTACACAATTTTTAGCGCAAAATTATAAGTATCAAATTATCAATTCAGAAGTTAAAAGTGCTGATTTAAATATGCTGAATAATCTGAATTCCAAAAACATTCAAGCCTGGGATTTTTATCCAAGTTATTCTGTTTATGACAGTTTAATGACAAGATTTCAAACCAATTATCCAAATTTATGCAGGACTTTTAGTATTAAAACCTTAACAAGTGGGAGGAAGTTGCTCTTTGTTAAGATTTCAGATAATCCTGATTTAGCTGAAAATGAACCTAAATTTCTATATACATCATCTATGCATGGAAATGAGTTAACAGGTTCAATTTTAATGCTTCGCCTTATCGATTATTTGTTAAGTAATTATGGTACAAATGAACGCGTTAAAAATATAATTAATAATATGGAAATCTGGATTAATCCTTTAGCAAATCCTGATGGTACATATAATGGTGGAAATGCAAGTGTTGCAAATGCAATAAGAGGAAATGCAAATGGAATAGATTTCAATAGAAATTTCCCAGATCCTCAGGATGGGTTACATCCTGATGGAAATGCATGGCAACCTGAAACTATGGCATTTATGGCTCTAGCTGATAGCATTCAATTTACTATGTCAGCAAATTTTCATGGAGGTGCAGAAGTAGTTAATTATCCCTGGGATACCTGGGATACTTTATCACACAAGCATGCAGATCAGAAATGGTGGAATTATGTAAGCAGAGAATATGCTGACACTACTCATGTAAATAGTATTTCAGGTTACTTAAACGATCTGGATAATGGTGTTACCAATGGTTACGCATGGTATAGAATTACCGGAGGAAGACAGGATTATATGAATTATTTTAAACATTGCCGTGAAGTTACTGTTGAAATCAGCAATACAATGACTCCTCCTGCATCTCAACTTAACAACTTCTGGAATTATAACTATCGTTCATTGCTTAATTATCTTGAACAATGTTTGTATGGTATTAATGGAATAGTAACTGATAGCATCACAGGACTGCCTTTAAAAGCAAAAGTCTTTATTCAGGGTCATGACATCGACAGTTCGCATGTATATTCAATGTTACCCTTGGGTAATTATTTTCGTCCGATTTATGCAGGTAATTATAATCTGACTTTTTCTGCACCCGGTTATTATTCTAAAACTGTTAATGTTACTGCAATCAATAAAACCACTGTGGTTAGAAATATACAATTGATTTCAACATCTGTTGAGATTAATAATTTAGAAAATGAAACAAAATTTTCATTATATCCAAATCCGGCTCAGAATAAAATCTATATAAGTTTCAAAGATCAAAAAAACAAAGAAGCTATGTTGGTAATTACAGATATTCAGGGGAATAGATTGTTTAAAAAAAGTATTCATGTTAATTCAGAAATTGTTACGGTTAACATAGAAGGTTATGCCAAAGGCCTTTATTTCGTGCAATTATTAAATGATAACGAAGTTAAGTACGTAAAAAAGCTTATAATTAATTAGTTATAATATTTATTTAAAATTATTCTAAATAATTTGTATTATTGTATAATAGTCTTTAATTTTGCATTATTATTCTAAGTACTCAGTTATGCTTTTTTTCCGAATACACCTTTATTGTTTTAATAAAATCCTACCATGACCTTAAATGATTTAAAACAAGGCGAATCCGGTATTATCACTAAAGTGAAAGGGCGAGGAGCATTCAGGAACAGAATTACAGAAATGGGTTTTGTAAAAGGAAGAAAAGTAGAAGTTGTAAAGTCAGCGCCACTAAAAGATCCTGTTGAATATAAAATAATGGATTATTCCATTTCCTTAAGACGAAGTGAAGCCTCATTAATTGAAATAATTACTGAACATGAAGCTGAAACTTTTCACTCATTACATTTATATCAAGGAGTAACAGATGAAGATGTTTTAAAGACTTCTGCTAGAGAAAAAGGGAAAATTATTGATATTGCGCTCGTTGGGAATCCAAATTCAGGGAAAACTTCATTGTTTAACTTTGCCTCTGACTCAAAAGAACATGTTGGTAATTATAGTGGTGTTACCATTGATGCCAAATCAGCTAAGTTTCAATTAGACGATTATACATTTAATCTTACAGATTTACCAGGTACATATTCTATTTCAGCATATACTCCGGAAGAATTATATGTTAGAAAATTTATTTTTGATGAAAGTCCTGATGTTGTTATAAACGTTTTGGATTCATCTAACCTTGAACGCAATTTATTTTTGACAACTCAGCTTATTGATATGGATATTAAGGTTATAATAGCCTTAAATATGTTTGATGAACTCGAAAAAACTGGGAATCATTTTGATTATTTACACCTAGGTAATATGATAGGAATTCCTATGATTCCTACGGTAGGTTCAAAAGGGAAAGGTGTTAAAGAATTATTCAGGAAAGTAATTGAAGTGTATGAAGATAAAGAACCTGCAGTAAGGCATATTCATATCAATTATGGAGCTAATGTTGAAGAAGCAATAAAAAATATCCAGAATGAGATAAAGAAAAACAAATCGCTTACTGATAAAATTTCATCCCGTTTTCTGGCAATAAAATTATTGGAAAAAGACAAATGGGCAACAGATTCAATTGTAAATTGGGATAACTATTTTACGATGGCTGATATTATTGAAAAAGAAGTTTCACGCCTGGAAATATTATATGCAGAAGATTCCGAAACTTTAGTTTCGGATGCTCGTTATGGTTTTATTGCCGGTGCTTTAAAAGAAACATTTAATTATAAAGAAAATCCGTCTGAATCACCCTCTGTTAGCAAAAAAATTGATAATATTCTCACACATAAAATATGGGGATATCCAATTTTTATTTTCTTTTTATGGGTAATGTTTCAATCTACTTTTAAATTAGGAGAATTTCCTGTTTCATGGATAGAAGATTTGGTTAGTTTTACTGGAAGTTTTTTTCAAAAATGGATGCCTCAAGGAATGTTGAAAGATTTATTAGTAAATGGCATAATTCATGGTGTTGGAGGAGTTATTGTTTTTTTACCTAATATTTTAATCTTGTTCTTTTTTATCTCAATAATGGAAGATACTGGTTATATGGCTCGTGCTGCTTTTATTATGGATAAACTAATGCATAAAATAGGTTTACACGGGAAATCATTTATTCCTTTGATTATGGGTTTCGGTTGCAACGTTCCAGCTATTATGTCAACCAGAACCTTAGAGAATAAAAGTGATCGCTTATTGACTATTCTCATAAATCCGTTTATGTCATGTAGTGCCCGTTTACCTGTATACATTCTGATAACAAGTGCAATTTTTGCTGAAAATGCAGGAACTGTTTTGTTTTCAATATACATGACAGGCATTTTATTAGCAATCATAGTAGCTATTATTTTCAGTAAGTTTGTTTTTAAATCTAAAGATGTTCCTTTTGTAATGGAACTGCCTCCTTATCGCATACCTACATTGAGGGCAACATACAAACATGTATGGAATAAAAGCGGTCAGTATCTTAAAAAGATGGGCGGTGTAATTTTACTTGCTTCTATTGTCATTTGGGCATTAGGGTATTTCCCGCGTACAACAGCCAAAGAAGAAGTTTATCTTCAACAGATTAAGAATACTGAGATCGCTTATTCCCAAAAAATAGCAGAAGCTATTCCCGGTGATTCCAATTTATTATGTAAAGAAAAGGCTACTTCTGTTAAAGCTATTGAACTGGAAATGGAATCGCACCGTCAGGAAAATTCTTATATTGGAAAAATCGGACATTTTGTTGAGCCTGTTATGAAACCTTTGGGTTTTGATTGGAAAATGAGTGTAAGTTTGCTTGCAGGGACAGCTGCTAAAGAAATAGTTGTGAGTACAATGGGTGTAATTTATCAAGCAGATGACAATGCGGATGAACATTCTTCTGCATTAATCGATAAGATTAAAAATGAAAGATATAAATCAGGCTCCCGAAAAGACAAATTTGTCTACTCACCTTTAGCAGGTATTTCTTTTTTAATGTTTGTGTTGATATATTTTCCATGTGTTGCTGTTTTTGCTGCTGTAAAAAAAGAAGCAGGAGGCATAAAATGGGCTTTATTTTTAGCTGTTTATACAACATTACTTGCCTGGATTATATCGTTTCTTGTATTTCAAATAGGTAGTTTTTTCTTTTAAAAAAATAATTATGATATTAGTTACCGGAGGAACAGGTTTTGTAGGTGCTCATTTATTGCTGGAGTTGCTTAAAAATGAAGACAGAATTAAAGCACTTAAAAGGGAGAACAGTAATATTATGCTTACCGAAAAAATATTTTCTTACTATTCAAAAGATTTCAAGCAATTATTATCTAGAATTGATTGGATAACAGGTGATATAAATGATGTGTTTTCTTTAAATGACGCAATGAAAGGAATTAATCAAATATATCATTGTGCAGCCATAGTTTCATTTGAACCAGGAGATAAACAAAACATGTTTAAAACCAATGTTGACGGTACTGCAAATATTGTAAACTCAGCACTGAAACATACTGTTGGAAAGTTTTGTTTTGTGAGTTCTATTGCAGCAATCGGCAGAACAGAAAATGATGAATTCATTACTGAAGATACAGTATGGAAATCATCTGACCGAAATTCGAATTATGCAAAGAGTAAATATGCTGCTGAAAAGGAAGTGTGGAGAGGAATTGAAGAAGGCTTAAATGCAGTGATTGTAAACCCTTCAGTGATTTTAGGACCAGGTGATTGGAATTCGGGAAGTGCTAAGATCTTTCAAACAATGTGGAAAGGAACTAAGTTTTATACAAAAGGTGTAAATGGGTTTGTTGATGTAAGAGACGTAGCTAAAGCAATGCAAATGTTAATGAACAGCAATATAGTAAATCAACGCTTTATTCTATCTTCAGAGAACTTAAGCTATCAGGAACTTTTTACAAAGATAATACAAGCTTTCGGAAAGAAACCTCCTTCAATTAATGCAGATTTGTGGATGCTTATTATGGCTTGGCGTTTAGAAAAATTTAAGAGTATGATATTTAAGAGTAAACCTTTAATAACAAGAGAAACTGTTAATACTTCGCAAAATAAATACTTTTACGAATCTAAAAAAATAAGAGAACAACTTTCTTATCATTTCATCCCTATAGATCAATGTATTAAAGATACTACACTACTATTTGAAAAAGAAATAAGGCAAATAAATTAAATAATCTATAATTAGGGGTTCTTTCTGGAAAGAAAAACAGTACCAGCTCTGTATCTATTGACCCCACTCCAATATCTATATTGCACAGCATAGAAATAATTACCAGTATCGCAAGGAAGAGTACTGTCAGATTGAGTGCCCAGCCATGGTTTATTTTTATCAATTGTTGAAAAAACTAATTTATGTGTAGTATCATAAATTTTAGCACTAAACTGATTGCCATCAATAAGATTTAAAGGATCTTCCACAATCCAGGTATCTTTAATCCCGTCTCCGTCAGGCGAAAACCATGTTGGAATGATTACATTAGCATCATTTGTATTGACATCATCTTTACTACAAGCATATATTGCAATAGTAATGACTACTATAATAAATACAGTTTTAATCTTATTCATACTATGTATAAATTAATGGTTCTATTGAAAATCAAAATTAAACATTTTTTTCACAAAAACTACGTATGTAATATAAATTTTATTTTAGTAATTTTATACACTGAAAATTCAAACTATAATTTCGAATTAAAGAACACGAAATATGATATATTGTGAATGAGTATTATTCTTTAAATAAACTACTTAGCACATATAAATTCTATTTTTTTAATATTTAATACTTTAAAACCTCTAAATTTACTATGCCTAAATTATATTTAGTCCCCACGCCGATTGGAAACCTCGAAGATATTACAATACGAGCAATCAGAATTTTAAAGGAAGTGCAGCTTATTTTAGCTGAAGATACCCGTAAAACAGGAATTTTGCTTAGACATTTTGAAATTGGGACTCGAATGTTTTCTCATCACCAGTTTAATGAACATAAAACACTGACTCAAATAATAAATAGATTACAAACCGGTGAAATGATGGCATTAGTTACAGATGCTGGTACTCCGGGAATTTCAGATCCGGGATTTTTATTAATTAGGGAATGTATACGCCATGGCATTGAAATTGAATGTCTTCCTGGAGCAACAGCTTTTGTGCCGGCTTTGGTAAATTCAGGTTTATCCTGTGACAGATTTTTATTTGAAGGATTTTTACCTGTAAAAAAAGGAAGACTGACAAAGTTAAAAGCTTTATCGGAGATAGAAATTACTATGATTTTTTATGAATCACCTCATCGTTTACTTAAAACACTGGAACAATTTATTGAATATTTCGGTGCTGAACGTCAGGCTAGTGTATCACGCGAACTTACCAAAATTTATGAAGAAACAAAGAGAGGGACATTAACAGAATTATTGACTTATTTTAAAGACAAACCGATTAAAGGCGAAATTGTAATGATAGTAGAAGGAAAGCAATAATAATTATTTTCAGTTAAGTAAACGCAAAAAAATCCTGCTATTACAAATAAAAGCGAATTGCCTTTATATGTAGTGCAGGATTTAAAATTATATTTTACTTTTTGGTTTAATTTGCAAAAGTAAAATGATTTAGAGTTTATAAGTAACTCCAATTTTCCCTCCGGAAACTGAATTTCCTCCTCCTATTTCTAAATTAATGCCCCATTTATTATTAAAATAATATCTTCCTCCAATTTGAGCACCTAATCCCAAACCAGAACTAATTCCGCCACTAGAATTACTGGATGAAATATTATAGAATCCAATATTTAATCCTGCATAAAAATCCCAAGGAGATGAAATATTTAAAATATTATTAAAATGGTAATTTGCATTTCCGAGAATACCAATAATACTATAGCTATATTTTGTACCAAATATAGTTTCATTATAAGAACGGTAGGATAATTCGGCCCCTATTGATATGTCGGAATGAACTCCATAATCTATACCAAAATATACTGGTACCCCCCATCCTGAAAATCCCAGCCCAGCGTTGAGTTGAGTCTTTCCTTTCGAAATGGGTCCCTGAGCAAATAGTATTGTTGATAACAACAAAAATCCTATTGATAAAATTTTCTTTTTCATTTAATGTAATATTAGTAAAGTTAATGATTCGTAAACAATTAAATTAAAATTATGTTTAAAAATAATGATTATTTAAAACTTTCAGCATAGAATTTGTAAAAATAAGGAATTGTCTCTATTCCTTTGTAAAAATTGAAAAGTGGGAAATTTTCATTGGGCGAATGAATAGCATCTGATTCTAACCCAAATCCCATTAAAATAGATTTTACACCTAATATTCTCTCAAATTCAGCAATTACAGGAATACTACCACCACTTCGGGTTGGCACAGGTTTTTTTCCAAATGTTTCGCTATATGCTTTTTCTGCAGCAACATAAGCAGGCATTTTCATTGGGGAAACATAAGCTTGTCCTCCATGTAATGCTGTAACTTTTACGCTGACATAATCAGGAGCTATAGCTTCAAAATGTTTTTTAAATAAATCACTTATTTTTTCATTATCCTGATTGGGTACTAAGCGCATCGAGATTTTGGCGGTAGCTATTGAAGGAAGAACTGTTTTTGCACCTTCACCGGTATAGCCACTCCAAATACCATTAATATCCAGTGTAGGTCTGATACCAGTTCTTTCTGTTGTAGAAAAGCCCTTTTCACCCCATTCACTTTCAATTGCTATTGCTTTTTTATAGTTTTCAAGGTTAAACGGAGCTTTAGCCATTTCAGATCTTTCTTCCATACTGATTTCAATAACGTCATCATAAAAACCTGGAATAGTTATATGATTGTTTTCATCATGTAAATCAGCAATCATTTTTGCAAGGATATTAGCCGGATTGGCTACAGCACCACCAAAAAGACCAGAATGTAAATCTCTGTTAGGTCCTGTAATTTCCACCTCCATATAACTTAATCCTCTTAAACCTACAGTAATAGAAGGAATATCCTGTGCAATCATGCCTGTATCGGAAACCAGAATGATATCTGCTTTCAACATTTCTTTATGTTGTTCACAAAAATTCGGAAGATTTGGTGAACCTATTTCCTCTTCACCTTCAATCATAAATTTTACATTACAAGGTAATGTATTGGTTTTTACCATCAACTCAAATGCTTTTGCATGCATAAATGCTTGCCCTTTGTCATCATCAGCACCACGAGCAATAATTTTTTCATCAATTATTTGTGGATCAAAAGGAGGTGTTTTCCATAATTCAATAGGGTCAACAGGCATTACATCATAATGACCATATACCAAAACTGTAGGTAAATTTTCATCAATTATTTTTTCACCATATACAACAGGATTTCCTTCTGTAGGTATTAATTCTGCTTTATCAGCACCAGCTTTTAGCATGCTTTCTTTCCAATATTCAGCAGCTTTTATCATATCTGGTTTGTTTTCAGTAAGTGAACTGATAGAAGGTATCCGGATTAAGCCGAATAATTCTTCTAAAAATCTGTTTTTGTTTTCGCTAATGTATTGATTGATATAATTCATATTGATAGAGTATTTAATTATTTTAGGATGGTAAAAGTAAGAAATTAATTTATAAGTATCCCTTTTCCTGAAATTTTCAGGCAACTTAATTATTATTTATATTGTCTTATATTTTATAATATATTATATAGTTCCTAAATTGTTTGTTTTTCCAGCTATTTAATTATTGTTTTTAATTGTATTATTATGATCTTGAAAAATTTATCAATACTATTTTGTTCCTTTATTTTGTTTTTTAATATAAGTGCTAATGCACAATTGTCAACTATAACAGCTTCGGGAACTACACCTCAGCAATTGGTGCAAAATACTTTGGTCGGAACAGGGGTTACAGTCAGCAATGTAAAGTTTAATGGTTCTCTAACAGCTATAAGTTGTAATGCTATTGGAACATTTAATACAGGTACTACTCCTACTAATCTTGGATTGTCTCATGGAATACTAATGGCTACAGGGAATATTAGTGTTGCTATTGGGCCAAACAATTCTGCCAGTTCAAGTTCCCCTTCTGGTTGTACCTCAGTTGCTGACCCACAATTAACAGCAATTGCAACAAGTGGTGTTTATGATTGTGCTACTTTAGAATTTGATTTTATTCCCTTATCGGATACCATAAAATTCAGGTATGTATTTGCTTCAGAAGAATACCCCGAATTTGTAAATATGGGAGTTAATGATGTGTTTGGCTTTTTTATTTCAGGAATGAATCCCACAGGACCTAATTATGTGAATAAGAATATTGCGTTAATTCCAAATACAAATACTACAGTTTGTATCGACAATGTGAATGCCGGTTTAAATTCCCAGTATTATGTGAGCAATACTTCCGGTACTTCGATACAATATGATGGTTTTACTACAGTCCTTTCAGCATGGGCTTTGGTAATCCCTTGTACTCAATACCATCTGAAATTAGCCATTGCAGATGTTGGTGATGGAGTCTGGGATTCAGGCGTATTTTTAGAAGCAAATAGTTTTAGCAGCCCGCAAATAGCAATTGATACTACTTTTTCAAGACCCTCAGCATCCAATCAAAGCGGTATAGAAGGTTGTAATGATATCATTTTAACCTTTAAATATCCGTATAATGTACCTTATGCATATCAAATTCCTATAATTTCAGTAGGTGGTACTGCAACTAATGGTGTAGATTATCCACTATTGCCAAATATGCTTACAATTCCAACAGGTACAGATTCTGTCCGGCTTGTAATTTCTCCATTTTATGATCATATTTCTGAAGGAACTGAAACAATTAAGCTCGTTTTTCAAACATCTACATGCGGTAAAAAAGATACTTTATTGTTTAATATTTTAAATTATGATTCTTTAACAGTTACTGCTTACGGAGATACTACATTGTGTAACAATCATACTCCACTTTCGGTAATACCTCATAACGGAATAACACCTTATCAGTATTTCTGGAGTAATGGTGCAGGAAATTCAGCTATCGTTAATCCCACATTTACTGCTACTACATTATACAATGTTACAGTTACAGATGCCTGTGCCAAAATAGCGAAAGATTCAGCATTGGTTATTATTGATTGTGATTTTGCCAGGGCAGGACCCGATACAACGATTTGTTTGGGTGGAACTGCAACACTCACGGCTTCAGGAGGACCAGTTTTCTTATGGAGCACATCAGATGCAACTGCAACAATAAATGTTAGCCCTACAGTTACTACTACTTATATCGTAACTGTTACAGATGTGTTTTCTGATAAAGATACTGTAACTGTTTTTGTAAATCCTTTACCTACTATAACAGCAACTACCACGCCTTCAACAATATGTTTAGGAAGTTCTGCTAATTTGCAGGCTACAGGTGCATCAACCTATTTGTGGACAGCAAATATTACAGATTTATCGCTGAACGGTCAACAAACTATGGCAAATCCTGTGGTGTCTCCATTGTCAAATACTACTTATACAGTAACCGGAACAGATACTGCCAGTTGTTCAAATTTTACAACTGTTGCTGTGAATGTGAGCCCACAACCAAATCCTCAGATTATTGCTTATCCAAATCCGGTATCTGTATTTGATCCGACAGTTCACTTTTATGATGCTGCCAATGGAAGTTATAATTATTTCTGGTCTTTAGGAGATGCTTCAACTTCAATTCAGAGCAATTTTTTCCACACATACAGTGATCAGGACACAGGACGTTATTTGGTAAATGTAATCGTAGAAAATACATATGGTTGTATAGATACTGCAAATTTATGGGTAATAGTTCGCCCAGACGGAACGTTCTATATTCCAAATTCATTTACACCTAATAATGACGGAATGAATGATGTTTTTAAAGTATATGGAATGGGTATAAAAGATTTTGAAATGTATATTTATGATCGCTGGGGAAAAATGATTTATACCTCAACAAATATCAATGAAGGCTGGGATGGTAAAATTAAAAATATATTGGCTCCTGATGGAACTTATGCATATACAGTTATTTATAAAGATATTACTGGCATACGTCATATCAGGTCAGGAGCGATTACAATAATTCGGTAGTAATTAATATACTTTATCAGAAAAGAAAGTTTATTCATACAAACTTTCTTTTTTTAATTAGTAATTTTCTTTTAATTTTGATGTCTAAAATACTTATTATGATTTTACGAAAAAAATCTATCTTATTAAGCTTCTTCTTTATCTTTCCTAAATTCAAGTAATTAATGCAACTTTTACGAGGAAAATAAAGTTTAAAAT
>JBMOKG010000024.1:0-64423 GCA_049315385.1 Bacteroidales bacterium
TTAGCAATTTCTGCTACGATTTCTGCTTTTGTCATATTACATTAATTTTTATTTGATTAGTAATTTGTTTTAAGTCTGCAAAAATAATAAATTTTTATTTAAGTACTTCATTTTTTTTCATTTTTTTTTATCTAATTCATTCAATATAAATTTGTTTTTAAGTTTTTTTTGTTATAAAAAAAATACAGTTACGCGTTTTTTTGTACTTTTATGACCTGAAAATACAGAGCGTCCATGTTTTTTATAGTTTTTGCTTTTCATTATTTATTTTGCTATCTTTTAACAGATTACCTTATATATTTAACAAATGAGTTTTAATAGTCAACTTTTACACTGGTATAAAAATAATCATCGCGATTTACCCTGGAGAAATACCCGGGATCCATATTTGATTTGGATTTCCGAAATAATATTACAGCAAACTCGTGTAAATCAAGGATATCAATACTATTTGCGTTTTATTGAGAGATTTCCTGATGTAAAAACACTGGCTAATTCTAAAGAAAAAGATGTTTTAAAACTATGGCAAGGCCTTGGTTATTATTCTCGTGCAAGAAATATTTTTTTTGCTGCTCAGCAAATCATGAATGAATACCAGGGTGTTTTCCCAACTAATTACAATGAAATTATTAAGTTAAAGGGAATAGGAAGCTATTCGGCCAGTGCTATTGCTTCCATTGCTTTTAAACTTGCTTATCCTGTTATTGATGGTAATGTGCTGAGAGTTATTTCAAGGGTTTATGGAATTTCGACTCCGGTTGACAGTAGTAAAGGGAAAAATGAAGTTCAAAATATACTCAATACATTAATCGACAAAGAAAACCCTGATATTTTTAATCAGGCAATTATGGAACTGGGCGCATTGGTTTGTAATCCTCAAAGCCCAAAATGTGAATGCTGCCCTTTACAGACATACTGTTTTGCTTTTGAAAATAAGAATATGGATTTGTTTCCTGTAAAAAGCAAGAAGATTAAGCTACGAATCCGCTACTTTTATTATTTAATAATCACGTACTCAGATCAAACCGAAGATTTTATTTATCTGAACAAAAGATCAAAAACTGATATATGGAAAAATATGTATGATTTTCCGCTCATTGAATCAAATCAGGAAATCCTGGTTAATGATGATTTTTTCCATCAAGTGAAGAAATTCCTCGGTATAGAAAATTATATAGTAAAAGCTATCAACGGAAATTATAAACATCAGTTAACACACCAAACTATTTTTGCCTGTTTTGTTAATCTGAAAATTTCGCAGGCATTGCCGGAAACAAATGATTATTTTGCAGTTCCTTTACACAAAATAAACAGTCACCCTATTCCTAAACTAATAGACAACTATCTAAACAACCATCCGTTATAACTATTTTAATAAATAGTTAAATATTACTAATTATTGCAAATATTTAATGTATATTTGTATTAATTATAAATCAATAAAAAACTATAATCATGGCTGGAGTAAACAAAGTTATTTTGGTTGGGAACTTAGGCAAAGATCCTGAAATTACCAACATTGGAAATGATGTTAAAAAAGCAGCATTCTCACTAGCAACATCTGAATCGTACAAAACAAAAGACGGTAATAAAGTTGAGCAAACCGAATGGCATAACATTGTTGTATGGAGAGGTCTGGCTGATGTAGCTGAAAAATATCTTCACAAAGGAAGTAAAATCTATCTTGAAGGTAAAATTAAAAATCGCAGTTATGATGATAAAGATGGTAACAAACGATATATTACAGAAATAGTAGGAGATACATTTACTATGCTGGATTCCAAACCAGGCGGTTCAGATTCTGGAGCCAATACACCCCCTCCTTCTCATGTTGAAATACCAAATAATGGACCTGAAGATGATTTGCCATTTTAATCTGATCAGGTTTGATGTTTTTTTACGTAATTTGCATTTTATTTTTAACTAATACCGATGAAGGCTGTTTTATAACTATCAGCAAGTTATCAGTCTTCCTCTGATATGGGAAAATATGAATGTATTGCTGTATAATATTTATTGTTTAGAAACAAGATTAACAAAAAACAAAATTACCACAGGTATAACTATTCCAAAGCAAAAACAGATAATTAGTTTTTGCTTTGGAATAGTATGTATTACAAATTTTTAAATTTTATTTTTGCATTGGAAATATTAAATATTGATTCATCTTTAATAATAACGATACTATTAAGTTCTATTATTAAATCTATTACAATAGGAATCATTGTAGCCATTCTACTTATTTTTTTACTATTAATAGTTTCGGCATTAATTTCAGGTTCTGAAAATGCATTTTTCTCGCTCACACCTTCCGAAATAGATGAATACAGGGATTCAACTCATCCTAAACATAAATTAATTATCCACCTTCTCGAGAAGCCTAAAAAATTACTGGCTACCGTACTTATTACCAATAATTTCGTAAATACTACTATTGTAATTATTTCTTCTTTTATTGTCGCTAATTTATTTGACTTTACAACCTTCCCAGTTTTAGGTATGTTTATTCAAGTGGTTGTCATTACATCACTTATCCTTTTTATCGGAGAAATTTTGCCAAAAGTGTATGCCACTCAAAACGCAAAGAGAATTGTTTTATTAATGGCATCTCCGCTGCATTTTCTAAGCCGTATTTTTTATCCATTAGTCTATATTCTAGTTAAGTCAAGCAGTTTGATTGATAAAAGAATCACAAAAAAAGGTCATAATATTTCAATTTCAGAATTATCCAATGTAATTGATATCACTTCAGGGACTTCAACACCAATACAGGAAACACAAATTCTGAAAGGTATCGTCAATTTTGGAGATATTGATGTAAAAGAAATTATGAAATCCCGCATTGATGTTGTAGCAATGAATAGCGAAACCGGATTTGGTGAATTACTTAAAATAGTTCTGGATACAGGCTATTCAAGAATGCCGGTTTACACAGAAACCTTCGACAAAATTGATGGCATTCTTTACATTAAAGATCTGTTGCCACATTTAAATGAAGATAATAATTACAAATGGATGGACTTGATCCGACCTGCATTTTTTGTACCCGAAAATAAAAAAATCAATGACTTACTCAAAGAGTTTCAGGAAAAAAAAATACATCTGGCAATTGTAGTTGACGAATATGGCGGAACTTCAGGTATTGTCACCCTTGAAGATATATTAGAGGAAATTGTAGGTGAGATTAATGATGAATTTGATGTTGTAGCTGAAGAAGTTGATTATATTAAAATCGATGAAAATAATTATATTTTTGAAGGCAAAACGAATTTAAATGATTTTTATAAAGTTTTTGGTTTAGAAGAAAAGATATTTGATGATATAAAAGGTGAATCGGATACCATCGCAGGACTTATTCTTGAAAATCAGAGAAAGATTCCTGAGAAAAATGCCAGTATCCAACTCAATAATTATATTTTTTGTATCGAATCCGTTGATCTAAGAAGAATTAAACGCATTAAAGTAACCCGTATACAATAAAAAACTATGCAGAAATTTGTTTTGTTTTCTATATTTATTATCAGCTCATTCATATTAACTTCCTGTAATGGTGAAGACTATTCTCCCAAACCAAGAGCCTTTTTCCGCATTGATTTACCTGCTAAATCATATCAGACTTTTGATACACTCTATCCATATTCTTTTGATTTCCCCAGGTATGCATCAATTCAACGCAGCAAAGGAAAAGCTGAAGATAAATACTGGATGAATATTAATTTTCCTGCTTTCAATGCTACCATTCACATTACTTATATTCCTTTGAAAAATAACCTGGACAGTTTGATAGAAAGTGCCCGTAGATTTGTAGACAAACATATTTCTAAGGCTACTTCCATCAAAGAAAAAGCTTATGAAAACCCTGAAAAAAATATCTACGGTATGGTTTATAACATTAAAGGTAATTCTGTAGCTTCTCCTTATCAGTTTTTTGTAACGGATAAGAAAAAACATTACATCCGTGGTGCCTTGTATTTTAATATGGCTCCAAGTAATGATTCGCTGGCACCTGTCATTGAATTTATTGAAAAAGATATTGATTATATGATCAGTACGCTGAAGTGGAAGAAGTAGTTAATTGTTATTGGGTTATTGCTGCGCAAGAAACTTCCTTTTTCTATTTGAATCTAACTTTTTAAACGGTTAATCGTTAATTGGTATTTTTTACTATTAACTTTTGCCTTGATGCAAAAGTTACAAAAAATCAAGACTGCAAATAATTTACTTCAAAACTACGCTTTTAAAGACCCACGCAATATAAAACGTAGCGAAATAAACAAACTTGCTTTTATTATCCTTTTGCACTTCGCTACTTTTTTGTATGTTTTTTTTAATTATTTATTTGTATACAAAGAATATCCATGATAAATTTCTCTTCGAATTATATAAAAGAACTTGGATATTTCGTATTGCTTACACAGGCCCCCGCTGTTTTAAAATCTTGTTTTGTAGCGTAAATTATTTGATGTCGGTCTTCTTCGTAGTAAGTCGTTCATAATCATTTTATATGCCTTGAGGAATCAGAATTAGAGGTTATTAAGTTATTGCTGCACTTGTGATTTCCTCCTTTATTCTTAAATCGTTATTTGTTAATCGCAAATATTTTTTATCTTGTAAGTTCAATCAGGTTTTTTTGCCCAAAAAAATCAATTAGATTGACTTTTCAATTCTCTTTTGATTAATTTTTAATAATTTTATACCTTAATTTTTGATTTAATTCAATTAATATATCAGATTATGCAATATAAAGAAGCCCAGTCTTTTAAAGATGCAATTGCAGATGCACTCAAGGAACTTTTAGATTCAAAGCAAGAAATGATACGGCTGGAATTTCCATTCTCCGGCATGTATGTGCAATTGAATCCATCTGAAGAATATCCTTCGGATGTAAGAAATATTTCGGATTATATAAAGACAGAGACGGTTATCAATGATGATTATTTCTTTTTGGTGATTGAAAATTTAATGGGAAGAAAGTAATCCATTTGCTAAAAATTGAAAGTCAAAAAGATGTTTTCTTAATATTTACAACTGTAAACTCGTAATTAACTGATTCACTACTTTATCTATAATTTTCAAATCTTGTTTAATCAGAATTCCTGTATACTTTTTTGATTGTGTAAGCGCTTCATCTAAATTAAATTCTTTTTGCGAAACCGTATAATAATATTTCTTCTTCTGATAATAATCCGCCAGATATTCCTGTTCTGTTTGTCCCGGAGTAGGAATAAGTATTGCTTTTTTACCAAATACAGCTAAATCCATAATTGTGGAATAACCCGAACGACAAAGGATTAGAGCAGCTTGCTGTATGAGTGACTGTAGTTTATCCGTTTCCAGATGAGAATAAATAGTCAATTGATCGTTGATAATTTTCACTTCCTCTTTTTCAGGGATGCCCTCAACAATAACTGTATTAATCTTTTTATTAGCCAGTTGCTGAAGAATTATTTCTTCAAGAATCGTGCGTTGAGGTTCCGGACCTGAAAGCAATACCAAAACATCAATGTTTTTATTTTCATTTGTAGCTTCCGTATTTTTAAAACGAGACAGTGGTCCTATAAAATAAGTGGTAACAGGCAGTTTGTATTTATGGGATAAATCACCTGATAGATTTATTTCGCTTTCATTATCAGGTATCCAACATTCATCAAAGTTTTTAATAAACGCGCTGTTAAAAATAAAAAACAATTTGTCGAAAAAATCAGATTTTAGTGGACTCTTGATCATTACCTGATGAGTCATAAAAATACATTTTGCTTTTTTATTCCACAATCCAAAGCGATTATCAGAAAAAACAATATCAATGTTGTATTTATCAATAAGTTGGTCAAGTAATTTATGTTCTTTGTAAATACTTAATAATACATTGGGAATACTACGTATCATTTTTATTGCAAAGCTCCCTTTGTTTTGGTAAGTAATCTGATAAGCAGGAAATTGAATGAATTGCAAATCAGGAAATTCTTTACGTAAGAATACAAGCGGACGATTATCAGCAGCAATGATTACATTAGCACCTGCTTTTAGGAAAGATTGAATAAGCGGAACACATCTTGCAGCATGTCCTAATCCCCAATCCAGAGGACATATCAATACATTTTTTGTAACTGTCAAAGTATTTGAAAATTTTTGATAAAATTATAAATAAATACGGTACATTTGAAAACTAATAATAGAAAATGTTAAGGTATAGAATAGCCCTTACTTTAATTCCCGGAGTGGGCGACATCATCGGGAAAAAGCTGGTATCCTATTGTGGTGGAGTAGAGGCTATTTTTAAAGAAAAAAAAGCAACTCTTCTCAAAATACCAAGTGTTGGAGAATCATTGGTAAATGCAATTGTCAACCATGATATGTTCGACAGGGTTGATAAAGAAATGGCTTTTATTGAGAAGTTTAATATTAAACCTTTGTTTTACCTTGATGCTGCCTATCCTATCCGCCTGAAGCAATGTATTGACAGTCCGATGATGTTGTATTATATCGGTACAGCTGATTTGAATGCTAGCAAAATTGTGAGTGTGGTTGGAACCCGGAGCATTACCGAATACGGAAAGGAAATCTGCAAAAAAATGGTAAGTGATCTTGCAGCTCAGGAAATATTAATTGTGAGTGGTTTGGCTTATGGTATTGATACATGCGCTCATAAAACTGCGGTTGATAATAATTTGCCTACAGTTGGAGTGTTAGCTCATGGTCTGGATAGGGTGTATCCGCAATTGAATAAACCTTTGGCTGAAAAAATGATTAAAAATGGAGGTTTACTCACAGAATTCATGAGTGATACCAATCCTGACCGTGAAAATTTCCCCAAACGTAACCGGATTATTGCCGGAATGGCAGATGCTGTAATTGTAGTTGAAGCAGCTAAAAGAGGCGGAGCATTAATTACTGCTGAAATTGCTAATTCATACAATCGTGATGTTTTCGCTGTTCCTGGTAAATTAAGTGATGTATTTTCTGAAGGTTGTAATCATTTAATAAAAACAAATAAAGCAGCACTGATACAATCTGCTGAAGATTTACTCTATATCATGGGATGGGAAATAAACAAAAAACCTAAGAAAACAGCACAACGTCAGCTTTTTATCGAACTCAAACCCGAAGAACAAATCATTTACGATTTATTGATGCAAAAACCATCAAGTTCAATTGACGAATTATGTATTAATTCCAAAATAAATGTTTCAAAAATAGCTGAAGCTTTGCTCAGTCTGGAACTCGAAGGGATAATAAAAGCTATGCCAGGAAAGGTGTATAAGCTGATATAAGTTAAAAGCCCATCTTACATTTCCTGTAAATCGGAACAGATTATTGCAAAAGAGAAGGATTTAAGAATTAAATGTAAACGAATGAATGTGAAATTTATCAATTAAAAATTTTTTTAAATATCTTTGAATAGATATCTGGTATCAACAAGCTCAGTGTTCACTTATTTAGTCATCTGACTTCGTTCTTCTGGCTTTCAACCCAATAACTTAATAACCAATAACCAACCTACAACAGATTCAACCGGTATGAATCCTGTTTAATAAAGATAAACAACAAAATTGTAAACGACCATAACGAGGAGCCACCATAACTAAAAAAAGGCAGAGGAATTCCGATAACAGGCAATAAACCCAATGCCATGCCAATATTTACAAAAATATGCATGAATAAAATGGAAGCAACTCCATATCCATAAATTCTGCTAAATGGAGATCGTTGCCGTTCTGCAACAAAAATTATTCTGATAAGCAATCCAATCAATAAACCTACTACTATAAAACTTCCGACGAAACCCCATTCCTCGCCAACTGTACAAAAAATAAAATCAGTGCTTTGTTCAGGAACAAAATTAAATTTTGTTTGAGTTCCATTCAGGTATCCTTTTCCTATAAAACCACCGGAACCAATCGCAATTTTTGATTGATTCACATTATAACCAACCCCTTTTAAATCGATATCTTTACTCAATAAAACATTGATTCTATTCCGCTGATGATCCTGTAATACATGATTAAAAACATAATCTACAATAAAGATAAAACTGATGGTTAATACTAAAAATGCAAGAATTGTAATGATGCCTCTCCTGTTTTTTCTGATAAAAATAATAAAAATCAAAGCCAATGCTATTACAATGCCTGACAGAATAAATTGATTGATTAATAATGCCAGCACAAAAAGGACAGCTATTATCAATCCGAATATTAAAATATTACCCGAAAGCCCTTCACGATATAATACCAGAATAAAAACAGCATAAACTATAGCTGAACCTGTATCGTTTTGCAATAATATCAACAATGCAGGTACCAAAAGAATCAAAGTAGCATACGCCTTGGTTTTCAGCTCTTTGATATGAATGTCTGTAGAACTCAGAAACTTTGCCAAAGCAAGATTACATGCAAATTTTGCAAATTCGGAGGGTTGTAACCCAAAGCCTCCTATTTCAAACCATGATTTAGAACCTGCAGTAGTCTTACCGGTAACCAATACAATAACTAACATAAATATAAAAAAACCATAGATTCCAAATGCAAATTGAGAGAAAAATTTAGAATCAATAGCCATTATAAATAAAGCAAGAAGTGCTGAAGAAGCAATCCAGATGAGTTGTTTCCCATAGCTTTGTGTAAAATCGAAAATACTTTTATGATTTTCGTCATAAACGGCGGCATAAATATTGAGCCAGCCCATAAAGACCAATGCAATATACATACCAACCATTACCCAGTCAATATTCCCTAATATGCCTTTCTGTTCTCTCAATGTTTCGACATTAAATTAGCGTTGATCATTCTTTCTTCCAGTTCTTTGCGTTTTTCAGTTTTTATGCTTTTTCGAATATATTTTTCGATCATTAAACTTGCTATTGGAGCAGCCCAAACACCACCAAATCCTGCATTTTCAATATAAACAGCAATTGCAATCTTAGGGTTTATTCTGGGTGCAAAAGCAATAAAAATTGAGTGATCTTCTCCATGAGGATTTTGTGCAGTTCCGGTTTTTCCACAAACTACAATGCTGTCAATCCTGGCTCCGGAGGCTGTACCACCGGGTTCGTTTACAACTTCGTACATGGCATCAGCCACAACCTGAAAATATTTGTCACTTACTTTGGTGAGATTTTTTTTCAAAAATAGCGGATTAATCGTTTTGTTTTTCCCTATTGCTTTAACAAAATGAGGTGTATAAAAATAGCCTTTGTTTGCAAATATTGCTGCTATATTAGCCATTTGTAAAGGAATTATTCCCATTTCGCCCTGGCCTATACTCAATGAATAAATGGTACTAAATGCCCAGGCATGATGTCCGTAGATTTTATCATAATAATTAGCATCAGGAATACGTCCTTTTTTAAGATTAGGGATATCAACTTCTAGTCTTTGTCCAAGTCCAAAACTTAATGCTTTATCACTCCATAAATTTAAGCCAAGTTCACTATCTGTAAATCTGTCTTTTGCAAGTCCATGTTGGATAACACGCCTGAAAACCTGATAAAAATAGGGATTACATGACATTTTGATGGCACTTTTCAAATCAGAAGCGTTAGGATGATTATGACAACCCAGTAAAGATTTATCACAGGGAAATGCTGCTCTTTCAGTAATAACTCCTTCTTCTAATGCTATTAAGGATTGAACTATTTTAAAAATTGAACCTGGGGGATATACAGCCATCAAAGCCCTATCAAACAATGGTTTGCTTGGATCTTTCAGCAATAAATTATAGTTAGTTCCTCTTACACGGCCTACCAATAAGTTAGGATCATAAGTCGGACTGGAAACCATGGATAAAATTTCTCCGCTGCTAGGTTCAATTGCAACAATACTGCCAATTTTATTCTTCATCAACAATTCACCATATGCCTGTAAGTCTGCATCCAACGTAGAGTGGAGTGCGTCACCTGCAATAGCAACGGTATCGTAAATACCATTATGAAAACTCCCTTTTTCGCGGTTGAAAACATCATACATTACGATTTTTGATCCTTTTTGACCTCTTAAAATATTTTCGTAATACTTCTCCAGACCACTCATCCCAATATAATCTCCGGGTTTGTAATATGGATCTGAAACTTCTGAACCAACTTCACCAATATAACCCAATGCATGAGCAGCTATAGATAATGGATATTTTCTCAAGGTACGGGATTGAACAAAAAATCCACTATATTTGTACATCTTCTCTTGTAAATATCCATAATTTTCTTTTGAAATTTGTTTTTCAAAAACAGAAGCTGCATAAGGTGAATATTCTCTCGCTTTTTTGAGTTTTATGATCAAATCTTCTTTTGTAACACCTACCAGATTACATAGTTCAATTGTATCGAAAGGTTTTAGCTGTTTTGGAATTACCATCAGATCATATACTGCTTCGTTGTAAACCAGAAGTTTATTATTACGGTCGTATATTAATCCACGGGCAGGATAATTGGTGATAAAACGAAGTGCGTTTTTATTGGCTGATAATACATAGCTATTGTCAATAATCTGAAGGAAAAACAATCGGGCAATAAAAATAAAACCTACTACCACAAAAATGGTAATAACCACATATTTTCTATTGTTGTAGGTTGTTTTCATTTATTATTATAGCAATCGGTATTGTATTTATCTGCATTCAAAAAACCCTGCAGGGTTGATCTGAATTTTAACAGCCTTAAGAAACAAAGATGTTTAGATTCAGGAATACTTAAGTGAATGAGTTAATATCTTAAATTGGGAAAAATTTGGGATTCATTCAATCAAAGTAAAAACCATGACAGGGTTAATATGAATTATTATGATATTAATAAAAAATCAAAGTATTACCATCTTTTCTTGCTTGGTCTGCCAGTTCTGCTTGTTCTGTCAGACTCTCTTTTGTTAACACTTGTATTAGGATCTTTCTTAAAACGACCCCCTTCAGACTCTCTGAATGGACGGTTTTCAGGTTCTTTCTTAAAACGGTTTTCTGACTCTCTTGGAGGACGGCTGCTGCTTTCTTTACTAAATCTACTGCCGGAAGATTCTTTACCCCATTCTTTTCTTTCTCCTCCCCTTCTGTCATCCGTTTTCTTTTCGTCGCCTCTTCTTGAAAAACTACGTCTTTCGTCACTTCTGCTTTCATTTCTCCGGGGTGATGATCTTCTTTCACCTCCATAGCTGCTATCACGACGTCCACGGCTTCTTCCTTCATCCGATCCGTCTTTTCTTGGCGAAGATTGTTCAATAGCAACAGATCTGTCACCATATCTAACATCCTTAAATGCGGCCAGCATCATATCAAGATAACTTGCTTCTACTTCGAAGAAAGAAAAAGATTTAAGAATTTCTATTTTGCCGATTTTAATATCTCTGCTTTGCATTACATCATTTACCAGACCAATCAGATGTGGAGGTTGCAAACCGTCCATTTTACCAAGATTTATAAATAATCTTGCAAATCCTTCAGTGGTTTCCGGTTTACCTGAACGTTCATTTCCTTTTTCTGAAACATTCAAATCAGGAGCATTGCGATAATAAGTAAGGAAACGATTGAACTCAACAGATACAAATCGTTTTATTAAATCTTCTTTAGAAAGTTCTTCTAATTTTTTATAAATCACCGGTAAAAAGTCTGTAATCTCTTCTTCTTTTACGCTTACTTTTTCCATTTTATCAATCATATGAAAAAGTTGTTTTTCACAAACTTCTTTACCATTAGGAATTTTAGCCATTTTGAAGCTTTTACCTATATGTCTTTCAATTTCTTTAATTTTATGCTTTTCACGCATATTTGTAATTGCAATTGAAATTCCGGATTTATCGGCTCTGCCTGTTCTTCCACTTCTATGAGTATAAGCATCTATTTCATCAGGAAGATTATAGTTGATTACATGAGTAAGATCATTTACATCTAAACCTCTGGCAGCAACATCAGTTGCAACAAGCATTTGCAAATTTCTGACTCTGAATTTATTCATTACATTATCCCGTTGAACCTGAGACAAATCACCATGTAATGCATCCGCATTATAACCGTCTTTTATCAGCCAGTCTGCAACTTCCTGTGTTTCTCTACGTGTACGGCAAAAAATAATTGCATAAATATCTGGATAATAATCTGCAATTCTTTTGAGTGCAAGATATCTGTCTTTTGCATGAACCAGATAGCAATAGTGTTTTACATTATCAGAGCCAGAATTTCTAGAACCTACAGTTATTTCAACTGGTTTATTCATATAACCTCTTGCAATTTTTTCGACCTGAGTAGGCATAGTTGCAGAAAATAACCATGTATTTTTGGTTTTTGGTGTCTCTTTTAATATTTCATTCAGCTCATCCTGAAATCCCATATCAAGCATTTCATCGGCTTCATCTAAAACAGCATATTTAATATTGGAAAGGTTAATTTTACCTCTTCTCATCAAATCGAGCATTCTACCGGGAGTAGCAACAATTACATTAACACCTCTTGATAATTGTCTGATTTGTGTTTCTATATTTGCGCCACCATAAATGGGGATTACTTTGAAAGTATCAATATACTTCGAATAAGAAACCAAGTCATTTGCAATCTGAATGCACAATTCACGGGTTGGACATAATATAAGTGCCTCCGGAATGGTATTATTACTGTCAATTTTGTTAATAAGAGGTAATCCAAAGGCAGCAGTTTTACCTGTTCCGGTTTGTGCTAATGCTACTAAATCTGTTTCGTTTTCTAATAAAACAGGGATTACTTCTTCCTGAACCGGCATTGCTCTTTCAAAACCCAATTCTTCAATGGCTTTCAATACTCGTGGATCAATGCCTAATTCGTTAAATGTTTTCATTTTGTGTATAATTTTTAATAATCTGCAAAAGTAGTCTAAATCTTTGGCTTTCCGAAATATAATTTCATATTTTATTGAGAATTAGTCATTATTTACGAATAATTAACGGTAAATGAAGCTGCTTATTCATTAAAATATAGAAAAAAATAAACACCAGATAGTAATTCAATTCAAAAAATATTGATTTATTTTAAATTGATAGCAAATTTATTCCATTTTCTTTCATTAAATTATTTGAATAAATTATCTTTGTTCACGATAAACCAGCAAATTAAAAATTATAAAGATAAGATTACGAATGACGAATACTTCCTGCTTCTTTTTATTGTTGATTGTAATTTTTGTAATTGGGTTACTGTATTTTAGCATATTAAAGTTTAAGAATCTTTTTAAAGTGACGATCTTGATCAATAATAAAAAAACAATAATTGTAAGACGAGGATCATCTCTTCTTTATACACTAGCACAGAATAATATATATTTGCCTTCTTCTTGTGGTGGTGGAGGAAGTTGTAAAAGATGTAAATGTGTGGTTAAGAAAGGAGGTGGAAATCATAGTTTTGTTGAAGATGGAGTTTTTACACCTCAGGAGCTTAAAAATCACAATCGATTAGCTTGTCAGGTTATTGTGAAAAAAAACATGGAAATTTATATTGCAGAAAATATATTAGAATCCATGCATGAGAAAGTAAATTGATTTTCTTTTCCCAGGAAATCTTAAATTGAAAGAAGAAATTGATTCCTATTCTTTTTCCCAGCATTCCGTTTTATCATTTCCGATAAAATTTGTAGGTTTGCAATAAAAAAATATGTCGTATAATTTTGCCGAAACATCTATTGAATTTCTTAAAGGAGTAGGCCCAAAAAGGGCTGAACTACTTCGTAAAGAATTGAATATAGTAAATTTTGGCGATTTATTACAATATTATCCTTTCCGTTATATCGACAGAACGAAGTTTTATAAAGCCAATGAAATCACGAGTGATTTGGTGTATGTTCAAATGAAGGGGAAAATAACAGCCACAGAAACGATAGGAAAAATGAGAGCCACAAGGTTTATTGCAAGATTTCAGGATGAAACCGGAAACATTGAACTTATTTGGTTTCAAGGTATTAAATGGATAAAAGAAAAATTGAAATTGGGAGAAGAATATGTTGTTTTCGGAAAACCTTCTATATTTAACGGATCCTATAATATTCTTCATCCTGATATTGAATCTATTGCTGAAAATCAAAGTGAAACTATTGAAGGATTATATCCTTATTATAGTTCATCAGAGAAACTGAAGGCAATGGGATTCACCTCCAGAGGAATTAGTAAAATTACTAAAACATTGATTGGGGTAGCTAAAAAAAGCATACCCGAAACATTGACGGAAGAAATCATAAGTAAATACAGATTTATTTCAAGAGAAGAAGCACTTATAAATATTCACTTCCCTTCAAATACTGAAATATTGCAAAAAGCACAATTGCGGATAAAATTTGAAGAATTGTTTTTTCTGCAGTTGAGTTTGCTAATGATGAAACAAATAAGGCTTACCAAAACAGAAGGACATTGTTTTGGAACTGTAGGTCATTATTTTAATACTTTTTACAAACAGTATTTACCATTTGAACTTACCAATGCACAGAAAAGGGTAATTAAAGAGATTCGTACAGATTTGGGCTCAGGCAAACAAATGAACCGTTTGCTTCAGGGAGATGTTGGTAGTGGAAAAACATTGGTAGCCCTGATGTGTATGCTCATCGCTATTGATAATAACTATCAGTCATGCCTCATGGTTCCTACTGAAATATTAGCAAATCAGCATTTTGAAACCATTAGCCGTATGTTGAATGGGTTAAATATTAGTGTTGAATTACTTACAGGGTCTACTAAAAAAGCAAAACGTAAAATAATTGATGAAGGGCTTCAATCATCCACAATTCATATTTTAATCGGAACTCATGCATTGATTGAAGATACTGTTCAGTTTGCCAGTCTGGGACTTGTAATTATAGATGAACAACATCGTTTTGGCGTTGAGCAACGTTCTAAACTATGGACAAAGAACGAAAGGCAACCGCATATTTTGGTAATGACAGCAACACCCATTCCACGAACGCTGGCAATGACACTTTATGGTGATTTAGATTATTCAGCAATAGATGAGATGCCTCCCGGCAGGAAACCTATAAAAACCTACCATTATTTTGATTCTGCAAGATTGAAGGTATTTAGTTTTATCAGACAACAACTAACCGCTGGACGACAGGTGTATGTGGTATATCCGCTTATCAACGAATCGGAAACCCTGGATTTAAAAGATTTGATGGATGGTTACAATAGTATTACCCGGGAATTCCCGCTCCCTGAATTTGCAGTTAGTATAGTACATGGACAAATGAAATCAGCTGTTAAAGATTATGAAATGCAACGCTTTGTAAAAGGTGAAACACAAATTATGGTTTCCACAACTGTTATTGAAGTAGGCGTTGATGTACCCAATGCATCTGTAATGATTATAGAAAATGCAGAAAGATTTGGCTTATCCCAGCTTCATCAGTTAAGAGGCCGGGTGGGGCGGGGTGCTGAACAATCCTATTGTATACTGATGAGTGGAAACAAATTAACTTCAGATGGCAGAAAACGTATAGAAACCATGGTACGTACTACCGATGGATTTGAAATTGCCGAAGCCGATTTAAAACTCCGCGGACCCGGTGATATGCAAGGGACACAACAAAGCGGAATGCTCGATCTCCACCTGGCAGATATCGTAAAAGATGAGAAATTAATAAAAATTGCCCGCGATCTTGCAATTGATATATTAAACGAAGATAAATTGCTTACCACACAAAAAAACCAAAAACTTATTGAACAGTTACAACGAATGAGAAAACACAGAGGCAGTTGGGAAAAGATAAGTTAAAGAGAAGATATTTTTGAAGGTGATGTGAAGTTAATGGTAAAACATTTATCACGTACAAAGCGTTTGGAACTGTATAGACAAAAATCCCATTAGCTTTTTCAAATAATGGGATTTTTCATGAAAGAAATTTCGGTTATACGACTGAATGTTAGCACCAAATATTATTTTGTCCACATATAAATTGCTTCAATAAATTGTGATTGTTGGTCAATGAAAACATTGTGAGAGCAGTTGTCAAAATATTTTAGATTACTTATTCCAATTAAACTTTGCAAATCAACTACTTGTGTGTTAGAATAAAGTCCATCGTCTTTACCATATAGTCCATAGATTTTTATTTTTTGCTTTTGTAACGATTGAATATTCTTTGTAAGATCAATAGTTGTATATTTCTCATTTTTCCAAAATCCTTTTGGTGCTTTAACAGTCATCTTAGAAGCATATTTTGTCAATAGTGTATCTGTTTTAAATTTAGAATAAATATTTTTTGCTTCTGCTGTCGAATTTTTGGGAGTATAAAAACCATTTTGCATTGCATGAACAAAACAATAAGAACTATATTCAATACTTGTAGTGTCCATATTTTCAAGCATTGAAATGTAATTTAAGTTTACACTATCTTTCTTTGTTTGATAGATAGTTTTTGATTTTGAGATGATATTTTTAAAAGTTGTTTGTAAAGAAACAGGTGCACCAACAAAAATGATAGATTGAACTTTTTTAGGATTAATTTCTGCAAAAAGCGTTGCAACGATACCACCGAAACTGTGTCCAATTAGCGTTGCACTAGTCAGATTATAATCTTGATAAATGCTATCTAGATCATCAAAAGTTTCTTTAAAAGTAAACTTTGCATTTGGATCTTTACTTCGCCCTTCTCCACGTCTATCGTAAACTATTACAAAAAAACCCTTATCTGCAAGTTTTTGTGCTGTAGTTACTTCAAAATTCACACAGTTGTATCCAGGCCCACCGTGCAAAAAAACTATTGGGTTATCATTACTATTACCAAAAGTTTTGATGTAAATACCTTGAGTATTGGCATATAATGTAACTAATATAAAAATTGTCAAAGTGATGATTTTTTTCATGTGTGTTTTTTTGTTGTTAATATCTTAAAAATATGTCGTCCTCAAATTTAGGCTATACTTCAGTAACCTGTTGACAAGCAGGTGTGAATAAAAGCAATTCCAGTCAAAAACTGCTAAACTATTTATTTATTCATTTTTGTTAATTTTTTTTATCCGTAAACTTAAACAAAATTAAATCATTTATTGATATAAACATCTTATAATGATTTTATTTAACAAAAGACCCAACATATACATAGGCTTATACAAAGGCTCTTAATAACTTGCTTTATAGTTCAGAAAAAAATTCAGTGTATTCAGAAAATGCAAAAATTTATCCCGTTTTAGTATAATACTTAATTTCTCTCCAGCTTAGGGTATTAAATTTAAAATTAAATCCATTTTAGTATCCCAAAACTTTTTAGTAGATTGCTTGTTTTTATCTTTACACATTTTATAAAACTTCGAAATGTGCATATTTTAAAGAACTATTGACAAAATGAATAAATAATTGGCATTCTTCCGATTAATCGGGACAAGCTAGCTGTAAAACTCAAAAAGAATTAACAAATTTGAATTTTTTTAAAAATTCAATTTCAGCAATTAAAAAAATATAAACAAATGAAATTATATACACCCTTTAAAAAAGGGAACTTAGATTTAAAAAACCATATAGTAATGGCACCCATGACCCGTTGCAGGGCAATAGGAAATATCCCAAATGCACTTATGGCTGAATATTACAAACAACGTTCAGGAGCAGGTTTAATTATTACTGAAGGTACATCACCATCACCCAATGGTTTGGGTTATGCAAGAATACCCGGTATTTTTAACAAACAACAAGTTGAAGGATGGAAATTGGTCACGACTGCTGTTCATCACAAAGGCGCAAAAATCGTTGTACAACTCATGCATACCGGGAGAATAAGTCATCAACTCAACATGAAAGAAGGTACACAAATTCTTGCACCTTCAGCTGTTAAAGCAGCAGGACAAATGTGGACAGATTCACAACAGATGCAAGATTTTCCTATACCTAAAGAAATGACAAATGAAGATCTTCAGTTAAGCTTAAAAGAATTTGTAACTGCTTCTACTAATGCTATGGAAGCTGGATTCGACGGTGTGGAATTGCATGCTGCCAATGGTTATTTACTTGAACAGTTTTTGTCTCCAATCAGCAATATCCGTAAAGATAATTATGGCGGTAACATCGAAAATCGTTGTCGCTTTGTACTTGAAGTTGTTGCTGCTGTTGCAAAAGAAATTGGAAGAGAAAAAACAGGTATTCGCTTATCTCCATTCGGAGTTGCCAGCGATATGCCACATTACCTTGAAATTAACGACACCTACAATTACTTGTCAGAACAGCTTAATAAACTTAACATAAGCTACATTCATCTGGTTGACCATTCTGCTATGGGAGCTCCTGAAGTTCCAATTGAAATTAAAAAAATAATTCGAAATAATTTCAAAAATAATATTATCCTTGCAGGTGGCTTCAACAAGGAAACAGCCGAATTAAATCTTACTAACGGATTGGGTGATTTAATTGCTTTCGGTCGTCCATTTATTAATAATCCTGATATGGTTAGTAGATTTGAAAATATGCAGGAATTATCTGACGATCTCAAAATGGATTTGTTTTATGCTTCCGATGAAAAAGGATATACTGATTATCCACTTTTTAACGCATAAACGAAAACTTCTGTAAATTAATTAAACAATATAATCAGTTTTCTTTTAACCTGTTTTCATTTCAGGATGTTCTATAGCTGTCGTTTAAGAATAAAAGAAAACTGATTTCAACTATAATAAACCATTGTAGATTTTTCATCTATAATGGTTTATTTGTTTTTAATACAGAAAATCATACGTAAAACCAAAAGGAATTATCATTAAATATATTGGGAAAATAGTATAATGCTAATCATAATAATGTTGTAAGTAGTAAAAAGTTAATCAGCATTTCCCTTTAGTTATCTGCGTTATCCGCTTTCAAAAAAAGCAAATCAAAAAGTTTGTAACTGCAGATTAAATGACAAATAAATTATTCTTATTACTTCGCTAAATGAAAGATAGCAAACTGGACCAGTATTTTTATCATTAAAGTTGATTTATATTTTTAATCCTTATTGAATTATAAGTCGGTTTACAAAAGACCTCATTGTCTTTCTATCCGTAATTCTGATGAAATAAAACCCACTTTCATAATCAGAGATATCAATACTGAAAACAGGTTTTTCATCTGTAAACTGATGAATGATACTTCCCTGTAAGTTAAAAATACTGACATCAACAGAGTTCATATTATTCGTTTCTACCTCAAATTTTCCTTTTGATGGATTCGGATAAATTTTAACAGCTGAAGCATCTGGTGTAATATCATTAATTGAAGTAATCATTAAATCAGAAATATATCTTGGAAAAATCATATATCCTGAATTGAATGGAGGTGTTATAGTATTAGAATATTGCGATTCAATACCTGTGATTTTAAAAGAAGCTGTTGGAGCAGCTGTTCCCTGCAATGAACATTGGGTAAAAATTGTAAGCAGAACTGTATCATTCCCTTTTAATGCAGTAACTGTTGCAGTGGGTCCTGCTATAGTCGGCCACCCGGAAATATATACAAGATTATCCATTTTGATAAGCATGGATTCATAATTATCATTTAAGGAAGTAACTAATTGAGCAGTATTCAATGAATTTCCTGAGGATAATTTAACAATAGAATCAGGAACTATCTGAATAAGGCCTCTGTTTTGTTGTATTCTACCAATTACTCTTATTCTGTCTCCTTCAGTAACATTATAAGCAAAGGTAGACGATGAATGGTAAATATTGATTCCTGAATTTGCATCCATCATATAAAAAGATAATCCTGTATTTGAATAATTAATCCCATGCACAACAGCTGTTAGTCTACAGTAAACATTATTAGAATCGGCTTCTCCCTGGCTATTAACTCCCTTTACCTGACTGATAGAATAGTTTGGAATATTATCTGAAATTACATTATTCTCGGGAGTAAAGGCAAGACCTCTGAATAATGTATTCAGAGAAGATGTAGCTAAAGTTGATGCTGTTGCTGTAGATCCGTTATCCGTTATTTTTATTATGCGGTTATTGGAAGATTCTGCAGTAGTTGCATATATTACCGGACTTGTACCACTCCAGTTTACGGTTATACTTCTGCATCCAACTGTTGAGGCGTTTCCACATCCCAATGTATATGCTAAAGTCCATACTCCGGCATTGTTAATCCATTTCTGTATACCTCCTCCTGCGGAAATAGCCCTGTCATCAGCAATATAACAAATATCTGATGTTGCGTTTATCGAAAATGCAAAAGGCGAGGAAGTTGCTCCTGTTGCCAGAATATTGGTTGATAGTTGACCACTGTTCGTTGGAATACCATTTCCTACTTTATAAAGCCCGAAAGTTCCTTTATTGGTAACATAATATAATTGATTATTAAAAATCGATAAATACCTTATATTTGTTGATGTATTGGAAACAACAGCTGTATCAGCAGCTGTACTTCCAAAATGATAGACTCCTGTTGTGCCACCTGCTGCCCAGTAATTCCCATATGCATCAGAAACTGCTGTACGTATGTTGTTTGCAGAAAAAGCAGTAGAAGTAGCTGCAGCAATACTTACTGTTCCATTGTGATTAACTTTAACAACCACCCTGTTAACTAATGCTGAAGTACTATTTGCCAGACTCGACGTATAAGGTGGTGATATTTTATAAGCAGCAAAGCTAAGCAAACTACCATCTGGACTTCTGCTTAGCTGACCTTCGGATGTTGCTGATCCACTAATGCAAACCGGATTTGCTCCTGATACAGCTAAAGGAATTGTATTGACAAGAGTTCCTGAAGTACTATATTCCTGCAAATAACATGCATTACCCAAGTTAATTAATGTATCTGTACCATTACCCACTTTCAACACAATTAAATTACCATTGGTAAATTGTGCTCTTACTTTTATTGTATTTGAGATAAAAATAAAACTTATAAGTAAGATTAGTTTAAAAGAACAATTTTTCATTTTATTGACTTTAAATCAGTTTTGTTTTTTGAATTATTTTATTTTGACAATTTTTCCGGTATAAACATCTTCACCTGATTTCATACTAAAATAGTATACACCTGATTTTAACTCAGCTGAATTAAAAGTTACAGTATGTACACCTTTTTCCTGTAAATAATTACAAAGTATATTTATTACTCTGCCCGTTATATCATAAATTATTAATTGGATATGTACAGCTTGTTTTAAAGAATAGCTGATAGTGGTTTTTTCTTTAAATGGATTAGGAAATACAATAAAACTACAATTATCAGAAAATTCATTTATACCAACTGTAATTGTAATCAAGTCGGACGGAACTGAAAAACAGCCATTTTCAGTAACAATATCGTAATAATTGGCATTTATATTTGATGGTACTATAAATTTTGAACCGTTTTCACCCAATAATATATTCCCATTTTTATACCATTGATTTCCAGAAGGAACATTGGAGATTAAAGTATCCATGATTCCATATTTTACAGTAATTGAAGGTTTTGCTGGATTCGTAATAAGCGTAACATTCAGACTATCTTTACTTTTACATCCATTTGCACCTGTAACGGTTACAGCATAATTTTGTGAGAAAATCGGAACAAAAGGAACTGCCTGTAGTACATTGTTATTCCAGCTATAACTCACTCCACCTGTAGCTGTAAGTACAATACTGTTACCCTGACAAATACTTGTATCATTTCCTGCAAAAGCATTAGGATGCGGCTTAAGGGTGATTGTAACAGTATCGCTTTTTTTACATCCGTTTTTATTTACAGTAACGGAAAAATCACCTGAAGTATTCACTGTAATTATTTGTGAAACAGCTCCATTCATCCATAAAAAGGAACTTCCGGTATTCCCGGCATTTAAATTAAATTGGCCAGGACAAACCAGCGTATCATTTCCTAAGTTTACAAGCGGATAGTTTAATGTTCCGGGCATATTTGCATCCAACCACGTCATCCGGCTCTGTATCCAATTTTTCATTGCTGTTATTTCTCCAGCATAGGTTGTAGCATAAGGTGTTGGATTGGGCCAGGTATATACACCCAAAATAGGCCATTTAATAAAATGACGTGACTGAGCTTCATTCAAAAGGTTTGCTGTACTATCAATGTAACTAAAAATTGCAGGGATGCTTAATACAGTTTGTCTGAGTTCTGTCCAGCGGCATTTTAGATTATTTTTAAAAACAGTATCCTGTACAAACTTTGCCCACCAGAAAGGAACCATATAAGTATCAGTACAAACATTATTAAAATTATAAGCCCAGCCTGTTGTTGAATTGCCACTGCAATAATTTGCATTCCACCATGCAATATTGTAATCCCATACTGGTCCGATAAATATTTTACCACCCATAGTGTTTTTGTCTTTGTACAAAAATGTACTTAACCGATAACCATCAACATTACGGCTGGCTTCATTGATAATAAAATAATCAATAAAAGAGTTTACATCTATATATTTTCTATACCCATTAACAGGGTCTGCATAATTTGTAGATTTAAGTGCCAGTTCAAATGAATCAATATTTGTTTTAATATAGTTTTTTTGTTTCGTAACTATCACTGAGTTATCAGGATAATCATATAGAAAATGAATATTAGTGGAAGTTGTCGGATGATAATTTGAATTCCAGCCATCTGTTCCACCATCACCTGTAGGTTTATCTATTTTAACTATATAACCTCCTGTAAGATCATCTCCCAATGTATCTGCAACATCCAGCTTTGAAATATCAACACGGTTTGCATCCCGTTTTATTTTTTCCATCCAGACATAAATTCCCATATATTGTCCATTTAAAACTAACTCACAAAACTTTGTCCTTACTGCATAATGATTTGTTTTGTTAGCAATATTATAGGTCATCGTATTTCGCATACAGGTTTTATCATCATAAGGAGCATACAATATCCAGGAATTTTCGGCAGGCATTCCAAGTACAACTGTATCATGTTCCAAACCATTAACATCACGGGTTTCAATACTGTATGATTTTTGAGGAAACGATTGCGAAGAGGAACCTCTTAGTTCTATACCAATTTTATTATTATAATTATTGAAAGGATTCGTCATATAATTTCTTACTCCTTCCCCATTATAAATAATACCCATGTGTGCAGCAATTTTAGGAGTATCGGGAATATTTATATTATTTGTTGTTATAATAATAATTGGCAGGTTTGATGAAGTAAAATTAACAGTATCAATTTGTGCTAACTGATGAAGTATGTTTTCTTGTTTAAAAGAATGATCTGTTACAATTTCGTTTTGAGAGTTGTTAACCTCAGGTTGAGAATAAGCAGTATTAAAAGCGATTAAACACATAATGTATAAAAACAACATGCTTTTTTTCATGATATGTAGTAACATATACAGTTGTATTATATTTTCATCAAAGATAAATAAAAATATTATAAAAAATGAAGGTTTTATTTAGAATCATACTTCTGTGCTGTTTATTTAACGGTTTTTACCTTGACGCTTACAAGTCTATCGAAGCTTAATGTTCAAATATATAATCAAACCTTACAATGTAAAACTAACTGTCAATATTTGAATTCCTTAACTCACACATAATCTAGACATATATATTACAACAATACATTTCTATCTAAACGACATTGAATCATACATTAAAAAATATTAAATATTTTTGCACTTTGATGAAACTGTATAATAAGTTTGACTAAAATAATTCTATTGCTCTAAAACAAAATGAATATTTTTTGTTATTATATGGATAAAGAATATTCAAATCAGCCCTCTTAAAAAATCTACTCATTTAATAAATAGATAATTCAGAGTTTTTTTTTACTTTTGCAGGCTTTTAACAGAATGACGAGTTAATTTATGAAATACAACGAATACAAACACTTGAACCTTCCTCAGATTGGAAAAGATGTACTAAAAAACTGGGAAGAAAACCATATATTTGAAAAATCACTTGAAAACCGATGTAATGACAGCGTTTTTGTTTTTTATGAAGGGCCACCAAGTGCAAATGGATTGCCTGGTATTCACCATGTTATGGCACGTGCAATCAAAGATATTTTTTGCCGTTATAAAACTCTGAAAGGATTTTACGTTAAACGTAAAGCCGGTTGGGATACTCATGGATTACCTATAGAACTGGCAGTTGAAAAAACATTAGGTATTACTAAAGAAGACATTGGTAAATCAATATCTGTTGAGGAATATAACAAACAATGTCGTATCGAAGTAATGAAATACAAGGATTTATGGGACGATCTTACCCGTAAAATCGGCTATTGGGTGGATCTTGACAATCCTTATATTACTTTCGATAATAAATATATTGAATCCTGCTGGTATTTGCTTAGCAAACTTTATGAAAAAGGATTATTATACAAGGGTTATTCCATACAACCTTACTCTCCTGCAGCTGGAACAGGATTGAGTACTCATGAACTTAATCAGCCGGGCTGTTATAAAAATGTAAAAGACAATACTGTAGTAGCACAGTTTAAAGTTATTAATGATCAAAAATCTGCTTTCTTATTCGATAACAACTCAGGAGACTTGTCATTTTTGGCCTGGACTACCACTCCCTGGACACTCCCATCAAATACTGCTCTTGCAGTTGGTAAAAATATAACTTACGTTAAAGTTAAAACTTATAACCCTTATACTTCTTTAGCTGTTACAGTTATTCTTGGTAAAGATTTATTAAGTAAATATTTTCCTGAAAAAAATGCAGAAATTCCATTGGATGCATACAAACCGGGAGACAAAAACATACCTTTTGAAGTAATTGCTGAATATAAAGGTTCTCAATTGAAAGGTATCAGTTACGAACAATTATTGCCTTATGCTCAACCAACAGACGGGGATGCTTTCAGGGTAATTTGCGGTGATTTTGTAACTACCGAAGATGGAACAGGTATTGTACATATTGCTCCCAGCTTTGGAGCAGACGATTTTCGTGTTGCCAAACAAAATGGTATCGGTTCATTAACCATGGTAAATAAGCAAGGAAAGTTTATTGATGAAATGGGTGAATTTGCAGGAAAATTTGTAAAATCGGAATACAAACCCGATTTTGATCCCAAAACCGATGAAAGTGTTGATGTAGAAATTATTGTTAAACTCAAAAAAGAAAACAAAGCTTTTAAAACAGAGAAATACGAACATTCTTATCCACATTGCTGGAGAACAGATAAACCAATTTTGTATTATCCGCTGGATTCATGGTTTATAAAAACTACTGCTGTAAAAGACAGAATGATTGAGCTCAACAAAACTATCAACTGGAAACCGGAATCTACCGGCACCGGTCGTTTTGGTAACTGGCTTGAAAATCTGGTGGATTGGAATCTTTCCCGTTCACGTTATTGGGGAACTCCTTTACCTATATGGGTAACAGAAGATCGTAGCGAAGAAATCTGTATTGGTTCTATCGAACAATTAAATCAGGAAATTGAGAAATCAATTACCGCAGGGTTTATGAAATCAAATCCCTATGCTTCCATGGATTACAATAGTTTTGATTTACACCGCCCATTTGTTGACAACATATTTCTGGTTTCATCAAAAGGAGAAAAAATGCAACGGGAGCTCGATTTAATTGATGTTTGGTTCGACTCAGGTGCAATGCCTTATGCACAATTTAACTACCCTAAAAATGTTGAAACATGGGGAGATTCAATGTTCCCTGCAGACTTTATTGCCGAAGGAGTAGATCAAACCCGGGGCTGGTTCTTTACTCTTCATGCCATTGCCGTAATGTTATTTGATTCTGTTGCTTATAAAACAGTTGTTTCCAATGGTTTGGTTCTGGATAAAAATGGCAATAAAATGTCGAAACGTTTAGGAAATGGAGTAGATCCTTTTGAAACTATCGAAAAATACGGACCGGATGCAACCCGCTGGTATATGATTACCAATGCGCAACCATGGGATAATTTGAAATTTGACCTTGAAGGCATTGGTGAAGTACAACGAAAGTTTTTCGGCACACTTTATAATACCTATAGTTTCTTTGCATTGTATGCAAACATAGACAAATTTACCTATAGCGAAGAAGAAATTCCTATTACACAACGCCCTGAAATTGATCGTTGGATACTTTCTGAATTAAATACACTCATCAAAAATGTAGACGAAAGTTATGCTGATTATGAACCTACAAAAGCCGGTAGATTTATTCAGGACTTTGTAGATGAATATTTAAGTAACTGGTATGTTCGTTTATGCCGCCGCCGTTTTTGGAAAGGAGAATATACTTCTGACAAAATTTCAGCTTATCAGACTTTGTATCAATGTTTAAATACAATTGCACAATTATCAGCTCCTATAGCACCTTTCTTTACGGATCGTTTATTTACTGATTTAAACACCATTACCGGAAAAATAAAACATGAGTCTATCCATCTCACAGATTTTCCAGTTGCTAATGAAGCATTAATTGATAAAGAACTGGAAGAAAGAATGCAACTGGCACAGAAAATTACTTCTATGGTTTTGTCGCTGAGAAAAAAGACGAATCTCAGGGTTCGTCAGCCGTTGAATAAAATTATGTTACCAGTTAGCAATGACACTTTCAAAAAACAAATTCAAGCCGTTGAAAATCTGATACTTTCTGAAGTAAATATAAAAGGAATTGAATATTTATCAGAAACTGCCGGGGTTTTAGTAAAAAAAATCAAAGCTAATTTTAAAACCTTAGGACCAAAATATGGTAAACTGATGAAACAAATTGCTAATGAAATTTCAGCGTTTGATCAGCAAGCCATAACAAAAATGGAGATCGAGGGTTCGTATCAATTTAATGTTGATGGTGAAACAGTTGAACTATTATTATCTGATGTTGAAATAATTACCGAAGATATCCCTGGTTGGGTTGTTGCCAATTTAGGCGTTTTAACGGTTGCTTTGGATATAACCTTAACTGAAGAATTAATTGAAGAAGGAATTGCCAGAGAATTGGTAAACCGCATTCAAAATCTTCGTAAAGATCTTAATTATGAGGTTACTGATAAAATTTCTGTGGAAATTGAAAAAAACAATGCAATTACATTACCTTTGTCCAATAATTATTCGTATATTTGTTCAGAAACTTTATCCGAGTCTTTAAAGTTAGTTGATAAAATCAACAATGAAAATAAAGTAGAAATAGATTTAAGCGATGAAATAAAGATTTTCATTGTTGTAAGTAAATTATGATTGTAAAAAATAAGCGTTATGACAACAAATAAAGAAAAAGATCAGGAAACTGCCAAAACGAGATATTCTGATGAAGAATTACAGGAATTCAAAGAAATAATTTTGAAGAAGCTTGAAAAAGCACGTCAGGATTTGGAAATTCTAACTGAAGCTTTTACAACCACCGGAGGAAACGATATTATGGATACATCTCCTACTTTCAAAGTGTTAGAAGAAGGTTATCAGGTTATGTCAAAAGAAGAAAACTCAAAATTGGCTGCACGCCAGGATAAGTTTATTCAATCTTTAGAAAATGCATTGATTAGAATTGAAAATAAAACCTACGGAATTTGCAGAGAAACAGGTAAATTAATTTCCAAAGAAAGATTAAGAATTGTACCTCATGCTACCCTTAGTATTGATGCAAAACTTTCGCAAGGTTCTAAAAAATAATAAATTTATCAAAAGATAATATAAAGTATATGATAGTGACAGACAATCATATACTTTTTTGTCATGTAATCTTATTAAACTTACAAAATGTTAAAAAAATCCATCTTCATTATCTTTATAGTCCTTTTTATTGATCAGGTAGTAAAGATATGGATAAAAACCACCATGCAGCTCGGAGATGAGATTCATGTATTTAACAGTAATTGGTTTATCATCCACTTTACCGAAAACGAAGGCATGGCTTTTGGAATGAAATTTGGCGGTGGTTACGGGAAGTTGATTTTAAGTCTTTTCAGAATCTTCGCAGTAGCTGGTATAGGATGGTATTTATTAAAACTTATCAAAGAAAACATTGATAAACTTTACATTGTCTGCATGTCGCTGATTTTTGCAGGTGCTATTGGTAACATTATCGACAGTGCTTTTTATGGATTAATCTTTAATGAAAGCTATTTTAATGTTGCTCAGTTTCTCCCTGCTGAAGGAGGATACGGAAGTTTCCTGCATGGGAAAGTAGTAGATATGTTTTATTTCCCAATCCTTCAGGGTCATTATCCAAACTGGTTCCCATTTTGGAGTGGTGAAGAATTCATATTTTTCCGTCCGGTTTTCAACATAGCAGATTCTTCTATTTCTGTAGGAGTTATGATGTTGATTTTTTTTCAAAAAAGATTTTTTAATAATAAGGAAACAATTGAAAATAAAGATGAACTATCTGCATAGATTCATCAATATTCAAAAGTTGTCAGCATTTTAAAAATTACTATTAATTTCGAAACAAATCACCTTCCTATTCAAATGATTGATGCAAAGAAAAACCATATTCGCAAAGCAATCAAATTACTCAAATCAGCTATAAGTATTGAGGAAAAGAATAAGAGGTCAGCTATTATTTTTGAAAAGCTTGAGGAAAATAAAACATTTCAAAATGCAGCTTGCATTATGCTCTACTGGTCAATGGATGATGAAGTTCAAACCCACGATTTTGTGATTAAATGGGCTAAAAATAAAGAAATTATACTCCCTTCGGTACAAAACGATATTTTGGTTCTCAGAAAATTTAACGGAATACAAAGTTTAAAAACAGGTGAAAAATATGGAATACAAGAACCTGAAGGAGATGATTTTACCGATTTTGAAAAAATAGAACTGGTAATTATTCCCGGTATAGCATTTGACTCACAAAACAATAGAATGGGACGAGGAAAAGCATATTATGATAAACTCCTGAAACAAATGAAAGCCAAAAAGATAGCAGTTTGCTTTAAATTCCAAATGATTGATAATGTACCTACAGATGAACATGATGTAAAAATGGATGAAATAATTACAGATTAATGTAATTGTTAACCAGGTTTGACAATTGTTCATAAACGTTATTAAGGTTGGAAACTATCAAATGTATACGTAAAAAACAAATGCAAAAATTTAAACTTCTTTTACTGTCTTCACTTTCAGGGTTATTACTGGCGGCTGCCTGGCCTTTGAATGGATTTTCCTTTCTTATATTTATTGCATTCGTCCCTTTGCTTTGGGTGGAAGATATCATAACAAAAAACCCTTATAAATATGGGAAATTCCGTTTTTTCTTTATTGCTTTTGTTGGGTTTTTCACGTGGAACGCACTAACTACTTATTGGATCTGGAATTCAACAGAAGTTGGAGCAATTTTTGCATTATTACTCAACTCACTACTGATGACAATGGTATTTAATTTTTACCATTACTCACGTAGGGTTATTTTTAATAAAAACAAAGCTTATCTGGCATTGATTTTATATTGGATTGCGTTCGAATATTTCCACATGGACTGGGATTTTTCATGGCCATGGTTGACGATTGGTAACGTTTTTGCAAACAATCCTGCATCGATCCAATGGTACGAATATACCGGTGTTTTTGGAGGTAGTTTATGGGTTTTTCTTATCAACATCTTATTTTTTGAAATATTTTTACATTTCAAAAATAAAGATTCATTTTCTTTAAATATTAAAAATATTTTTTTAATCAAAACGCTGGCTGGATTATTAATAGTAACAATTCCTATTACTTATTCACTTATAACATATCATCACTATCAGGAAAAAGGGAAACCTTTTGAAATAGTTGTGGTTCAGCCAAATATAGATCCATATTCCGAACAATATTCCACACCACCATTAGAAATTTTGCAACGAATGCTTATGCTGGCTGAAGAAAAAACAGATACCAATGTAAATTTTATATTGTTTCCGGAAAGTTCATTGCAGGAATATATTTGGGAAGATCAAATGGAGTCTTCTCCCAGTGTATACAGTCTGCGTAATTTTACATTAAAATACCCAAAACTCGCTATAATTACAGGTTTATCCTCCCGAAGATTGTTGGCTGAAAACGAATCAATCACACTGGCTGCAAGAGAATATACTCCACTAAAGAACAGATATTACGAGCCTTTTAATACCGCATTGCAGGTAGATCATTCAGGCAGTTTAGTATGGTATCATAAATCAAAATTAACACCAGGTGTTGAAAAAATGCCATTTAAAAAAATTTTTAAACCCATTGAAAAATTTGCTATTAATCTGGGTGGTACTGTTGGAAGTATCGGCGTAGATAATGAACGAAAAGTTTTTCTTAGTGAAAATGGTGCAAAAATAGGTCCTGTAATATGTTACGAGTCTATTTATGGCAGCTTTGTCTCAGAATTTGTAAGAAATGGTGCCGAACTTATTTTTATTATTACAAACGATGGTTGGTGGGGCAATACAGCAGGTCATCGTCAGCATTATAGTTATGCTGCTCTGAGAGCAATAGAATGCAGAAGAGATGTTGCAAGATCTGCCAACACTGGTATTTCTTGTTTTATCAACCAAAGAGGAGATGTTATTCAACACAGTAAGTATTGGAAAGCTACATCAATCCGCCAGACAGTCTTTGCCAATAATGAAATTACTTTTTATGTAAAATATGGAGATTACATTGGAAGAATTGCATTTTTTTCAGGAATATTGCTTTTGATATTAAGTTTTACAAGAGGAATAAACCACAAATTCAAAATATAATAATAGCTGCTTTTTTTAGGAAATAGTATACCTGATTATCTTTTTTATTATTTTTACTGAAAATAAAAAATGTGATTACTTTTTTTTAATAAAAAATTATAATTAACCAAAAATTAAGATTTTTTCACTCTTTGAAAAAAAAATGATTATATTTGCAAACAATATGATAATTTTGGTTGTTTTATGTTGTAACCTTATTATCAAAAAGAAATTTAAACATATAATATAAAACATCATGAGGAAAATAGTAATTTTTTTAACCGTGGCTTTATTAAGCCTGCCTTATTTCGCTTCAAGTCAGGAAACCGGAATGAAAAAACTTCTTGACAACTGGTCAATAAATGTAAACGGTGGAGCAAGTTTATTTTGGGGAGATGTAAAACAGTATAAATTTTATCCTGTGACAAACTACCAAAACGAATGGAATGCTTCTTATGGATTTATTCTTACAAAAAAATTAAGCCAAACATTTGAATTAAGAGGTCAGTTTATTAAAGGAAATTTCACTGGAACAAGAAGACCTTCGCATGCTTACTTTAACGCCCAATACAATGAATACAATATCAATGCTACTCTTAATTTAAGTAGATTATTTTTGGGTGATGATCCTTGCAGAAGACTTAATATTTATGGAATCGCCGGTTTAGGATTTATTGATTACCGATCAGTAAAAAAATTATTAGGAAGTGATAAATTTGTAGCAAGCCGTGGATATTCTGCTTTGGGTACTGTTTCTGAAAAAATGGTAACAGAATCTGTAATTCCGCTTGGGTTTGGTATAAAATACAAACTTGATTCAAGATTCGAAGTAAACTTAGAAAACATCTGGACTGTAGTAAACTCTGATCTTATTGATTTAACAAAAGGTGGTTTTAAATACGATATTTTATCTTATACATCAGTTGGTATTACTTACAAATTTAATTTTAGAAACAATCCTACTATTTTCGCTGATTGCGGTGATTTTACTGGTTCAAGAAGCAAAAAAGGAAGCTTAGGACAAGCAGGTTACGTTGAAGATAAAGCAACTAATGCAGAAAAAGATTCTTTGAATGCTAAATTGAAAAAATTAGAAGACCGACTCAATGATCAGGATTCAAAAATCAAAGAGCTGGAAAACAGACCAAAAGAAACTGCTGTAGCTCCAGCTGAAATTAATATCGAAGCTTTAAAAGCCAGCATCTATAATTCAATTATGGATACTTTAAAAAGATCATCTCCTTCTACAATTATTAGTTCTGGCTATATGCAATTTTCCGTCTTTTTTGATGTAAACAAATTCAACATTAAAGTAGATGAAATGAGAAAAGTTGCTGCAATGGCTGAACATATGAAAACAGATGCTAACCTGAAGCTTAAAATTATTGGAAATGCAGACCAAACAGGATCTGTTGAATACAATAACTATTTGAGTAAAAAACGCGCTGAAGAAGTATACAATACCTTAATCACTAAGTATGGTGTTGATAAATCAAGACTCAGTTATGAAGCAAAGGGTAAAGATGAACCATTCTCTAAAAACCAAATCTCTGTAAACAGAAGAGTTGACTTTGTAAAACAATAATTTGTTTTAATTCAACAAAAAAGCCGTCCTGTTTATTAGCAGAACGGCTTTTTTATTGAATTAAAAAACTTTTGAATTTTAACCTTAGAATTTAATTTTATACCAGAACGTATTTTCTTTAGCCTGTAATTTTAATAAACTATTGATTCTCTGTGCTAAATAGATATAAATTGGCAGTTGTTTTTTTTGAAACCATTTAATAGCATTTTCATCCCCTCTGCAAGCCAGAGAAAATTGAAAAAGCATCTCGTTTTTCGAATTAATCAACCATTGTACCGCATTAGGTTCATTATCCATAGCATTACTTAATATTGCAAGCTTGGGAAAACCATTGTTGAGTAACCATTGTAAAGCCACTTCATCTCCTCTGATAGCATTGGATAATGCTGCCAATTCGGGATAACCATTTTCCAATAACCATTTAAAAAAATCCTTTCTTCCATCAATAGCTTTAGCAAAAGCCACTAATATTTTAATATCGTATTCTTCCATATTATTAACAGTGAATAGAGAATTGTGAACAAATAAACTTGTTCTTCTTTTACTTTAAAACTCAATCATACACTTTTGTAGCAATACCTATAGCATTTACCTTCGCTGCAATATTTTCCAGTGTTTTTCTTGTTGTTTTTTCTAAATTATCTGCCGGTGTTGCTCTGTCAATCGGATATATCATAACATAATCCGGATGAATCGCAGCAATATGGCCTAACCAAAGATTAACTTCTTCTTCTGTTGTGTTATCAATGATTTCATTATTATAACGACCTCTCAAAAATAATGTCTGCACTACCAATTTGCCTTCAAATTTTTTAAGATTCTCAACAATCTGATTAATTGTAATATTTTCTGCACCTCGGTTAATGAGATGATACATTCTATTACTACCGGCATCAAGTTTTAAAATATTATTATCTAATTTCTTTAGTGCAGCAAAAATACTTGTATCATTCAACAAGCCGGCATTTGAAAGAACTGTTGTACTGGCTAATGGATAATATATATTTCTTAATTCAATAACATCATCTACAATTCCGGCAAATTCAGGATGCAAGCTAGGTTCCCCATTACCGGCAAAAGTTATAGAATCCAATGGATTATTAAACTTTTTCATAAGCACTAATTTTTCTGAAAGTGCATTCTTCACCTCTAATCTGGATGGTAACATATTGTCATTTGAAATTGGTTGTGTATTCCAGCCACATTCACAATAAATACAATTGTAATTACAAATTTTCTGATGGGTAGGTAAAAGATTAATACCAAGTGAAATCCCTAATCTCCTGCTTTTTATAGGACCAAAAATAACTTCATTAAATAAAAAACCACCCATATTTATCCAGATTATTAAGAATGCAAAGGTCAACAATTAACGTTAAACAACAAAAGAAAATTGTAAAACGTTTTTTCTAATCAAATTTTCATTAATTTTGATTTTTGAAAAAAAACAATGATCTCGCTCAACGAAATAAAAAACCCGATAAACGAAAATATTGATACTTTTGAAAAAAAATTCAAAAAATCAATGCAAAGTTCTGTACCCTTGCTTGATATAATAACACGTTATATTATAAAACGCAAAGGTAAACAGATCAGACCTATGTTTGTATTTTTATCTGCAAAAATTTGCGGAGAAATTAATGAGAGTACTTATAGAGCAGCATCTCTTATTGAACTGCTTCATACAGCTACTCTCGTCCACGATGATGTTGTAGATGATTCTAATGAAAGAAGAGGTTTCTTTTCGATAAATGCACTTTGGAAAAATAAAATTTCTGTCTTAGTTGGCGATTTTTTGCTTTCAAAAGGATTATTATTAGCTGTAGAAAATAATGATTTTACATTTTTGAAAATTGTATCCAATGCAGTAAAAGAAATGAGTGAAGGTGAATTATTGCAAATTGAAAAAGCACGACATCTTGATATTAAAGAAGATATTTATTATGAAATCATCCGAAAGAAAACTGCTTCTTTAATCGCTTCATGCTGTGCTTGTGGAGCAGCATCAACCAATAATAATGAAGAGATCATTCAAAAAATGCATCAATTTGGTGAATATGTAGGTATCGCTTTTCAAATCAAAGACGATTTATTTGATTATGAAAAAAGCAGAGATACCGGAAAACCTTATGGTATAGATATTAAAGAACAAAAAATGACTTTACCGCTCATTTATATGCTGAATAATACTAGCTTTACTGAAAAAAGAAATGCAATGAGTATCGTTAAAAACGATTACAATAAACCTGAAAAGGTTGCAGAACTTATTCATAAAGTCAACAATAGCGGTGGTATTGAATATGCAAGAAATAAAATGATGGAATTTAAAGAGAAAGCATTGCAGATACTAGCTGAAATGCCTGATAGTGAAGCAAAAAAAGCAATGGAACAACTTGTATTGTTTTCAATTGAACGAAAAAAATAAAAATTTAAAACAAAATGCGCTACTTATTTATTATTATTTTAACTACTCTTAGTTCTTTAGGCTTTTCACAGGAACTATCTTCTGATTTTTGGGAAAACGGTCAAAAAGTAAGAGAAGGTATTCTCAAAGATTCCATACGTGAAGGGAAATGGACATGGTGGTATAAAAACGGAAAAATCTGGAAAGAAGGGAATTACAATAAAGGAACAAAAACCGGTAAATGGGTTGCCTTTTATGACGATAGCACAAAACAAAGTGAAGAATATTTCGAAAATGGTACAAATTTATTCTGGTATGCTAACGGACAGAAAAAAAGCGAAATAAAAGTAGTAAACGGTAAATATGAAGGGAGATGGAATGCCTGGTATGATAATGGCAATTTACAGGAAGAAATAGATTATCGTAATGGATTAAAACAGGGAAAGACAAATAGCTATCATAAAAACAATCAAAAAAGTTTCGAAGGATTTTATATTAATGACAAACTGAATTGCTATGGTGTTTGGTGGTATGATACTGGAATAAAAGAGATGGAAGGTAAATTAAAAGAAGATTTACAGGATAGCAGCTGGGTTTTTTATCATAAAAATGGGAAAATTGGCAGTAAAGGTATTTTCATTGAAGATTTGCAAGATGGAATATGGACATACTATTACGAAACAGGAGAAAAATGGAAAGAAGGAAAATTTGAGAAAGCTAAAAAGACAGGAAATTGGATAGTATGGTACGAAAGTGGACAGAAATTTCATGAAGGCAGTTTTTTAAATGGGAAAGAAGAAGGTAAATGGAAACAGTGGTATGCAAATGGCAATATTGACCATATTGGTGAATTTAGAAACGGAAAAATGGATGGAAAATGGGAAGGCTGGTATCTGAATGGAAAGAAAAAATATGAAAACAATTTTTCTGAAGATGTAAAAAACGGATCCGATGTCTTTTGGTACGAAAATGGAGTTAAAAAAAGCGAAGGAGCTTATAAAAAGGGCAAAATTGATGGGAAATGGACTGAATGGAGCGAGAAAGGAATCATTTTATCACAAGGTAGCTATAAAGAAGATCAAAAAGACGGACTTTGGGTATTTTTTGATAAATATGGAGTAAAGTATAAAGAACAAGGTTTCGTAAATGGTCGTATGAATGGTAAATGGGCAGAGTATTTTCAAAACGGAAAAAAATCAAGCGAAGGTTCTTATAATCTACAGCTTAAAGATGGAATCTGGCAATATTGGGACACAAAAGGAAATTTAATCTATAAAGTAACATATTATAAAGGGAAAAAAATAAAAGAAGATAAACCTATCGACGACAAAAAAAGCAAACCTGAAGGTAGCCCTTTATATAAATAACAGTATTAAAGAAATATCTTATTGAAATTAAAAACTTCATGCTTAAAATCGAATAACAAAATAACAAAATACCATTAAAATTAAAAAAGATGAAATCAGAACACAAATTATTTAAAGGAAAAACATTGGCCATTTTATCCGGTGGAGGAGATACTCCTGCAATAAATTCAAGTATAGAATCAATACGTAACAGAGCTTCGATGCTGGGATATAAAGTTTATGGAATCAGACAAGGCTGGAAAGGATTGCTGGGAGATGGCGATGTTATAGATCTGACTCATCAGCCTTATGATGGCTGGTATGGTGGAACGGCATTGCGTTCTAGCCGCACTAACCCTTTTTCATCAAAGAAAAACCCTGAAAATCGTGTACCACAAATACTTAAAAATTTAAAAAGATATAAAATTGACGTTTTGGTTACCATAGGAGGTGATGATACCAATGGTGCAGCTAAACGCCTGTACGAAACTGAAGGTATTCCTGTAATAGGTTTTCCTAAAACCATTGATAACGATTTAAAAACTATGTCGATGCATAATTATAATGGCACTAACATTGAAGCCGTATTATGTCCTGGTTTTCCTTCAGCAGCAAAGGCAATAGCAGAATTTACAGGAAAGTTGAAAACGACAGCAGAATCCCATTCACGTATCATTATCTTAGAAGTTATGGGACGTGATGCAGGCTGGTTAACCGGTTCAGCTTTGTTTGGTGGTGCACAGCTGGCATTAATTCCTGAATTTGACATGAGCAAAGAACGAAAAGAGTTTTTCTTCGAAACAGTAAAAGAAACTTATTTACGCTCTCCTAAAAAAATGCTTATAATTCCGGTTTCTGAAGGTGTAAGATGGTTTGATGATAAATCAGGTAAATTGGATGTAGTATATGCAAGTTCAGAATTAGATGAATACGGACATCCTAGATTTGGTGGTATCAGCGGTGTCATTGCATCTGAAATATCACAAAAAATTGGCATTGAAGCCAGAGCACAGATTACAGGCTATTATGCCCGTAGCGGAAAATGCAGTCAGTACGACCGTCGTCTTACCACTACATTAGCAGATAAAGTTGTAGATCTGCTGTTAAGAGAAGAATACGGACAAATGCCAACTATGAAAAAAATTGTTCCTTATCATGAACTGGAAGAATTTAATACTTCATCAATTGATATGGGTGCAATTGGCAATAAACCACTTTCTGAACCTTATTATGACGTAAATAAATTCCAATTTACGGATGCTTATACTCATTTTCTAGGAAATATATTAGAACATAAACATTATCAGGATTTCGATTATGACTTTCCGGTAGTTGTTCCCGACAAAGATTAAAAAATAAAAAATCTAAAATCATTAAATTTTTATTTATATATTTGCAGTTGATAATTTTTAGTTAAAATACTAATTTAATGAAAATATTTTTTATTACTCACTTTGTAACTTTATTAATTAACCTGATTACTTCTTTTGTAATAAGTTTTTTATCAGTAAAGCCCATTGTGGAATTGTCCCATGCAAAAGGATTTACAGATTTACCCAACGACAGAACATCACATTATAGACCAACAGCTACTTTAGGTGGTATTGCTATTTTTATAGGCTTTATTTTTGCCTCCCTGTTGTTTCCTCCTTTTGGCTCATTGATGGAAATGAGATATATTATTGCTGGCTTACTATTAATGTTCTTTATTGGTATTAAAGATGATATATTTGTTATTGCTCCCTGGAGTAAGCTGGGAGCACAAATTGTTGCAGCTGTTATTATTGTTGACTTTGCTGATATCCGCCTGACAAGTTTACATGGGTTTATGGGTATTACTAACTTAAATTACTATTGGAGTCTTTACTTGACTATTTTTGTTGTTGTTGTTATAGTAAATGCATTCAATTTAATTGATGGCATAGATGGCCTAGCTGCAGGAATTGGGATTGTTAGTTCATTTACTTTTGGGATTTGGTTTTATCTTTCAGGACAATTTGAATTTGCTTTTTTAACAGCAGCTTTAGCCGGAGCATTGCTTGGTTTCTTATGGTTCAATCTGTTTGGTAAAAAATACAAGATATTTATGGGAGATACTGGTTCATTGGTACTTGGTTTCTTAATTGCTGTATTTGCCATCGTCTTTAATCAGAGTAATATTGACATCCGTGGAGATTACCATATTTTTGCTTCTCCTGCTGTTTCTTTTTCAATTTTAATTATACCTTTATTCGATACATTAAGAGTATTTCTGATTAGAATTTACCACAAACAATCTCCATTTAAAGCAGATAAGTCGCACATGCACCACAAATTGCTTGAATTAGGGTTTACTCATGCTAAAGCTACACTAATTATAGTTTTTGTTAATATCCTTTTTATCGCATTTGCTTTTATGTCTCAAAAATTAGGTATTGTCATCATAATGCTAATTGTGTTAACTGCCAGTACAATTTTGTCGTATATTCCATTTTATATATTACGAAAGAGATATAAAAAACAGATAATAAACAATATGACTTCTTCGAAATAAGTAATAATAATCTTGTTTGATGCTAAAAAGAATCTTGTTATTATGCTTTTTGCTAATTACATTAAGTATTAAAGCACAGCAATTAAATTTCCCTTTAAACAATCCATATTTTAATCAGATTGAGAAAAAATTATATTCTCCTGATAACAATTTCCAAACAGCAATGAGACCCTGGTTGGTTTCTGATATCAAACAACAGATAAATATTGATTCAATTCAAAATCAATATATTATTAGCAGTAGCTATCCTAAAAAGCTTACTTCTTTTTTATGGAATAAACTTTTTAATGAACATCTGGTTGCTATAAATAAAGATGGTTTCGTATTAAATGTTGACCCTGTTTTTGATTTTGAAACAGGTAAAGATATTAACAATAAAGGATTGAAATATGTAAATACAAGAGGAATACTTGCAGAAGGCAGCCTTGGCAAAGATTTCTCTTTTTCTACTACTATTTATGAAAATCAGGCTAGCTTTATCGATTATCTAAACAGTAGTATCAGCAATACAAAAGTTGTTCCCGGTCAGGGAATGATAAGAGGATTTGGGAAAACTGCTTATGATTATTCATGGGCAAGTGGCTATATCTCCTATACACCTTCAAAGTACTTTAATATACAATTTGGTCATGGCAAAAATTTTATAGGTGATGGTTATCGCTCACTATTATTGTCGGACAATGCATTTAACTATCCTTATCTGAAAATCACCACCAATATCTGGCATTTTAAGTATACAAACCTCTATGCTGAATTTCAGGATTTAAAAACAGCTCATACTTACGATTTAGGATTCAGGAAGAAGTATGGTACTTTTCATTATCTGAGTTATGCAGTAAATAAAAGATTAAATATTGGATTATTTGAATCCATCATCTGGCAGGCACAGGATAGTTCCGGATTTAGAGGATTTGATATCAATTATCTGAATCCTGTAATTTTTTTTCGTCCTGTTGAGTTTTCTTTGGGTTCACCCGATAATGCATTGTTAGGTTTAAACATAAGCTATAAATTAGCTGATAGATATGTAATCTACGGACAACTAATGCTGGATGAATTCAAATTACACGAAATTCTATCCGGTAACGGCTGGTGGGGAAATAAACAGGCATTCCAATTAGGAATTAAAGCATTCGATATTTTGAATGTTCCATCTCTTTATTTCCAGACTGAATTTAATTTTGTACGTCCATATACTTATTCCCACCGGACTTCATTGCAAAATTACGGACATTATAATCAGGCATTGGCTCATCCTGTTGGTGCTAATTTTTGGGAATCTGTAACAATATTAAAATACAACTTTAAAAGATTATTTGCTGAATATAAACTGAATTATATTGTTTATGGTGCAGATAGTGCCGGAATAAATTACGGAAAAGACATTTTCAGATCTTACGAAGACTATCCGAAAACTTATAATAATTTTGTCGGACAAGGTATTAATACCAGGGTTATTTACAACGATTTCAGATTATCATACCTCATTAATCCGAGAACCAATATGAATATTTCTGTCGGACTAACTGACCGATATGAAATTACAGACTCATATAACAAACATTCATGCTATTTTTATTTAGGATTCCGTACGAGTTTGCATAATTTCTATTACGATTTTTAATTGCGTTTGAATCTATTATTGCTCAAACTACTTTGTGTTTGAATCCATAAATATATAAAAGCAACCTTTTTATATTGTAGGTGTCTTATATACATACTAACTTACATTTCCCGAAGATGAAAATAAATAAAACGGTATGCTTTCTTTTTTTGACAAGTTTTTTGTTAATTAATAGTAAGACTGCACTCACTCAAACCAGTCCATCGGATATTAACCCTCCTTTTGCCGGTTGGACAACAGATAATCCTTTTAAAACTGATGTGTTTGTTGAAAATTACGGTCAGTTTGATGAATGGGTAAAATCATCACTCCCTATAAAATATGCAATCAACAATCATGATAAATTTTTCTTTAGCAATCAAGGCGTTATTATCAAACTTGAAAAAATCGAAAAGTTATCTGAAGAAGAAAAAGAGAAACAAGAGAAAGAAGGAAATAAGGAGAGTAAAGTAAAAAGGCAAATAAATTATGTAGCCATGAATTGGGTGGGTTGTAATTCTGATGCCGAGATTATAGCAAGTGAAATATCAGAAGCTTACTACACTTTTGGGGAAAAAGGCTATGAAAATGTCAAAGCCAAAGGGTTTAAGAAAATACTATATAAAAATATATATCCCAATATTGATGTAGAATATAGTATTCCTGAAAAAGGAGGAATAAAATATAAATTAATTTTACACCCCGGTGCAGATGTAAAGCTTATTAAAATGAACTACAGTGGTGATTTAAAAAAGATGAAGAGAAAACACAATGGAAATATCATCATCAGAACCGCGGCAGGAGATATTTGTGATCATGCTCCTGAAAGCTATTATGAAGAAACTAATTCAAAAATCACTTCTGAATTTCTTTTAAAAGGAAATACTGTTTCTTTTCAGTTTCCGGGTTTAGATTTATCAGTTAAATCTAAAACAATTATTATTGACCCTTGGACAACGACACCTGTAAGTCTGCTTTCAAACAATGTGGCTTTGGACATTGATTTTGATTATTTCGGAAATGTATATGTTTCAGGAGGAAGTGGTCCTTTTAAACTGGCAAAATATTCCGTGACAGGAAATTTGATATGGACTTTTACCAATCCTTCTACTTGGATGAGTGATTTTTATTCAAAATTCTGTATTTTGCCTTATAGTGGAACTACGCTTATTGGAGAGGCTTTCAGCGGCTCTAATCCAGGAAACCATATATTGAAAATAAGCAATGCAGGAATATTGAATTTTACTTCTCCCGAATTTGGAGTTAATAATGAAATATGGAGAATGTTCTATAATAATTGCAGCAAACAAATCATCGCTTTTGGAGGGGGAACTATGTATCCTGATAATATTAAAATAATTGCTGATACCAATCTAAGTGGAAGTATTTCAAAAAATTTCAATGGATTTAATGATGCATTTAATGATGTAGCTTCGGCTGTAATGGATAACAATGGAGACTTTTATGCTCTTATGACTAATTATAGCGGTACTCAGGTTGAAGGGCGATTACAAAAAAGCCTGTTTACATCAAACTATTCACCTCCTTTAGCTTTTGATATGCAAACAAATTGTAAATTTAAAGAAGGATATAATTTTGTTTTTTCACTGACGGGAAATATGACGGTAAGAGCAAATGCTTTGGCATTGAACACTAACTATGTCTTTGGGTACAATGGCAAAACATTGTATGCCTGGAATAAGTCTAACGGGATACTTTTAAATTCAATCATTGTTGATAATAATTATACTGATGGTAATTTGAGACATCACGAAGGCATTGATGTTGATGAATGCAATAATGTTTATGTAGGAGGAACAAATAAAGTACATGTATTTTCATTTAATGGAAATTCTTTTACTCCACTTAATCAGATAACTTTACAGGGCAGGGTATTTGATATAAAATTAAACAGGTCAAATGGCAAATTATATATCTGCGGCAATACTTTTATAACCGAATTAGTAGCACCGCTCTCTTGTTCAATCGCTCCTATAATGACTTCAGTTTCTACAGATTCATGTTCCGGAAAAGCATGTGTAACCGCAACCGGAGGAATCCCTCCTTACCATTATTACTGGAGCAATGGCATAACTGATAGTTGCCTTTCAGGTGTTGCTGCCGGAATATATACCGTAGTTGTAACAGATAATTCATGTGGATTTAATAACATACAAATAGATACTTTTATTTATAATCCTGTTATACAATTATCCGTAACACCCTATAATCCAATTATCTGTGAAGGAGATACTGTAACATTGCATGCTTCCAGTTTAAATACAGGCGTAAATTTTCACTGGAACAATGGCAGCAATGCTAATTTAATAACAGTTTCTCCCTCTCAGACCAGCCAGTATACGGTTACAGCAACTAAAAACTCATGTACCAATACAGCTGAGATCACAGTTACTGTTATCAACACAAATTTTTCACAATATCCCAATTTATGTCCGGGTTCTGCATTTACTGTTGGAACCCATAATTATACTGCAAACGGTGTTTACAATGATACTCTCTCTTCTTTATCGGGATGCGACAGTATTGTGACCACACATCTGAGCATTATACCAATAGCTCATACAATTGCTGATATTAATATCTGTGAAGGACAAATCTATGTTATTGGTTCTCATATTTATAATATAGCGGGTGTTTATACTGATACCCTTTTGTCTTCCATTGGATGCGACAGTATTGTTACTACTCATTTAACCACACTAACACCTTATTTAAATTTAGGTAGTGATACCAGCATTTGTAATGGTACACCTCTTTTGTTAAAAGTAACATTTCCCAATGCCACTTATTTGTGGCAGGATGGTACAACTACATCTGTGTATAGCGTAAGCGGGCCGGGGGTATATCGGGTTCAATTGTCGCTAAACAATTGTATTGTTTGCGACAGTATTATTGTTACTGCGATAGATTGCAATGCAGAAATTGAAATACCCAATATTATTACACCCAACAATGATAAAATCAATGATATCTTTATTCCCATCAAAATAAGTAATATTCAGAAAATGAATACCAGGATTTATAACCGCTGGGGTAATCTAATCTATGAAACTGAAAATCTGAACATTGAGTGGAATGGTAAATACAATAGTAAATACGTTGCCGATGGTGTTTACTACTGGGTAATCAGTTATGTTGCGGTAAACAACAAGGAAGGCATCTTAAAGGGGTCTTTAACCATTCTGAAATAAATAGCCGACTGTTTAAATAGAATGGAAAATTGCTGGAAACAGAATACCTTATTCATGCTAAACGATTTGTAGGATGAATGAACCTTAATCGTCTTTCATTTTACCTACAACCTTCCATCCACAATATCAAGTGGTAACAAAGACTTAATATCATATAAAACACTTTGTTTTGATCTGCCGGAAAAATCAAATGTCTTAAACTCATTATGAGCAACTGCCAGTACGATTGTATTATAATCAGCCAAATTAAAATCATTGACCAATGTTTCCTTATATTCGTGCATAACCTCAGCTGCATCAGCCCATGGATCATGAATATCCACATAACAACCAAACTGTCGTAATTCATTCACCACATCTACTACTTTGGTATTGCGTACATCTGGACAGTTTTCTTTGAAAGTAATTCCTAAAACCAGTACTTTTGATTTATTGATTGGAATATCTTTCTTGATCATTAATTTCACAATTTGTGAAGCAACCCATGCTCCCATTCCATCATTCATCCTGCGTCCGGCAAGGATAATCTCAGGATGATAACCTACTTCCTGAGCTTTTTGAGCAATATAATAAGGATCAACACCAATACAATGACCACCGACTAAACCTGGTGAAAATTTTAAAAAATTCCATTTAGTACCGGCTGCATCAAGCACTGCACGAGTATCAAGGTTCATATGAGCACAGATATGTGCCAGTTCATTTACAAATGCTATATTTATATCCCTTTGCGAATTTTCAATAACTTTGGCTGTTTCAGCTACACGGATGGATGGCGCTTTGTGAGTACCAGCTTTTATTACTTTTTTATATAACTGATCTACAATTTCTGCAATTTCAGGAGTGGAACCGGATGTAACTTTATGAATAGTAGTTACTGTATGTTCTTTATCACCAGGATTGATTCTTTCAGGTGAATAACCTGCATAAAAATCAACATTTAATTTTTTACCGGATGTTTTTTCAATTACAGGTAAACAATCATCTTCGGTACAACCAGGATAAACTGTTGACTCATAAATTACAATATCATTTTTCTTAATTACTTTACCTATAGTTTCGCTTGCTTTTATCAAGGGCGTCAGATCCGGACGATTGTTCTTATCCACCGGTGTGGGAACTGTTACAATATATACATTACATCCCCGAATATCATCTAATTTACTGGTAAGAAATAATCCTTTGTCGGTAGGTTGCTCCATAATTAACGCTGATTGCAGATTTTCATCTTCTACTTCAAGCGTTCCGTCATGCCCCAGATTAAGATCATCAATACGGGATTGCCTGATATCAAAACCAATTACCGGGAAATATTTAGCAAATTCAACAGCTAATGGTAAACCAACGTAACCTAAGCCTATCATGCAAATTTTATGAGATTCCATATTCTTAAATTTTTTATATTTATTATTTATTTCGTAAACACTAAATTTTATTTTCTAATTTTTTTCTCCCTTATTCTCTTCGTCTCTATTTCTTTCTTAGTCTCCGCTAGCTTTCGTATCTTTTTTCTCTACTATCTCCAGATCATTCAATGGTAAAGTTACAACTAATGTCCGCCCTATTTGACCGATACGGATAACTACTCTTTTTTTTCCCATATAAGAAACTAATTCTCCATCGAATCCTTCAAGAACTCCGGATATTATTCGAACCACAGTTCCCGGTTTAAAAACTTTCGTACTCATCGTAATTTCGTGATCAGTATTTACTAATTTTTGCATTGCTAAAATTTGCCATTCGGGAATCGCCGCTGCTTTTCCTGAAAAACTGATGTACCTAACTGCCCCATCAATATTTAGTATGTCATAATATTCTAATTCGCTGGCTTTAACAAAAACATAAGAACGAATTAATGGTTCTTCTATCCATTTTTTCCTGTCTTTCCATTTACGAAGTTTCTTTTGCAGCGGTAAATAAGCTTCTATCTTTCTATCAATAAGCCTTGAATAAACTTTCTTCTCAAATCTTGGAAAAGTATATAACGCATACCAATTATAACCCATTATTACTTATTGACTTTTATTCGTAAATGCTTCAATCCTTTCGTATTCTAATAATTATAAATTTTAATCTTGATTAAAAACAGGCTAATTAAAATACAATTTATTATATTGCTGCAAATTTAGTGAAAGTAAACGAAAAGATAAGCATTGCATTTAAAATTAAAAGCAAGAAATTAAAATTTTATCCATAATTCTTATTATTATACTCTCATCTACAGGACAATATTCTTCATAGAAACGAACGATTAATTACTATATTTGCGGATTACTCTTCTTCCCATTTGATTTTTATCTTAGAAGACGGGATGGTATCTGAAACATGTTGTTTGACAGGTTTTTCCTTTGCATCTTCTTCCCAGTCAATGATATATTTACCTTTTTCCTGTATTTTAAAACGTTGTTGCTGAATTATATCTGATGAGTCTCTTTGTAACCAGTTAAATTCTTCTTTCAGAATCTTATTCAAATTCTGCTTTTCTTTTTTAAGATCAAGCAATATTTTATCTTTTAAACTTTTGCTATCGTATTTGAAAACAGGCATATCTATGGTTCCGCTAACTTTCAGGAAAAGTTTGGTCCTACCCAATCCATCATCTTCTTCAAAACCAAATTCATTTTGTGATTCAGCCTTTTGCTGTTTACGAATTTTCCTTTTCTTAGAATTTAATTCCGAAAGTAAAATATTAATATGATAATCAATCACATTATTGAATTTATGCTGACCATAAATACCTAGGCTTACTGCTGTAGATGAAATATCCATTGCAGGAATATATATTGTTTCGTCTTTAATTAAAATCTCATTTTGAAGGGTTTTAAAACTGACTTCTTTTAAATCCTCAATATCAATAAATCTTGACAATTTTAATATTGGCTGATAATTTATTAGTTTCCCATTTTCGATTTTCATCTTAATAGTAGAACATATCGTTTTTTTATCAGGCTGTAATAAAGCATTAAATAAACCGGTAAATTGTACGTTAGCGGTTATACTTCCCTCTATATTATTAAATGTCAAACTATTTTGTCCGAAATTGTCAAAAACATAAAATAATTCACGGGCATTTACTTTCGACACATTTGCATCGCAGCTAATCTGGAATTTTTTGCTTTGCGAACCATCTACCATCATTTTTCCATTGATACTTCCATTCATACTTTCCATACTAAGCTGTTCAGCTTTAAACAGTTTGTTATTGTAAGTAAGTAATCCTTTCAGATGACTGGCTTTGAACTTTTTAAATTTAATCTTTTCAGCATTCACTGTAAGATTGAAAGTGTAATTCTCACTCAGGCTAAACTCACGGTTGCCGGTTTTAATTTGCTGAGTTCCAAGTACGGCATCCAAATCCAGATTGTTTGATATTAAATTTGCATTAACTTCTATCTTCTGCATATCGAGCAGTAAAAAAGGAATTACATTTCTGAAATAACCTTGCAAACGAAAATCACTTCCCGAAATATTCCCTGTTAAAGTATTGATTTCAATATCATTATTAGTAAACTGAAATTTCCCATTAATAGTTGAATACGTACGGCTGTCATTTTTAAATTGAATGTTTACATTGCTGAAAATGGCCTGTCCTGTGGTCTGACTATTTATAAAATCAGCAACTTTCAGCGCATTTTTATTGATTTTCCCTTTGAAATTAAAATCAACAGCCATATTCCCCTGTACGCTCTGAATTTTATTATTATTAATAAACTCATGTAATTCATGTAAATCCAAAGAAACACTTGCGCTGCAGTTGATATAAGGATTGTTGAAATCAATGATACTTAAGCGGCCGTTTATTTTCCCGGATTTCAGATTACAAGAAAACTGCTGAATATTCAGTTGGCTGTTTTCTGCTTTTCCATCTTTACTATTGGAATAACTACCCTGAATATTAACATTCATCAGGCGGGCTTTGGTTTTTGTATGAAAAATTTCACCATTGTGAAAATTAAAATTTGCTGTCACAGCGGGATGAAGAGCTCCACCATAGTTTCCACTTATTTCCATTGAGAAATCAAAAATCCCTTTGCTCTGATAATCTTTAAAATATTGCTGTTGTTCCTGAGGTAATTCTTTTATAAAATGATGCAATTGAATGTCTTTTCCCTTAACAAACAGACGCATTGATTTATTCGATGCTGCGTAGGTAACTTTTCCTTTTACATCAAACCTTAAATCGTTAATCAAAACATCTGCTTTTTGAATATCAACAGATTCTTCCTGTGTATTGATATTACCTTCAAGGTCAACACTGGCTTTTGCATTGCTTAAATATACAATATCTTCCGATTGAAAATGATGAATCTGAAGATTCCCTTTCATTTTAACTGTTTGAATATCATTAGAAAAATTACCACTTGCAAGCCCATCTTTGACCAAAATATCATAATACTGCAAATTTTGCTTATTGATATATTTTATTCTTACATTATTATATTTAATATTTTTAAGATTGAATTCAAATTTTGATGAAGTTTGTTTTCCTTCCGATTTCCAACAATGAAAATTATCGTTTCCGTCTTTATCTATCTTCAGATTAATGACGGCATCATTGAGTTCAATGTTTTTGATACGGTATTGTTTATAATACAAATCCATAATATTGAATTCAAGAAAAACGCTTTCAGCTTTCAATAAAGTATCTTTCATTTCAGCTTTTAAAGCATCTTTGGCAACAACTTTTGTAAAACACAGAGAAGCATTCGGGAACTTATCAAATACAGAGAATTCAATATCTTTAACAGATATTTCGGTTTGCAGTGATTTGTTGATTTCAGCAACAAATAATTGTTTGATTGTATCCTGATTGTAGTAAATGACAAGAAATCCGATGCTAATACCCAGTAATAAAAAAATCAGAACACCCAAGAGTATTCTGATTATATATTTTTTAATGTTTTTATGTTTGCCGTTAACTATCATAATGCAGTTTTGAAGTAGCGGAAAAAGGAGTAATTAAGTGCTTTAAATACTAAAAGTCCTTCGGGCTAAAAAGTATAACTCAAACAAAATAATTTTATTGTGATTCCTGACATTCAAATATTAAAAGTGAAAACACAAAGTATAAAAGAATTCTTCCCTTTGTTATCTTAACACTTCTTATTAAACTTTAAGTAATCCGTTTTTATTGCAGCATCTTCAAATAAGAAACTTCTTTTTCACTGAGAAAACGCCACATTCCACGAGGAATATCTTTTTTAGTAAGTCCTGCAAACATAGTTCTGTCAAGCTTTACAACTTCATAACCCATGGCTTCGAATAATCGACGGATTACACGGTTTTTACCAGTATGAATTTCGATGCCGATTTCTTTTTTATTTTTAGCTTCATCAACATAGGCAACATCATCTACTTTTACGATACCATCTTCCAATTCCACACCATCCCAGAGTCTTTCCATATCTGATTTAGAAAGAGCACGATCCAGTTCTACCTGATAAAGCTTTTTTACTCCATAACGGGGATGAGTCAGTTTTTTAGCAATTTCACCATCGTTGGTAAACAATAATAAACCGGAAGTATTACGATCGAGTCTGCCAACAGGATATAAGCGTTCTTTACAGGCATCTTTTACCAATGCCATAACAGTACGACGTTCCTGAGGATCGTCAACGGTAGTGATATAACCTTTTGGTTTGTTGAGTAAAACGTATTTCTTTTTTTCACTTACCAAAGTTTCACCACCATATTGTACAGCATCACCCGGATTAACTTTAGTGCCTAACTCAGTGATGATAACGCCATTAATTGCAACAGCACCACTGATAATTAAATCATCAGCTTCACGACGGGAACAAATTCCGGCATTAGCGATGTATTTGTTTAATCTTACCGGACCGAATGCATCAGGACGGTTTGTGCTTTTAAAATTCTTCAGTTCGAGAACATCAGCGCGTTTTGGTCTTTCGCGAACAGGAAGATCAATTTCGGATGTTCTGCGACGGGGTTTATTTCTGTGTAGAAAGCGATCATTGGAAGAATCATCGTCATAACTTCTTTTTTTCTCAGAAAAAGGACGATCATCTTTTTGATAGCCTTTTTTATATTCTCTTACCGGATTTGAACTGGCATCGCCTTCTCTTCTTGGTTTAAAATCAGGTTTATCACCTCTGTCACCATAAGAAGGTTTGCTGTCTCTGTCACCAAATTTTGGTTTAAAACCACCTTCTTTTCTTTCTCCGTAAGCAGGTCTGTCGTCTCTTTTTGGATAAGAAGGCCTTTCAGAAGATCTCTGATCTCTATCACCATAACCTGATTTATCGCCTCTGTCACCATAAGAAGGTTTGCTGTCTCTGTCACCAAACTTTGGTTTGAAGCCACCTTCTCTTTTTTCACCATATGAAGGTCTGTCGTCTCTTTTTGGATAAGAAGGTCTGTCAGAAGATGTATGACTTCTGTCACTGTATCTTGGTTTATCACCTCTGTCACCATAAGAAGGTTTGCTATCTCTGTCACCAAATTTTGGTTTAAAGCTACCTTCTCTTTTTTCGCCATAAGCAGGTCTGTCGTCTCTTTTTGGATAAGCAGGTCTGTCAGAAGATGTGCTTCTGTCGCCATATCTTGGTTTATCACCTCTGTCGCCATAAGATGGCTTGCTGTCTCTGTCACCGAATTTTGGTTTAAAACCACCTTCTTTTCTTTCTCCGTATGTGGGCTTATCTTTTCTGTCACCGTAGGAAGGTTTGCTATCTCTGTCGCCAAATTTAGGTTTAAATGAAGAAGCGGATCTTTCAGTATTTCCGTCGGTTTTCTTTTTCCAGTCTGGTTTTGAAAAATGAGAGGAAGATTCTGAACTTCTGCTTCTTTCGGGCTTTCCAAAACTACGATTATTGTTATTTCTTTCCATGATTTTTATAAAATGCGGCTGCAAAGGTAGTCATTTTTCAGTTAATTTCCTAAAAATAATTCAGTTAAGAAAAGTGATATGCTACCTCTAACAGTTAATTAGTAGTTTCGTAAAAATGATATGTAACAATTGCTTAGCAGTACAATGACTCAATAAATAAAAAAATAAGCATTTAGGTAATCAGATATTATTCCCTTACAGTGCTCCCTCAAACTGTTTTAAAAACCTTACATCGTTTTCAAAAAATAGTCGTAAGTCTTTAATACCATAGCGCAACATAGTAATGCGTTCGATACCCATTCCAAATGCAAAACCGGTATATACCGTAGAATCGATACCACAGTTGTCCAGTACATTGGGATCCACCATACCACAGCCCAGAATCTCAACCCAACCGGTATGTTTACAGATATTGCAACCTTTACCCCCGCATATACTGCAAGAAATATCCATTTCGGCTGAAGGTTCTGTAAAAGGGAAATAAGAAGGACGCAGTCGGATGCTTGTATTTTCGCCAAACATTTCCTTGGCAAAATACAAGAGCGTTTGTTTGAGGTCGGCAAAGGATACATTTTTATCAATGTAAAGCCCTTCCACCTGATGGAAAATACAGTGTGCTCTGGCAGAAATAGCTTCATTCCTGAACACTCTGCCCGGGAATATCGCACGTATCGGTGGTTTGTTGTTTTCCATCATCCTCACTTGTACCGATGAAGTGTGTGTACGCAAGGCTATATCTCCATTTTCTGCTGATTTTTCAATAAAAAAGGTATCCTGCATATCGCGGGCAGGATGCTCCGGTGGAAAATTGAGAGCAGAAAAATTATGCCAGTCATCTTCTATTTCAGGGCCTTCGCTTACAACAAAACCTATGCGTGAAAAAATGCTGATAATTTCATTGCGCATTACTGACAGTGGATGACGGGCACCCAGTTCCAGAAAATCAGCAGGCATGCTGAGGTCAGTAGCCTTCTTATTCTCAGTTACAGACTGAAAATTATCTTTGTAAGCATCCAGCTTTTGCTGAGCATTATTTTTTAAATCATTGAGTAATACACCGGTTTCTTTGCGTAATTCAGGAGCCAGGGTTTTAAAATCGGCAAACAAATCCTGTATGCGCCCTTTTTTGCCTAAATACTGAATACGGAATTCTTCCAGCTGATCACTATTTTCTGGTATAAAAGCTAGTATTTCAGCATTCAATGCAGCAATTTTTTCCTTCACGGGTATAGAGTTTTAGTATTTATTTAAATGCAAAATTACAGAATATTCTGCATAAAAAAAATTATCATCTGATTTCATGAATTATGCGAAATACTCTGATTTTAAAATTTATTAGGTTGAAGCCTTTATTTCAACGTCACAATCATGCGGATATCATTCAACGGGCGGTTGTTTCTGTCACAGCTAACAGCAGCAATTTTATCCAACACTTCCCATCCACTGATAATTTCACCAAAAACTGTATAATTTTCATCCAGATGAGGTGTTCCTCCAATGGAAGTATATGCTTTAATCTGTTCAGGGCTAAATGTTTTTCCTGTTTGTTTTGCAAACATACTTAATTCTTCCGCTTTCCATACTTTTCCCTGAACTATATAAAACTGAGAACCTGATGAGGCTTTAGACGGATTTATCTGATCACCTTCACGCGCAGCTGCCAGTGCTCCTTTTTTATGAAAAATGGTTTTTACAAACTCAGCCGGAATAGTATAAGAAGGACCTCCGTTACCAAGCATTGCTCCTGCTATTGCATTTTTAGAATCAGGATCACCACCTTGAATCATAAACTGATTAATTACCCTATGAAACAAAGTAGAATCCAGGTATTTTTCATTGATAAGCTTAATAAAATTATCTCTGTGTAAAGGTGTTTCATTGTATAATTTAAGCAGAATATCCCCAAAGTCTGTATGTATCAGTACTTCTTTTTCTGAAGCTGGTTTGGATTTTTGAGCCTGGGTTGTAGAACTCAATTGAAAGAAAACGACAGACATAATGATCAATGTCAGAAATAATTTTTTCATGATTTTGCAATTATTAGTAAAAAAATATGTAGGTTTGCTGAATAATTATAATACAACGCAATATTAATAAAATATCAGTAAAAAGATGAAAAAAAATTTAAAAAATTTACTTTTTATTCCCCTTTTCGCAGTTATATTAATGCTTGGGAATACTTCCTGTAAGGATGATACTGATTGTAATATGGAAATTCTGGTTAAGCTTGATTCTGATACAACTGCTGTTGTTCCTAATGCAATTGTTCATGTTCATCAGGGAGAAACTCATGTTTGGGGTGTTACGGATGCATCCGGAAAATATAATCATACCTTTGCGCTGGAAGCAATTTTTGTTGTGTCAATTACAGATAGCACAATTATTGACAGTACTACTACACCACCTTTATATCTTGTTCGTTTAGGTGAAGGAACAGTAAGACTTAAACCGGGTGAAACGATTAAAAAGACTATTTTTGTTAAATAGTAGCTCATCTGAATTTCCGATAAAACGGATCAGGTTATCATTAAAGGAAAAGACTCTCAAAACTACGTTTTGTTGTGTAAATTAATAAATGCCTGTATCCTCCGAAGATTTCTTTTTTCTTGAAATTTCTGTTTTTAAAATTCACACTATAAAGTAATATCTTGTTCATCAATCTTATCATTCTCAAATGATGTAACGTTTTTTTTATTTTCTCAAAAAAATAAATGATGCTAACATACACTTCCGGGGTTCTTCCACTTTTAGAACCTGTCCCTGTTTTTCATTGGGAGGAAGTTAGATGGGGTGGCTCTTTCGACGGTGAAGGTGTTCATATAGCCCGTAAAATGCTGAACCTGTATGATACAGCAATTATGACTGATTTTGTTAAAACACCTCAAAAGAAAAATACGACAAATTTATCTTAAAAGTAAAACTTTTTCCCAATCCGGTTTTGGATCAGTTTACGATTGAATTTAATCATCAGGTAAAGAAAATGCTTTATTTGAAATTTATGAATTTATAGGCAATCTAATATATTTTAACTTGAAATAATTAATACATTGACCTTAAACTGAAGAGATTTAAAATCTCTTCAGTTTAATATTTTTTTACAATAATTATTTCAAATAATTTTAAAAATTCCCTCTTTTTAATTTAGAATAATTTCGTAAGTTCCTTTCTCCGCAAATCATTATTATATTTGCTTTTTGTTTAATAATTGCACTGAAAATTTAGTAATAAATTGCAAATAATTAGACTTTAATAAAGTTAATTGACAAAATAATAATAGATTATATAAAACTAAAGTTAGAATAGAATGTTAGTGTTATTATTTATAAACATTCTAAATAACTTAAAAATGAAACATATATTATTTTTTATTATTGCTGTAATGCTTTCCATTACACAAATTTTTGCACAGGGAAACAGCATTCCTATGCTTGGAGACAAAGCTCCGGAATTTACTGCAGAATCTACAAACGGAACCATTAATTTTCCTAATGATTATGGGAAAAAATGGAAAATTCTATTCAGCCATCCTTTGGATTTTACACCAGTGTGTTCTACCGAATTACTTGAATTAGCACAAATGCAAAATGAATTTGAGAAATATGGTGTTAGCCTGGTAGTTATATCTACTGATAATCTGGAAAGTCATAGAAACTGGAAAAAGTCATTAGAGACACTTACTTACAAAAACAGGGAAAAAATATCCATAAAATTTCCACTTGTTGATGACAATAAAAAAGCTATTGCAAGAGAGTACGGTATGATCCATCCTTCCACAAATAGTACTAAAGATGTTAGAGGAGTATTTATTATCGATCCTGATAACAAAATCAGAGCAATTTCATTTAATCCTATGGAAGTTGGACGAAATTTAGATGAAATATTGAGAACTGTCATAGCATTGCAAACCATTAAAACATCTGCAGTTCTTACTCCTGCTAACTGGCAACCAGGTGGTGACGTATTAATTCCTTATGTTAAGTCAGAAGAGGATGGTAATAAAAAAGTATCAAGCAAAGATGATCCTAAACTTTACCAGATTGCCTGGTATTTGGTATTTAAGAAAATGAATTAATATAGGAATTATTAACTTTTATAGCTTTTTCTTTTCTTAATTAGCTAAAAAAGCGGATTTTTCATCTGTGAACCAAACTATAATCTGTAAATTAAAGTTTAGCAATAAGATGAATTTCCGCTTTTTTAATATATTGAATGTCATAAGAAAATATTTTTCATGGAATTCAATAGAGGCTCGTAGTATAATTCTAATCAGCTTAAAATGAAAATCAGCGTAATTCATATAATAGTTCAAGAATTATAACATTATTTTCATTTCCCATAAAACTCAATAGGCAAATTATCAGGGTCCGAAATAAAAGTAAATTGCTTTTGTGTTATTTCATCTATCCTTACTGGTTCTGATTCAATATTATGTTTCTTAAGTAGTTCTATTATTTTGTTAACATCATCCACTTCAAAGGCAAGGTGTCTTAATCCATTGGCTTCTGGTCTGGAAACACGTTGTGGAGGCGAAGGAAATGAAAATAATTCAATTATATATTCTCCATTCAATCCAAGATCTAATTTATAGGATTTCCGTTCACTTCTATATGTTTCACTAATTATAGTTAAACCGAGAATTTCTGTATAAAAAGCTTTTGATTTATTGTAATCTGAGCATATGATTGCGATATGGTGAATTCGGTTTAACATTGAGCATTTATTTAATTGAACCATTCTTTTGTTGTGAATTTTGAAGCCATGTGAACACTTTGAAAATCACCACGACCAACAAAAATCGCAGTTTTTTTTCCAATTTTTTCACTAAGTATTGCAACTAATTCGTTTGTAACAGCAGGACAAAGTATTATTGCCTGTATTCCAGATTCTTCCACCATTTCAATACAGGTTTTTATTATTCCTTCATTATCAGATAATTCAAAAGCAATTGTAGTTACTTCAATACTTTCTGTTTTTAAAAAAGTTTTGTCTCGCTCAGCTACACTATTTGGTGCTCTTACGATAAATAATACTTTGAATGCCATTTTTTTAACGTTTTGTAAGGTAATATTATTTAATTTTTCTCCAGAATATTTTTCAAGTTAGTTAAACTAATTAGCATATCATTGCCAAGCATTTTTTCAGCATTCATAAATAAAAGCATAATATTCAACGGATATTTCATTTTGCTGCTCATTCCCCATTTCACTTTTGTTTGATTATCTGCTTCAGATTCTGTAATAAAAGGAGTATTGGCAATTGCTGAAAAAGGTCTTAAAAAACGGACTTCAATATCAATTCTTTTTCCTTCTTCAATTTTAATGATTTCCTGTTCTCCAGCTCCGGCTTGTTTAATATTACTATCCCATGCATATACAAAACCAACACAACCATCAACGCCTCTAAATTCTTTTTTCATACCAGGGTCAGTCATTACCCATTTACTAAAATAATCCTGATTCTTGATGTGCTTTAAATAATTAAATACCTCAATTAATGGCTTTTTAATGATGATTTCTCTTTCAATAGCATATTCTTTTGGGGAGAAAATTGCAATAATAAAAACTAATGCAATTAAAGACAGTAGGATAAGTAATATTGTTACTATTATTTCCATATTATATTAATTAATTGATTGATTGATTTTGTAACTTATTTAAATCCATATACAACATATTCCAACGATGTCCGTCAAGGTCACAAAAACCAAACCCATACATCCAGCCATGAATTTCTTCAGGATGGCTAAATATTTTTCCTCCTGCCTGTTCCACCTTTGATGCAAATTCATCAACATCTTCTTTGCTTTGAGCATCAATTGAAAATAAAACTTCATTGCTTTGTTCAGTCTCTGTGAGTTTGTTTTTCGTAAAATTACTAAATATGTTCTGTTCAAAGAGCATAACTACAAAATTTTGTTCACCTATCAATAAACAAGCAGATTCACCTTTTTTATCATGTTGATGATTAAAAGAAAAACCGAGTTTTGTAAAAAAGTCAACTGATTTATCTACATTCTTAACCGGCAGATTGACCCATATTTGTTTAGGCATATTAATTGTTTTTTGTTGGATATATTCTTTAAAATTATCAAGTATCGATTGCCATCCATTTTTCTGGATTTCAAAAGTATGCATATTTTCAGGCTCAAATACTTCAGTTATTTTGGTTTCATTTCCAATAGCATTAAAACTTATTTCTACTTTTCTGCCATCAATAATTTTATATTCAATGCGTTCAAACTTCTGAATATTAGTATAATTACCTTCAAAATCAAAACTCATGCTGCCATCTTTTGCAGCCATTGTTGTTTTAAATTTCCCATTGATGCGTAAATCATTTTCTGCATAAGGAGCATACCAGTCATCAGATGCATGATACCAATTCATAATATGTTCCGGTTCTGTCCAGTACCTCCACACATCTTCAATAGATGCAGTTATATAGGTTTCAACAGTTATATCTGGTTTGTTTTTATGTTCCATTTTTCTAATTTGATTGAAAGATTAAAACAAATCTAATATAATCAATGTTCAATCAATAAATCTCTTTTTATGAGTTTACAATTTCCCTTTATAAAACTGAATTTTTTAATACCATTTAAAGTATTTAACTCCAGTTATAAAAAACAAAATCCCTGTAAGTGATAGTATAATTGAATGTTGAATGGTTTCGGCAAAACCGGCTCCTTCAATGAAAATACCGCGAATATCATCAGCCATGATTGTAAGTGGAAATTTTTGAATTATAGGGATGCACCATTCAGGGAAATTATGATAGCTAAAGAAAATTCCTGATAGCACCATCATTGGCATAACAATTAAATTGATTAAGCCATTTCCGATTTCTGTTTTTGAAGTGTGACATGAAATAAAAACTGCTATACCTGCAAAAGCTATATTTCCGGAAATAAAAATGAAGAGGAGAGCTGGAATACTACCCTGTATATGAATTCCAAATGCAAGATATGCAAAAATAAAAAGCAGGCAAGCTTCAATAAGATTCATAACAAACCTTACTGATACTATCGAAATCAGGAAGTAGGATTTTTTCATAGGAGTTGAAACCATGCGTCTTAAAAACTTTTTAGAACGTCTTTCGATTATGGTATAACTGATTCCCCACATGGATGACATCATGATACCCATTGCAATAAGTCCTGGAACTAAAAAATCAATATAGCGTGTACCTTCCAATGATAGTAACTTTATTTGATCCGTATTCTCCTCTGAAACAATTTCTTTGTCAGAAAATAATTTCAAAATTTTAATATAGCTAAGTTGAGCATCAGGATTGCCGGGATCGAAAAAGTAGGAAACTTTTTTGTTTCTTTCTTCCATTACAACACTAACTTTCCCTCTTTTTAAAGCAATGATTGCATCTTTCCAGTTGATTTCCTGAAACAGAAAAGTAGTATTTCCCAGTTTCTGATTTTTAATTTTGATAGCATAATAAGTGAAATTTTCGCTTTTGTGAAATTCCTTCTGTGCATTTTTAATAAGAAAACCACCAATGACAGAATTGCTATCAATTGCATTGCTTTTAATATTCCTAATAATTCCTACTTTTCTTGTTATATCCTGTTTTGTGCTGAATGCTGCACCCAGTCCAAGAGACATGAGTATAGGGAAGACAATTCCCCAGAAAAGCACAGCAGGTTCTCTCATTAATTCAAGGAAATGTACTTTTATAAGCTGAAAAAGCTGGCGTCCTTTAAAGATATTATTCATTCAGATGCCTCCCTGTTAATGAAGTGAACAAATCATCCAATGATGTTCTTCTGCATTCTAAATCTTTAAGTTGCAGATTTTTATTTTCCAGAATCTCTAAAAATGATTTCATATCATCTTTCATTTCATTTATTTGAAAGGTTCCTTTCTGATTTTCCCGATTCCATAAAATTCCGGGAAACGAATCATTAAGATCAATGGTTTCATGAAATCCATGTAAGGTAAATTCAATATTCTTACTTCCATTTTCATTATTGAGTAATTCTGCAACATTTCCTTCTTTAAGTATATTCCCTTTATCCATAATAACCACATAATCGCAGAGTTGCTCTGCTTCTTCCATATAATGGGTAGTTAATAACATTGCCGTTTTTGATTTCTTTTTAAGTTCAAGCAAAATCTGCCATATTTCTCTACGGGCATTGGGGTCAAGTCCGGTTGTAGGTTCATCAAGAATAAGTACTCTGGGATGATTCAGCAAAGCGATACCCAATGCTAAGCGTTGCCGTTGACCACCTGAAAGATTTACTACATAAGATTTCCTTTTTTCTTCCAAAGCAACTAATTGAATAACCTCAGCAACTCTTTCCTCTTTTTCGTCATAAAAACTGGCAAACATGCGTAATGTTTCGATTACGGTGAGTTTATCAATAAAATAAGTTTCCTGAAGCGAAAGTCCGATGATATGATGCAATGCATCTTCATTCCCTTTCCACTTTTTTCCTGCAATAATAATTTCTCCTTTATCAGGTTTCTGAATCCCTTCAATCATTTCCACCAATGTTGTTTTTCCGGCTCCGTTAGGACCCAGCAATGCAACAAATTGACCCTCTGCAATACTAAGATTAATTCCCTTTACTGCATGTACGGATTTAAAAGATTTATAAACATCACGGACTTCAATAATCATTGTGGCATTTTTTTGTGAAAATAATGGGTTCCTCTAAAAACTATTCTAAAGAATTTTATTATTATGATACGCAACAGTCTTTTCATTGAAAAGTTCATTCTTCCTTTTATATGAAGGTTTCGAAAAGCCTGGCTATAGGGAAATTAGCATGAATACAGTTAAGTGTTCAGAATGATTTTGGTTGAATTCTCACAATCATATTAAGCTATTCCTTCCCATTCCAGATAGAATTCTTCTAAAAAATTTTCCATTTTCTTATGACGTTTTCCAGCCATTTCTTTTGCAGTTGCAGTATTCATTAGGTCTTTCAGTAGTAATAATTTTTCATAAAAATGATTCAAAGTAGGACTAACGCTATTTTTATATTCTTCAAACGACTTATGAGTTACAGGTTTTATCTCCGGATTATACATTTCCCTCCCTTTGCTACCACCATAAGCAAAAGTTCTGGCAATTCCGATAGCACCAATTGCATCTAAGCGATCTGCATCCTGAACAATTTTACCTTCAATAGAATTCATATTGGTAACAACACCAGAACCTTTGAATGAAACATCATGAATGATTCTGCAAACATGATCAATTACGCTCTTTTCTACAGATAATTTTTCCAGCCAGTCTTTTGCTAATTGTGGTCCGATTTCATCATTCCCATCATTGAATTTCCAATCGGCAACATCGTGAAGTAAAGCTGCAAGTTCAACGATGAACATATCTGCCTTCTCCTGTTTTCCTATGTAAAGAGCATTTTTCCATACACGATAAACATGCCACCAGTCATGACCACTTCCTTCTCCGGATAATTTAGTCTTAATAAATGTTATGGTTTGTTCGATTATTTCTGTATTGTTCATATTTGAAGCCAGAATACTATTAAATTTCTATTGTTTATTGTTTTGCAATTTAAGTTTTTCAGAAATCATGATTCCGCCCTGAGCCATATTTTCATAAGGATTTTCCTTTATAAAAACCACAAAAGCATCCTTAGGGATATTTGTAATCTGGCTGGCTATTTCTGTGAATTCTTGTGCAAGTTTTTCTTTCTTTTCTGTTGAAAGAAAGGGTCCGTCAAATGTTATTACTGGCATTTATTATTTATTTAGGTTATAATTTGATTAATTGTTTAATATCCTGTTACGAGTAGTTTTCTTGCTCCGTTTATTCCGCATTTTTGATATTGATGATAGGTTTGAGCCGCTTTTTCCCGTGTTTTTTCTGCACCATCATTTATTAACCACGAATCAATCACAGCATCCAGCGTGTAAGCCTCAGGACACATAAGGTTTGTTGTCCATAAGAGAGGATAGGCGCCTGTTTGTTTAATATGCTTTGAAAAATAATTTTTGCTTGCACAGGCTAATATAACGACTTCCCTTTTCAATTTATCAAATTGTGAAGGATAGGAATCCAAAGAAAAATCCATAAGTCCGTCATGACCGACATAACAAATCAGATTTGAATTTCCACCTGCAAGTATTTTAAAAGTATCAACATTAAATTTCAGTTTGTTATTTCCTGAAGCAAAATTTAAAAAATCAGTAATTGTTTGCCTGATCATGGCTCCATTATAGGCATCGGCTATCAAATATGTTTGTGAATCAGTACGTTTAAAAATTAATCTTTCATATATTGCATTTGTGGGATTGTTTATTTGTTTGATTAATTTCCAATCAGATTGTTTTTTAATAAAAGACTTTACTCCATAACCACATCCCCAATAAAGGTTATTAGCAGGATCTTGTCCGTTTCCTATTTTCTTTGGTACTGGCACAATACCTTGATTTTCATTATCACAAAGAGCTACCAGAACATGAATATATTTTGTCTGACTAAATCCCTGTAAACTTAGAATTATTAATATTAGTAATAAGAAATTACGCATACTTAACTGTAAATTATATTAATTGACAACTTAACAATCATTATTTGTCTTCTGTTTTTTTCTTTTTATTAAAATTATGTTTCTTTTTGAAGAATTTCTTTTTGTTGGTTGCTTCATTATCATTATCTTTCCATATTGGCAATGGGCCAATATCTTCAGGTGGTTGTATCCTTGGAATTGTAGATGCAATTAATTGTTCGATTTTTTTGAGTTTATAGATCTCTTTCTGAATAACCAGCGTAACAGCTTCTCCTTTAGTGTTTATCCTGGCTGTTCTTCCTACCCGGTGAACATAATCATCGGCATCATGAGGAACATCAAAATTAATGACCATGTTAATTTCTTTTACATCAATACCACGGCTCATCACATCTGTAGCTACTAAAATACGGATCTGTTTTGATCTGAAAGCGCTTAATACTTCCTCCCTTTTATTCTGATCCAGATTTGAAGAAATTCCCTGAGAAGGGAAACCATATTTATTGAGAGATCTTACAATTTCATTTACCTTGCTTTTTGCTGAGGTAAAAATCAGTATACTGTCATATTGTTTACGTTCCAGAAGTAAATGTTTTATCAGCATTACTTTCTGTTCTTCAAAAATTAAATATACTTTCTGATCAACTCCTTCAGCAGGTTTCGACATAGATAAAGAAATTTCCACAGGATTATGCAAGGTTTTTTGTGCCAGCTGCCTGATGTTATTCTGCATAGTTGCACTAAAAAGTAAGGTTTGCCGATTCTTGGGAAGATAGGATATAATAGCTTGAATATCATCGATAAATCCCATATCTAACATTCTGTCAGCTTCGTCAAGCACTAAATGTTTAAGATTTCCAAATTTTACATATCCCATTTTTATATGAGACAATAATTTCCCGGGTGTTGCAACGATAATATCTGTTCCGTTTTTTAATGCTTCTTTCTGAGCTTCCCAGTCTTTACCATCGCCTCCTCCATAAACAGCTACCGATCCGGCTGAAACAAAATAGGACAATCCCTGTATCTGCTGATCAATCTGAATGGCTAATTCTCTGGTGGGTACAATGATTAATGTATCAATTGTATTGTCTTCTTTTCCGATTAATTTATTGAGTATGGGCAAAACAAATGCAGCTGTTTTACCGGTACCTGTTTGAGCACATGCTATCAAATCTCTGTTTTCGAGTATGATTGGTATCACTTTTTCCTGAATTGGCGTAGCCGTTTCAAAGCCTAAATAAGAGATGCCTTCCAATAAATGCTTATCAAGTTTGAGTTCTGTAAAATTCATGGTATGCGGTTTAACTATATAAAATATCTGCTTGTTTTTTCAAACAATAAGCAAATAACGTCAAAAGTAACAATTTTTAGCAAATTTAGCTCATAAACTTTCAAATTTCAGGTTGGATTACCAAATCAAAAGGGTATAATATTCATTTCATTTTTTTGATATTCAAGGTCCGCAATTTAGAATAAATACAAACAGGTGTAATTTTTATGTCTGAATTTATTGAACTTAAATAAATTATATTTGTTTTTCTCTTCCTGAAATCGTCCATGAAAAGCGATAAATGGATTATTAATGTAGATGAAGAACAACTAAAATGGAACATAAATTTACAAACCATCTGATACACGAATCGAGTCCTTATTTATTACAGCATGCTCATAATCCGGTAGATTGGTATCCCTGGGGCAATGAAGCATTGGAAAAAGCTTTAAATGAAAATAAACTAATTATCATTAGTATAGGTTATGCAGCATGTCATTGGTGTCATGTGATGGAAGGTGAAAGTTTTGAAGATGAAGAAGTAGCAAATTTCATGAATAAGAATTTTGTATCCATTAAAGTTGACAGAGAGGAAAGGCCGGATATTGATCAGGTTTACATGAGTGCAATTCAAGCATTATCAGGAAGTGGTGGCTGGCCTTTAAACTGTATTGCATTACCCGATGGAAAACCTATTTATGGAGGTACTTATTTCTCAAAATCTCAATGGCTCGAAATGCTGGAAAATTTATCAGTTTGGGTTAAAGAAAACCAAGAGAAAGCAAAAGAGCAGGGAAATGCACTCACTCAAAGTATAAAGTTTAAAAAACAGATTCATTCAAATAGTGAAAATACGGTTTATAAAATTGATCACTTAGATCGTATTTTTAATAAGTGGGAAAATGAAATAGATTTTATTTATGGCGGACATAAACGGGCACCTAAATTTCCACTGCCGCAAGGTTTACAGTATTTGTTACATTATCATCATATTAGTGGTAATCAGTCTGCTTTGAATGCCGTTTTGATAAGCTTACAAAAGATGGCTGATGGTGGTATCTATGATCAAATTGGTGGCGGTTTTGCAAGGTATTCGACTGATATTTATTGGAAAGTCCCTCATTTTGAGAAAATGTTGTATGATAATGCTCAATTGGTAAGTTTGTATGCGACAGCTTATCAGATAACTAAAAATATATATTATAAAACGATAGTTGAAGAAACCCTGGTTTTTATAAAACGAGAACTAACCTCAACATCAGCTGGTTTTTATGCTTCTCTGGATGCTGATAGCGAAGGAGAAGAAGGTAAATTTTATGTATGGACAAAAGCTGAATTGCAAAAGATATTAGGGAATGAATCAGAGATGATATTGGATTATTATAATATCACAGATAAAGGAAACTGGGAAGATGGGGTTAATATTTTATTTAAATCCGAATCAGATGCTGTAATTGCTGAAAAATATAAGCTTACTGAAAATGAATTTTCATTACAAATTGCAGACGTAAAAAGTAAATTACTCAAAGTAAGGAATCAGCGTATTCATCCCGGATTGGATGACAAAATCCTGACAGCATGGAATGCTTTGATGATTAAAGCTTATACAGATGCTTACAAAGTTTTTGACCATGCTGAATATTTGGAAACTGCAATAAGGAATGCCGACTTTATTATTTCCAAACTCAAAGCTTCAGATCACAGATTATACCGGAGTTATAAAAACGGCAAATCAACAATCAATGCATTTTTAGATGATTATGCATTTACAATAGCTGGTTTAATTTCTTTGTACCAGCAAAGTTTTGATGAAAAATGGATTTTTGAAGCCCTGGAATTATGCAAATATTCTCTCATTCACTTTTATGACATTGAAAGCGGAATGTTCTATTATACTTCTGATGAGGATACTGCATTAATAAGCCGGCAAATTGATGAAAGTGATAATGTAATTCCTTCTTCAAATTCTGAGATGGCAAAAAATCTATTTTTGCTCGGTCATTATTTCTCCAATGATGATTATATCCAAAAGTCAGGAAATATGCTGAATCAAGTAAAGCATAATGCGAAAGAATATGGCGCATATTATGCAAACTGGGATATTCTGATGGCATGGTTTGCCAGTGAACCTTATGAAGTAGTTATTGTTGGTGACGATGCAGAAGCTAAGCGAAAAGAATTTAATCAGGTTTATTTACCCAATGTTATAATTGCCGGAAGTAAAGTACAGGGGAACATTCCATTACTGGTGAATAAATTAATTCCCGGAGAAACCTTGATTTATGTCTGCAGAAATAAAAGCTGCCAGCAACCACAAAATGAGGTGAAAAATGCTTTGAAGCTAATTTTTAATAAATAGTTGAAATTGTAGAGAATATTCAAGCCAACCTGACATTTTGATTATGGCAAATTCGCCATAATTAAATGCTAGATATAAATGATTTCGCTGATTATCAATCATTTAACTTAGCGTAAGTTTCAATACTTTTCATTTATGTGTAATTAAATAATAATTGCATTTTTTTGTTAATAAAGTATTGAACTAAAATTAAATAAATACAATCACTAGTGTCCGGTTGTTGATCTAGAGTTTGCTCTGAATCTCTTTATTATAA
>JBMOKG010000077.1:0-20110 GCA_049315385.1 Bacteroidales bacterium
TGGATTAAAACCTGATATAAAGCTAATTAGTGCTGATGTTATGTGTACCCTGCAGTTCCACCCGGAGCCACTTATTAGGATATTAACAGGGCGGTTGTACACCTTGCGGAAGTTCTAATAAGTGGTTTTTTATTGCGGTTCGGGCGATTTATACCTTTTTAGTTGGTCAGAAAGATTTTGTACACCTTCAATCATAACTTCATCTGTAATCTTAGTATAATAATCTGTTGTTACACGAATTGATGAGTGCCCCAGTAATGCACTTAATAATTCGATGCTTACTGAAGAACGAAGTGCAATACCAATGCTGAATGTTTTGCGTCCTACATGCGATGTAAGATTTTTGGGAATCCCACATTGGTCAGCAAGTTCTTTTAGATAAGAATTGTATTTCTGGTTGCTAATTATTGGTAGAAGTTTACCTTTTCTTATATTCTTGTCATAGAATTGTAAATCTTGAATTAACTGATATGCTTGGGGTAGAAGTACAATCTTATAAGGTTTTTTTGTTTTTTGTCGAACCATACTTATCCAATAAACTTTATCATCTGAAGTAATGATGTTTTCAGGTTTAAGGTTTTCCATTTCTTTAAAAGAAAGTCCGCTATAGCAACTTAATAAGAATGTTTTTTTAATCATTTCCATTCGATAAATTGAAAAGGTTTTTGCTTCAATTTTTTTAACTTCTTCGTATGTTAAATAAATCAAAGGCGTTTTATCAATTATTGGCTTATATTCACCAAAAGGAAAACGGTTAATATAGCCTTTGTTTAAAGCAATTCTTACTACCCTAGATATCCGCTGATAATGTTTTGCAATTGTTGTGTTGGAATTATCATAATTTTTTTTTAGAAATGTTTCAAAGCCTTCAATAAATTCATAGTTTAATTCGTATAAGTAAATATGATTACGTTTGTAACGTTTTAACACATATTCAGAAACCCGAACCTGACTGTTCTTATACTTGATGATGGTAGGTTTTGCATATGATTTCCCAATAAGTGATTTCATTTTAATTAAATATTCATTCATAATGTCATCAAAGGTTATAGCTTGTGAAACTACGTTAAGTAATTTATCCTTTATCGTAAATGCATTAAATGGTTCACCATTTAAAAGCAATTCATTATAAACTTTAATAGCCCTAGATTTAAGTGAATCTAATTTCCCATTTATAGCTTCACTTTCTGCTGATAACCCTTTTACACGTTGTCCTTTTTTATCCCATTGGGATAAATTTACGTATTCACCTATTGAAGATTGGGTTCTTACTTTGTTAAAGATAATACACAAATAAATTGGAACTTTTTGTTGATTGTTTTTTTGGCTGGGTCGTACCCAAAATGATAATTTAACGTTCATATATTTTTAAATTAAAATGTTTAAATACAATGAATGTCAGATTTATATGGCGGTTTGTTGCCAAATATGCAACTAAATTTAATAATAAGGTAAAGTTGGTAGCATATTTGGCAATTATTTTTGCCCAAAAGCAAATACACAATCTGCCTTAATAAATTTATGCAATTATAAAATTGGGAAAAGAATGAAGCGAAGTGATAAACATAACTTGCAATAAAACAACGGTATAAATCGCCCGAACCGCAATAAAAAACCACTTATTAGAACTTCCGCAAGGTGTACAACCGCCCTGTTAATATCCTAATAAGTGGCTCCGGGTGGAACTGCAGGGATTCGAACCCTGGTCCAAACAAGCAGCAAAACTGCCTTCTACATGTTTAGTTTTTTATTAATTGTCGGGCATATAACCGGTAAAAAACCAACCTATCAATGCCGTATCACTTTTATTTCACTTTTGTACCAGCGCCTTACAAAAGCTATACCAACATTTATGATGCTCCTTTCAAAACGCCGTTAGTCAAAGCTTTTTGGGGAGCAAATAGCTGCTAAATCCTAGATTAAGCTGCTAAAGCGTAAGAATAATTGTCGCCGTTTATTGGCTGTGTAACTTGGGATTTACGAGTCATATTTACCACACTCGACATGCTTACAATCCCACTTTCTTGCTGTCAAAACCAGTCAGCCCCATGAAATCAAATGCAAAATTACTCATTTTAAAACTAATATACTGAAAAATATATCAAAATATGTATATTTCATTTGCTTTGAAGGTTCTAAGATTAAAATATTGATTTTTACACCCTGAAATTTAAGGTTTATTTTTAGAGATATTTTGTAACTTAGGCTAAAGTGATTATTATTTTTGATTTAAAGGGTAACATGTCGTTCTGTAAGATGTTGAAGTTGCTGGAGTAATAATGAACGGACTATTGCATAATTCATTCTGATATTAGCTTTTTAATGGCAGAATGTTAAATATCAATCAGGAATCTAACTACTCGTTAAATATTGTTAAATATCCTTGAAAGATTCTTTTCAGCAAAATAAAATCACTTATATTTGTCGAATTAATTTAAATTACTAAATATGAAAAAATACTTCTTCACAATGTCAGCATTGTTGCTGTTTTTTACTATTAGTGTTACTGCTCAAAAAAACAAAACAGTAGCATTAACTTCTACAGCAGACTCTATCAGTTATTTAATTGGTGCAGATATTGGTCACAATCTGATTAATAATTCTATTGAATTTAAAGCTGAGCTTTTATTTAAAGGCATTGAAGATGCAGTTAAAAATATTGATACACTTGTTGTTAGCAAACAAAAGAAAGACGAAGTTCTTGGGAAATGGCAACAGGAAAGAATGAAAAAACAAGAAAAGGAAAAAGCTAAAAAATCTGAAGGTGCAAAAAAAGCTGGTCTTGCTTTTTTAGCTAAAAACAAAACCGCGGAAGGTGTTAAAGAATTAGCAAGCGGTTTGCAATATAAAGTAATTAAAGAAGGAAGTGGCTTACATCCAAAAGCTACTGACAAAGTAAAAGTTCACTACCATGGTACTTTGATTGACGGTACTGTTTTCGATTCTTCTGTTGAAAGAGGAGAACCAATTTCTTTTGGATTAAATCAGGTAATTCCAGGTTGGACTGAAGGTGTTCAGTTAATGACCCCTGGTTCAAAATATATTTTCTATATTCCATCTAATCTTGCTTATGGTGACAGAGAAGCTGGAAAAATACCTCCGGGATCGACTTTGATTTTTGAAGTTGAACTATTTTCAATAGAAGCTCCTGAAGAAAAATAATTGTTTTTACTACGCTACTACTATTCATTAAGGTTAAGAAGTCTCTGTATTTTTATGGGGACTTTTTTTTATCTTTGCATTTTATTAAAAACCCTTATACATGTTACTTGATCCATTAAAAGGAAAAACCGTTGGGATTGCAGGTTGCGGAGGATTAGGCTCTAATGCTGCTATTGCATTGTCTCGTATTGGTATAGGAAAACTAATTATTGCAGATTTTGATACTGTTGATCAGAGCAATCTCAACCGTCAATATTACTTTATTGATCAGTTGGGTTTGCTTAAAGTAGATGCCTTAAAAATCAATATTGAACGTGTAAATAAAGAGGTTATTGTTGAAAAGCATTGTGTCAGGCTAACTCCTGAAAATATTCCGGTTCTTTTTTGGGATTGTGATGTGATTATTGAAGCTTTTGACTTGGCTGAAATGAAGAAAATGCTCATTGAATGTGTTTTATGTGAAATGCCCGAAAAATATATCATTTCTGGTAGCGGTATGGCCGGATGGGGAAATAACAATACTATTAAAACAATTCAATATGATAAACTTTACATCTGCGGTGATTTAGAAACTGAAATTTCCGAAAATACACCTCCTCTCGCTCCCAGAGTAGGTATAGTAGCTAATATGCAAGCCAATCAGGTAATCGAACTTTTGTTAAATAAAATAAATCAATAAAATGAATATTATTCTGAATAATACAGCCGAAACTATAGAAGCAAATGAAATAAGCATTGCACAACTTCTTGTATTAAAAAATTTCATATTTAAAATGCTTGTAATCAAAGTGAATGAACAGATTGTTAAAAAGCAGGATTATGAAAATACATTGATAAAAGATGGGGACAATGTAATGGTATTGCATTTGGTTAGTGGAGGTTAAAAAACATTTAATCTGTCTTAAATACATTAAAAAATTATTATTAAAATCTATTCTCAGTTATTTTTATGAAGTATTAAACTATTTTTTAAAATAATTCGTTTATCTTTTGAATGATTCTAATACAAATTCAGAATTTTATTTTTTCTCAACTTATTTTTATCTATTTTTGTAGACCTTTTTCAAAATAAAGTATTTATGTTTAAATATCTCAGTTTATTAATCGTTGTCCTTATTACAATAGTTTTATCTTCCTGTGAAACCGATTTCAATCCTAACGCTGAGTACAAAGATATAACTGTAGTCTATGGTTTACTCAATCAAAGTGATACTTTTACTTATATTAAAATCAACAAAGCTTTTTTGGGAAATGAAAGTGCATATTTGATGGCTCAAAATGAAGATCTTAGTCACTATAATGATACTATATTAGAAGTAAAAATGGAGGAAATTGTAAACGGAAGTATAACAAAAGTTTATAATTTTGACACAACAACTATTTACAACAAAGAAGCAGGAATATTTTATGCACCCAAACAGATATTGTACAAATGTTATACTTTAAATCAATTAAAGCAAAACTATACCTATAACTTAACTATCAAAAATAAATTAAGTGGAAAAATCATCAGTGCTAAAACTTCACTGGTAAATAGATTTGACATCACCAGACCTATTTCAGGACAAAGGACAATTGATTTTACAACTGTTACTACAAGCAAATCAAGAGTAGAGTGGTATTCAACATATGGTGGTAAAAAATATTCTACAACAATGCGCATTAATTACTCAGAAAGTAATGATGGTATCAATTATATTTCAAAATATATTGATCTTAACCTTGGAACCCAAACCAGAAATACTACAGAATCGGGTACTGAAATGACGGCGGATTATTATGGACTTATCTATTTTGAAACCTTAAATAATAACTTAGCTCACAATACTCTAACTGGACCGCAAAATTATTTCCGCAAGCCAGGTAAAATAGAATTTTTTATTACTGTAGCCGGTGATGATTTAAGCACTTATATTGAAGTAAATCAAGCATCTAACAGTATAGTCCAGATCCGCCCTGAGTTTACTAACATAAACAATGGTATCGGCATATTTTCAGCTAGATATATTACAGCTCCCGATCATCCCAGAATAATGGATATAGGTTTAAAAACAAAAACTATTTTGCATGACCAATATCCGCTTCTTGGGTTTAATTAAGATTGATTAAATTCCATTGAATTATAACTGTTAGGTTTGTGAGTGGCTATTCAAAAAATAAATCAGAAGCAATTCCATCAGCAAAATATTTTCCTTCATTACTTAAATAGTAAATATTTTCCATTCTTATTACCCATCCTTTTTGTAAATATTTTTCAACTTCCTTTTTGAAATAATTAAATATCTCTTCTCCGTATTTACTGTGAATTTCTTTTTCATTAATGCCCCAAATCGTTCGTAATCCTGTAAGTATATACTCATCATATTGTTGCTTCAAACTTAATGTTTCAATTTCGCAGGGGATAGAATTTATATTTATAACTTGAATATATTTTGTCAGATTCGAAACATTCCATTGCCTCGAATGCAGGTTGAATGAATGAGCCGAGGGTCCTAAGCCTAAATATTTTTGCTGTTTCCAATAATTACTGTTGTGTAGAGAAATAAATCCTTCTTTACAAAAATTTGATATTTCGTAATGTATATAGTTATTTTCACTAAGAAATTTCATTAGTATTTCAAACTGTTGAGATGATTTCTCTTCATCTACAGCCGGCATTTTCCCTTTCTTTATAAAAATATCCAATGCAGTACCTGCTTCTACAGTTAAACAATAGGCTGAAATATGAGATACTCCGGATTGAATTGCGATTTCAATATTTTCTATCCAGACATCGTTAGTTAAGCCAGGAATTCCATAAATCAAATCAATTGAAAGGTTTGAAAATCCATGCATCTGAGCATTTTTAATGGCATCTTTAGCTTGTTGAGAAGAATGTGAACGATTCAAATATTGCAGATCATTATCCTGAAAGGATTGTATGCCAATACTTAAACGATTTACCTGAGTATGTGACAAGGCTTTTAATTTCTCAATCGTTAAATCTTCAGGATTGGCTTCGAGTGTTATTTCTGCGTTTGGTAAAACAGTATAATTTAGAAATAAATTATCAATGATATGTTGTATTTCTTTTGTTTCAAGTAATGAAGGCGTACCACCTCCAAAATAGATTGTGGAAATTTCTTCTTGCTTTAAATAAGATTTTTGCAACTCAATTTCTATTAAAAGAGCATTTACAAAAGCATTTTTATGTTTTTTAGAAGCTGTTGAAAAGAAATTACAATAATGACATTTTTGATGGCAAAAAGGGATATGAAGATATATACCTGCCATTATATTTTGTTTTTAAGCATGATACGGAAGCAGGTGCCTTTATTTAATACCGATGTTTTTACAAATATTTTACCTGAATGGTATTCTTTAATTATCCGTTTTGAAAGCGATAAACCCAAACCCCAGCCCCTTTTTTTGGAAGTATAGCCCGGATGGAAAACCGTTTTAAAATAAGATTTGTGGATTCCTTTTCCTGTATCACTGATATCGATATAAACAAACTTATCATCTTCAAACAAATCAATGTTGATTTCACCTTCGCCTCCCATGGCATCGATAGCATTTCTGCATAAATTTTCAATTACCCAATCGAATAAATGTGGATTGAGCGGTATCATGATTTCTTTGTTTTCCGGAAGATTAATATTGTATTTTACTTTTTTTGGAGAACGGGTGATCAAATATGAAATCCCTCTCCTGCAAACTTCTACAATATTTTCATTTGTAAGTTCTGGTTCTGAACCAATTTTAGAAAACCGTTTAGCAATTGTTTCCAGACGGTCGATATCTTTTTCAATTTCATCAGTCATAGAATGCTCTATTCCATTCAATTTCAGCATTTCAACCCAGGCAATTAAAGAGGAAAGCGGTGTTCCTAACTGATGTGCAGTTTCTTTCGACATTCCAAGCCAAACCTGATTTTGTTCCGATTTACGGGAAATACTAAAGAGGAAATACGAAATGAGTAAAAACAAACCAATGATTAAAAATTGAATATAAGGATAGTATTTTAACTGTGTGAGTAAAAATGAGTTCTCATAATAAATAATATTTTTACCAATTCCTGAAATTTTTACTTCAATAGGTGTATTTTCCATTTCCATGGTATGCATTAACTTTTGCAAAATATCGGTATTGTTCAGATTCTCACTGATATTACCTGAGGCAATTACATGCTGTTTAGTGCTATCCACAACTATAACCGGAACCGATAGTGAATTATCCACTACTTCTGAGAAGAAAGACTTTGTTAAATCGTCTAGTACAGATCTTAATTCAGTATAAAGTTTGGATTCTTTGTAAAACAAATAGATGGTGATATTGTATTCACTATGTTTAATGGGCTCAAACTGAGAAAATTCTTTTAATAATGCATCCCGTAAAACTTTAACAGTATCTATATTAAAATCAGTATTCCTGCTACCCTGAATATGATAATCTGCATCAGTAATAATTACTGGTATATTAGTGTTTTCTGAAATTATACTAAAATAAAGAGATTGATCTTTATCAGGATCTGTATTCATTAATAAGTTTTTATACGCTTCTGCCCATAATTCCACTTTTTTCCGCTCTTCTTTCTTGATTTTCTCAAAAAAAATATCGGTATAATTAACCAGATTGGCTTTACGCTGAATGGCTTCCGCCCATATTCTTACTTTATTCCTTTCGTCCTTAGCTATTTTTTTAACCAAAGTATTGGTATACCATAGTGATATAGTTACAATTACCAAAGCAGATAAGAATAGAATCCACTTCCAGCGTTTTTTACGGGTGTATATATCCAATTGTATTTCTTTTAAGGGATAAAGATAGAAATAAAATAGATAACGTGGATAGTTTAGAATTATTTTTTATTATATACAGTATTTAAGGAATGCTGTACAATTTATCTGTATTTTATATACCCCGCTTATCAATAAGTAATTCATCTAAAATATCGATAGTAAATTTTGATATGATTGTGTAAATAATTTTGTATAAACACTCTATGGTAGATGGGAATAAACCTTTGATATTTATTTATTGCCTTATAGTATTCCTATTACCCAGTTTTATTTTAAAAAATAGTTTTTATATTTACACTCATTAGAAAATATTTGAGGATGTATAAGATACAGTGAAAATATTTTGTAAATTTGTTTTGCTAATCAGCAGACTTTTAAATCTGCGCTGATTTTTGTCTAAAAATAAAGATTTAAAATCCAATAACATAACAATCAATATTATGAAATTTAAAATTAATTCAGTCCTCTTTTTAGCAATTTGTATATTCATTTATAGTTGTAAAAAAGAAGAGCAAAATTCAGTAAGCCCAATTACAGAAGCATCTATTATTGGTTTATGGGAAGTCAAACTTTTCACCGTTACTCAGTACGATACTAATAATGTTTTTATTTCAAATGATACTGTGGTGTTTACAAATGAGGTTGGAGAACCTATAATATTTATGGAAAAGTTTACTTCTGATAACAAATTTTTCCGATTCGAAAATACTATCAATGATACCTTGACGCAATCTAATTATACTCAAAGTGGAGATAATATCATAATCAATCTTCCTTCAAATGGATTTCCATTTAACAATCGTTTAATCACATCTATCAATTCTTCAACACTTGTATTATCTCAAATGTTTAATACTATGCCAAAGCAAAAGTGGACTCAGATTTATATCCGAAAATGATACTAAATTATGCAACCAATAAAAATGCTTAATTTTGGAGTTAAAAGAATAAAATGCAAAAAGAAATCTCAGTTAAAATTAAAGAAAAAGCCTTACTACTTGGCTTTTCTTATAGTGGTATCGCAATAATCACGTCATTAGAAAAAGAAAGTTTATATCTACATAAATGGCTCAAAGACGGTTTTAATGGTGAAATGCAATACATGGAAAATTATTTCGACAAGCTTACACAGCCTGATTTGTTGATTGAAAATGCAAAGTCGGTGATAAGTGTATTGCTTAACTATTATCCTGCGACTAAAATAGAAGAAACTGACAACTATAAAATTGCAAAATATGCTTATGGTAAAGATTACCATTTTATTATCAAGTCCAGATTAAATAAAATCATTGAAATGATTCAGCAAGAATTTCCAGAATCCACCTCCCGTGCATTTTGCGATTCTGCACCGGTAATGGATAAAGTTTGGGCGCAACGAAGTGGTTTAGGTTGGATTGGGAAAAATACCTGTTTGATTACTCCAAAAGCAGGTTCATTTTTTCTGATAGGTGAAATTATTACGGATATTGAACTAAGCGATGATGCTCCGGTTAAAGACCTTTGTGGAAATTGCAGCCGATGTATAGATTCATGTCCAACGAATGCTATAGTTGCAGCTTATCAGTTAGATGCAAGAAAATGTATCTCCTATCAGACCATTGAATTTAAAAATGAGATAAGCACAGAAGTAAGACAAGCTCAAAACGACTGGATTTTTGGTTGTGATATTTGTCAGGACGTTTGTCCGTGGAATATAAAATTTGCGAAACCAACAAAAGATATTGATTTACAGCCAACTGAAAATTTTACAAGAATGCGGAAAGAAGATTGGAAGCAATTATCAAAACCTGATTTTAATAAACTTTTTAAAAATACAGCATTAGAAAGAACAGGATATCTTAGATTTAAAAGAAATATTTCTGAAGTTTAGCCTTTTATCTCAAACTCATCCCAATCCAAACCAACGGTAAATTTATTTCTGAAATCTGTAATAAAATCTTTGGATATATCCACTGTATATGTTTCTTCTATGGATGCTTCGGCTTGTAATAATACATTTCCAACAGGATCAATGACAAGAGAATCACCGGAATGTGGTGTTCCAAAACCATCGTTACCAATTCTGTTAACTCCAATAACATAAGATTGATTTTCAATTGCTCTTGCTTTCAACAATGTTTGCCAGATATTGGAACGGCTTGCGGGCCAATTGGCAATATATATCATTAAATCATATTCATAGTTCCCATCTTTGTATGTGTTTCTGCTCCATACAGGGAATCTGAGATCATAACAGATATTGAGATTGATTTTCCAGCCTTTAAGTTCAACAATGCTACGTTGATTACCCCCGTTAAATATTTTGAATTCATCACTCATCCTGAAAAGATGGCGTTTATCGTAACTGAAATAATTACCATCGGCATGCATCCATATCAGGCGATTAAAATATTTTTCATTTTCTTTAATAAGCAAACTTCCGGTAATAACACAAGCTTTTTCTTTGGCTTTATTTTTCATCCAACCTACTGTAATACCTTCCATAGTTTCAGCACATTTTGCAGGATTGATAGAAAATGCTGTATTGAACATTTCGGGTAAAACAATTATATCAGGATTTTCCTTAATAGCAGCAATTTTTAGATTGAAATTAGCTAAATTTTGTTCAGGACTTTCCCAGACTAAATCGCTTTGCAGGATTGATATTTTTAAATTTTTCATAGATAATGAGTTAATATAGTTTATTATAAATGTCTTTAAAATCTTATTTCTAATTATTGGAACAAAGATAAAAAGGATTTTGAAATCCTATGGTAATATTTTAAGAGAGAATGTAAAATCTGTATGGAAAAACCAAAACTTATAAAGTTTTAGAACCAATAAGTTTTAAGTGACTTATCTTGTTTATAAAGCTGAAATTTAAATTACACTACATGAATAAATTGTTTTTGTATGAGAACGTTTACTTTTTGAATTTAATTGATTCATTAAAAACAAAAAGCCGGCAATATATAGTATATCACCGACCTTTTTGCACAGTAATCAACAAATTTATTGTTCACAAATCACAACTCCGGTATCTGCAATTGTAATTCGTTTATGGGTTTGTCCGTTAAATATATATACGTAATATTCTACCGTATTATTGGCTAAATCCAGTTTCAGTGCTTTGTTTTTAGGATTATAGCCGGCATAGGTAGTGGTTATGGCTGTCTGTACCAAAATTGGTAAGTTGGGATACATTAATCTTGAACTACTCATTAAAAAGCTGCCGCTTGGATCGAAATACAATTTTAAATGAGCTACTCCACTCTGAAATATCACGACTTCAGTAATTAAACCGTATTGACAACTAGAATCTGCTTCGGCATGTTTGATGGAATATGCAGGGTAATTGCTAGACAAATAAGCTGTTATATTTGATGACAATGAATTAACAGGAATTCCATGATTGGTAGAGTTCCCATGATGACCTCCATGGTGTCCCGGGTGCGAATGATGCCCATTTTTATGTTTCTTATTATGATACATTTCTCCATCACCAAGATAACTGCCATTTTCAGTAAATGCCAGTTCTTCATCTGTATTTAAAGTTACAATATATTTCGCATCAGCATGCTTTACTGTAGCTGCTTGGTATAAAGAAGCATCAGGATAATTATTGTCTATATACTGAGTAATACTTGCAGGTAAACTATTTATAGTAATGGTTTGTTCAGGTGAATCATTTGAATCCTTTTTGCAAGAAGTAAATCCAATTGCAAGTATAAAAACCATTAAAATTACTTTTTTCATATATATATTATTTTTAATTATTATAAAGTAAGTAACGAATATCAGCTTTTTTATTGTGTTAAAAGTTGTTAAGCCGGAATTTTTGAAAAATAAGCAGCATTTGCACAACAAAAAAATGCATTTTTAAGAGTTACAGTTAGTTTATGAACTTTAATTAATTCTCAATTTTAATGGCAGTTGCAGCTTTTAGAAAAATAAATAAAAGTATTGGGTAATAAATCAACTATGGCTTTTTGTCTGTCTTCATTGATTAAAACTACTCTCAAATCAAGTTTTTTGAGCGTATCTTTCAGCTTTGAAATTTCATCAGGAAATACATCAACAGAGGTACTCCAAAGGTCTAGATTCTCAAGATTAATCAGGTTTCCGATTTCAGCAGGCAACTTATAAATATCATTCTGATTGGCTATCAGCTCTGTAAGATTGGTTAAAATACCAATACTTGATGGAAGTTCAGTAAGATCATTTTTTGAAACATTTAATTTCTGAAGATTTGTCAGATTGCTAATTTCCTGTGGGATATAAGCGAGTTTGTTTTTTGCCAGATTTAATTCCTGTAAGTTGTATAAGGAAAATACTTCTTTAGGTATGTTGTGTAGTTTTTGTTTGCTTAAGTCAAGACGGTAAACTTTTTCAGGGTTTTTTAATGCTTCGCTTAATGAAATATATAATTGCTGTTCTTCAAGTTGCCCTGATGAAAGCAATTGTGATTTAACTGAAAGACTAAAACAAAGTAAAACGATAATTGCAAAAATTCGTTTCATTTTTATGAATTTAATAGTGTCGAAGCTGTAACTTTATCTTTATTTAATTGAATAACAAGCTCATCTAAATTAATAAAACGTTGTTCATCTCTTATTTTATCAACGAAATATATTTTGAGATATTGCCCGTAAATATCTGCATCAAAATCAAAGATATGAGCTTCTATTGAAAGTTTATTGATATTCAATGTAGGCCTTATGCCAATATTCAGCATGCCATTGAAATGCATTTGATTCCATACAACTCTGATAGCATATACACCTAATGAAGGAATGAGTTTAAAATCGTTTTCCAGATCTATGTTTGCAGTGGGGTATCCGATTTTTCGCCCAATCTGATTGCCCATTATTACTTTGCCAGAAATTTCATAGGGATATCCTAAAAGATTATTAGCCAAAGGGATATCCCCTTTGTCAAGGGCTTCTCTTATTTTAGAAGAACTAACAGGGTTTCCCAGCAAATCTTTAACTTTAACCCGTTCGATATCAAATTTATATTCATGGCCAAAAGATGAAAGTTCACTGAAATTATTGTTTTCTTTGTTTCCGAAACGATTATCGTGACCAAGAATCAGGGCTTTTATATGCAAAATCGTTACAAGATACTCCTTTACAAAATCTGCAGTAGATTTTTTAGAGAACTCTTTGGTAAAAGGAAGAAAAACAAGATGATCGACACCTGTTTCTTCAATGAGGTGAATTTTTTCCTGATAAGAATTAATAAATTTCAGCTTATACGAATCATGTTGTAAAACCATGCGAGGATGCGTATCGAAAGTAATAACGATAGATTCACCTTTATTTTCAATTGCTTTAGCAACAAGGTGTGTTAAAATTTGCTGATGACCAAGATGTACACCGTCAAACATTCCTATCGTAACAACAGGAAACTTAATTCGTGGAACAGCTTCTATTTTAGTATATATATTCACTTCAGGTATATATTAAAAACAATCAATGGATCATTGTTTTGTTGAAAAAAATAATTTAATAGTTTTTATTGAGCTTAAACTAATATCAAATTTAATATTTCTTACAATAAAACGATAAGAAAATTAATATTATTATAAGGCCTGAATTCAATAAGATGTATATTTAAACAATAAAGTAAACGTGATATTAACACACAAAATTATAAAAAATACACAACATCTTTTGATATTTGTTTAAAATATAGTATTTTCGCAGATTAAAATTAAAATGTTTATTGAAATTAAAATTAAGTTATGTCAGTTAACAGTAAAGGCAAAATATCTCAGATAATAGGTGCGGTTATTGATGTTACCTTTGAACAGGAAAGCAGTATTCCCAATATTTATGATGCGCTTGAAATCACAAAAGATGATGGAGAAGTAATCGTTTTAGAATGTCAGCAGGATATTGGAGAAAATACCATCAGAGCCATAGCAATGGATTCAACAGATGGTTTACGCAGAGGGATGGATGTTATTTCAACAGGTCAGCCAATTTCTATGCCTATTGGTGATAATATTAATGGTAGATTGTTCAATGTAATTGGAAAAGCTATTGACGGTATTGGTGAAGTGGTTAAAGTGAATACTTATCCTATCCACAGAGATCCTCCAATGTTTGAAAATTTATCTACTAGCAAAGAAATACTTTATACTGGGATAAAAGTAATTGATTTGATTGAGCCTTATGCAAAAGGTGGAAAAATCGGTTTATTTGGTGGAGCCGGTGTTGGCAAAACTGTTATTATTCAAGAATTAATAAATAATATTGCTAAACGTTACAGTGGATTTTCTGTATTTGCCGGAGTAGGGGAACGTACCCGTGAAGGGAATGATTTACTTCGTGAAATGATAGAATCAGGTTTGGTAAATTATGGTGATGAATTTAAAGAGAGCATGGAAAAGGGTGGTTGGGATTTGTCGAAAGTTGATACTGAACAAATGAAATCCAGCTTACTTACAATGGTTTTCGGACAAATGAATGAACCACCGGGAGCACGTGCACGTGTAGCGTTATCAGGTTTAACACTGGCCGAATATTTCCGCGATGGAGATGAACAATCAGGTGGAAGAGATATTTTATTCTTTATTGATAATATTTTCCGTTTTACACAAGCTGGTTCTGAAGTTTCTGCTTTATTGGGCCGTATGCCTTCTGCTGTGGGTTATCAACCTACTTTGGCAACTGAAATGGGGATTATGCAGGAAAGAATTACTTCTACCAAAAGAGGTTCTATCACATCGGTACAAGCTGTTTATGTTCCTGCCGACGATTTAACCGACCCTGCACCTGCTACTACATTTGCCCACTTAGATGCTACTACTGTATTAGACCGTAAAATTTCCGAATTAGGGATATATCCTGCTGTGAATCCGCTGGAATCAACTTCACGTATTCTGTCTCCTGACGTTGTTGGAGAAGAACACTACAAATGTGCCCAACGTGTAAAAGAAATACTGCAACGCTACAAAGAATTACAGGATATCATTGCTATTTTAGGAATGGATGAACTTTCGGAAGAAGATAAATTATCAGTTCATCGTGCAAGACGTGTACAACGTTTCTTATCTCAACCTTTCCACGTTGCAGAACAGTTTACAGGATTAAAGGGAGTATTTGTTTCTATTGAAGATACTATTAAAGGTTTTAATATGATTATGGATGGAGAAGTGGATGAATATCCTGAAGCTGCTTTCAACTTAGTCGGAACCATTGAAGATGCTATTGAAAAAGGTAAAAAGCTTATAGCAGAAGCAAATTAGTTTAAATTTTATAAAGATAAAGTTCCTAAAGTTTCTTAAATGAATATAGAAATAATTACACCCGACGAAACCATTTTTGCAGGTACTGCCAAACTGGCACAATTCCCTGGTATTGACGGATCATTTGAAATACTTAATAATCATGCTCCTATGATTTCTGTATTAAAGAAAGGAAGCATAAAAATATTGGATGAAAACAATCAAAATCAGTATTTTGAAGTAAAAGGTGGCGTAGTTGAAGTATTGAAAAATAAAATTTTAGTATTAGCTGAATAAATTTATAGAACCCATATTTTAAAATGAGAGCCTTGGCTTCTCATTTTTTTTTGTCAAACTTATGGAAAAAGAAATTAAAAAGAAAAACTGCCCTTGCTGTGGCAAAGAATTTGAATGTTTTCACGACATTGATTGCTGGTGTACAAAATATACCATTAGTGATGAGAATTCAAAATACCTTGCATTACATTATAATGATTGTCTATGTAAGCAATGTCTGCTTAAATTCGTTGATTTATAAACAGATATAAAATTATAGGATTTCCGGCATTATAATTTTGCTGTTTCAACTTTAATTTTTATCTTTGCACCCGCTTTAAACAAGGTATCGTGGCCGAGCGGCTAGGCACCGGTCTGCAAAACCGGCTACAGCGGTTCGAATCCGCTCGATACCTCACAAAAACCGTTATTATTGATAAAAATAATAGCGGTTTTTTATTTTTTAACAATCTTTAAATCCTATTTTTAAAATCCTGTTTATTATAATTTATATCTTTGCATAATAATTTAAAAAATTAATACCATGTTTAATCAGGAAGAAAATAATTATAATACAATTAACAGCACTGGTGATGGAAGTCTATCCAGTACCCGCACTTTTATTTCAGGTGTGTTTACATGGATGTTTTTAGCTTTAACAGTTACTACAGTTACAGCTTATCTTTTTGCTTCTAATCCCGAACTTATTGGTCTTTTGGTAACACCAACCGGGATGTCAATGTTTGGCTATTTTGTAATATTTGCACCATTTGGCTTTGTACTTTTAATGGGAATGGGATTTGCCCGTTTTTCATCAGCTTTGATTACTTTGTTTTTTGCAATTTTTGCGATATTGATGGGTATGAGCCTTAGTTTTATCTTTTTGGCATATACCTTAGGTTCAATTTATATTACATTTGCCATTGCAGCAGGCATGTTTGGGTTCATGGCTGTAACGGGTTATACTACCAAAACAGATTTAACAAACTTCGGTTCTCTCATGATGATGGGACTGGTAGGAATAATCATTGCAAGTATAGTAAACTGGTTTGTTGGAAGTAATATGATGGGATATATCATAAGTATAATCGGTGTATTGGTTTTTACAGGATTAACTGCCTACGATGTTCAAAAACTGAAAAGAATAGGTGAAGGTGCTGTCTATGGAGCCGAATCCACAAAGAAACTAATGATAATGGGCGCATTGACTCTTTATCTTGATTTTATCAATTTGTTTTTATTTTTATTGCGTCTTTTAGGTAACCGCAAATAAAATACATTTAAATATATTATTGTTCAATCAAAAAAACTCTCTGTCGTTTTAGCTGAGAGTTTTTTATTTAAAAAAAGAAAAGTTTATGAAAAAAGTATATGTATTTCCAGGACAGGGTGCACAATTTGTAGGCATGGGCAAAGATTTGTATGATAACAATACCGAAGCTAAAGCCATGTTTGAAAAAGCTAATGAAATTCTTGGTTTTAGAATTACAGATCTGATGTTTGCAGGAACTCCGGAAGATTTGGTACAAACCAATGTAACACAGCCTGCAATATTTCTGCATTCTGTTATATTAGCTCATACATTAGGAGAAAATTTTCAACCTGACATGGTTGCAGGACATTCATTGGGCGAATTTTCAGCTTTAGTTGCCAACAAAACACTAACTTTTGAAGATGGCTTGCGTTTGGTTGCGAAACGTGCGAATGCCATGCAAAAAGCCTGTGAAAAAGAACCATCTACAATGGCAGCTATTTTAGGTCTTGATGATAAAATTGTTGAAGAAGTATGTGCTTCTGTTGATGAAATCGTTGTCCCTGCCAATTACAACAGTCCCGGACAATTGGTTATCTCTGGATCTCTAAAAGGTATTGAAATAGCTTGTGAAAAAATGAAAGCTGCTGGTGCAAAACGAGCATTACCTTTAAAAGTTGGTGGTGCTTTTCATTCACCATTAATGGAACCAGCCCGCATTGAATTAGCTGAAGCTATAAATAATACCACTTTTAGTCAGCCTATTTGTCCGGTTTATCAGAATGTAACTGCCAAAGCCGTTACTAATCCTGATGAAATCAAAGAAAATTTAATTGCACAACTGACTTCACCGGTTCGTTGGACACAAATTGCTGAAAATATGATAGCAGATGGTGGTACTACTTTCATTGAAGTTGGACCTGGTACTGTTTTACAAGGTTTAATCAAAAAGGTAAAATCAGATGTTGAGACTATGAGTGCTTAATTTTCTCTTGCAAATAAAATAAAAACCCTTTTGTTTAAACTGACAAAAGGGTTTTTTTATGAAATGGATTAAAATATTGAATAATTTTCATCAATCTACAACATACAATAAAAAAGCCCTTGATAAATAAGTAAATGTTTTTTTAACTAACTGGGTAAATATATAGTATATTTGTCCTAATTATTTCAGCACAAGTTTTTTGGGTTCTTATTTGTGTCTGATAATATTTTAAGGACTCATCATTATTTAATATAAAATGTCATGGCAGTACAAAAAGATTTAGATGAACTTTATACCGTATTGGATAAAATTTTTCGATATAGCCTGGGCGATAAAGGGGCTTATAGTTGCGCAAGATTTGATGGAGACTATTCACTAAGCATCGAAGAAGCACAGATTAAAAAACATCAGTTTATTGTCGATTGGTGTAATATTAAAAAAGGAACAAAAGTTTTGGATATGGGCTGTGGATGGGGCGCTTTTATTGATTTTTTAAATAAGCTTGGTGTTGATACTTATGGTGTTGTATTAGCAAAAGGTCAGTCAGATGCCTGTATTAAAAACGGGCTGAATGTAAGGCATATGAATTCTAAAGATATAACACCGGAAACATTTGGAAAATTTGATGTGGTAACCGCTATGGGAAGTCCTGAACATTTGTGCTCTGTTGAGGAGTATAAAGCGGGTAAGCAGGAAGAAATCTATAAAACATATATGAAACAAGTAGCAGATTTATTGCCTGTTGGTGGACGTTTTTATTGTCAGACTATGGTTTTTGGACCGAATATGGTGAAATTTGAAAATATCCTTTTTAATCAAACCAATATCTACAAAAAGGAATTTACTGATGAAGAACTTGTTGATATCATATGTCAGGTGTTTCCAGGATCCTGGCTCCCTTATGGAAAAGAAGACCTGATAAATCCAGCATCTAAATATTTTAAAGTACTATCAATTGATAGTGGACGGTTAGATTATATTGAAACCATTGTAAGATGGACAGAAAAATTTCTTAAATTCAATCTCAGAAAATATATGTATTATGCTTCACTAGGTCCCAGATATATCAGCAGCAAGTCATTCCGTGATTTTCTGCAGAGATGGCAAACAGGTGCCAACACCATGCTTTTCCAGAAAGAAATATTCGAGCATTATCGAATTGTCTTTGAAAAAGTTAACGATTAATTATCGAAATATTTAATTTAAAAATTTCTTCTATTTTCGTGAGCTGAATATTCCTCATGACTAAATACGATTAATTTATTTTTCAAATACTTTTATAGATTACAAAATAAATACATATTTTATATACGTATTTTCAAAGTGTAAGATGAAGTATTCTGTTAAGTTAAGTAATTAATTACTGTTTATGTTTAATGCTAAATCATTTAAGATGATATTCTTTTTTCAGTGTTTCAATTAGCCGAATAGCATGTTGTTGAGCTTCTTCAAGGCGGATAAGATAGAATATTACAATTCCCTGGAATATTTTTGCTTTGTTGCCAAATTCAATAATCTTTACTTTGTCATGATCGATTAGTTTAGCAGTTAATAATGCCTTAAAATCATAATCCCATTTATAAGTCTTTGGATTAAGGGGATAGTATTTAAGATTGAACAAATGTTCAGTTGCATCTAACAATACCTTGAGATGTAATTCATAATAATCTTGTTGATTTATTAGTTTTTTTAAAATGTCATCATAAAAGATGATGTTATTTGCTGCGGCTATATTTTTAATCAACCTCATTTCTCCGGCATTTTTTAATTGCGCCATTGTTCTTTCAACCGGACTAACAAAGTCGGGATGTTTAATACATGCAGTAACAACATTATATAATGAAGCATCATTAATATCAGCATTCCCGTAATTGAAACATCTGATTGAAATTGTATCGAGTTTTAATACTCTTAATTTGTTTAGTTCTATTGTTTTTCGAAAATTGATTATATCAGTTTCTGTATCATCAATCAATGATACAATTAATTCTTTTTCTTTTGCATGATCAGTTAAATTTTCTCTTAACTTTTCAGCAAAAAAGCCCAAAGTTACTGCCATAAAAATCATTAATCCTTCTAAAATATATTCTTTAAAATCTTTCCTTCTAATATCTGGATGATGATGTACTTCCATATATTTTAATTCTTAGCGTTCTTACTATTAATTAGCGGGAAATATTTTCACCTAAAAACAATAGAGTAAAGATACATCAATTTTGATCTGAAACCAAATTTTTATGAATACGCTTTTATAATGTTTTTTCATATTTTACCCGATATCTTTAGGCATACTTAAATTAAAATTTATTTATACATTCTTTTAGCAAAATGGCATGAAATGTCGGATTAATCAGGATTTAAATCTTTTAATGCTAAAATCAAAGCCTTTAGATCTCAATTTAGAGGTGTAAATGATATCAACTTTTTCCTTTTTAGAATAG
>JBMOKG010000175.1:0-4533 GCA_049315385.1 Bacteroidales bacterium
GAAATTGTAAACCGGGACTAAGCTGTCGCTTAGAATCACTATATCACTAAATCACCAAATCGCTAAATCCCTATATCGCTAATGTATACAATTGCTTTAATTCTTCGTTTAATTTCTTCTTGTACAAAAAATATACCTGATTTCCAGATATCTTTATGTTTTCAATATATGGGAAATCTGGGAAACTAATCTGAGGTTTTAATTCTCCTGTAACTAAATCAACTTCTTTTAATAGTATGATTGATTGATCTTTAAATATTGCATACACCTTTTTTTTACTTTCATCCTTGATGATTTTACCTGTGTAATTTTTATCTGAAATAAATTTAGCTTTTGATTTTTGGATCATTCTCCCTTCGGCCGAATACATTTCAATTGTATTTGTAGTGGAATTAAAAACGCAGATATTATCTTTTAAACGGATTATACTTGCTCTCAAAGGTGAAAATCTGCCATGCAGATCTACCCAATCCAGCGATTGCGCATTGCGTAATTCAGCTAAGTATTTATAAACTGAATTTACGGATAATCCATATTGTAGGGCTCTTTTGGCATAATAAAAAAAATTGAATTCTCTTTCAAAAATATCTATTTTACAGCTATCTGTAATTGTAAACAAAGTTCGATTTTCTTTTTCTTCATCAAATAAATTGATGCAATGCAATTTCATTACAAAGTTCTGATAATGAAATGTATGATAGTATATATTGTCATTGATTTTAAAATCAATGGCTTTGTTGTAAGCATCAAAATCATTTCTTCCAATTGTATCTATTAAGGCGATTTCATTAGAATTTATTTCAATTTTTACAGCTTCATTTTTGTTTATAAAATAGATATCTTCAAAACAGTCAACAAATAAAGCTTCTGCTTTTTCTATCCTTTTTTCCTTTAAAATGTTAGCTTCATAATCAATTAAGTACAAACGCGTATCGTTTACTCTTTTGTGGTTGTAGGCCAATAACAAAATGGTATTTTCAATGATCAGATAATCGATTACATAAATCGGTAATTTTTTTGTAATGCTATTGATAGGTTCTGAATTTATAGTAACTTCTTTCAATTCATTGATCAAAGGCGTCAAAAGAATTTCAGTTTTGTTTTTTAAATGAGAAATTCTATACTGCTTTTTTTCATAGCTGATATGCGATATCACCAGGTTTGCAGTAGGAGAGGTGGTGGCAAATGAAAAAAACCCTGAATCGTCTGTAGTTGTTCCAATTGTTGTATTTGCAATTTGAATGTTTACACCTTTAATGGGTTTTAGTGTAATTGCATCTTTTACAAAACCATTCAAACTTAATTTTTGTGGAAAACAATGGAGACCTATCAGCAATAGATAACTAATCATCAGGATTTTTTTCATTTTCTTTGTTTTTACAGAAATACAAGCAAATTTTTTAGCGTTTCCGGGCTGCCATTCTTTCAGCTTCAAAATCAAAATAGCTCTTTGTTTCAACCACCACAACGCCTCCATCAAAATCCCCATATTTAGCGGGGACGTCACCCATATATACCATTACACTGGCTACTGCAGAACCAGGGATTTTATAATCGCTGTCGCGTTTCTTAACACCATCCACATAATAAATGACGCCACCATTTCTGGCACCCCTGAAATAAACTTCTCTTCCATCATCACTTACCAAAACCCCTGGCACGATTGCATTGAGCAAATAAGTAAGATTGTTTCCATTGGGAATGTTCTTTATTTCTTTGGATCTGATTAACTGAACGGTTCTGGTATCAATTAATTTATCTCTGTATCCCACTACTTCAATGCCGGGTAAATCTGCTTTGTTAAGAGATACATTTTCAATAGAAGTCATCTGGTTGGAATTTACGCCTACCGTTGTGATAATTCTTTTGTTATAACCAACAAAAGAGATGTTTACATTGTACACGCCAGGATTGAGACCTTTAATATGAAAATAACCATATTTATCTGTAGATACCCCAATGAGGGCTTTGCCAACCTCTACATATACACTTGCTCCCGGAATGGTTTCGCTGGTAAGCGAATCCAGGATTTTACCCCTGATACTTCCTGTTTGCGCGAAAGAGCCTGATAGCATTGTGCTTACTAAAATCAGACTGAATAAAATTTTTCTCATGTTTTATTTTTTTAGTGAATCTTTTTGATAAATGTACTACAATCTGGATGCGAAGTAAAGACCACATCAGTTTAGGGTAGCATTTTATCAGTTTAGGGTAGCATTGAGCAAGTTTAAGGTGAGCCTTTCTGATTATTCATCAATATGTATCAATGAAGTTGCTAATAAAGCCTTTTAAGAGCTTATGTTTGTTTTGATATGAAATAGTATGATTGTGTCTTTATTTTGTGGTTTACCTGATTATTTTGGAGGGTATTCGGTAAAATTATTTTTGAATATTTAAGTTTTTTTGTTAAAAATTAGATAATATTTAAAAATGTATTGTATATTTACCAAAAAATGAATGCAATGATAATTGCTAATTATTTAAAAAATAAAAGTATTATAACTTTTTTTTATTTTATTTCACTTTTGTATTTCGGACCTTGTGCCTTTTGTCTCGTACTTCGTGTCTCGTGTCTCGTGTCTCGTATAAAGGTAATAAGATTAGTTCAAATATCTCCCACTAAACAATTTTTATATTATAAGTTTTTTAGAAAATTATGTAAGACCAACTTAAGTGTACTTGGCTGTTGATATACCGAATTATATTTGGTATAACTATTTCTAAATTGATTTGAATTACAAATAGGTAAAGAAATAGAGTAGTTTACAAATGATAAATTATCAACAGCCTATTTCTTAGTATTTTATTTTAAAAATTATTTATTAAATAAAAATCAAAAATGAAAAAACTAATAATAGTATCAAGTATTTTTCTTATAATAAGTATATCATGTAAAAAAGAAGAAATAAAAAATGATGTAAAAATAGAATCAATAACAAAGGCAACGTCACATAATAAATCAACTTTACCTCCAATAAGGGAATTTGATTGTGGTGCTCCTGCACCTTCACCTTATCCCTGCCCCAATGCAAATTGTAAATATATGGGATGGGACTGTGCCTTTGAAGTTGATATTCATAGCAGAGGAGAGGGACTCGCCTATACTGAAGCAGCAAATATTTTAGATACTTATATCGTATCAGGTCAAACTGGTGATTTTTTTAAAAACTATCCGAATGAGGTTAAAATATTAATGGTTGAAATAACTACTCCTGAAAGAATTCTTATGTTGGATGATTTAAAAAATGGAGTTACAACAGTTAGAAAGCATCCTGTTTATTCTTCTGAATACGAACAAGAAATTAATGTGTATCAAATCTATGTAGTTGGAACTGGTAAAAGTCCAAATTACGGTGATTTATAGTTAGTTATTAATAAATGTCATATAATTATTACTTTAATTATATGACATTTACTTTAAAAAACATGAAATGAAAAAAATAATTACTTTACTAATTTTATTAATAACTTTCGGGTGCAATAAACCCCAAAATCAATTTGAAGAGAATTTTAGGTTGATAGATTCGCTACAATTACATAATAAGATACTAGACAATGTAAGTTTCGGATATTTTCATTATTACAATAAAAGTGGGAACTATTTTATTTTTATAAATAACAATAAAATAGTTGGTGTTGATATGTTTGATAAAATTCAATTCGAAATTAGTTTAAATAGACTTGATAGTATGGATAATAAAGAATTTTTATACTATAATTCGGATTCTATTTTTATTTCTTCTTTTCATAAAAAATCATATGAAATGTTCATTACATTGATTAACAAAAAAGGGGAAATAATAAATAATTGGAATATTAGTAAATATGCAGAAAACATTAAAGATACTTATTTTTATATTAAAACAAATTATATGCATCCAATGATTTTCATAGATAATAAACTATATTTTCAGGCTTCTTATAATTTTAAACCTGGTACTATTATAAAATCAAAATTACCAATTGAAATGATATTAAATTTAGACAAAGATTCGATTACTAAAATTTTTGATTTGCCTTTAGAATATAAAAATGGAGTTTTTTTTGGTAACTATCAGAAAGATTATTCCCGAACTATCAATATTAATAAGGAATTAATTTTTTCTTTTCCAATTTGCAGTAAATTATTTATTTATAATAAGGATGGTGTTATAATTAATACGGTAGAATGTAAAAGCAAATATATTGATAAGATTGAATCATTGGGAAAAGATAAATATTTTGATTTATCTTCTATAATTGATACGTATAGTTATAATGCTCAATATGCAGATATTATTTATGATGCGATTAATAACAGATACTATAGAATTGCATTGCATAAACTGGAAAAATATGCTAAAGATGGGAAAGTCAATAATTGGAACAATAGAAAATGGTCAGTTATTATTTTGGATAAAAATTTCAAAATTATTAATGAAGTTATGATGCCGGATAATAAATTCTGGAAGTATTTAATTTTAACAGACAAAGGGATATTAATGAAATCAATAGAAAATGAGATTAATAAAAATAAATTCTATATTTATAAAT
>JBMOKG010000025.1:0-63826 GCA_049315385.1 Bacteroidales bacterium
TGGTGTGAGAGACTCTCCCTGTCAGCTAATTACTGGCAGGGCAGTCTACTCGATTGTTAAAACCGTAGTTTTGAAGTAAATGATTGGTAGTCTTGAATTTTTGTTACTTTTGTTTCAAGACAAAAGTAAGAAGAAAAATAAAAGATTAAAAGAACATTTCTATCTTTGAAGAAGTGCGACATATAAGAATTTACAATACAAAACAGGGTTTTAAAATAGCGAAGAAGCTGTCTCGTCCTGATAAGTTGACAAAATAGTCAAAATAAATACTGATTTTACACTAATTTGACTAAAAAATCAAGTATTATTTCCTTTTTATTAGCATTTTTTGCAGCCCTTTTTTACGGATGTCACAAAAATCCCACAAAAATCCCACATTTTCAAATTCTATAACGCTATTAATCAATAATATAAAAATTTGTTATTCACCGATGTCACAAAAATCACACAAAAACGATAAATAATTAGGTAAACCATAACAACTAACTTACTTTTGTCTCGTCCCCTTGCGTTAAATAAATATTAACAAAATCGAGTTTCGTTCTTTTACATATTTAGAAAACCAAAAAACCACTTTATTAATATTGCAGCCCAGCTTTTTTACAACACAGAATATTTAACGGACTGCATTTTCTTTACAAAAGATTTCCAGCGGAAATCAGATTTGAACTTCAGAATATATAATACCAGATTTGAATGCATAAACTAACATCATCTACTCTTCAGAGAAATCCGGTTTAATTGCTAACAGGATTCAGTCCTCAATACAATACCGGATGTAGCACAAAATTTCTACTGCAAACTAAAACATATATCAAGCAGAAGCCGAAAAGCTTAAACAGAGAAGGCAATATCAATACATTATATATTATGTCAGATAATAAAGTTACTGCAGTTATGGATCAGGCTGTGCTTGATACCATAGTGAGCAAGTTGAAAGAAGTCAGAGTGTTGATTCCGCAGTTAGTTATCCTGACCCCTCAGGAGAGAAAAGGAGGTTTGAAGATGGGAGACGGGAGTATTCCATTTGTTCAGAAGGCATTGGAACATGCCATACAACACCCTGAAATAGTTCCAATATTTGTAGATGTAGCCGAGTTTAAAAAAGATGTAGCTTATGATGCCGCATTAAAGGTAATTGAATCCCATCTGTGCGAGCTGACGGATAATGTTTCCGACACTCGTCTGATAGTGGGAGGTGAAGCTATGTATGCAGCATTAGCCATTTATAATTATGTAAAACAGGCTGTCAGGCAAAAAGTATCTTCCGCCAGAGGCATTTATGATGATTTGAAAGCAAGATTTTTACTCAAAAAACACGATGATGTAACGACAGCAGTTTAATACCTGCTATTTTAGGATTAATTTGCATTTTTTTATTGGTATTATATCGCTGTTGTCTTTATCAGGGCCCGTTAAGTAATTAACTTAACGGGTTTTTTCCTGCTCCGTATGCAAAACTAAAGCCTGCATACCCCATACGAAAGCCTCTGTACCCAAAGCTTACACCAACAGAAGCCAGAGTCAGGCCTCGTTACCCCTGCTGATTGCCTCGCTACCCAAAGAACTTAGCCTGTGCAGGCCTTATTTTAGGTTCGCAAAGCCAACTGAAGGCCTTTGCATGCTTAAGCTAATGCCTCTATACCCTTAACTCAGGCGTCAATACCCTTAACTCAGGCCTCCTTAGCCCTGGCGAAAGCCTCCCGAAACAAACTTCAGGCCTGCAGAGGCAAAAACACCAGCCATGAATAATAGTTTTGCGCTGAATAAGAATAAAAGTAATGTGCAAATTTTAATGTCGTATTTAAATTTCTTTGCTTTTTTTGTTTTTTCTTATACTTTTTTCTTGAAAAAAAAGTAAGCAAAAATTCAAGACTGACCTCACCTAAATCCTCTCCAAAGGAGAGGAATTTCAAAACGCTTTTAAAAACCCTCGCAATACAAGCCGTAGCGAAATATACAGTATATCTTTTATTTTAAATACTACCTTCGCTATCTCAAGTATTGCTTACACAGGCCATCGCTGTTTTTAAAAGCTTGTTTTGGCAAGTAAATTCTATAAGGTCGGTCCTGCTTCGTAGCATGATTATTCCATAAATTGATTATTAATTCAAATTTACTAAATCTATACTAATTCCGGGTTCTTTTATTATCAACAGAATACGACAATAAATTGTTTCTATTACTTAACAAACCGTATATAAGTGAAAATTTTGGTTTTTAATAATGATGAGGTATCGGAAATCAGAATAATATTCAAATGATACTTCATAATTTGGATTAAATAATCCGGCATAGATAAGGCCGTTAATATATAAATGAAAAAATCAAACGTATGAAAAATCTGAATCGTTTTTTTACACTGCTTGTATTGTTCAGCATTGTTATGATGACAAATTGCAAAAAGGATGACAGCAGTACAACAACAGCTACAGCATCAAAAGCTTTCGTAAATCTTACATTTAATAAAGTGAATGCTTTTTTTTCGACCAATGGCAGCATGAGTGCTCCGGTTGACAGTACGCAGGCGAAAGCAATTTCTTCCAAGATAGATATTACTTTCATTTTTAATTATGATTATACGAAGCCCGGATTTTTTGATCCCAAAGCTCGTGCACAGCAATGGTACTGGGATGATTATTATGCACCATGGTTAAACAATGCAGTTGAAACCAGGTATTATTCCACCAGTCTCACCAAAGCACAGTTTGATGCAGCAAAAGCTGACCAGACGAAGATTGCAACGTATTTTGCCAATACCTCCGTTAGGTTATGCCATCATGGTATTTTCCCCAACGGCAGTTGTATAGGCGGCCGGCAAACACAGAATGATACCGCCAGTTCTGTATTACTGGCAATGGACGTGGTTTTTGGATTTAAGAATACCGCCAGTGGAAAACGGGGCCTCCTCTATATAAGAACAGACCAAAGCTATGCCTGGCCTACGCCTCTAATTGATTTTAATACGAAAGTTGATATTATAAGGGAGAATTAAAAGGGGGGTGATTATTGTGTTATTAATCATACATATTCACCCAATTGGCTGGTTTGTATAAAGATGTAATACATATATTCAAGTTAAGGGCTAGACCTCGGTCACCGCAAATTGAATAATATAATATTAAATTGGAGACCAGATACCAATAAAAACGGGGCTACATTGAAATGCCAAACAATACAGTAATTTAAAAGAAAAAATTATGGGACTATTTTCATCTTTACTTGGAAATGCAGGAGCCGTTAGCCAAGAAGAATTAAAAAAAGATTATGGTAAGTTATTAATAGACGGAGAAGATATTGAGCTCGGTTTCAAACTTATTAGGGATGTATTTATTTTCACTAATAAACGACTAATTCTAGTTGATAAACAAGGTCTTACTGGTAGCAAAATTGAGTATAAATCAATTACATATAAAAGCATTTCAAGATTTAGCATTGAGACAGCTGGAACTTTTGACTTAGACGCCGAATTAAAAATATGAATTTCGAGCGAACAACAACCTAGTATAAAAAAACAGTTCAATAAATCGGTAAATGTATATGATGTGCATAATGTTTTAGCAACGTATGTATTAAAATAGTCTTGCCCATAACACGGGCTAAACGATCATGGCTTTGGCTAACGCGCAGGGCCAACAACACAAAGCCATGCTCGCCTAGCCCAGAAACGTCAGACTATCTAAAAACCTAAATATATGTCTCTGAGAATTGAATATTTGCAATATGATTCGGATACTTACACGAATATGAGAACAACAAAAATAAGTTATTAGACTAACCGACGATAATTTAAGACATGAAGAATATTTGCATATTACTATTTACATTGTCCTCCCTTTTTGCTAAGTGTGCCGTTGATCCTGCTCCGCCACATGTTAAATTTGAAATAGACAGAAATATTTTGCAAACGGGAGCATATATTACCCTCATTGATGATAATAAAGATATTGAATATGACAGAACTCAACTTATAAGTCCGGATATGGATGTTTATTATTTTATGTTTCCTGTTAATACTTTTAAAATAAAGATAAAATTTAAGGACTCTACAGAAAAGATTTCTTCAATCATATATAATCAATCAAGATATTCAATTTACGCCGTTCACTTAAATTCTGATAAGAATATAACAGTTACTGATATTACGGTTCATGTTAAAAATACTTTCATACTAAATTTTCTTTTCTATGCCTTCTTATTCTTTATAATTATAAAAATACTTCCGACCTGGATTATACTTTTCCCAAAAGACATTTTGGGCTTTCTCAAATATTATGGCCTGGCACAGTTAATATATTCATTGTTTTTTCCCTTATTAATCTTTTTCTTTCATAGTAAAGGATTGCTTATTTCAGTGATAGGATTAGTAATTGTTATTTTTATTGACAACAAGATATTAAAAACGCTTTATTTAAACACTAAAAAAGACGGTCGTATTACAATTTCAATAATTCTGTCTGCAATATTCACCATCCTATTTTGTTTCTACCTGCTTATTGCTTTTATGATTTTTATATAAACGCCGGCAATCCCACATTGTAATGATTAATGGCTTTTACCAGGCATAAACAGACGCAATATTCCGGGATACTTACATCTTATTTCTCATTTTCTATTCGAAGAAATCTGGGATATAATGGGTTTGGGAAATAGCTATCAAAATTTATCATCAAAGCTTAAATTACAGGCATTAAATAAAGTCAAAATATATTAATCCATGGTAAAGAATGATTATATTTGTCGTTGAAATTAGTATTACCAAACATAACGTGATTTAATATTGAATTAAAAAATATTGTCCTTATTAAACCAGATCGTATAGCTTTAGAACTTCAGGAAGTAATGGCTGATGAAGATATTTGCAGGAAAACAGCCAGAGGATTTTGAAACCGCAAAACATTGGAGGAATTGGATATAGAGGAAGGGGAAGAAATGGAGATGAAGGTGATAAATTAAATAATTTACATATAAGTAAATAAATATTGTATATTTGCAAACTATTTGACAATGAAATACGAACTAAAGAAAAACAAACAACTTAGTGGTAATAAAGCTTCAATATACACTATCTATATTCATGAAGAAAATAAAACATTGTTAGATATATTTATAGAAGAGAATAAAATTTTACATATAAGTGAACTAAATGATATTATTTTACGTTTAAATGTCATTGGAAAGAAAACCGGTGCAAGAGAACAATTTTTTAAATTAAAAGAAGGAAAGCCGGGTGATTTGGTTTGCGCATTGTACGATAATCCTGATAGTAAGCTTAGATTATATTGCATAAGATTTGGTTCCTTATTAATAATTGCAGGTGGTGGTGGACCGAAATCAAAAAAAATAAGAGCATTGCAGGATGATGAGAAATTAACTCAGGAAAATAAAATTATAAGAAATTTATCAGAAGAAATTTACAAAAGAACAAAGGAAGGTAACATTAAAATTATAAATGACGGAATGGATTTTGAAGGTGATTTAGATTTTGAATTTTAAGATACAAGGAAAATGAAAAAAGCAGAGGAACACAGCAGCAGTATTATTGAAAACATTCTCAATAATATCTCAAAAGCAGATGCATTGAAAGTAGAAAAAAGAATGGCACTAGCTGTATTAATTGATGAAGCCATTAAAGCAAAAGAATGGAAAAGGAAGGACTTAGCAGAGGCTTTGCAAATAAAAAATTTATCAGTAATTACCCGTTGGTTAAGCGGCACTCATAATTTTACAGTTGACACCTTAAGTGATATCGAAAGGGTGTTGGAAATTAAATTATTAAATATTGATACAAAGCCAAAAGAACAAAGTATTTCAATAAAAATAACTGTTTCTAAAGATAATAAAAGCATTCAAATGAATCCTATTCATAATTTTGGCTTTACCCATCAAATTGAATCAAATAAAGCGACTTTAACAAATAAATTTCAATATCCGTCATGAGTGAAACAAATTCTAAACAAACGATTACTTTTAATATAAAAGGCATTGAAATCCTAGGTTTTAATTTGAATTTACCATCTGAACCTTTATTGGAAGAAATCAAAGCTTTTGATTTCACTGTTAATGTGGAACAGAAAATTAACATTGAAAACAAATTGGTTTATACTATTGTAAGTATTGACATTTTACATGGGAATAGTGAAATAAAGCTAGGTTCATTTAAATCTGCCATTATTTTTGAAATAACAAACTTTGATGATTTTCTCGATAAAAACCAGATTTTTAATCTTCCTGAGGATATTTCTTTGGTGTTAAATTCTGTAAGTATTTCCACAAGCCGGGGTTTAATGTTTGCACAATTTAAAGGTACTTTCTTAAACAATGCCTTTTTACCGATTATTGATCCAAAACAACTAAAAAATCCTTCTGAGAATAGTTTGTAAAACTTTTTTTTAATGATTATTCAATAAACATTGATTATAAACTTTTTGATAATGTTTCTAAAATATAGCTTCAACAATTGAGTCTAACATTTGATGATTATTAAAAAAGAATTAATTTTATACAGTTATTATTGTTCCCTAATAATAATTTATAATTTTGCTTACTCATATAGTTGGGTTTTAAGCCAAACAAAATATTTTGACCCAAGGTAAAGAATGTTTAAATTTGTCGTGAAAAAACAAGCAATCATTGAAAAGAAATACGATACTTACGGTTTTATGCCTCATATTGGGAATACAGCATGTATTTTCATCACCTAAGATTGAAATCAGTCTGCTAACGTGTTCAGGCGGCAACGTAGCTTATGAAGCCTGGGGTCATAGCGCACTGAGGGTCATTGACCATAATCAGCATACAGATATCTGCTATAATTTCGGCATCTTTAATTTTAATACACCCAATTTCTATGTGAAATTCATAGAAGGTAAACTGAAATATCAGCTGGGACTCGAATATACTGAAGATTTTCTACAGAGCTATCAGTATGAGGGCAGACAGGTAACAGAACAAAAACTGAATCTGCCGGATAGCACGGCTGTACGTATATTGTCAAAACTGGAATATTTATACCAGCCGGCACACAGATATTATTATTATCATTTTATCGGTAAGAACTGTACCACCGAATTAAGGGATATTATCTTTGGAAATATCAATACAGATTTCATCAATAAACCTACTGACAAGTCATACAGAACCCAGCTTTCTGAATTTCTATCTACCGAACCCTGGACCGCATTCGGGATGAATTTAATTATGGGCATTTCTGTGGATCGTAAACCGGAAATTTACAACAGCCTGTTCTTACCCGATTACCTTTATTCAGGACTAAAGGTAATAAAGTATAATGGAAAAAATCTGGTAGCAGAAGAGAAAATACTCACCATGAAACAGGAATCTACCTTAGCTTCCTCCTTTTCCCTAAATCCGTTGCTGGCATTTTCCTTACTATTGATTATCGCACTGTTGTTGAGAAACTCCAGAACCTTCAAAGGTATATTGTTTTTTTTAACCGGAATAACGGGCTTATTTATCTTAACAGTGTCAGTAATTACAGAACATCAGGAACTGAAGAATAATTTAAATCTGCTGTGGTGCAACCCTTTTTATTTAATTGCCTGCTTTTTAGTCTTTAAAAACACAGCTGTAAAACTTCAAAAATATCTTTCCATACTGCTTTTGATATTCACTCTAGCCATCGCTATAATATGGATGGCCGGTATTCAGCATTTTGAATATGCATTTCTGCCCATCGTTCTGATATTGGCTGTATACAATGTTCAGATTACCTCACCTAAATTTCCGATAAATCGGAACTGGCTCTCTCCAAAGGAGAGGACTTAAACAACAATTTCATTTGCATCATTTATTGAAGAATCTTTAAATCGAATTTTTTTAGCAAATCCATACAATCCTTTTCTCGATCCGGTCATCAATAATAAACTTTGTTTAAAAAGACAAATAGAACTGATTTATTTCAATAAATATTTATAAGTTTGTAGATGAATTCAGCAATAAGGATATTGGATTAAAACTAAGAAAAGAATTCACAACTAAACGAATAAACCAGCGGAAGTTTAATTTTCAGGATAATATAATAACAGCTTTCAGATACAAATTTTTAAAAACAGCAATCATGTTTGGAATTAAACACATTAGATTTGACTCGATGACTTATGTTCTTCATTTCAAAAATGGAAACATACAACGGGAAGGACGTGGACTTTCATTTTTTTACTTCCTGCCAAATAGTTCAATAGCAGCCATTCCAATGGGTAGTAATGATTTACCTTTTGTTTTTAATGAATCTACAAACGATTATCAGGTGATAAGTATTCAGGGTCAGATCAGCTATAAGATCAGCAACCCTAAAACCCTTGCAGATGTGCTGGACTTTACAGTCAATGACAACGGACAGTATAAGAAAAATGACATTGAGAAACTACATCAAAGAATTATCAATGAAGCCCAAACCTCTACTTCATCTTATATTCACAGTATTAAATTAAAAGATGCAATCCGATCAGCTAAGGCAATTGAAGAGAGAATACTGGAAGGTCTTAAGGCTTCACAGGCAATAGGTATGCTTGGCATTGAAATACTGGGTGCCAATATACTGGCCATTCAGGCAACACCTGAAATGACAAGAGCACTGGAAACGGCAACCAGAGAAAAATTACAACAAGAAGCAGATTTAGCTATTTATGAAAGAAGAAATTTTGCGGTTGAACAGGAAAGGAAAATAAAAGAATCTGAATTAAATACAGAAATTGCAGTCGAAGAAAAACAAAAACAAATAGCTGAAAAGAAGATGGAATCTGATGTTCAGAAAGCTGAGAATGACAGAAGGCTCAGAGAGATGAAAATTGAAGCAGACATTTCAGTAGAAAACCAACGGAAGCTTTTAATTGAACAGAAAACTGCCAATGATAAAATTGAAGCTGAAACACAAGGCTATGTTATTGAAACTACATTGAAACCATACAAAGATATTGACTGGAAGACATTAACCGCTTTAAATAACAATCCTGATCCTAAGTTTAATATTTCACTTGCTTTCAGAGAACTTGCAGAAAATGCGGATAAAATTGGTACACTTAATATTAGTCCTGAACTATTAGAGTCATTGCTGAACGATAAGAACAATCCTGGAAAATGAATGTAGAATATGCAATCATTATAAAGAATAAAACAAGGCTTGAATCATTGATAGAACGCTTCAACACCAAAGCACAGGCTAAATTTTATATTGAGCGGTCAGGTGGTAATTTTGAAGACTATGAAATGGAGCACGAAATCTTTCATACCTCCCTGAGTTCACTTCAATCTCAACTTTCAAAGCATATTAAGCATAAGATTATTGAAAGAGCTTATATGCCTTCTTATATTTTTTCGGAAAACAATGTAATTGTAGTTATCGGACAGTACGGACTGGTTGCCAATACTGCAAAGTATTCGAAAGGCATACCTATTGTTGCTGTCAATCCTGACAAGCAGCGTTATGATGGTGTCTTATTGCCTTTTGATACTTCTGATTTTATTTCAGGTATTGAAAACGTTATGTCAGGTCAATATCAATCGAAGACCATGCAGTTTGCTGAAGCCAAACTAAATGACGGACAAAGACTACTTGCATTTAACGATCTGTTTATAGGCGCTTCTTCACATATTTCAGCCCGTTACAGAATTTCCTTCAGGAAAAACACAGAAGAACATTCCTCAAGTGGAATCATCGTCTCCACTCCGGCTGGTTCAACAGGCTGGTTAAGCTCTGTTTTTAATATGGCTTATGGTGTAACCGCTATGTTTGAGAAAAACTTAAAACCGAAAAGGCCATTAATTAAGGAAAATGAACTCTTATTTGCAGTTAGAGAACCTTTTCAGAGTGTGAGAACACAGACAGGGATAACAGCTGGACTTATAAAGAATTACAATAAACTAACCATAGAATCACTTATGCCCAATGGTGGCGTAATTTTCAGTGACGGCATAGAGACAGATTTCCTGAATTTCAACAGTGGAGCCATTGCAACTATTGGCATTTCAAAAGAAACTGCAAAAATTGTTATGAAATCCAATTTATAATCAATCACGAATTAATGTCGTTTAGTTAAGGTTTTTAAGTATAAAAAGATTTAAACGCAAAGAACGCGGAGAATATGCAAAGAGCCGTAGAGCCTATATTTGTTGTATTTCTTTGCGGAACTCTGCGGAAAACTTTGCGGAACTCTGCGGTAAAATTTTATATTTTCTGCTAACTAAACGATATTGAATCACGAATTACGATTCTCCCCTACCTTCTTAGAGGACCGACATCTAAGAATTTACGAAGCAAAACAAGTTTCAAATAGCACCATTGCAACAGTATAATATATCAAATTTACAAAAAAGCCCCGAATACTTCTCTGTATTCAGGGCTTTTATAGTATTATACATCGACTTTGCTAAGTCTGAAGAAAATTATAAATGACTGTTTTGAACTGAAAAATCACGTCCTGCTCTGAGTGCTTTGATATTTAATTCAACAACAGCATCCCCTTTTCTTTTAAAAATTGTATGGATGGCTTTTTCGAAAATTTCGAAGTCAATACCCATGTGATCAGCAGCTGCACCTAAAATTACAACATTGGCAACTTTAGCAGAACCAAGGTCTTTGGCTATTTGTTCAGCATCCAGAATAACATGACGATGAACTTTGGCTATTTCGCTATATACACTTTCTATTTCAGGATAATTAGGAATATTTACAAAAGGTTTAGAATTGGTAATTAACCATCCTTCAGGAGAAAGCATTGGTAAGTGGCGCAAACCTTCCATAGGTTCAACTGAGATTACTAAATCAGCTTTACCTTTAGCAATCAAATCAGAAGCAACGTCTTTATCACCAATACGCAAATTGGATGAAACATCTCCACCTCGCTGAGCCATACCATGAACTTCTGATTGTTTCAGGAAAAGCCCCATGTCTAAAGCAGCAGTTCCTATGATAGCAGCAATAGAAAGAATTCCCTGTCCTCCGACACCTGCTAAAATTATATCTTTTTTCATTCTTTTGTTTTTAAATTTTGAATAATTATGCGAGTTGTTCTTTCTTAGCTTTTTCTTTTTCTCTCATTCTTTTATCAATAGAAACAATACACTCTCTACGTGGTATGATTACTGAAACACCTTGATAAGCCAATTCTTTGATAATAATCTGTGTATTCTCTTCATGATTTTTGCGTAGCGGTTTAAGAATATGAATATGTTCTTCTTCAACACCAACAGCTTTACATAAATCTTCAATTCTTCCCTGAGCTGAAGACTCTTGTCCGCCTGTCATCCCCGTAGTTCCGTTATCGAGAATAAGTACGGTAATTGGTGAATTATCTTTAACTGCATCTATTAAACCGGTAATACCTGAATGTGTAAAGGTAGAATCTCCGATTACAGCAACAGCAGGTACTAAACCAGCATCAGCTGCACCTTTGGCCATTGGAATAGAAGCACCCATATCAACACAGGAGTTAATTGCTTCAAAAGGTTTTAATGCACCTAAAGTATAACAACCAATATCTGAGAATACTCTACCCGGAGCTAATGTTGCCAAAGCTTCATTAAGAGCCAGATATGAATCAATATGTGGACAACCTGAGCAAAGGGCTGGTGGACGGCCAACTACCAGTTCGGGAACATCTGCACCAATTGTGTCAGTCATTCCCAATGCAACGGCTACAAGGTTAGGGTTTAACTCACCATCTCTGGGAACAGTACCATCTAAACGGCCTTTAATTTTAATACCATTTGCAAGATAGCCTTTTAACATTTCTTCCACTAAAGGATAACCTTCTTCCAGAATTAAAATTTCCCGGCATTCGTTGAATAATTTTTCAACTAATTTGCGGGGTAAAGGATATTGACCAATTTTTAAAACAGGAAATCCAACCACTCTTTCAGGATAGTTTTCCATCAGATAGTTAAAGGCTATTCCAGTTGTGATGATACCCATTGATTTATCGCTACCGTCAATATATTGATTGAAAACAGATTCTTCAGATTCTTTTTCAAAAGGCACCTGATTATTCAAAAGTAATTTATAACGACGACGTGCAATAGCAGGTAATAAAACAAACTGACGTAAATCGGAAGGTAAACTCATCTCATTTTGAGCTTTGCTTGCGCCTCTAGCTACACCTGCTCTTGAATGAGCCATACGGGTAGTAATTCTCATTAAAACAGGCACTTTATATTTCTCTGACATATTAAAGCCATAACCTACCATATCATAAGCTTCTTGTTGATTAGCAGGTTCCAGAATAGGAATCATTGCAAATTGTCCGAAAAATCTTGAGTCTTGTTCATTCTGTGAAGAATGCATAGAAGGATCATCCGCAGAAACCACAATAATACCACCATTGGCACCAGTAATAGATGAATTGATAAATGGATCTGCAGCAACATTTAAACCAACATGTTTCATGCAAACCATGGTTCTTTTACCTGCATAAGACATGCCTAATGCGGCTTCCATTGCTGTTTTTTCATTGGTCGACCAACTACAGCGAATCCCTTTTTGTCTGGCTTCTTTCGAATGCTGAACATATTCTGTAATTTCGGTAGATGGTGTTCCCGGATAAGCATAGATGCCAGATAAGCCGGCATCGATAGCACCCTGAGCAATCGCCTCATCTCCTAACAACAATAACTTTTGCATTTTATGATAATATTTGAAGATATATAAATTTGATTTATTTCATTTTAATTTGTTGACAAAGCTATGAATTTTTTAATAATCTAAAAACTAAAGTTTATGTATTAACGAATTTTTATGTTTTTAAAATAACAACAGAAGAAAGCATTGCCTAATACATTATATTTCTATTCTTTATAAATGTATTTTGTTGTTTATTTAATGCTGTATAAATTTTTATATGCCATATTTATTGTTCAAATAACTCTGTTGTTTATTATTTGTATTTTTAGAATTTTAACAAAAAAAGTCTGGCTTAAAAGAGAAGCCAGACTTAATTTATCAAAAAATAATGCTTTTAATTTATTCTTCTACTTTTCTTATTGAATCTATTATTGTTCCATCTACCCATTTAACCACAGCAACAATTTCATCGCTGAGCTTAGGTTTTGCAGCTTTTCCACAAATTCTTTCAGCTTCAGCTTTTAATTCTTCAATGGTACAAATCGGGAGTTTAGAATCTTTCATTTTCTCGATAAGGTCTTGTCTTCTAGGGTTTATAGCGATGCCACGTTCTGTAACAATAACATCTATCAATTCACCTGGACCACAGAGCGTAGTAACTTCATCTAAAATTACAGGGATTCTGTCGCGGAACAAAGGAAGAGGAATGATAGTACATTTAGCATGCAGACAGTTTTGCCATCCTCCGATACCATGTAAGAGGTAACCATCTGAATGAGTAACTACATTTGCGTTAAAATTCACATCCACTTCAGTTGCTCCCAAAATTACTACATCCACCATAGAAGCAAAATTTCCTTTTCCGTGATGATTGTAACTGGTGAAAGGACTTGTATTTACATGACCTTCATTTTCCCGCATTGAACGTACACCTTCCAGATCGAATGTCTGACCATCGAGAATATAATCTAGGAGACCATCTTCCAGCATTTTTACTAAGTATTTATTGCTTCCACCTCTTGCCCATCTTGATTTCATTCCTCTTTCGCGCAATACTTCAGCAAAATAAATACCAATTGACAGGGCTGTACCACCTGCACCAGCCTGAAAAGAAAATCCATCTTTAATAATACCGGCTTCATCACAGAATTGAGAAGTCAATTCAGCCAGCAATAATCGATCAGGACTTTTTGTAATTTCAGTCGTTCCGGATACTATTTTTTCAGGTATTCCTACTTTATCAACTACTACTACATAATCCACATTATTGCCCTGAATCTGCCAGGGAATACAAGGGAAAGGCACTAAGTTATCTGTTACAACTACCACTTTATCTGCATATTGAGAGTCAGCAAGCGCAAATCCTAACAAACCACAGGCTGCAGGACCACGATCACCGGTTGCATTTCCGAATGCATCTGCAGTAGGAGCAGCTATTACGGCAATATCGATTACTACTTCTCCATCCTGAATAGACTGATAACGACCACCATGTGAACGCAAAATTCCCAATCCTTTCATTTTACCTTCTGAAGTAAACCGTCCTAAAGAGCCATTCATACTCCCTTCGATATGATGAATGGTTCCATCTTCTAAATATTTTATCAAAACCGATTGACATTCAAAAGAAGCAGAAGGAACCCAGACTAAATCTTTTATACCCATTTCATGTGCAATATCAAAAATCTGAATGGCTATAAGATCTCCGTTACGAAAATGATGATGTGTTGAAATAACCATCCCATCCCTTAAACCAGATTTAATTAACGCATCTTTCAGCGTTGGAAGTGTTTTATTTCCATCGGCAGGATAATCAGAACTGGAAACTATATTGGGTGCATATTTCCTGCCAACAGGTTTGTATTTACCCACACCCATATATGGATGCTGTGCAACGCCATTTACTTCTGTTGGAACTATTCTTCCTGCAGCATTGGTAACAAGTTTATCATACTTTTTCATTCTTCATTCCTCCAATCATTAGATAATTTTCCCATATTTATTGCCAAATCTATTGTTTTTATGGCTCTTTTTACTACCGGCGGATCAATCATTTTTGTTCCGAGGGAAACTACACCCATACCTTTAGCTGTAGCATCATCAAATGCCAGTACTATTTTCTTAGCTTTTACAATTTCTGTAATATCAGGTGCAAAAAATTCGTGGATGACTTTAATTTGTCTTGGATGAATACAGCCCATACCATCAAAACCCAATGCTTTTGATTTCAAAACGTTTTCTTTTAAAGCTTCCATATCCCCAATATCAGAAAAAACAGAATCAATAGGTTGTATTCCGGTTGCACGGCATGCATTTACGAGTACAGAACGGGCAAAGAAAGATTCTGTAGCTTCGTTGGTTCTTCTTGTAGCCAAATCTGCAGTATAATCTTCCAGTCCTATTGCCATTGAAACTATATTGGGAGCTGATTGTGCAATCAAATAAGCATTCATAACACCTTTAGCACTTTCGATAATTGGCATCAACCAAATTTCGTTATTTATTTTATATTGCTTTTTAAGTTCATCAATCCGATGATTTAAAGTATGAATTTGTTCAGCATCCTCGCATTTAGGAACTAATATTAAATTTACATTATTCGGTACAATATAATCAAGATCTTCTAATCCTTTGGGTATTTGGTTGATACGAACCATACGTTCTGCACCGTAAAAATCTATGGCCCTGAGTGCATTTCTAACTAAGAATCTGGCTTCAAACTTTTTGTCAACTGCAACGGCATCTTCCAGATCAAGAATAATTCCATTCGGCTTATGAATACCGGCATTCAACATCAGACTGGGTGAATTCCCAGGTAAATATAGTCTTGAAAACCTGTTTCTTTCTTTTGTAGTAGAATAATTATTTGCTGAATACATATCAGGTAAATACGCTTTTTCTGATTTTATCAGCATTTTTATTGCAGCTTCTATCCTTGCAGAAATAACACAATCAATGGCACCACTATCTTCAATTAATAGTTTGGCATTTGTAATGTCGAAATATTTCAAAACGGAGATAGCTGTATTTTTTATGGCTTCTCCATAAAAAACAATGACTTTACTTTGAATTTCAATCTGCAAGCCTCCGGTATTTGTAAGCTCCAACGTAATAAAACAATCAGAACGAATTCCTTTTCCTTTATTTCCGGTATTTGCTATTCTTTCATTGCTAAATTCCATATTATTTTCAGTTTTATTTTGTGTCAAAATTAGAAGTTTTTATTGGAAGTGAAGTCATGAAATTAAAAAAAAATCAAAAAAAAAGAGAGGTAAAAAATACCTCTCTCTTCTATCTGTGATTTACAGAATTATTTTACAGGAGCTGTTGTTGTATCAGCTACTGCTGCTGCTGTATCAACTGGAGTTTCAGTAACTGCTGTTGAATCTGTTGCAGGTGTATCTTGTTTTGCGCCATCACATGCAGAAATTACTAACATCCCTGCGATTAAGAATAAACCGAAAATTTTTTTCATCTTTTATTGATATTAAGTTATTGATTAATTAATTAACGTGCAAAACTACTAATAAAAACAATATAAAAAACAAAAAAGGGAAAATATTTCTATTTTCCCTTTTTAATTTCAATAAAAGATAAATTATTTTTTACCTTTTTTTGTAGGTTTTGCTTCAGCAGCAGCAATAGAATCTTGAATTCTTTTTGCTTCAACAGCAGCTAATGAATCATTAACAACTTGTTCAGCAGCAGCAATAGAATCAGCGACTCTTTGTTGTTCAACCTGAGCAATTGAATCTTGAATTTTTTGTTCAGCAGCAGCTTTTTCTTCTGCGCTTGGTCCGCAAGCTACGAATGCAAACATTCCAGCAACTGCGATTACAGATAATAATTTTTTCATTTGTTTTTACTATTATTAAAATTTTATGCAAAAGTATACATTTTTTTTATTATTCAAATATTTTTTTTGTTTTTTTTAAACATTTGAGTGTTAGTAACCTTATTCAATATATAATTTTAGCAGAAACAACGATAGAAACAAGCAAATTTTAAAAAGATTAAATTATTGAACTGTATTTTTGTAATTTTGCCGGCAATGAAAAAAACACTGCAAATTCTGTTCAAACAAAGGAGTTACAAAGATTATCAGGCAATTTTATTGCATATCTTAATCCTTATTTTTCTATATACAATCGCCAGGATTGTTTTTTATAGCGCTAATCTATTGTTATTTAAAGGTATATCTTTTGGAGATTTCTTTAAAATCTTACTGGGAGGAATAAGATTTGACATTGCTGCAATTTTTATGATAAATGCTGCATATGTTATACTACAATTAATTCCTCTAAAAATAAGATTCACAAAATGGTATCAGAATATCATGGGAATACTTTTCTATACTACAAATAGTATTGCAATAATTTTAAATCTAATTGATATAGTTTATTTTAGATTTACATTAAAAAGAACTACCAGTGATATTTTTAATTACGTTTCGGTGGGAGGTGATTTTGACAAATTAATACCCCAGTTTATTATAGATTTCTGGTATATCGTAATTATTCTGGTCGTTTTTATTGTTGTCCTGATAAAATTATCTAAACTTATTAAATTAAAAGACTTCATTATTTCAAAAAAGAACGACATCCTTTATCATACGGCTATTTTTGTGGTATCTGTACTTTTGCTTATAGTCGGGATAAGAGGTGGATTGCAATTGAGACCGATTGATATAATTAATGCCGGTAAATATGCTGAAAACAAAAACATTCCACTTGTCTTAAACTCTCCTTTTACTATGATCAAAACGATAGGCCTTCCTGTTTTGAATAAGAAAATTTATTTTGAAAAGCCTGAATTACTTTCAGAAATTTATAAGCCATTTAATACTGTCAATGCTAATGATTCCATTAATAAATTCAGAAAGTTAAATGTAGTAATTATTATTCTGGAAAGTTTTTCGCAGGAACATATTGGAGCTCTTAATTCTATCAAAGGATATTCAGGATTTACACCATTTTTAGACTCAATGATTAAAAAAAGCAGTTATATAAAAGGATTTGCAAACGGGAAACGTTCTATAGAAGGAATTCCTGCAATACTTGCCGGCATTCCTACATTAATGAATGAGGCATATATTACTTCGATGTATGCCGGAAATAAAATCAACAGCTTAGGTAGTTTGCTGAAAACCAAAGGATATACTACTTCTTTTTATCATGGTGGAAGTAATGGAACCATGGGGTTTGATGCATTTACTAAATTAGCAGGATTTGACAATTACTATGGACGTAATCAATACAATAACGAAAAAGACTATGATGGGAAATGGGGCATTTTTGATGAACCTTTTTTACAGAATTATGCAAAACAGCTAAATGAAATGAAACAACCATTTTTATCGTCTGTTTTCACATTGTCATCTCATCACCCTTATACCGTTCCGGAAAAATACAAAGGGAAATTTAAAAAAGGAAATCTTGAGATTCAGGAAAGTATAATGTATGCGGATTATTCACTTAAAAAATTCTTTGAAACAGCGAGTAAGATGAAGTGGTACGACAGTACATTGTTTGTTATCACTGCCGATCATACTTCAGAAGCTTATATCGACTATTACCAGAACAATATTGGAATGTATTCCGTTCCAATCATTTTCTATTTACCGAAAACCAATCTGGGAATTGATCATAATCAAATTGGACAACAAATTGATATCATGCCTTCTGTGCTTGACTTTCTTCATTTCGACAAACCATATTTTTCCTATGGAAACAGTGTGTTTGATCGCAAAAAACCACACTTTAACATTTCTTATATTAACGGAGAATATCAATTAATCAAAGATAATTATATATTGAAATTTGATGGTGAACAATCCGTTTCACTGTATCAGATAACAAATGATTCAATGTTACAACACAATCTTATATCTAAGGAAGTTTCACAAAGAAAAGAGATGGAAATATTTTTGAAAGCTGTTATCCAACAATATAACAACAGCCTTATAAACAATAAAATGCAAGTAGAATAAAAAAATAATCATTGGAAAAGCAAAAAATCGTTTTTATTATCAATCCTATTTCAGGGATTGTAAAGAAAAAAAATGTCGGGAATCAAATTGCCTCTTTTATTGACAAAGAAAAATATGATTTTCATATCCTGAATACGGAATACGCAGGACATGCCGTTGATTTAACAGCTCAATCAGTAAAAGAAGGCGCTGATATTATTGTTGCTGTTGGCGGAGATGGTTCTGTAAATGAAGTAGTAAACGGCTTAAATGGAAGTAATGTAAAATTAGGTATCATTCCATTAGGTTCGGGGAATGGTCTCGCACGTTTTCTTAAAATTCCCTTTATGATTAAAAACGCTATTGATGTTATAAATAATGGCAGTTATACAGCTGTGGATACAGTAAATGTAAATGACAGGGTTTTTTTGAGTATTGCCGGAATAGGTTTTGACGCATTGGTAGCAAAAAGGTTTGCAAAATATCACAAAAGAGGATTCTGGTCCTATTTTTCGATTGCTACTGAAGAATACAGAATGTATCGACCCAGAAAGTATCAACTTACCTTAAATGGGGAGACAATTAAAAGAAGAGCTCTGATGATTGTTTTTGCAAATTCCGATCAGTTTGGTTATAATACAGCCATTGCACCTCATGCAAAAATCAATGATGGCCTGATTGATATTTGCATTGTGAAGAAAATTCCGGTTTATAAAATGCTCTTCTTCATACAACTACTTTTTTTGAAACAGCTTTACAAAACCAACTATCTTGAAATTATCAAAACCAGTGAATTGTGGATTGAGCGCAAAAGAAACAAAGTGGTAAATATTGACGGAGAGGCTGTTAAACTTACAAAAAAATTACATATAAAAGTTAATCATTTAGCGTTAAACGTATTAATTCCTTAAAATTATGTCAAAGAAAAATAATCCTGTCGGAATTGTTTATTCAACCAATCCCGATTTTCAATATCAGTTTGACAAAGAAGAAGTTCAGGAAACATTGCCTGCAAAACAGCAAAATTTGAGAATATTACTGGACAAAAAACAAAGAGGTGGTAAAAAAGTAACTCTTGTCACTGGCTTTTTGGGTACAGAAGAAGATCTTATCATTTTAGGAAAAATGCTCAAAACAAAATGTGGTGTTGGTGGCACAGCTAAAGATGGAGAGATACTAATCCAGGGGGATTTTAAAGATAAAGTCCTGGAATTGTTATTAAAAGAAGGATATAAAGCCAAGAAAGTTTAATAATTTTATTTTTCAGTAAATTGAATCTCATCTCCTTCTTTAATACCATACTTATCTGTAAACCCTGCGATTACTTCCAACACATACATCGCATCTTTAAAGGATGGTAAAGATTCTTCTGACAATGGAATGGCTGATTTTTGGATAGAAACAATCTTTTTATTTTCTCCAATATAAATAATATCGAGAGAAATATAGGTATTTTTCATCCAGAAATTTCTGGGAGCATTGTCTTCAAAGAAAAACAACATTCCCTGCATTTCATCCATTTTCCGGCGATACATCAGTCCTTTTTCACGAGAATATTCATCTTTGGCAAATTCAACAGAAATTGTATTTATTAACTTGTTATCAGCTGCCTTGATAAATGAAAGCTCTCCATGTTTGGTAAATACAGCTTCTTCTGTTTTTGGAGTTGTGCTTACTTCAGGTTTTAGCTTTGTTTTGCCGGAAAAATATACAATTGCCAATATACCTGATATTACTATTAAAGCTGTTATTATAAATAGTTGTTTCTTAGTCATTTTATCATCATTAAATTAATACTTCCAAATTGGAAAACTATTTGGCGAAATTAAATGTTTTTTACGAAAACCGTAAATTTTTGTTTGCAATTGAAATTTATACCGAAAAAAATCTGGTAAACCAATTCATTATTGTTCCAGGAACTAAAACATCCTTCTGATTGGCTTTATATCATTAAAGATTAAACTAATTTATAAATCAGTTGGCATTATTTACTCATAAATCAAATCCATATAAACAGGTAAATGATCGCTGTAGCCTCCGGTATATCTTGCACCATTGTATGTTCTAAAAGTTCGTACGCCCATATAAGTATCATCGGCCTGTAATAAATACTTTGCTTTAAATATATAAGCCCGGTAATTTTTAACATGCCATTTTTGTTTGTTTTTTGCCAGCGAAGCAGATACTATCATTTGGTCAATCAAACTCCATTGTTCACGAAACTTATTACTTCCTATCTTTTCTGTGGATTTAAGGTTACACATTAAATTAAAAAGATCTGCATTTCTGACATCATTTGTATCACATTTTGCATTTAGACTCTTCAAAATACTTTCATCCGAGGGTTCATCATTAAAATCGCCCATTATAATAATGTTTGCATCCGGATTGATTGCCAGGATACTATCTACCTTGCTTCTTAAAAATGAAGCTACATAATTCCTTTTAGGTATGGTTATCATTGCCCCGCCAAATTTAGAAGGAAAATGATTAACAAAGAGATGCAAGGTATCTTTAGTAGTCGACAGGCCTTTTACATATAAAATATCTCTGGTTCTGGCAGCAGTATCAAAAGGAAATATTATCCGTATCGGCCTGTGAAAAACAGGAGTAAACTTATCGGGGCGATACAGCAGCGCCACATCAATTCCTCTGGAATCGGGTGAATCGTAATGAATATATTTATAATTGAACTTTCGCAAGGGTGTCCCACTGGCAATTTCACTTACCACCCATTTGTTTTCTACTTCGCATACTCCTATAATTTCTGGTGGTTCCCATCCACCAACGCTGGCAATAACTTTATATGTATTATTAAGTTTGGTATTATATTTCTCTCTACCCCAATGCTTCATACCAAAAGAAGTATAATCATCGTCGAGTGTAATGCTATCGTTTCGGGTATCGAAAAAGTTTTCCAGATTATAGAACATAATACGTATTCCATATTTACCACGGATATCATCATCAAAGTCCTTCAAATAGCTATCCTCCTGAAGGAAGGCTTTTGCAGGTGAAATAAGTAAAAAAAGAAAACACAGAAACTTAAAAATTTTCATACCATCGAATTTATGAAACATGAATCAAAGTGATGAATTGTTTACGAAGGTAAAGAAATTAATACTCTAATGTGTTTGTTTTTTTAAATTAGTTTCTAAAAATTATGTCGATTTAATCAATTGATAAATAATTTTGTTTAACATAATGTCTGTTCATCAATGTATTACAAAATGAATTAAAAACATATGCATTTTCTCTCTGACACTATTTAAAGAATAAATCAGTTATTTTCAATTTGTATTAAGAAGAGGAATAATTGATTAGGATTATATTTTACAATACTTCTTTAAGATAAGGAGCAGTATAACCTTTTTTCTGTTTGACAATCTCTTCAGGAGTGCCTTCTGCTACGATGTTTCCACCTTTTTGACCTCCTTCGGGTCCAATGTCAATGATATAATCGGCTACTTTAATCACATCCAGGTTATGCTCAATCACCAGAACTGTATTTCCTTTTTCAACCAGCTTATTAAGTACTTCCAGCAAAACTCTGATATCTTCAAAATGCAGACCGGTAGTAGGTTCGTCAAGGATGTATAATGTCTGTCCGGTATCTTTTTTGGAAAGTTCCGTCGCTAATTTGATACGTTGAGCTTCACCACCCGAAAGTGTTGTGGATTGCTGACCTAAAGTTATATAACCCAATCCTACATCTTTCAGTGTTTGAATTTTAATCAGAATGGAAGGTATGTTTTCGAAAAATTCAACGGCCTGGTCAATATCCATATTCAAGACATCGTTGATTGATTTTCCTTTGAAGCGTAATTCGAGAGTCTCACGGTTGTAACGTTTTCCACCGCAAGTTTCACAAGGAACGTAGACATCTGGAAGGAAGTTCATTTCAATGGTTCTCAATCCTGCACCTCCACAGGTTTCGCATCTTCCACCTTTTACATTAAAGGAGAATCTTCCCGGTAAATAACCTCTGATTTTGGAATCAGGTAAATTAGCATACAATTTCCTGATTTCATCAAAAACGCCTACGTATGTTGCAGGATTTGAACGGGGTGTTCTGCCAATAGGAGATTGGTCAATCTCAATGACTTTATCAATATGTTTTAACCCATCCAAAGACTTGTAAGGTAATGGATTTTTATCAGAACGATAGAAATACTTGCTTAAAATAGGATGTAGCGTTTCATTAATCAGGCTTGATTTTCCGCTTCCTGATACACCGGTAATGCAAATGAAAATACCTAACGGTAATTTCAAGGTAACATTCTTCAGATTATTACCAGTAGCTCCTTTTAATACCAGAAAATCTCCATTAGACTGACGTCGCTGAGCCGGAACAGCAATTTCTTTTTCGCCCCTAAGATAATCACACGTTAGTGTATGACTTTGCATGATTTCCTGAGGATTGCCTTCTGCTACTATCTTTCCTCCGTGAATACCAGCACCAGGACCAATATCTATAACATGGTCTGCTGCCAGTATCATTTCTTTATCATGCTCTACCACAATTACTGAATTTCCTATATCCCGCAACTCTTTTAAAGCTTTAATCAATCTCAGATTATCTCTTTGGTGTAAGCCAATACTAGGTTCATCCAAAATATAAAGCACTCCAACTAATTTAGATCCGATTTGAGTTGCCAGACGAATTCGTTGTGATTCACCTCCAGACAAGCTTTTCGATGGTCGGTTCAATGTAAGATAATCAATACCAACATCTAAGAGAAAGTGAATACGGGTTTGAATTTCACGAACTATTTCATAAGCAATCTTTTGTTTTCTCTCATCCAGAACATCATTGATATGCTCAAACCAATCTTTGAGTACAATCATATCCATATTTGAGAGTTCAGAAATGTTTTTATCTCCAATTTTGAAATGTAGAGATTCTTTTTTTAGACGGTTTCCGTTGCATTCAGGACAAGGAATTTTATTCATGAAATTGCTTGCCCATTTTTTAATTCCCTGAGGGGCACTGTCGATATTCTGATTGGAAATAAAATTTATTACGCCTTCAAAAGTAATAGCATAAGAAGAAGTAACACCTAAATAATCATTTTTCACTTTCAATACTTCATCAGAGCCATATAAAATACTGTTCATAGCTTCTTCTGGAATATCTTCAATTGGAGCATCGAGGCTGAACTTATGTTTTTCGGCAATTGCTTCCAATTGTTTAAAAATCCAGTTTGTTTTGTGTGCACCGATGGGAATGATACCTCCCTGATGAATCGATTTTGATTTATCAGGTATAATTTTATTGAAATCAATTTCTGCAATTTCTCCCAGACCACTACAATGTGGGCAGGCACCATAAGGAGAATTGAATGAAAATGAATTGGGCTCGGGTTCACTGTAAGCAATTCCGGTAACAGGACACATCAGTAAGCGGCTGTAATGACGTACATCGCTGGTTTCATTTTCCATTACCATCAGCATTCCTTTGCCATGTCGAAGTGCAATCTGAACAGCCTGAGTAATACGATGAATGGCTTCTTCATTCACTTTTATCTTATCAATTACGACTTCGATATCGTGAATTTTATAGCGATCAAGCTGCATCCCAAAACTAAGTTCTTTAATTTCGCCATCAATCCTTACTTTCAGAAATCCTTGCTTTCGTATCTGTTCAAATAAATCGCGATAATGCCCTTTACGGCCTTTTACCAAAGGAGCTAGTATTATGATAGCTTTCTCGGTATAGCGTTCATTAATAGCATCTATGATTTGTATTTCAGAATAGCGTATCATTTTCTCACCACTGCTGTATGAATAAGCATCTGCAACCCGGGCATACAATAATCGAATAAAATCATATATCTCGGTTATAGTGCCTACAGTGGAGCGTGGATTTTTCCCTGTTGTTTTTTGTTCAATTGAAATAACAGGACTTAATCCGGTAATTTCATCTATATCAGGTCGTTCGAGGTTGCCAATAAACTGACGGGCATATGCAGAAAAAGTTTCCATATATCGTCTTTGCCCTTCGGCATAAATAGTATCAAATGCCAATGAAGATTTTCCACTTCCACTCAAACCGGTAATTACAACCAATTTGTCGCGTGGAATACGAACATCAATATTTTTTAAATTATGGGACCTTGCACCGTAAATCTCAAGGTTTTTATCTTCATTATCAGGCATCGAAAGTATTTTTCAAAAATGGCTGCAAAGGTAGGAAATTTTTATGGATTTAGGAATTGAGTGAATTGGTAAATAGTTGTTTTAATAATTTGCTTTTATTGACAATACATGTGGTTTATCTCTTTTCATGCAAATAAAAAAATAATTATAATAAACTTGATTATCAACCCTTAAGATTTAAAAAAATGAAAAATTTTCAGTTTTGTTTTTGCAGATTATTGTTATGATAACATTGATTGCACAGAATTATCAAATGAGCTTTTCAGGAAGTGAAGGAAGTACAATTATTGTTTCGGTAAAATTGAGAATTTACAATATTTTTATTAATTAAAACTATGTTAAAGTTGCAGGAGTAGTTATCCGTTGCAATAAATATTAATTATGTATTTCAATAAAATCATTTATAAATGAAAATAAATGAAATATTTCAAAAAAAACTTCTAATACAACCTTTTATGTTATATCTTTGTCTTATAAAAAAACAATTTAAATCACAATTTATGAAAAGATTAGTATATTTTATTTTAGTTACTTTATTTGTAGCTTCAATTAGTTTATTATCCTGCAAAAAAGATGAACCATCAACAACTGTTGTAAAAACAGGTAAAATCGCAGGATATGTTTATTCCAAAAAAGGAACAACATTAGGTGCAGTTAAGGTTTTCATTCAGGACAATCCTTCCTACTCAACTTATTCAAACAAAGATGGCTTTTTTACACTAACAGCTCCATTGGGTACACACAAATTAGTCATTCAATCAGGTAATGGACATATTTTTATGTCAGTTATTAATGTAACTGTCATTGAAAATCAAACATTGACATTACCTTCACAACAAACTATTTTAAATCAGGTTGGTAATCTCGCTTACATTGTTGGGTACTATGATAAAATTCAAACGATTATCATTGATTCACTTGGATATACGGCTACTCAACTGCAAATATCTGCTTTGGATACTTTCTCCAATATCAGCGGCTTTCAGGCTATCTTTTTAAATTGTGGAAAATCAGGAATGCTTGACAGTTTAAAATATGCTAACCTTAGTAATTTCGTTTCTAATTGTGGAAGTATTTATGCTTCAGACTGGGCTGTTGAATATTTATGCGGTGATGGAAATGTAAAAAGTTTTTCACAACGTACTAAAGATTATAAAGCAAATCTGAGCTTTAAACAAACCACAACATGTACTCCTAAAATAGGTGGTTTTATAAACGATTCTCTTCTATGTACTATGAAAACAGGACAATCTGGTTTTATTGACAGTATTGATATTATTTCTCCTGCAATTCAAACTTTGCTTGGAAAAACAAAAATGACAATTCATTATGATTTAGGTGCCTGGGAAGTTATCCAGCAATTAGGTCCTCAATTTACAGTATTGTTACAGGATAATAATCTTGCTACCAACTATGGTCCGTTAGCAGTTTTATTGCATTATGGAAGTAATTGTACTCAAGGTGGAAATATTCTTTATACAACATTTCATAATGAACCTCAAACAGGTGTAAGTCCTGATGTACAAAAAATCTTACAGTATTTTATTCTGAACCTCTAATATTTTTGATTAGGTTTTTAAAAAAAGGAGTTCAAAAATGAACTCCTTTTTTTATGATCACTTTTACATCTTTATCCCAGATTACGCATTAGATGAAAATATAGCGTTTAAATGCTTCATATTATATGCATTAAGCGAGGTATTTCTAATACTACGCATTAGATTTTTTTTTAATAAATTTTCTACTTACTATAATTGATAAGGATTATAGAGATTTTTTATTGCAATTTATTATCTTATTGCGTAATTTGGGTTTATTAAGCATGAATTCCTTATGTTCGAAGCAAAGTTTCTTTTCCTTTTATAATTGAACATTAACCATCAAGCAAAGAATGTACCTTTAGGAATTTTGCGTAAAAAAATAAAAACGGATTGAGGAGGGAAAACCTTCATAACATTTCTGAAACCTCAACGGATAATGATACTATAGAAAAGAATAAATATTTTTTGAAGGCTGGAGGGGTGTTTAATATTTATGAAAGTTGATTTATTAATCTCGCAATTTTCTTTTATATATTCAAGTCAAAATGAATTTTATAAAATTAAAAAAAGGCTGTCTCAAAATTGAGACAGCCTTTTTAATAAAAAAAAGTGAAGATTTATTTTTCAAAACCAGTCTGACGTCTACCCTGGCAAATGTAAACATCACCAGGAGAAGATGCCCATTCTATTTCCATATAAAAATATTCATAGGTAATTTCTTCACCAAGAGAATTTGTTCCGGTTTTAGTAGTAACTGAACCTTTTGTGATAGTGGTTGAATCGTCATAATATTCATCAACCCCTTTGTATACAGAGAAATTATTTCCGCTTAAATTGGCTTTTACTTTAAATGACCAAAAATGTTGGTTGTCATCAATCCATATTCCATCACTTTTTGATGAATTATAAACAGACAGTATTGTAGGATCGCCTTGCGAAACCCCGGCTAAAGTCCAGCTAACACTGTATTGGCCACAAACAGGATAAGTAGAATCAAACTTTTGAAAATCTTTCCATTTATCGTCTTTTTCACAGGATATAGCAATTACTAATGTGAAAATAAACAGTATACCAAAAATTATTTTATTTTTCATTTTACTAAATTTTAAGTGAATTATTGTTTGTCAAAAGTACGAACAGAAGTTCCATAACCACTTCCCATTACTACCCATTTTGCCTGACCGAGTCCGACAGAGGGTTTTAAAGAAACAGTTGTGCAATATAGATCGCCACCCAATGGATTTGGCTGAAGAGGAATTACAAGCGTACTGTCTTTTATATTAAACATTCTGACAGGGTAACTAAAAGTAGGGTTAGCCACTGGGTCTACACCTCCAATATTACTATTAACATAGAGACCATTATGGGTTGCAGATTTTGTCCAAGTTGTCATTACACCGTTGGTTCTTTTCCAGTTTCCACTAAAATTTAGAGCTGCTGCATCAGGAGCAATTACTCCTACAAATCTTTTGGCAGATTGTGAAAAGCCTTCTGTATTAATAGCGGTGTACTCAAGAATATAAACGCCGGGAGTTGCAGAATTTACAGTTCCAACAGTAGTGTAAGCTACCGGAGCACCTCCGATGGTTGCGGTTACTCCCGGTTCTGTATAGGCTGTTCCCTTGGCAATACACATATACTGATCGCCAACTAAAACCATTTCAGGGTATGTTGTAACAGAAGATACATCTTTTGTATCCTTTTTGCAGCTCATTATAGTAGCTGTCATTAAAAGGATTACTATTAATATTAAATTATTTTTTTTCATATTATCAATTTTTTTAAATTTAATAATTACGGTTTTACATCCCACCATACTCTTTTGTTAATTGACTCTAAAGCCGGTGTGTTTGGATTTCTTCTGCGTTCAGATTCTGTGAATAATAGTCTTTTTGGAAAAAGATTACCGGTTGAACTGTTTACAGAAATTGTAAATTGACCTCTTACATAAGTTGTGTCAGATGAAGGTACAGGGCTTATTTTTGGATAATGTGTCCTGTTTTGTTCGAAAAATGATTCTATCCCTTGATTATTTGTCATTGCAGCCCATTTTTGAACAATAATTTTTTCCAATTTATTTTCAAATGTTCCGGTTGATGGATATTCATAAGGCTTTCCTACAGCATAAAATGCAGATGCACCAGAAACTCCTAATCTGCTGAAAGAAGCATTAATACCATTTTCATACATTGTTTTTGCACTTCCTGTTAAGCTATATCTTTCAATAGCTTCAGCTTGTAAGAAATAACTTTCAGCAGCACTAAAAAAGTAAACAGGATCAACACCGGTAAGAACAGGAGTTGATAGATTAGCAATATTTGCACCGGTTGGGAATGATGTGTTGAAATAATCTCCCTGAGCCAAACATTTATAAGCAGGAACTGCTAATTTATTTTTCGCAATCAGCTTTGGTAAGCGAGGATCCGGAGTAATTGTATCATTGATAAGGAATGAAAAAATAGTATTACTCATTGAAACATTTCCTGCTAATCTGTCAATGAAAGTTTCATAAGCAGGATTGCGTTTATTTTGCTGACTTGCAAAAATAGCAATCTTTGCATCAACATTCAGGAAGCTGGCATTAGCAGTATACATAGCTTGTATTCCGGCTGATGCAACTGTTGGACGGGCATAACATTGACGAAGGTAGATTTTTAATTTCAGGGTATTCACAAAACTTTCCCATTTATCCATATCACCGGCAAAGATAATATCGTCTGTACCTGGTTCAACTGCTGTTGCAGTTGGATTCGTACTACTCTGGAAATTTTTATAATCATGACTTAAAGCTTCATTTAACATTGCAATTAAACCATCATACACCACAGAACCATTATCATACTTAGGTGTCAGATTTCCATTATCACCTTGTAATGCTTCCGTATATGGAATTTTATCATATAAATCAGCAATTACCTGATAGGTATAAGCTTGCATTGCTGTAGCCATTAAATAATAACTCCAGTTTTGTTTACTTTTTGCTAAATTTCTTACATATTGATAATCATTTAAAGCTCCGGAATATAATTCACCCCATTGACGAACATCAAAATCGCTGGTTTGAAGATTGTAAGAATCAATATCTCTCCATTGAGGAGCTCCGACAGCCTGTGTCCAATGTTGTGACCAAAATCCGCCCAATAATTGATAATATCCACCAATAACATAAGCAGAAGAGCCAACACCAGCAGGAAAAGTAAGCTGAACAGTAGATTCAGCTGTACGACTAGGATCATGGTTTACATCCATGAAATCTTTCTCACAACTGGTAAAAATAAATACCATCAGGAGAAGCATCCATTTATTATATTTTAATATATTTTTCATTTTTTTAGATTTTTAAATTATTAAAAAGTAAAACGTAAACTTGCACCAAAACTTCTGGTTGTAGGAGCTGCACTGTATTCTCCATAATCAGCATTTAAGTCATTACCAAAAGTGGTTAATTCAGGATCAATGAATTGATTGTCTTCAGGTGTAAATAATAACAGGTTGCGTCCGATTATACTAAATGAAGCATCACCGAATGGCGTTTTTGCCAGCCATTTTTTAGGGAAAGTGTAAGTTAATACTACTTCACGAAGTTTGATAAATGATTTATTAATTAACCATTCCTTTGCAAAATTTCCTGCACCTCTGGTTTGATCATAGTATTGATACAAAGTTGCTGCTTCATGAGAAATCGCTGTTGTGTTTTCTGTATACCCGATAATCGTTCCATTTGCATCATAGTTAGCTTGCCATGAGTTAGGAATAACGAAAGGTTGACGATCGTTGTATGTTGTAGCAGGAGCTGTACCAGCAAAATACATCATTTCTTTGGTACGGGAATACATTAAACCTCCCTGACGGATATCAAAAGAAAAGGATAATGATAGATTTTTATAAGTGATATTGTTTGAGATACCAGCCATCCAATCATATTGTGAACTTCCTAGTATCTGGTTTACAGGGTCTGCAATAGGTAATCCGCTTGCATCCACAACAATTTGACCTGCATTAAGATTTGGAAGACCAGTAACAGGATCTGTTGCAGGAACTAACAATGCAACAGCACCTTCAAACATACCTAATGGTTGTCCGGGGATAGCTACAAAACCTAATCGACTGGTTCCACCTAAATCAACTTTGGTAAGTTCTGCATTTAATTCTTCAAGTTTGTTGTAGTTTTTAGAGAAGTTTACAGAAATTTCCCATTTGAAATTTGCATTTTTCAAAGGTATTCCCTTTACTAAAATTTCAACTCCTTTATTTGATATTTTACCTAAATTCATCGTTTGGTATTTGTAACCGCTAGAATAGGCCAAAGGAACAGGGTAAATTAAATCTGTCGTAATTTTATTATAATATGTAAAATCAACACCTATTCTGTTGTTTAAGAAACGTAAATCAGTTCCTATTTCAAATTCAGAGGTAATTTCAGGTTTTAAATTTGGATTACCAATAGTATTCCCAACTGTTAATGCATTTATTCCGCCTAAAGGCCAGTCTAAGCCACGATATCCATCAGCATAGTTTGCCTGGGTAAATGAATTGAAAATAAGATAAGGATTGGCATCATTACCAACTTGTGCCCAGCCCATTCTGACTTTTCCAAAAGGAATAATATTGGTGATTTCAGGATAAAATTCAGTGAATACAAAAGAAGCATTTACACCAGGATAGAAGAATGATCGATTTTCTTCAGGTAATGTAGATGACCAGTCGTTTCTTGCATTTATCTGTAAGTTTAAATATTTTTTATAGTTAAAATCAGCACTCATATAAACGCCATATAATCTTCTCATCATCGCTGCTTCAGATACTGATGGTGTTGAAGAACTGTTGGATAGATTGTAAAAATAAGGAATATTCAAACCAATAACTTCTGTTGATAAAGTTTTTGTATTTCTTTGGTTTACATTCCATCCTAATAATCCTGTAAATTCAATATCCTGATTGATGTTATGGTTAAAATTCAAGATAAGGTCACTATTGAATTCACGGTTAAAATAGGTTTGTTCTTTAACTTTGCCAGGATCATCACTATAGTCATTTCTAACATAATTAGTAATTGCTCTCCATTCTTTTAACTGTGAGTTAGCAACATCGGAACCCACTTTCCAGCTGGCATTCATCCAGTCATTAAATCTATAATCCAATCCAATATTTCCAAAAACACGGTCTTCATTGAAATCATTTCCATGTTCATTCAGTACATAATATGGATTAGCTGCATAGCCATTGTAATAATTGTCAAGATTAACCCATTTACTGTTATAGTCTTGTTGATCAATGATACTGATATCTCTTGGAGTTTGCATGATATTATCATAAACAGATTGATCCTGACCAGTTGGAACAAATTTACTTTTTTTCTTTACATAAGAGATAGAACCTGAGCTTGTAAAATTATTGTCTAATTTCGCAGTTCCTCTTAATGATAGTGTATTTCTTTTGTAACTATCAGCATCTGTCGGAAAAATCCCATCAGCACTTAAATTTGAATAAGAAAAGAAATAACTTGATTTTTCATTGGAATTGGCAATAGAAATTGAATTATCAAATGAAGTACCTACATCAAAGAAATCTCTAACATTGTTTGGTAATGCTACATAAGGTTTAATTTGTTGTTGATTATTTACAGTATGACCCCATACTCTGTTTACTTCATCAAATTTTGCACCCCAGCTTGTATTTTCAATTAAATCAGGTTTCCCATTAAATCCTTCACCAAATTCATTTTGAAAAGTAGGCAAACGTAATGGAGTTTCAGCAAAGAAAGATGATGTAAAAGTTACATCTGCACCTTTTCTCTTTGCACTTCTAACCATGTCTTTCCCTTTTTTAGTTGTAATAACAATTACACCATTAGCTGCTCTTGAACCATAAAGGATGGTTGCAGATGAACCTTTCAGAAATGAAATACTTTCAATATCGTCAGGGTTAATATCATTTCCTCTGTTTCCAAAGTCAGTACCACCATTCAAGTCGGTACTTCCAATAGAAGAGTTATTGATAGGTACTCCATCGACAACATAAAGGGCCTGATTGCTACCTGTCAAAGAAGAAAACCCTCTGGATATAACTCTGGTAGAAGCTCCGGGACTTGAAGAAGCTGTAGAGATGTTTACCCCGGCAACTTTGCCTTGTAATGCATTCATTGGACTTCTGTCACGAGATTTCATGATTTCGTCTGCATTAATCTGAGTCGCTGAATAACCAAGGTTTTTCTCTTGTTTTTTCACGCCAATAGCAGTAACAATAACTGCATCGAGGTTCATAACATCAGCAGTCATTACTACGTCAATAATGTTTTTAACTCCGATTTTCACTTCCTGGGATTTCATTCCCACAAAAGTAAAAACAAGAATGTCTGATTTTTCAGGAACTGTTAAACGGTATTTCCCATCAATATCTGTGGTTGTACCATGTACGGTTCCTTTCACAACAATCTGGACACCGGGAATCCCGGATCCGTCATCTGCAGCAGTTACCTTTCCCGTGATAACTTTTTGTGCTTGAATTACCTGCATTCCCATCAACAAGAAGGCGACAAGTAAAAATGTAATTTTTCTCATAGAAAGTTAAGTTAAATTAATAAATGTTGTTAAAATTAAGTGGATGATATATAGAGTTTCAACTATTTTCACCGTAACTAATTTATTCTTTTCTCAAATTGTATTGCAATGTTAAGCAATTTTTTTACTGAAAGCTATATTTTTTTTAATTATTTTTAACTTTTTAAATTTTAAATTTCGATTTTTTTTACAGTATATTGTTTATTAGATAATTAAAAATATGAACATAAAATAAATATTTTTGTTATTTTAACTGAATTGACTAAAAAACAACTAAAAATATGAAAGAAACGACTAAAATATACATCGTATTATTTGCAATTTTGCTTATTTTTTTCTCTTTTTACAATACTTTTGCTCAAAACGGTAGTATAAAAGGCAGAATTTTCAATGCAAAAAACAATGAATCTATCCCTTTTGCGAATATAATCATTCAAGGAACAAAAATTGGTGTTACATCAGATTTAGATGGAAATTTTCAATTTAACAATGTTAAACCTGGATTTGTAAAAATACAATCATCAACGCTTGGGTTTGAAAATTTTTTAAGTACAGAATTTATGGTTACCAGTGGAAAAACGAAGTTTATTGAGATTCCGATGCATGAAGTTTCTATAAAATTATCAGAAGTGGAAATAAAAACCTCAACTTTCAGAAGGGATGAAGAAAGTCCACTCTCAATGAAGAGCATTGGTATTGCTGAAATCGAGAAAAGTCCAGGAGGCAATCGTGATATTTCCAAAGTTTTACAAACATTTCCAGGTGTTGCTTCTACACCTGCTTTCCGCAATGATGTTATTGTTAGAGGCGGAGGATCTAGCGAAAACAAGTTCTATCTTGATGGTATAGAAATACCTAATCTTAACCATTTCGCCACTCAGGGTGCTTCCGGTGGTCCGGTTGGTATTATTAATGTTGATTTTATAAGAGAAATTGAATTCTATTCAGGTAGTTTCCCGGCAAATAAAGGTAATGCATTAAGTTCAATGTTAGATATGCGATTAATTGATGGTAATCCTGATAAACTAAAATTTAAGGGATCTGTTGGAGCTTCTGATTTAGCATTAACACTTGATGGTCCCATTCATAAAAAAACTTCTTTCATATTTTCTGCCAGAAGATCTTATCTTCAATTTTTATTCAGTGCTATAGGATTACCTTTTCTTCCGACTTATAATGATTTTCAATGGAAATCAAAAACGAAATTTGATTTAAAAAACGAACTAACTATTATTGGTTTAGGTGCTATTGATCAGTTTAAATTAAATACAGGTATTAAAAACCCTAACGAAAATCAGAAATACATTTTAGGGTATTTACCTGTATTTGAACAATGGAACTATGCTGTAGGAGGTGTTTACAAACACTACAGGACAAAATCTTTTGATACCTATGTGCTTAGCAGAAACATGTTAAGAAATACTTCTTATAAATACCCCAATAATGATGAATCAAAATCTAAAATATTAAATTATACTTCTGATGAAATTGAAAATAAATTCAGATTTGAAAGAAATAAACATACATTGGATTATAAGCTTACATTTGGAGCCGGCTTGGAATACAATCGTTATAACAACAAAACCTTTCAGAAATTATTTGTGAAAGACAGTTTGCTAACAATAAATTACGATTCCAAAATAGATTTAATTGTATGGAATGCTTTCGGTCAAATAAGTAAATCTTTTCTTAATGACAGATTAAATCTATCTTTTGGCCTTAGAATGGATGCAAATAATTATGATGATAATATGTCTAATTTATTAAACCAGATATCACCGAGGTTTTCAGCTTCCTACGCTTTAACAGAGAAAATATTTTTGAATGCAAATACCGGAAAGTATTATCAAAGACCAACATACACTACACTTGGCTTCCGTAATAACACAGGTTCTTTGGTAAACAAACAGAATAACATAACATATATATCCGTAGATCATTTTGTTACAGGAATGGATTATTTGTTTAATGAAAAATCAAAACTTACAATAGAAGGATTTTACAAAAATTACCATAATTATCCTTTTTCAGTAAACGATTCAGTTTCGATTGCCAGTAAAGGTGCTGATTACGGAACTTTTGGAGACGAAGAAGTAACTTCAACATCCGATGGCAGAGCATATGGAGTGGAAGTTTATTACCGGAATATTAATCTTAAAGGATTTAATATTATCCTATCTTATACATTCGTAAGAAGTGAATTCAAAGAAAAAAGTAATCAATATATTCCTTCGGCCTGGGACAATAAACATATTTTAAATTTTACTTTAAAAAGAAATGTCGGCAGAAATTGGGACATTGGTGCTAAATGGCGTTTTGTAGGTGGAGCTCCTTATACTCCTATTGATTTTGTTCAATCTTCTAAACGTGAAATCTGGGATTCAAGAGGGAGAGGATATCTGAATTATAATGCTTATAATTCAGAGCGATTGAGTAATTTTAATCAATTAGATATAAGAGTTGACAAGCAATATTTCTTTAATAAATGGAGTTTGAATATTTATCTTGACATACAAAATTTATTGGCTTATAAATCTGAACAGCAACCAATTTATACAAATCTCGATTTAGATGGAAACATAGCTGTAGATCCGAATGATAATACAAAATATGTGCTAAGGAAAATAAATGATTTTTCAGGAAATGTTTTGCCAACAATCGGTATTATTGTGGAATTTTAATTATTTAATGTGCCATTTTTAATTAATGGGTTTTTTATCTGAACAGGGTAACAGCACCACTTCTTATACTTTCTTTACCAAAAATATCTTTAAGGATGATTTTGTAATTATAAATTCCTTGCATGGCTTCCTCATTTCCTTTTAATTTTCCATTCCAGCCCTGACTTACGGCTTTATATATTTCCTCGCCCCAACGATTGTAAATAAACATTTCATAACGTTGTACACCTGTGCATTTAGGAATAAAAATATCATTACTTCCATCTCCGTTTGGCGAAAAACTATTGGGAACATAAAATGTAACTTCATCTACTATAATTTTTGACTGTGAGCTGTAAACACAATTATACTGATCAGTTATTGTAATTACAGGATAATAAATACCACCATTCACATATTGATGCTGAAAAATATCAGAAGTATAGGTTTTTCCATCTCCGGTTTGCCATATTAACTGCGAATAAGGATGCGTAAAGTTTTCAAATTTAACCTGCGTATATGGATTTGTAATCAAAGGAGAAATGGTGTAATTTAATGATAACGGTGTAACATAATCAACTACAATTGTATCTGAAATTGTATCGCAAAGATATGCCTTTACCCAATATGTTCCGGCATGATCAACTGTGATTGAAGCCGATGTTTCTCCTGTTGACCAGATGTATTGGTAAGTATTTCCCAATGCAGTCTTTAAAATCAGTTTTTGATGCTGACATAATAAGGTGTCGTTCCCTAGATTTAGAGTATTGTTATCGGGAATAAAGCAATTTGTAGTCAATTTTAAATTTACAGCAATCTTTGAAATAGAAGGAACATATGCCTGATTCATGATATTAATCGAATTGATTCCAATTGTAGTCAGGTTAATCTGTTTTTGTAGAAATGTAGCTAAACTTGTTGATTGAGCACATGATAAATCAGTTAATTTTCTACTTTTGAGTAAAATTAAGCTGTCATTTAATCCAGATCGCTCAAAGGCTGCACAAATCAATGATTGATTATCAAGCTCAATAAAGTCAGAACCAAAACAAGACAATTGCTGAGGCGATGCATCAATGATTTGTTGTTGTATCAATCCTCCGTTAACATTAAATTCTGTAATGCATATCTTTGATAAAGAGGATAGATTTTGTTGAATACTACCTATTGTCAACAAATTTCCGTTGCTCAGGCGTTTAATTGATTTTATAGCAGTTGATTTAAAAGAAGGTGAAATCCAGTTTAAATTACCGGTTGATGTAATTGAAAACAAATAGCAAATACTATCAGCAGAAGAAGGATAGGAAGCAAAAATATATTGTCCGTTCACTTCAAGTGGTTTGCTGGTATATTCTATATTATTATATGAATTTGACCATAAAACACTACCACCGGAATTGATTTTATAAATTAAATTACCACTTCTTATTAAAATACCTCCATCGGTAGTTTTAATTGCAGCACCCCAGATTGGATTATCGGCATACTGTCTGTACCAGATCAGATTCCCATCATGGCTGACTTTGGTAATAGCATTATAAGGAAGAGCTCCGCCAACATTGTCATGATTTGAGAAAATAAAATAGGCTCCATCATTTGTCTGGCCAATTGAATAAACATATTCAATCCCGGCGAGATTAAAAACTTTCTTCCAGATTATATTACCGTTTGAAGACAGTTTCATTATAAAAGATCTGACATTGCTTATTGATTTGTCGGCAGAAGAAAAACTACCTGTCATAACGAGATTTTCCTCATTATCTGAGATTAAATCGCTCATTGTTATTGAAGCTGAATCAGAAGTATACCTGAATGACCAGCTTACATTTCCACATTTATTATAGTGTGTTATCAAAACTTCATTTCTGTCACCCGGCGTAAATGTTTTTGTATTTGTTGCAACATACCAGCCATTGCTGTCAGTTTTTTGTAAAAAAACACCATAATTAAGTTTGAAACTGTTGTTTTTCTGTTGCCATTTGTCCTGACAAAATGATTGAATCGAAAAGAACAAACAACATATATATATATAAATTTTCATTTCAAATTAAAATAAATCAGATAATAAGACAGTTTGAAATAGTAAAAAGTTACATTAAAAAGAAAAAAAATATTTTTCCTGAATAAATACTTAATTGGTTTTTCAATCGTTTATGGATTAATCTTTTGAATACTATTTTTCTAATCTTTAAACGAAATTAAAAAATAACAAATGAAAACACCGTATTTATTTTTGCAAAAGCTCTATTTCGTTACCATGATTCTATGCTTCTTACTTTTCCCGGACATTAGTAAGGCTCAAAATGGAGAATCCGACAACAAAACATTATCTCCCTATTTTGTGGTGATAAGCGAAAACCCAAAAACCGACATGCTTCCACTGAAAGAAACTTCTGCAGATGTGAATATCGTTGGTGTAATTGCAGATGTTACAGTAAAACAAGTGTATATCAATACAGGTAAAAATACGCTGGAAGCAATATATACGTTTCCACTTTCGACCAAAGCAGCTGTTTATGCAATGAAAATGACTATTGGCAAACGTGTGATTACGGCTAAAATTGATGAAAAGGAAAAAGCACGTAAAGATTACGAAAAAGCCAAATCAGAGGGAAAACGAGCATCATTACTCGAACAGAGCCGTCCCAATGTTTTTACTATGAATGTTGCCAATATTGCAGTAAATGATACTATTATTGTTGAATTAAAGTATACTGAATTATTAGTTCCTGAAAAAGGTATATACTCATTTGTATATCCAACAGTTGTGGGCCCAAGATACTCAAACAAAACCAAAGAAAATGCAGGTAATGACGATCATTTTGTCAATACACCTTATACAAAATCGGATATTTTACCATCCTATAAATATGGCATTGAATTAAAGATAAATTCAGGAATTCCAATTCAGAATGTAGTATGCAGCAGCCACAAAATGCTGATTTCGCATCCTGATTTATATTCATCAAATATAAAACTTGATCCGTCTGAAGCCAATGGCGGAAACCGAGATGTAGTTGTAAACTATTCTTTACAGGGAAATAAGATTGAATCAGGTATTATGCTTTATGAAAATGGAGATGAAAACTTCTTTTTAATGATGGTTCAACCACCTAAGAAAATACTTAAGGAAGAAATACCACCCCGTGAATATGTATTTATTGTAGACGTTTCCGGTTCTATGAGTGGCTTCCCCCTTGATATATCAAAAAAATTATTGCGGAATTTAATTCTCAACCTTAATCCTACAGATAAATTTAATGTTGTCCTCTTCGCAGGAAGAACCGGTCTTTTAAGTAATACATCCCTGGATGCTAATCAGATAAACATTGACAAAGCAATTAAATTCATTGATAATCAATCAGGTAGCGGTGGCACCGAATTATTGCCTGCTTTAAAACTTGCCTACGAACTACCTCGTCCCGATCAGGATATATCCCGTTCTTTTGTGATTGTGACTGATGGATATGTTTCCATTGAAAAAGAAGCGTTTGAATTTATACGTAAAAACAGTGATAATACTAATTTCTTTAGCTTCGGAATAGGTAGCTCTGTAAATCGTTATTTAATAGAAGGAATGGCTTTTATGGGAAACGGAGAACCAATGATTATTGAAAAACAGGAAATGGCAGAAAAACAAGCAGAAAAGTTCAGGTCATATATAAATACACCGGTTTTAACCAGAATTAAAGCTGACTATGGTTCATTTCAGGTTTATGATGCAGAACCTTCGTCTTCACCCGATATGTTAGCTGAACGTCCGATTATTATCTTTGGAAAATACAAAGGACATCCATCAGGAACAATCTCTTTAAAAGGGAAAGCTGGCAGAAAACCTTATAAACAATCCTTCGATCTTTCAACAGTTAAACCTAATCCTGCCTTTTCAGCAATCCGTTACTTATGGGCCCGTGAAAAGATAAAGTTACTTGACTATTATTCTTCAGAGAATACCTACGGAAATAAAACAGATAATGAAGCGAATATAAAGGAAATTACCCGTCTGGGACTAAAATACAACCTGATGACGAATTACACTTCTTTTATTGCCATTGACGAAGAATATACAATAGATAAAAATGGTAAACCCGTTACTGTAAAACAGGCTTTACCGCTACCCGAAGGTGTATCCAATTATGCGGTTGGATATGATGCTAATCTTTCAGGATCTACTGGTTCATATAAGAATACTTCAGGATTTACAAGTTCATATAAGAATACTAGATATTTAAAAAAGAGTGTAATTGCTTCAGAAGAAAAAGAAATTGAAACAGTAGATCTTCCTTACACTGTGGTAGAATCAAATCCTGAATTTCCGGGTGGTCAGGATTCATTAATGAGCTTTTTAAAAAGGAATATTAAATATCCTGAGAATGCCTTGAAAAATGGAATACAAGGAAATGTTTTTCTTAGCTTTGTAGTTGAAAAAGATGGAAGTATTTCAAAAATAAAGATTTTAAGAGGTGTAAATCCTGAACTGGATGCTGAAGCAATTAGGGTTGTGAAACTAATGCCAAAATGGAAACCAGGAAAACAAAATGGGAAAACAGTTGCGGTCCAATTCAATTTACCCATTAAATTCAGTCTTGAAAAATAATTGTGTAATTTAGCAAAAAAGTAGGAAAGAGGAAGCTCTTTCCTGCTTTTTTTTGAAAATACATTTTGAATTTTAATATAAAAGCCATTGATAAAAAGATTATTGTTTTCCTGTATAATCGTTTGTTTGTTTGTTCTATCCTGTTCTGAAAAAAAATCCAAAGAAAAATTAGATTCAAAGCAGTTTCAGGATACAGTCAGTTTAGTTTCAGATAGCATTTCACGTACATCAATAACTTTTATTCTCGGAAAGGACGAAACCAGTCGTTATCCTTATTTTTCTCTGGCAAACCAATATTACCGAATTAATGATTCAGACAAAACTGAAATAGTAATAGATAGCCTGACTTCTTTGCTTGAAGTTCGTAATTATCTGGAACAACATCCACCCAAAAACAAACATCCATGGGGATTGATAAATCTGGTAAGTCACGGGAATGAGTTCATTGATCTGAGTGTAAAAGTAATTCCTAATGGTGATCGTACTTCAACAGAAAGTTTAAATTCTGCTATCCACGATAGTATTTTTAACCCTCTGGACTCAAATATTGTAGATCGTAAATCCCTTATTTTTTTACATGGATGCGCTGTTGGTCAAAACAAAAGCTTACTCAAAACACTGGGATATGCTTTCGGAGGAAATAAAAATGCAATTAAGGTAAAAGCTTCCAGACTTTTTGAATATTATACTTATTTTTCTGAAAATAAAAATCCACAGAATATTCGTCATTATTATGCAAAAGTATGGTATGGCTTTTATAAATTAGATTCTTTTCCTGATGAGAATTCTTTGGTGAAACAATTAGAGATGAAGTATCCTGATGATAAAGTGAACTGGCAGGAAGCAATCCGCAGACAATATCCATCTAATCCCTCAGAGATTTATCATATAAAATTTGGTATACCTGTTGTTTGGGAAGATTTTTATGAGAAAAAAACTGATATACCTGCATTAAATACTAAATCAAAGCAAGATAAATGGTTTGCAAACCACAAGGAATTCCAGGTATTGATGAAGAAAACACAGATTCCATTTGAATATTATCAATTAAAGTTTTTTACAGCAGTTTATAAAAATGAAACTGAAATATATTATTCTAATAAAGTTAAAGCCAGAGCAGGTGTTATTTGTATAATTAAGCCATTACTTGCAGAAAAAGATCCTTTAAAAACTGACTTCATCCCTTTCAAACCTCATGCAAATGATACTAATTATTTTGGATTTGGTAAAATTTAATACCCTATAAAAGTTTAAAAACTATTGCAAAGCTTTTCTGGCTTTTAAAATATATTTAGCGGTATCCAAAGGACTGATTCCTTTAAACTCCCTTTTAACGCCTTCATCATCGGTACATTCGCGATAGCTGTGAAATCGGGTAATGATTTTTGCTTTCCCGCCCGAACGGGAACTGAGTTTTAATGGGTAATCATGGGATGTTGCCAACGGTAAAATTCCTGTCAGAATGAATTTGCCATTTTCCATTACTGGGCTGTCAAAAACTCCCCTCATTTGGGTAATATCACTGGCAATATTCCCTAATAATTCTTCGTTTGCTGAAATTTTAAAGGCAATCATTGGTTCGAGTAATGTAGTTCCTGTATTTACAAGTCCATCCATTATCCCCATTGGTGTAGCCACCACAAAATCACCGGGATGGGTATGCATTTCATGATCTTCGCCTTCGACCAGGATTATTTTAAGATCCGTAACTTCCCATCCTTTTATACCTTGCTGCAAAGCAACCGGAATCGTTCTTTCCACTTCATTCTGATATTTTTGCATAACATCATTTACACCTATTTTACTTTCATAAATAACACCACTTCCTCTTAGTCCCGGTTCTATTCTGAATTTTAAAATAGCCCAGCAGGGCTTAGGCATCCAGTAACGTACAAAACCTTCAGCAACAGTTGTTGGAGTTTCTTTATAAATTACAACAGGATTTTCAAACTTAGTTTTAATTTGAAACCTGTCTTCAATCATTCGTTCCAGTATTTCAATTTGAATCCATCCCATAATTTTAACATGCAATTCTTTTTCTTCTTTAAGCCATTGAAAATCAAGAGAAGGATCTTCAATATTTAGCTCCTGCAAAGCCAAGGCGAGGGACGCATAATCTTTATCATTAATTGCTTTTAACTGAACTGTAAGCAAAGCAGAACGCATGCTTACACTAACGGGAATATGTTCAGTAACTTCACCAAGAATATCACCATAACGCGCTTCGTTCAACCCACAAAGACCCACTACATCACCAGCAGTTGCTTCTGCAACATCTTCGTATTTCCCGTTTTTAAGTTTTCTGATTCTTGTTATTTTTTCACATAAATTCCTACTGGCATTATTGATTAGTTCTCTGTTTGCAATACGACCTTCAAAAATCCTGACATGAGATATTTTTCCTATATTTTTATCATATTCAATACGATAGACCAAAGCAGACAGTGTATTTTCAATTTTTCCTTTAGCTTGCGGGAGGTAAAGTTTTACTGCATGCAAAAGCGCTTCGATTCCCATATTATTTTTAGCGGAACCCATCAAAACAGGATACAATTCGCAACGATGGACGGCTTTAATTAATGATTGATTGGTTTCCCCGAATGAAATAGCCTCACCGTTTATATATTTCTCCAATAAAAAATCGTCGGTTGAGGCAATTCTTTCAGTTATATTGTCGTTGGTAGTGGCTAAATTCCAGCAAGAAACAATTTTTGCTTCATTACTGCCTTCGTCTAAAGTTTGCTGAAGCTGGATTGTATTTTTAGTTAATTCTTTATGAATTTCGCTGAGAACATTCTCTGTATTGGCTCCCATTCTGTCAATCTTATTAATGAAAATCAGCGTTGGAATCTTATTTCGTTTTAAAGCAGACCAGATAGTTTCTGTTTGTGCCTGTATACCTTCTACTGCAGAAACAACAAGGATTGCAGCATCAATAACTCTTAAAATCCTTTCGACATCAGCAGAAAAATCAACATGTCCGGGAGTATCAATTAAATTGATTTCTACATCTTCCCAAAGAAAGGAAGTATTGGCTGAACGAACAGAAATTCCTCTCTCTTTTTCAACGTTTAATGAATCTGTTTGGGTAGTTCCACTGTCGACACTGCCAAGTTTTTTTGTTACACCTGATAAAAACAAAAAATGCTCTGTCAGAGTTGTTTTTCCAGCATCGGCAGCTGCGAGTATTCCTATGTTCCGGATGTTTTTTGTCATAATTTTATACTTACATCCATTTTTTATTATTCGATTCAGTACAATATAAGAGATAATTGTACAATTCAGTCGCAAGCTCGTGATGAATATAAGGAATCTTAATTCTCTTCCCTCCAGATATATAAATAACGACAGATGCTAAATTTCTTCGTCTCTGGAAAATATTTTGCTTGAATTTTATGGTTTGAATTTTATAATTAAAAAAACGGGAAAACTCTTGTTCAATTGTTCCTTTGGCAGTTTGGAGGATTTGAGGATTAATTATAAAATAACGTTTTTTAAAAGACAAATAGCTTAATAAAGCACTGATGATAACCCATGCTCCCATAAAGACATAAATATACCAGAATTCAAAAAATATTAAAATTAAAGGAATAGCGACAATGAAAATTCTAAAAATCCACAAACGTATAAAATACATAGGATGTGATAAATGCTTTGTCAATTCACTTGTATCGGTATCAGGAAAAATTTCTGACTGAATATTCTGAAGATGAAGACTGCTGCAACCAGGAATTATAATCGCCTGCTTCTTCTTTACCTGACTATTGGATGCCTGAGTAATATGAACCGATACAAAATCCATCCATTTACGGATAGGATTGGTTTCCCATGATACTATCTGAATTTTTGAATAGGGAATAACAATATCTTTTTTATTCAACAATCCCGATTTAAGCACAAATGCTCCATCCTGTCGCGAAAAATTCAGATCAAAATATTGAAGAATCACCAAAAGGACAGAAAAAATAATTAGCATCCCTAAAAAGAAAATTGCTAATAAAGTAATAAACAGCATTCCTGAGTTTTCCAGAAAACCACCAGCCTGTTCAGAAGCCGAATCTATTGATGTTTTGAAAAAATCATGCAACTGTTGATAGATTCCGTTCACAAATAAATAGATGAGCAACAAACTTTTTAAATGATTTTCGCTGATTCCTACTTTTATTAAATCGACAGTACTTAATTGAAGTATCGTTTTTTTATCTGAAACAAAAGAATTCTCATCTGAATCATTTGAAGTAGAATGACGAGAAGAAAATGCCGATAATTTAAGTTGTAAAGCTTCAGCATTCTCTTTGGTGAGTGCGTGAAATTTCAATTCCTGATGCGAAGTGCCTGCTGTATCAATTTCAATTGCAACAACATTTAATAGCTGCTGAATAAAATTTTGATGCGTATTTATAGTTTGAATTTTATCTAAGGGTATACTTAATTTAATCTTTTTTAAATATCCTTTTTCAACAACCAATTCATCGTTTTTAATAAAGAAATAGAAATTAAGATAGGAAAGTATAGCGTTTACTATAAGTATTACAAAGAAAACAGCGATAATAGCATAAAAAACAGTTTGTTTCTGATTACTAACTGATCCTGATTTTAAAAGAATTAATACAAATACCGGCCAGATAGCTTTAAATATCTTTTTGAATGTCAATCCAAAAAAAAGTATAATTCCTTTAGGCGATTGCCGTTGAGGAATTGAGAAGTCTGTGTTATTCATATTGATTGGTAGTTTTACTCAGAAAGTCCTTTAATTCCTGAGCTGTTTCAGGAGATAAGCCATGAATAAAAAGTCCGCTTCCTTGTCCGCCGGCAGTAAATATTTTTATTTTTGATATTCCTAAAATTCTGGCAAGCATACTCTGGCGAATTTCAATATGTTGTATTCTATTAAAAGGAACTGTTGTGTTTTTTCGATAGATCAAGCCGGTTTTGTAAACAATATCATGTTCGCGTAAAGCATAGCCTTTCAATGGAAAACCCATCTGAGTGATGATTAACATACAAATATATGAACTTAAAATGGTTGCATAATAAATGACGAGCCACCAGTTGAGCAGGTGAATTTCGAATAAAGGCTCAATCGTAAAAGGTAACAAAGATAGTATAATAAAGAAAAGAGTCCAGTTTATAAATAATATCGTTTTATACGCTGGTTTTAAGGGTTCAAAAACAAGATTTTCCTGTGTAGGTAATTGTTTGATATCTATAATATTATTTTCAAAAAGCATAATAAATCTGTAAAGAATTTTATAATGCAAATATATCATTTAAACGAATGCTCCTTACTGTTTATTTATAGGTTATGTTAAAAATTAATTTTAACATTTATCGTTTTTCTTTTGGCAAAAAACCCAACAGATTAATGTATATCATTCAAAATTTGAAGTTTACATTCAAAACCTATCAGGTTGAAAAAGTAAATAGTTTTTAAATTATTTATTTAAGTAAAACAGAATTAAAATTATATCATCTGCAGCTATACTTTTGAAATTATATTGTAATTCATCCAGAAAATAATTATTAACTTCGCATCTTCATTACTATAACTAAGACTTTTCTTTTAAAATAATTAATAAATTAAAACATAAACAAATGAAAAAATTATTCAATCCGATTGCAATAGCACTGCTTATTATCGCTGTTAGTGCATGTAATCCAAAATCAAAACCAGCAGACAATACAAATGGCGATTCAACTAAAGTGAGCACAATGAAAGATAAACTTGCACAATTTGCTACCGTTAAACTTACAACTGACCTTTCGAAACTGACTGAAAAAGAAAAACAATTACTTCCTGTATTAATTGATATTGCTAAAATTATGGATGATTTGTACTGGATGCAAACCATTGGTGAAAAATCTGCTTTCCTTGACACCATCAGTGATCCTGATTTAAAACAATTTGCATTGATTAATTATGGTCCATGGGAACGTTTGGGTGATAACAAATCATTTATGCCTGCTTTTGGTGAAAAACCAAAAGGTGCTAATTTCTATCCTAAAGATATGACAAAGGAAGAATTTGAGCAATTTAAAGATAAAAATAAAACAAATCAGTATACACTCATTCAGCGGAATGAAGACAAATCGTTGAAAGTTGTATGGTTTCATGAAGCTTACAAAGATTTAATTAAAAAAGCATCAGATTTGTTACTAAAAGCTGCTGAATTGGCTGAAGATCCGGGTTTGAAAAAATATTTCGGATTGCGTTCAAAAGCCTTGTTAACCGATGATTATTTTGCAAGTGATATGGCTTGGATGGATATGAAAACCAATGGAATTGATTTTGTAGTTGGCCCTATTGAAAACTATGAAGATGAATTATATGGATACAAAACAGCCTATGAAGCAGCAGTTTTGGTTAAAGACAAAGACTGGAGCAAAAAGTTGGAGAAATTTTCAGCTATGTTACCCGAATTGCAAAAACAATTACCTTGTGATGCAAAATACAAAAAAGAAATTCCTGGCTCAAACAGCGATTTAAATGCGTATGATATTGTTTATTATGCCGGGCATTCCAATGCAGGTGGCAAAACCATTGCCATTAATCTTCCTAACGACGAAAAAGTTCAATTGAAAAAAGGAAGCAGAAGATTGCAATTGAAAAATGCAATGCAGGCTAAGTTTGATAAAATACTTACTCCGATTGCCAATGCTTTAATAGATAAAGCACAACAAAAAAACATCACTTTCAATGCTTTTTTCTCCAATGTAATGTTTCATGAAGTAGCTCATGGTTTAGGAATTAAAAATACGCTTACCAAAAAAGGAACTGTAAAAGAAGCTCTCAAAGAAAAATATGCCAGCTTTGAAGAAGCCAAAGCAGATATTCTTGGATTATTTATTGTAACGAAATTGATTGAAATGGGTCAGTTAAAAGATGTTACTGTAGAAGACAGTTATGTGACTTTTATGGCTGGTATTATACGTTCAGTACGTTTTGGTGCAGCTGATTCTCATGGCAAAGCCAATATGATGTGTTTCAATTATTTTGAAGATGCAGGTGCTTTTAGCCGCAATGCTGACGGTTCCTACAAGGTAGATATGGAAAAAACAAAAAAAGCCATGAACGATTGGTCTGCTAAAGTAATCCAATTTGAAGGTGATGGTGATTATGAAGGTGCTTCAAAATATCTGGAAGCAAACAGTAATATCCGTAAAGAATTACAAGATGATATAGCAAAACTTAAAAATGCAAACATCCCTCAGGATATCATTTTCGATCAGGGTGTTGAAGCATTGGGTATTAAATAACTTGGTGATTTGGTAATTTTGCCATTTAATGTTTGAAGGAGTAATAAATAGTTTTCAAACCCAATTATCATAAAAACTTAAATTAACTATCACAATACCAAAAATTTCTAAGAAAGGCTATTTGAATTAGTATTCAGATAGCCTTTCTTGTTTGTATTTATCTAGAACTAATTCTTTCTGATAATTCAAATGGAATTATTTTACCGAAAATAGAATGGACTTATTTATAAATCACTTTGGTATAAAATGTATTATCTTTGTTTTTCAAAAACAATTAATCCAGATTTAAAATGAATAAATTGAATATCTTTCTCTTAACAATTCTGTTCGCATTTATTTTATCCTGTAATCATAAAGATGAAGTTGCCTGCACACAGGAATTCAGAACGATTGGTATCACTGTAACAGGAGATTCTTTGACTGATTTTTATACCATCAGGCTTTCTACTTCCGACACTCTGAGATTTATTTACGGAAATCCATTTATTGAAAATCACTGGTATCCTGTTCTGGATGATAACTACCAGTCAAAAATCGCCAACTCACAGGAGAGTTTCCGGTTTGTAGGAGAAATCAATGATAGCATGGTAGTAAACGAAACTTTTATAATAAAGGCAGATGCATGTCATATTGAAAAAGTAAGCGGTAGAACTGAGGTAAGTTTGTAAATTATAGATTTTTTAATGAATCAGAGTTCTATTAATTTGATGTGCAAGTGTCGGAATTCCAATCATTTTCTGTCTCAATTTATTATTCCGGACAAACTGTTTTTTTAATTTTAAAGGTTATAGTTAAATTCAAATTAGTGACTTTAAACATATATATAACATTCAAAAAAAATCAATTTGCATACTCTATTGTACCCTGAAAATAAAAAACCTGTATAAACATTTGATTTATACGGGTTTTTCCTGTTTTGTGCGAAAGACACCCATTTTCAGAATTCATTATTTACAATCGATAAAATTTAAACCGTATAGGCAAATGTGATATCTTCAATTTTTTCTTTTAACTTATTATTCAATTTATCCAAGAACCTATAAATGCTATAAACAGAGATAGATTGCTCTCCAGTATCATTCAGATAATTTGTCAATCGCAATTTGCTGCCAGGATGAGTAATTCTCGATATTAAATGGTGCTTCAATAAAGGTTCGTTAAAAGAATTATAGCCTATTTGATCGTAAATTTTCCCAAAAACCAATTCAGGTCCGACAATATTGATTGAATCATTTGTCAATTCTGAAATTGAAGGTTCCTGCAAAGGATCAAAAAGCGTAGGTCCAAATAGTCTGGGTAACTCGTAGAGTGCTTTATGGTAGAGTTTTTCAATTTCTTCTATTTTTAAAAGAAGATCCAATACTCTTAAGCACATGATTTGTCCCATTGATTTTTTGAATAATCTGAACACTAGTGCTACCACTTTTATTCTTTTTTTACTTACAAACATGAAGTAAAGATAAGTGAGACACCCATAATTACCAAAATAATTTCACTAAGTCTTTCATAAACATATCATTAAAAAAACAAGCTGAAAAAACCGCACAAAACAGGTGCATACTCTATTGTACCCTGAAAATAAAAAACCCGTATAAACATTTGATTTATACGGGTTTTTTATTTTTAAACGTGATCCCGACAGGAATCGAACCTGTATTTAAAGTTTAGGAAACTTCCGTTCTATCCGTTGAACTACGGGACCTAAGTTTTGCAAAGATATAAAAAAATCGAAAACCTACAACACACATACTCCCGGCTTTTGACTCCGTACTTCTGACTTCAAACTATTTTACCTCACTCCCGTTTTTCACTTCTTCTGTAGGAGCTACAAAACATAGTTTCCCATCATGGTTTTCAGCCATCAGTATCATTCCCTGAGAATCAATTCCTTTTAGGTTTTTAGGTGAAAGGTTCACTAATATACTTACTCTTTGTCCGATGATATTTTCAGCTTCATAATGTTCTGCAATACCTGATACTACAGTGCGTTTGTCTATTCCTGTATCTATCGTTAATTTGAGTAATTTTTTTGTTTTAGCTACCTTTTCTGCTGCAATGATAGTTCCTGTCCGAATATCCATTTTGGAAAAATCATCGTATTCAATATTTGATTTTGCAGGATTAACAACTACATTGGCAGCATCATTTGCTAGTTTTGTATCAAGAAGTTTTTGAACCTGTTGATCAATTTCAGCATCTTCAATTCTTTGAAAAAGGAAACTGGCTTGTCCCAACTGATGATTTTCTACCAACAGCTTTATTGTTCCAGCTTCATCCCATTTAGGGAGACTGAAAGTTAGCATATTTGCAAGTTTATTTGCCGTAAATGGTAAAAATGGTTCGCAAACTATTGCAAGATTTGCACATATTTGTAATGAAATATTCAACACGGTTTTCACCCTGTCTTCATCTGTTTTATATACTTTCCAGGGTTCATTTTCTGTCAGGTATTTATTTCCTAAACGGGCAAGATTCATCATTTCATTGATGGCTTCCCTAAACCTGTATGCTTCTATGCTTTTTGCAATTCTTGAAGGAAATAAACTGATTTCATTCACAGTAGCTTTGTCGGCATCATTTAATTCGCCCAATGCAGGAACAATTCCTTCAAAATATTTATGTGTCAGCACCATGGTGCGATTCACAAAATTGCCAAAAATTGCAAGTAATTCATTGTTATTTTTAGCCTGATAATCTTTCCATGTAAAATCATTATCCTTGGTTTCAGGAGCATTAGCACATAGCACATAGCGTAATTCGTCCTGCCTCTCAGGAAAATCAATCAGATATTCGTGCAACCAGACTGCCCAGTTGCGGGAAGTAGAAATTTTATCCCCTTCAAGATTCATAAATTCATTAGCAGGCACATTATCAGGTAAAATAAAACTACCTTCTGCTTTTAACATGGCCGGAAAAATAATACAATGAAAAACAATATTATCTTTACCAATAAAATGAACCAATTTGGTTTCTTTATCTTTCCAGTACTTTTCCCAGTCGGGTGTTAATTCCTTAGTAGCAGAAATATAACCTATTGGTGCATCAAACCAAACATATAATACTTTCCCTTCAGTACCTTCAATTTCCGGTGGAAGCTTAACACCCCAATCCAGATCACGTGTTACGGCCCTTGGTTGTAGTCCCTGATCCAACCATGATTTGCATTGACCATATACATTTGTTTTCCAGTCCTCTTTATGTTCTTCCAATATCCACTTTTTCAAAAAACCTTCATAATTTTCCAATGGCAAAAACCAATGTTTGGTTTCTTTTAATACCGGTGCATTGCCACTTATTGCCGAACGGGGGTTGATTAAATCAGTTGCATTCAATGTAGTCCCACATTTTTCACATTGATCGCCATAGGCTTTTTCATTGCTGCAATGTGGACAGGTTCCTGTAATATAACGATCTGCTAAATATTGTTTGTTTTCTTCATCATAATACTGCATCGATAATTTTTCAATAAAATCACCTTTGTAATAAAGTTTTCTAAAAAATTCATCTGCTGTTTCATGGTGAGTTTTATTAGATGTTCTGGAATAAATATCGAAAGAGATCCCAAATTCCTGAAAAGATTGCTTGATGATAGTATGGTATTTATCCACAATTTCCTGAGGACTTACCCCCTGTTGTCTTGCTTTTATTGTTATGGGTACTCCATGTTCATCAGAACCACCAATAAAAATGACATCTTCCCCGATAGAACGTAAGTATCTAACATAGATGTCGGCCGGAACATATACGCCGGCTAAATGACCGATGTGAATAGGACCATTGGCATAAGGTAAAGCAGATGTGACATTATATCTTTTAAATTGCATTGTATTTCTTTTTTCAGTTAAATTTTTCTATTGATCCCATTAATCCGAAAGTAATTGATAAAACTATTTAAATCATTACTAATTTAACGATTTTTGACAATAAAACACAAGTGGTAATCTATCAACGCTTTACTAATTAACTTCAGGTATAAAAATATTACGTTTACGATATTTTTATTTCGAGTGCAAAGATAAGCAAAATTAAGTTTTTAAAAACTTTTGGGTCAGTGTAAATAAATTTGAATGATAATCCAAGAAATAACACATTAATTTAACAGCAGTTTCTCTGTATACACTTTTTGGTCAGTAAGCATTTTTACGATGTAATATCCAAACTTATAAGTACACATAGGAATAATGACATTCCCATTAAAATTTTCATACCTTTTTACCAACTGTCCCAGTGTATTGTAAATTGTTATTTCCTTAATTGATTCATTGCTATTTATATAAATATTTCCATCATAAGAATATATAGCTGTATGTTGTTGGATTGAATTATTAATAACGCTTAAAGGTGATAATGCAAATATAAGTTGAAAACGCATTCTTTCATCATAGGTTGTCGCTGTAAAGCTATATTCATTATGCTCATTTAAATTGCAGATTGTATTTGTTTTCAGATCTTTTAAATAAATATATGTAGGAGTTGTAAAACTATTAATTCCATTTGCAGTAATTGAATAATTCCCGTTAACACCTGCTTTAAAACCAACAGGAACAATTGTGGTAGCTATAATGGTTGATAAATTATTTATACTCCAGTTATTATTTTGTTTCGTCGAAAAAATATCAGGTGCAGTTTGTAAACGGCTGAACATTTTTTCGGCACCACCCAAACCATTAGGACTTCCAATGTTTACTATCATTTCATCACTATATGTATTTTCTGTTGTCGTCACCTTTAAACGAAGTGTGTTTTCTGAAGCTGTGGTTGTTTTCAGCCAAGGTTGAGAAATGCAATGTTCTCTGGATAAATTGTTCATACTAAATGTAGTAGCTGAAGTTGTTTTAACCCAAAATCCTTGACAAGAAGCTATATAATTGGTAACGCCATTGGTGCCGAAACTCCCGTTTGAAATAAAAGTCCCATAATTACCATTGATAGGATTCCAAATCCAATACGCATAATCACCAAAGCCTGCATCTTCAAGCATATTTCTTGTGAAACCAGCGTTTATATTCCAGTTTATAGCAGATGGATATGGATTTGCCAAAAGATTCCATCCTGAATATGCTCCGGGAGAATACGTTAAATTTGTATTTAAAGTTCCCTGATTAAAAGTTCCTGTAAAAATCTTAGTAGAAGTAGCTGAATAGGAAACAGAATATCCTTTCCCCGGTGTTAAAAGATTGCTTCCATTTAATGCAGTAAAACCAGCATTTTCAAATGGCAGCCAGCTGCCATTGCTTTCATTCCAGGCAAAGAAACTTTGGTTTTCGGGACTAAAACCAGCATTAATTAACTGAGCAGTAACCGGGGATGAAAGAATATGAAAATCATTTGCCGACATAACAGCTATATAACGTTCCATACTTCCATTTACAGCATTGCTATGTATAAGAGAACCTGTTCCTGAAACATCCGAACGAATCAATAATCCGGAAGTAACACTAAGTTGTTTGCCGGAGCTAACTGTTAATGCTTTAGCCGGATTTATCGTTAAGCTTCCGCCAAAACTGATGTCTCTGTCGATAATAACAGAATTATCAATAATGAAATTCGCATTTGATGCAATCGTAAGGCTTCCAATTCCGGCACTAACAGTTTGTACAGAAGTGCCGTTAAAAATAACCGATGCTGTAGTTGCAGGAGAAAAGCTTAAATTTCCATTATTAATGACTAAATTACCTTTTATATTGATAATCCCTGACAGATTCATTCCGATAAATATTGCATTTGTAATGGTGAAATTATCCATGGTAACACCCAGATTACCTGCAATATTATTATTAAATCCAATAGCGTCCATTTCAAAATCTGAGAATACTCTTCCATTGAATAAAGGAGGTGCTAATGATTTATGAATATACAATGAGCCATTTTCAAAAACTGCATTTTTTAGATTTGTTGTTCCAAAAGCATCACCCGAAAAACCGGGGCCGGTTTTAAAAATAGCTGTTTTGCTAAAAGTAATCCCGTTAGTATCTGCTGCAATGAGTCTGTGAGCTTCATTTTGAAATATAAGATTACCCGAAATATTTGCTTTAAAACCAGAAGCAAGATTTAATGTAACAGCATTTGTAGCATTTACAGTTAAGCTAGCAGCAGAATCAATTTTAAAATGAGAGCGGTCTAAACCCACAACTCCAATAATCAAAGTTTTGGCTTCTATATTAGATGCCAAAACTACAACTGCTGTTTTTGCAAGTCTTAACGTACCAATACTTTGAGGTGATGGGAAATCAAGGTTAACAATCGGAGAAGGTTGTAAAGAACCATCAAAAACAAGAATATCACTACTCGACGGAGAGGTTCTTGCAGGTTTCCAACTAGCTGCAGTATTCCAGTTACCTGATGCAACATTCCAGGTATATGCAAGATTAAAGTAAAGTTGAAACCGATTTACTATATCCGTAGTATTTGCATTAAAATTATAAATTGGATTGATACGTAAATCCTGGGTATAATTAGTTTTTAAGTCTTTTAAAATTACTGAAGAATACTCACTAAAACTTTGAATTTCATTAGCTGTAAAGCTAAAATTACCATTTACTTTTGGCTCAAAACCTAAATTAACAGAAATTGGAGCTGAATAAGTTGCCAATGCATTAATACAATATTTTTCGCTATTAATATAAGAATAGAGCAAAGTGTTTAATGGATTTCCTCCTACTAAATACAATGCATCATTAAGATCCACCCCATTGCTGTTTTCAGATTTAAAATATATTATAGTTTCGTCGCTTGTTCCATTTGGAGAAACAACATTAAGTTTTAACTGATTATCAAGAGTATTTGCAGATAAATTGGAAATTGTATTTGCTTTTGCAGCAGACAATACAGCGTTTTCATTTACAGACGTTTGACTCCATCCATGCCCGCTTAAAAAAAATAATAGAAAGAATAGATTTGCAGAAGATTTATAACGAATGAAGGATGTAATATTATAAAATAGTTTTTTCATGATAAAGTATTGAATGGTAATTTTAAAAACGGATAATAATTTTTATTCTCCTTATATCCTACTAATTATATTGATATTATATGAAAAAATAAACGTTAATTTTCAAATTTATTTAAAAACGATGACAATAGAATTAGGTAAACATTTAATCAATAAGCAAAGATATACATTTTCTTTATCTAATAGAGACAGAAGAATATAAAAAAATTCAAAAAAAAGTTATTGTCTACAATATACATAAATACGATATATCTCGACTATATTATTTAAACTAAAATACATAAATAAGAATATATATATATAGTAAAGAAGTTTGTATTATCTTTGAACCGGGATTTAATTGTTAATAAAATTAACTATTTAATCTGCACACTTCTTCATCAAATAGTTACAATTTTTATATCTATGCTATAAATACATTATTTTATAAACTAAAAAGGTTAATTTTATTTGAAGATAAATATTATTTACTTTTAATATTACACCAATTTTATGAAGTTATTTGGAATTAATATTGTTATTAAAAAAAAGTATATCAACAAACAGCTATTGATAATCTTTACTTTTGCAAATATAGGTTTGTATTCACAAACAAAAATTGATAGCCTTAAAAATCAATTAAAAGATCATCAAGGCAATAACAAGATTGAATTACTATATCAATTATCTTCAAAATACTTAGAGATATCACCTGATTCAGCTATCAAATATGCTAATCAAGGTTTATTATTGGTTACCACCAATAACAGAAAATTAGATTTTATTTATTTATTAGCTTCGTCTTATAAGCAACTCAATAATTTTAAACAAGCAATTAACTTTTTACAGCAAAGTTATGAGGGTTATAAGGCTTTGAATAATAATCGTAAATTAATAGATATCTCAAATGATATTGGAGTAGCATACGCAAGAACCTTTTTATATAGTGATGCTCTGCTTTATTTTCAAAAATCCTTATTGTTGAGCTATGAAATAAAAGACACTGCGAAAATAGCATCAACAATGAGTAATATTGGGATGACTTATTATAAAATGAAAGAATATAAATTAGCTCTAAATAATTATGAGAAAATATTAGCTTTAAATAGCAACCATTTACCAATATATGAATTAGCTAATACAATGAACAGAATTTCTGTTGTTTATGGTGAACTGCAGAATTATCAACTTGCATTGAAATACCAAAAAATTTCTTTAGAAATTTATAAAAAACTGGATAGTAAGATTGATATTGCATACGTGATGTCTAATATCAGTGAATCTTATAAAAGACTGAATGATATTGATATTGCTTTAAAGTATCTTAAAAGTGCTTATGTAATTTCTGAAAATCTTGGTGATGAAAACATTAATTTAGTTATTTTGTCTAATATAGGGGATTTGTTTGTTATAAAAAAGAATTATAATAAAGCATTTGAATATCTGAATATTGCAGAAAAAAGAGCATCTAAATTAGGAGATAAAGACATAATCAAAGATATTTATGAAATATTATCAAGATATTATGCTCTTACAAATAATTATCAAAAGGCTTATGAATACAGTAAACTTTTTAAGCAAGAAAATGATAGTGTCTATTCAAAAGAGTCAAGAGATAAAGTTACTGAATTACAGATTAAGTTTGATATTCTAGAAAAAGACAAAGAAAACAAAATACTTCAACAAAAGACAGAAATACAACGATTAGCTATTAATAAGCAAATATATCTTCGAAATACTTTTATTTATTTTTCAATCATCATTTTATTGTTAGTTGTTATTTTATTTTATCGATTTTGGCTAAATAAAAAAGCTAACAAAATGCTTAAAGAGAAGAACGAATTTATCTTTAAACAAAACAATGAATTAGAAGAAGTATATAATACTAAAGATAAACTTTTTGCAATTATTACTCATGATCTGAAAAATCCTTTTAATACGATTGTTACTTTGACAGGTTTTGTAGAGGAGAATTATTATACTATTGAAGATACTCATAAATATAGTTGTATACAATCTTTAAGAAGGTCAGTAATCAATGTCAGTGAATTGCTCGAAAATTTAACTGATTGGTTAAACGCAAAGAGTGATAAAATGATATTACATAAAACAAATTTTAATATCCATTTTACCATTCAATCCGTAATGAATTTATACATAACAGCTGCAGAACAAAAATCAATACATATTCAATTACATGTTGATTCTAAATTATATGTTTTTGGCAACGAACGCTTGATAAAAACTGTAATCAGAAATCTGATTGATAATGCATTAAAATTTACACTTGAAGGGGGGAAAATTGATTTGAAAACAAAAATTGAAGAAGATAGAATTGTAGTTTCAGTAGCTGATACTGGCGTAGGAATTGAAGAAACGGATAAAGGGAAAATATTTAATTTAGTCACACATATTTCTACCAAAGGTACAAGACACGAAACAGGTGGTGGATTAGGTCTCATACTTTCAAAAGAATTTGTTGAGAAAAACGATGGTGAAATCTGGTTTAAAAGTAAAGCAGGGAAAGGGAGTACTTTTTATTTTTCAATAATGAAAGGAGTGGATATTGAAAAAGATTAAAATTGTATTGGTCGATGATCATAATATAGTAAGAGATGGATTCAAGAATTTACTCATGAATCTGTCGGATATTAAAGTTATTGGAGAAGCCTCTACCGGAGGTGATTTGTTTAATTTGTTAAAAAAGATTATACCTGATATACTTTTAATGGACATCACATTACCAAATATGAATGGGATTGTAATTACAGAAAAACTAAGAATTGACTACCCTGATATTAAAGTGATCATGCTTACAGCTAATGTGGATGATGAATCGGTTTTCGATTCATTTAAAGCAGGCGCATTAGGGTATCTGCCCAAAAATATTCAGTACGAAGAATTAGTTGAAGCGATACGAGAGGTAGCTATAGGTAATGAATATGTAGCGAGGTCAATTTCAGATGTTGTATTGAAAAATTATTTTAACAGAAATAAAATCGGCGGTAACAAACATTTCAGGAGTAAGCAAGAAATTACCAAACGGGAGCTTCAGGTTATTGAATCGTTTGCCGGAGGTTTTAGCTATAAAGAAATTGCCGATAAATTAAATATTTCTATTCATACCGTTGAATCGCACAAGAAAAACATTCTTGAAAAACTGGAATTAAATTCAATCGTTGATCTGGTAAAATATGCCATAAAACATGGGATTATCAACCTATAAATAATTTTTAAACAAAAAATCTTGTAGTACTTAAAATAATCATCTTAGGACACTATTGCATAGCAGTCAGAAAACTTAATAGTTGATAACTCTAGAATTTTATTCTGTTTTCAAAGATAACCTAAAATGAAGTATTCTATTAATTGATTTTGGTTATGTTTTATTATATTGTAGATAATTACGTCAAAAACATATTTCAATATTTAAAAACTAAAAAATCTGCAAATAATAGTTTCATTAAACACACAATGAGCACATTACAAATTCTACAATATTCTAAAACAGAACCTTGATTTTTAATTCTAACACAGTATTACCTCTGGATATTCTAGAAATAGCCTTATTTCTTTAAATTATAAGTACATTAAGTGTTCATGGTATTTTAAGTACTTTCTTTTTTATCCCTAAAACCCATTACTAAAAATACCCTATTATTCATTATTGATTTTTTATTTCTTTTACGTTTACTTTGTAAATTCATAATAATCTGAATGTAAGAAATAAAACGCGAAAATGAGTTATAATAATATTTTTAAAAAGTTTGATTTATTTTGGTTGTTAAACTGAACAAAACTATTGTTTTAATTTACTGATTATAATTGGTTTATATGAATTTCATTGCTAAATCCATTTAACCAGTCTATAAAAATTAATAAATATTTAAGTTCTTTTGTAATTAGTGAATGTTTAAAGGCAACAGAATAAAACCAAAATATTATTTTGTTAATAATAGGATATCAGGAAATTAAATAATTTTTATTTGCTTTTTTAAATTAAACGTATTTTTATGGAAAAGATTAAAATTGTCTTGGTAGATAATCATAATATCGTTAGAGATGGTTTAAAACACTTATTAATGAATTTGTCAAATATAGAAGTAGTAGCTGAGGCTGCTAATGAGAAAGAGCTTTTAAACTTATTACTTAAAATCAAACCTGATATTTTATTAATGGATATAACAATGCCTAAAATGTCAGGAATTGACATCACAAAAAAAATATGTTGCGATTACCCAAATATTAAGGTGATTATGTTATCAGCAAATGGTGATGATAAATCAGTTTTCGATTCATTCAATGCAGGCGCTTTGGGTTATCTGCCAAAGAATATTCAGTTCAATGAGTTAGTTGAAGCAATAAGGTTAGTATATGAAGGAAATGAATATATAGCGAGGTCTATTTCAGATGTTGTATTGAAAAATTATTTCAACAGATCATTTTTAAGTTCAGTTAAAAAATTTAGCAATGATAAGGAACTCACTAAACGAGAAGTTCAGGTACTAGAATTATTTGCAGAAGGTTATAGTTATAAAGAAATTGCTGATCAATTATTTATTTCTGTTCATACTGTTGAATCGCATAAAAAAAATATACTCGAGAAATTAGAATTAAATTCAATCATTGATTTAGTAAAATATGCAATCAAACATGAAATTATTAAAATATAAGTATATATTCATTGTAGAAGTATCCCTAAAATTCATTACTAAAAATACCCTATAATTCGTGATTGATTTTTTGTATTTATAACACTTATTTTGTACATTCTTTTTAAATCCTTAAATCGATTTAGTTGTAAAAAATAAAAAATATGAAAAAATGCACTTTTTTGTTTGTTTTACTTTTAATTTATTGTCTAAGCTTTTCTCAAACAATAGACACAGTAGGAATGACAACCACTACTATTCCATTTACTTATGCCTCTAACAGCACTGATATTACGAGTGGAACACCCTATTATTATTTAAAAAATGACAGTTTATGGGTTACTATTAGTACGGTTGATGTGAATAATAATCAAGTGGGTGGAATTCATAAAGGTGTACCAATGGATATAGTGCATCGAAGAAAAATGCGTGAAAATTTAGATTGGACACAATTTATTTTAGCACCAAGCATTCAAACAGGCTGGGATCTATCAACATATAATCTAAATTTAAGTAATATCAGTTTTGATAATTCAACTAAAAGTGTTAACGCGACAGGCACATGGGTTTCAAGTAGTTTAATTTCAGCAAAAGTAAACTACAAATTGCTTCCGGGCAGCCCCGTAATGCGTATTAATTTAAGCTTGTATAATAACGGAACAACTGCTTTTACCGGTTACCTGGAATATCAAATTGATCCTGATGAAACTGGCGAACAATACTCTTATGTACCCGGAGTAGGCTGGACTCCTGGAATGGTTTCAAGTGGCTGGACATCAAACTACACCTATACAGGCGTAAACCAGAATTTGAATTCAAATTATCCGGCTCATGGAATTGCATGGTATCAGAATACACCTGCAGCAATCATTGCAAATAATGTAAACTTAGGCGTATCTTTTGCTGTTAGTATTCCCGCTGGTGATTCTGCCAAATTGACCATCTATCATATCTCAAATATACCTGATAATACTAGTATTCCTAATTATAATTGCATTAAAAAATGGGCTGATACCTTAATGTTTATTGATTCTGAAATAAGTAATCTTTCAAAAGTTTATGGTGTTGTAAAAGATACATTAAATCAGGCTGTAAAAAATATTTCAGTTACTGCAAGAGATATCAATGGGACAGTGGCTGGTAAAATCAGCACTAATCAGACAGGTTATTACCAAATGATGCTTCCTAAAGCAAATTATACATTTACCGTTGCAGGTCTGGGATATAGTATTAAATCAAGAACAATCAATTCAAATATTGATAGTGTCCTGGATTTTACAAATATTACAAATACAGCGTTGTCTCCTGTTACTGTTTGGGCAGGATTTGGAAAAACAATACCAACAGGAATTGTTCAGGGAACTGAATCTGATATGATAATGGAAAATTCAAAATTAGCCATATCTATCTCTAAAGCGAGTGTTGATGATCAGTTGCCTTTTATTACAAAAGGACGTCCTCTCGATTTGGCTGTTACCGGTTTTCCGGATGATATAGATTGGATTAATCTCTTTTTTGCATCTAAAGTCAAACCTCAGGGAAATCTTGCCGGACAAAGCCAATCAGTAAAATACGACAGTGTTTTTGTTTCTCAGCTTAGCAATACAGAGGCAACTGTGAGCTGTCAGGGGCATTATATTGAACTTCAGGGAATAAATAGTGACTCAGTTGTGGTATTCAATAATCTTCCAGTTACAACTACTTATAAAATCAAACCCGATAAAAGATATATTTATGTTGAATCTGTCATTACTAACAATACTGGTCAGCAACAAGGTTTCTGGGTTGGTGATGCCCTTGATTATGATGGCACAGGACAAACTTCATGGGTTCCGGGAACCGGAGTTCTAACCTCCTCTTATGTTGAGTATCAGCATGCATATCCATGGATAGCCCAGTATGGTAACAATGCACAGATTTTTGGATTTATTTATGAAGGCGTTTTTGCAAACCAGTTTAAGGCTTATGGATCAAATACTTACGTAATGGCCTATGATTCTGTGAATGTACCTAATGGAAGCTCTTATAACCTTAAACGATATTTGGCAGCAGCCGGAACTCTTGGATATACTCTAAAGCCTGATGTTATGCAGGAATTGTATAATGAAATTATTTTAGGAGTGAGTTCAAAATTGAAATTAAGTAAAAATGTAGCCAAAAATAATGATACGGTAATTGCAACATTAACTTTAATAAACAGCAAATCAACGGCATCTTCTCCTTTCATTGTAAATGTTAGTTTTCCTGAAAATGTTTCATGTATTGGGAATCTGAATTTAAATATTCCTTCAGTTTTAGCAAATGATAGTAACAGCTATATCTGGAAATTTATCGGAAATTCAGGTGGCAGAGGGCTTGTAAAATTCATAATTACAGACATAAATCAGAACAGCATCAGTAAATCAGAAAAATTATTTATAAATTCTGCAGCTTGGTACGGCGGTGATAACCATTTACACTCAACATTTAGCGATGGGACTGGCACCGTTTCTGAAAATATTGCTGCAGGATATAATCTTGGTTTGAGTTTTTTAACCTGTACAGATCACAATTCAATCAGTCAGAATAACGATGTCAATCTTGCAAATTCAACTTATGATGATTTTCTTGCCATACTGGGTGAGGAAGTAACAACGTCATGTCATATTCTGTCATATAATATAGCAAACCTTAGACCCTGGAGTAATACCACTTATACTTATCAGCAACTTATAGATTCAATACGAAAAGATAACAATGGACAAGGTCTTGCTTATTTAGCTCATCCCTATCACACAACCTTATACTGGAGAGACTGGAATGTTACAGGTTACACCGGAATTGAAGTCTGGAATGGCATTCATACTATTTATGGCGTTGAAAATTCAACAGCCTTTTCAAAATGGGATTCTTTGAATATTCAGGGTAAACATGTCTTTGGTATTTCAAATAGTGATGCACATTCATCAGTTGCTATCGGATATCCTCATATTGTTGCCTGGCTCGACAGTCTTTCAAAAAATGAGGTTATTAAAGTGTTAAAATCAGGAAAATATTACGGAACAAATGGTCCTGAAATGAATTTTACAATTGATAATAAAATGATGGGGTCCGATCTGAAAGTACCTCAGGTAGGGAAATCGGTTTCAATTAAGATTGAAGCTAAATTTACTCAAAATATGACTGAAGTCAGATTAATTAAAAATGGGAGTGTTTTAATGAGTTGGCAAACTAATAATGATTCAATTAATTATACCTATAATACAAATGCCTTACCTGGTGATTTCTTCAGAGCTGAAGTTAAAACAGGAACCGATTATCTTGCCTATTCAAATCCGATATGGATCAAACAGGGAAGTGGTAATGCATCATTATTTAATATAAAAGTTGATAATAATTTACTATCAGGATTTAATGATACCATTTATCACTATTCTTTGACATATCCATCAGGAACTACTACAGTACCTTTTGTTACAGCTGTTACAAGTGATACCAATTCAATATTAACAATCACTCAAGCTTTAAACTTAAACGGATCTGTTGCAAACCGCACTGCAGTTATCAATATATTAGCTGAAGACAATGTAACTACTAAAACTTATAAAGTTGAATTTAATACCTCAACATGTATAGAATCTAGCCAAAAATCAAATTTGTTTAAAATTTATCCTAATCCAACAAATGGAGAACTCTTCATTGAAATGAGTGCTTTTTCAAATGATTATACTTATATTGAGATTGTTAATGTTCTAGGATATGTGGTTTTAAATAAAAAATTAAACAATCATAAAATAAACATTGATATTAGTCAACTTAAAAAAGGAGTATATTTTTTAAGGCTAAAAGGCAAAAAGCTTACTGAATATAAGAAATTTATTTTAGAATAGATTGATTTAAGATGATAAGTATTAAAAAGTATATACGCATATTTTTAGTTTCGGTAATTAATGTATAAAAGCATTAGAACGCGGATTAAACGGATACGTTCCGTAAACACAGATTTTCACGAATTATTCAGAATGTTTTGATTTTCATATATTAAAAATCCGTTTTATCAGCGTTTCCCGAAGGGATCTACGTCATCTGTGTTAATGAGAAATTAATTAGAAAAATCAATGCTGTATTTTAAATATGACAATCAATGATTCTTAGTGCTTAAATGTATCGGTTTTATTATAAAAGAATAATTTTATTAGGGTTTTATTTAGTCTATCAAGATCTTGTGAATTCAAATTAAATAATTTAACAATTAAAAATAATTACAAATGAAAAAAACGTTTATTTTTATTTTAACAGGTGTATTATTTATTACCTGTAGTTTTGCCCAATTAACAGGCACTAAAACAGTAGGTACTGGTGGTAATTATGCTACCATAGAAGCAGCAATAACAGCGTTGAATGCTTCAGGAGTTGGAGGCGGGGGGGTTATTTTTAATGTTGTTCCAGGCCATACCGAATCTTTCACTGGCCCTACCAAAGGGACAATTACGGCTACCGGAACAGTAGCGAATCCAATTGTTTTCCAAAAATCAGGATTAGGTACAAATCCAAAAATAACGGCTGGTACAGGGGCTTCCACAACAGCTGATGGTATCATTAAGATTGCCGGAGGAGATTATATTACTTTTGATGGAATAGATCTAGCTGAAAAATCAGGAAACTTGACAGCCACTACCAGAATGGAGTGGGGGTATGCATTGGTGAAAGCGAGTGCTACAGACGGGGCACAATACAATACCATTAAAAATTGTACTGTAACTTTGAATAAAGCCAATATTACTTCTGTTGGTATTTATGGGGGTAATCATATTGCAACTTCAACAACGGCATTAACGGTGTCAAACGTTTCCGGTTCAAATTCAAACAATACTATTGAAAATTGTAAAGTCACGAATTCATATATAGGCATATCATTAAATGGCTTTAACGACCCTACTGCACC
>JBMOKG010000176.1:0-4499 GCA_049315385.1 Bacteroidales bacterium
AATATTGTATTTACTGATTACAGGGATGACTTTTATGGAGGTGATGCAAATGCTGATTCATCTGCATCTATTCCTGTCATGGGTAGCTGGAATAGTATTACATTCAATGATCAGTCTTTAGATCCACTCTGCCATTTAAAACATTGCTTTATTAAATATGCAAATTACGGAATTTACACAACCAGTGCCAGTCCCCAAGTTTCTTATAGTACGATTACAAATAATATGTATGGTGTATATGCAACAGCTGCTTCTAATCCGGTATTTAATTACTGCGATTTTAATGATAATTACTACTGGTCAATTAACAATGTAGATAAATCTTTCGTTATAGATGCTACTAATTGCTGGTGGGGCAGCAATCTTGGCCCTATTCAAACAAATTCAATCGGTAACGGAACAAGTGTTCAGGAATTAATTACTACTGCTGTAAACTACCAGCCTTTCAAAACAACTGGTTCAGGTAATCCTTTAATGGGTGATGTTAGTCTGAATGGAAATGTACAGGCTTACGATGCTTCACTTATATTACAAAGTGCCGTAAGTTTGATAAGCCTGAATCCTACTCAACTACAGGTAGGTGATGTGAGTGGTGCATTAGGTGTTACTGCTTATGACGCTTCGCTTATTTTACAATATGTAATTGGTTTAATCCAGTCTTTTCCTGCAGAAATGACAAAATCGCCTCTTACTGCTGCCAGTTCAGCACAATTAACTGTTGGAAGTGCTTCTATTGGTTATAATCAGGATGTAACGATTCCATTACAAATAACAAACGTATCCGGAATGTATTCTACTGATATTAGAATTAAATACGATCCTGTTTATTTAAAATTAAATAATGTTTCAAATTTGATTTCGGGTATGAATCAACTATATTCCAATGATAGTATCAATGGTATATTATCAATTGCAATGGCAGGAACAAATCCACTAAATTCAGATCAGATTCTTGCACAATTAAGTTTTCATACCATTTCACAATCAAGTAACCCAATAACTACTATGTTAACGGTTGATAAGTTTTTTTCAAATGAAAGTGATATGATATCAACAGCAATTAGCGGAATTGTAACAATTACAGACAATTCAACTGATATTCCGACTATTGAAACAAGTGGGCAGGGAAGTGCATTCCTTGTTTATCCAAATCCTTCTACAACTAATGCTATTATAACTTATGAGTTGTTTGCTGACTATAAAATGGTAAATATAGAAGTTTATAATATGATTGGACAAAAAGTTGTAAGTCTTGTAAACGAACCCAAAGGTGCTGGAAAGTATTCGGTTTCAGTTTCTAACCAAGGAAACCCTCTAAGTTATGGTACTTACCTGATAAGGTTTACAATAGATGGATTATCACAATCTCAAATTTTTCAAGTTGTACGATAAATTGCTTTATCGTCTTTTCACTTAAGACGGTAAGCTTTTTTGAAGAATTTTTATTTACTTCAAATATTTAAAACAATGAGAAAATATACAATAATATTATTATTTTTAATGATACTGGTGAACAAGTTTACACTTGCTCAGCCAATAGCAATGCGTTTTCCCGATACAACTGTAGTTGCAGGAAATAACATTGATATTCCAATATATGTTGATAGTAGTCTGACAGCTAAAAATGTAATGTCATATATGTTACAATTTACATTTAGTCAATATTATCTCCAACCAATAGCTGTTGTTGTTACTGGCAGTATAAGTGCATCTTTTGGTAATCCGGCTGTTAACCTTTCCGTTCCCGGAAAAATCTCTATTGCTGGGGCTGGTTTAACAGCATTATCTGGCTCAGGAACATTTATTTATATTCGCTTTAAAGCATTGCAATCAGGTGGTTTATCTTTAAACTTTACCGGTCAGATTTTTAATTTTTTTAATGAAGGAAGCCCTGAAATGAGTTTCAGAGATGGGTATATGTACATTTATCCAATTCCTTCAATTTACACTTATCCTGATAATGGAATTATTACCAAAGGAGAACAACTTCAATTCTTTGTTTCAGGTGGAACGCCTCCTTATCAATGGTCTGTCACAAATCCTACAGTTGCAAGTATTAATTCATCAGGATTACTCTCAGCTTCTCAGTATGGCTTCACAAAAGTAGTTGCTCAGGACAATGCTGGCATTAAGGACACCACTGATCTTATTGAAATACGTGCAATGCGTTTAAGTATTCCATACAATCTCAGTCAATGGCAAGGAGCTAATATTGATATACCTGTTAATACAACAGATCTGACAGGATTGAATATATATTCCGGTAAATTTTCAATCAGCTTCAATCAGAATATACTTACTGCAGTTGGTATTGTTCAAAGTGGAACACTTTTGGCTGCTTATTCTACACCTTCTTATAACATCAATAACCCAGGTGTATTTTCATTAGCTTTTGCAGGATTAACTCCTTTAACTGGAAGCGGTACACTTATTTATATCAGGTTTCATGTAACTATTCAAAATACAGGAGGTTCAAGCATTAATTTTGTAAATGGACTTTTTAATGAAGAATTCTTACCTAATTTTAATGATGGACATTTTGATGTGATTAATTTACCAGTACTATCAGTTTCTCCTAATACCGGTTCTATAGTTGCTGGAGAAACACAACAATTTACTGTTAATGGTGGAGGTATTCCTCCTTTTAGCTGGAGTGTTGACGATACAACTTTAGCTTCTATAGATCAAAATGGTTTACTTACTGCAAAAAAAAGTGGAATAATCTATATTAGCGTTCATGATTCTATTGGGGCAACTGCTATTTCAGGAAGTTTTCAGCTTTATGATACCAGAATAAACATGCCTGATGTTGGAGCTTGTCCTTCTACGCCTTTCTTTTATTACCCTATTCACATTACGTCTCTTCCAATGGGAGAGTCTGTTTTGGCTGTTTTGGCTAAAATTACTTATAATGCATCTTATCTGACATTTGTTGACATTGAATCTAATGCAACCCTCACTCAGGGTTGGACGTATTTTAAAAACTTATCTTCAGGACAGGTTATTTTAGCTGGATCAGGTACATCTTCGTTTAATACTGAAGGAACAATATTTAAACTAAAATTTAGTTTTAAACCGGAATTTACTTTTGGCTCAACAGCTAATGTTTATCTTCAAAGTATTACACTTAATGAGGGGATTCCATTATCTTTAAATTATTGCTTTGGTAATATTCATGGGAGTTATCCCTGGCCTGCTACAGAGATAAATGGTACTTCAACCGTTACACAAGGACAACAAGGGGTGCAATATTCTGTTCCTGAAATTTTTGCAGCATCAGATTATATCTGGACAATACCAACTGGTGCATCGATTGTTTCCGGAAATAATACCAATACTATTACTGTTAATTATTCTGATACCGCAATTTCCGGAAATATAACAGTTATGGGGCATAATGATTGTGGCGATGGGTCAATAAGTGTTTTACCAATAAGTGTTTTACCAATTCCTCTTATTTCAACATTTTATGAATCAGTTTCAAATGAATGGGAAAATGGAGCTAATTGGGATCATGGAGTTCCTGGATCTATAACCAAAGCCTTTATTGCTCCATCAAAATTAGCCATTGTAAATTCAAATAACAATCAATGTCATAATCTCACAATTACTCCTTTAGGTAAATTAACCATCAATTCAAATAGAAATTTAAAGATAAACGATTCCCTAATTATGCAATCAGATGCCAGTGGTAGTGCTTCACTCATAACCAACGGAACTTTAAATTTTTCTACATCAAATATTGAACGTTATATAGCAGTGAATAACATTGATGAATTTCATCAGTTATCTTCTCCTGTTGTTAATCAATCGATAAGTAATGGATTTAGCCCTTCTATGGAAAATTTATATGCATGGAGTGAAGGCAATGATAGTTGGATTCCTTTTGAAAATCCTGCTTTTATTGGATTGAATGGCAGTAATAATTTTGTTCCTGGAAGGGGATATGCAGTAACTTATCCATCCACCTCCACTAAATGCTTTTCAGGTAATTTAAACAATGGTAATATTAATATACTTTTAACCTTAACTGGGGGTATTTATGCTGGTTGGAATTTTATAGGAAATCCTTATCCTTCAGCTATCAATTGGAATACTTCCTCAGCTTATAGCAGAAGTATGCTCGAAAATTCTGGTTCTGATAAATGGGCTTACTGGGTATGGAATCCTGTAATAGGCAATTATGGTTGCTATATCTCAAACGGCTTATCCGGCACCAATGGAGTTACTAATTTCATTGCTTCCATGCAGGGTTTTTGGGTTAAAGTTTTTACAACAGGATCTTTTAGTGTAAGTAACGCTGCGCGTGAACATGATTCACAACTCTGGCTTAAGTCTTCTACTGCCGATGAAAGCTCAATCAGATTAAAAGTAAGTTTGTTGGAAAATAATTATAGTGATGAGATAATGATTAATTTTGGTTGCATGAACGATTTGGGTGGTGCCGAAAAAATGTTCAGTCTTTATCAGAATGCTCCAGAACTGTATTCATGCAAACT
>JBMOKG010000078.1:0-19817 GCA_049315385.1 Bacteroidales bacterium
TACGCTTTTTTATTTATGCATTAGTAATATTTCAAATCTTTTAAATCAATCAATTCATAATGAACTGGATTAAACGTTTATACAACTGGGTATTAAGCTGGGCCCATTCGCCTTATGGTGCTATGGCACTTTTTGTACTGGCATTTATCGAATCGATTTTTTTTCCTATTCCACCGGATATTCTGCTTATAGCAATGGCGATGGGTTCCATATCCAAATCATTCAGATTTGCACTTATTTGTACAATAGGCTCTGTTTCAGGTGCCATTGTGGGGTATTATATTGGTCATTTTTCATGGTTAAATGCTAATGGAGAATTTACAACTTTGGCCAATTTATTTTTTGATAATATTCCCGGTTTTACACACGAATTATATAATACTATCAAACTTCTATTTAACGATTGGGATTTTTGGATCATTTTTACTGCTGGGTTTACACCTATTCCTTACAAAGTATTTACAATCACTTCAGGTGCTTTTGATATGAATATTTTGATGTTTATACTCGCATCTGTTATTAGCAGGGGTGCCAGATTTTTCCTGGTTGCCTGGTTGATATGGAAATATGGACCTTTCATTAAAAACTTCATTGAAAAGTATTTTAACTGGGTAGCTTTGGGATTTACTGCAATGTTGATTGGCGGATTTGTTTTGATTAAATACAGTGTTTAATAATAAGAAGAATGGTAATTGATATATATGTTTGGTTTGGATTTTTGCTTTTTATCATCGCCTTACTGGCAATTGATCTGGGATTGTTCCACCGTAAATCACGTGAAGTAAAAATCAGGGAAGCCTTGGTTTGGAGTGCTGTATGGATGGGGATGGCTTTAATTTTTAACTATCTCATTTATATTTATATGGGAAAAGTAAAAGCCATGGAGTTTTTAACAGGATATCTGATTGAAAAATCTTTGAGCGTAGATAATCTATTTGTTTTTATTATGCTCTTCAGTTTCTTTAATGTAGAATCCAAATATCAACATAAGATTTTATTCTGGGGAATATTAGGGGCTTTATTTTTGAGAGCTATCTTTATTTTTGCAGGTGTTGCATTGATAAATAATTTTCATTGGATTATCTATGTTTTTGGAGCCTTTCTTGTATTTACAGGATATAAAATGCTAAATAACAAAGAGGGGAGTGCTAATCCTTCAAAGAATATTTTTGTAAGAATTTTCAAGATTTTTGTACCGGTTACTCCGGTAATTCATGGGAGTAAGTTTTTTGTCAGAATAGATAAAAAAATGTTTGCTACTCCTTTGTTTATCGTGCTGATCGTAGTTGAATTTACCGATTTGATTTTTGCAGTTGATTCTATACCTGCTATATTAGCTGTTTCTGATGATACTTTTATAATATTTACTTCCAATGTGTTTGCAATATTAGGTTTAAGAGCTTTGTATTTTGCTTTGGCCGGTATTACCAAGTACTTTTATTATTTAAAATACGGTTTGTCAGCCATATTGGTATTTGTAGGTGTTAAGATGTGTATTTCAGCTTATATTAAATTGCCTATTGTATTCTCTTTATTGGTCATTCTTGGGATATTAATGTTATCAATACTTACATCAGTAATAGTAAAACATAGCACAAATAAAACATAATATATATGATAAACGAGATATTTGCAGACCTGGTTGATAATGATATTTTTTTATTCATTATTATTCCGCTGTTGATTTTTCTTGCCCGTATTGTTGATCAATCAATTGGAATCTTACGAATTTTATTTGCAACAAAAGGATTTAAATACCTGGCTTTGCTTGCCGGATTCTTCGAATCGATTGTATGGTTACTGGCGATTAGTCAGATAATGAAACACCTCGACAATGTGTATTGTTATATAGCTTTTGCAGGAGGTTTTGCCATCGGGAATTTTACAGGTATTTATATTGAACAACGCTTATCTATAGGGAATGTAATTGTCAGGGTCGTTTTTCAAAAGGATTCAAAACTCACAATACTGCTGCTGAAAAGATTAAAATTCAGAATTACTATTGTAGATGCAATGGGTATGGATAGTCCTGTAAAGATGATATTTGCAACCATCAGACGAAATGATCTGAAACGATTCATCAGTATTCTTAATAAAAATAATCCCAATGCATTTTATACCGTTGAGGATGTAAGAATGGTAAAAGAAGGCTATTTTGAAAAAACCAATTGGCTATTTTTAAACAATAAATAAACAAATCTATTAAACTTAAAAACTTAAAATTATGAATTGTCCAAATTGTAATGCAGTATTAGCAATATCTGAAAAACAAGGTATTGAAATTGACATTTGTCCAAATTGTCGCGGTATTTGGCTCGATAGAGGCGAACTTGATAAAATCATCGAAAGATCTTCAAATGTAAGCTTCAATCAAAATTATCAGCAGAATGAACATTCTAATCATCGCAATCATCATGATGATCATAATGAATATGGGAATCAGAATCAACAGGGATATTATAATCAGCACAGGAAGAAAAGCTGGTTAAATGAACTTTTTGATTAATATTTGATAATATTTAAAGGATAGGCTTTATTGCCTGTCCTTTTTAAATCATACTATGGACTATATATCTCTAATCTTGATTGCAATTGGTTTATCATTTGACACCTTTGCTGTTTCTGTTTCTACAGGATTAATTTTAAAAAAAATAAAATTTCAACAAGCCCTTAAAGTAGCTTTTGTATTGGCATTTCTTCAATCGTTGATGCCTTTGATAGGTTGGTTTGCAGGTAAACAAATTTCTCAATATATTGGGAAATTTGATCATTGGATTGCTTTTGTTTTACTTTCAATCTTAGGCGTAAAAATGATTATTGAAAGTTTTAAAAATGACGATAATAATAAAAATTTTAATCCTCTGAAATTTAATGTTTTATTGGGAATGGGGATTGCTACAAGTATTGATGCACTTGTAGTGGGTATTAGTTTTGCATTTTTAGATACAAATATATGGATTGCTATTCTTTTTATAGGAGTGGTAACATTTTTGTTTGCTATGTTAGGGATGCTATTCGGTAAAAAAATAGGGAGTAAGTTTGGAAAAAGGATTGAAGTATTGGGTGGTTTTATACTTATAGCAATAGGCTTGAAAATTCTATTAGGTCATGTAATATAACACATATTACTATAAACTTATCTGGAATTGTTAAGAGTATGCATTAAGTTTCATTTATAAAACTAAAAAAATAGGAATATTTATTAAACTGCATGCATTATTTAAACTGTTAATGCATCCAAAGAATGATTATATTTGTATCTGAAAATAATTATTCCAACTTAATACATTTTAATGAAAAAATCAGTATCCTTAGTATTATCCAGTGGAGGCGCCAGAGGCATTGCTCATATTGGTGTAATTGAAGAATTGGAACGTCAGGGATTTGAAATTAAGTCAATTGCCGGTTGCTCGATGGGCGCATTAGTCGGAGGTGCTTATGCTTCAGGACATTTGGATCTTCTGAAAGATTTTATGTGTAAACTTGATAAAAAAGCTGTTTTAAGTCTGGTAGATTTTACTTTTAGTTCCAATGGAATTGTTAAAGGTAATAAGCTTATTAAGGAAATAAGTAAGATTTTGCCTGATGTGAATATTGAAGATTTGCTTATTTCTTATACTGCAGTGGCTACTGATATTATTAATAAAAAGGAAATTATCTTTGAAAATGGTAGTTTGATAAATGCAATCCGGGCTTCAATTTCAATTCCAACAGTCTTTACACCTTTTAAATTAAATAACTCGCTTCTTGTTGATGGTGGCGTATTAAATCCTCTTCCGATAAATCGTGTTAAAAGGAGTGAAAAAGATTTGCTGATAGCTGTTGATGTAAATTCAATGATCGTTCCTAAAAATCAAATGAATAAAAATTCAATAGTTGGGAATGAAGCTCAAAGTGAATTACATCATTTTCCTTTTCTAATGAAAAAAAGTCTACAGTCTTTGACAAAGGATACTGAAAAACAACTAAATTACTATACCCTTATATATCAGACTGCTGTTATGATGATGCAGCAAATATCCAAAATGTCAATTGAATTGTATAAGCCAGATATTGTAATAAAAATTCCTATTAATTCCTTTGGTGCCTTTGAATTTTACAATTCAGATGAAATTATTGAAAAAGGTAAAATTGCATGTTATAATGCATTAGAAGTTTAATTTAAAAAATTAAATTACTATAATCGCTTCAATGTTTCGAATAACAAATGGTAAGATTAATAATTGTAAAAAGTAGTTATGATTAATTTAACTGATTTAAAAGCTATGCACGAATTTATGTAGATATAATTAAAAGTTATCTGTTTCATATCTTAAGCTTTAAAAAGTTTAAAAATAGAATTTGATTTGGATTTATTTTCCAATCCTTTTTGCAAATTTTATGAAAATCCAAATGTAACTTCCTGGGGCATTTGGGCCAGGTTTAAGTTTGATTTTTAATTATGTCTTTTCTGATTAAAATAACAGAAATTTAGATACTGAATAAAAATAATAGAAAAATTAACCAATAATTTCTTTCACTAAATTTTGTATAGTTGCGTAGGTCTGTTTATTAACTTTAACCAAAGGAAGTCTAAGGTTGTTTTGACATAATTCAAGTACTTCCAATGCTGCTTTAATACCTGCAGGACTTCCATCCTCAAAAACAGCATTTGTGAAGTTTAATAACTTATAATGAAGCTCTCTTGCTTTCTTTGTATTTTCTGATAATGAAAGTTGAACCATTTCAGAAAATTCTTTTGGAAATGCATTCGCAACAACAGAAATAACACCATCGGCACCAGCTGCAATCAGAGGCATTGTAAGTGCATCTTCACCTGATATTACAAGGAAATCTTTAGGTTTATCTTTAATAATCTGCATACATTGCATCATATTACCTGAGGCTTCTTTGATTCCTATTATACCTGAAACTTCCTCTGCTAATTTCAATGTAGTTTCTGCACTGATATTAACACCGGTACGCCCGGGTACATTATAAATCAACATTGGAATAGGTAAAACAGCTTCAATGCTCTTAAAATGATAAAAAAGTCCCTTTGGCTGAGGTTTGTTATAATATGGAGCTACTGATAAGACAGCATCAATCCCATCAAAGTTAAAGTCTTTAATCTGATCGATAATTCGTTGCGTATTATTACCTCCCAAACCTAAAACTACAGGAAGTCGTTTTGCAACGGTATCAACAACAAAATCGGTGACAGCAAGCTTTTCTTTTTCTGATAATGTAGCTGTTTCTCCGGTAGTTCCCAAGGCTACAATATAATTTACACCATTTAAAATTAAATGTTCTATTAATTTACCTAAAGAAGTAAAATCAACCGTGCCATGTTTGTGGAAAGGAGTAACAATAGCTACACCAGTACCTTTAAGTGCTTTCTTCATTTTCTTTTTTGTTTATAATACTCAAATAATGTATGATTAAAGTAATGAATTCATCTATAGTTGTTTTTGCATTTATGTCTATCATTAAATCGAATATGGCTTTGTTATTTTCTCCATCTTTACCAACTTTAAATTTTGCTTTTGAAAAAGCTGCGATAAATTTTATTTGAAAAATATCGACCAATGAAACATCAATTAAAATATCAAAGTCAGTTTTGCAAAAATCCGTGACATAATTTCCTTTTGGTTTTGCATACCAATTCAAATCTTTTCTATCATAATAATCAAGAGCTAATTTTTCTATCGCATAAATTGGTCGGATGTTACCATCAAAATAGCCTATTGCTTTTACATTTATCTGCTTGTCTTGCAGTAATTTAATGAAACGGGATATGTGGTTGTAATTTTGTTCATCTTTTATTTCGTAAATAATGCCTACAGTTTTGGCATCGTCAAGGTTCACAATCTTACGGAAGCGTTGATTTTTTGGTAAATGCTTCTTTAAATAACGATTTCCTGCAAATTCTTTGATTTTATTTATGATATTCACTGTATGTTCAATAAAATAAGTTCAGATTTAAATAGCTCGTAAAATTAAAAAGAAATTTGATATAAACTGAATAAATTGATTTATTTGTTTTTTCTTTTTTTAATCTGAATTAAAGCCTTTTTTCTTATTTTTACAAAAAAAATATATATACATTGAAAATTACTTTTTTAGGAACAGGTACTTCACAGGGAGTTCCGGTGATTGCTTGCGAATGCGAGGTTTGTAGATCCATTGATTTCAGAGATAAACGTTTGCGTTCATCTGTTATGATTGAATCTGAAGGTTATGTATTTGTCATAGATGCCGGACCAGATTTTAGAGAACAAATGTTAAGAGCCAATGTAAAGCATCTTGATGCACTTTTACTTACTCATGCTCATAAAGATCATATAGCAGGTTTGGACGATGTACGAGCCTTTAATTATATTCAGAAAAAAGCAATTGATGTTTATGCACGTGAAGATGTTCAGGCAGCTATTAAAAACGAATTTTCTTATGCTTTTGCTATTTATAAATATCCGGGTGTTCCTGAAATAAATCTTCATACTGTCAAAAATAAATCATTTGAAATCAATAATATAAAGATAATTCCAATAGAAGTAACTCATTTTGGACTTAAAATTTTTGGATATAGAATTGGTGATTTTACGTATATAACTGATGCAAATTTTATCAGTGATGAGGAACTTAATAAAATTAAAGGCTCTAAAGTAGTGGTGCTGAATGCTCTGAGAAAGAAAAAACATGTTTCGCATTTTTCGCTCAGTGAGGCTGTTAATATATTGGAAATTATTAAACCAGAAAGTGCATTTGTTACACATATTAGCCACATGATGGGTTTTCATGCAGATGTTGAAAAAGAATTACCTTCATTTATTAAGTTTGCTTATGATGGTTTAATAATTGAATTATAGTTTGTTATGCTTAAAAAAATAAAATTTCGTTTCCCGGAATTTGGCTGGGTTCTTGCATTGTTTTTTGTTTTGTTTTTTTTACTACAGCTTAAAAATAATCGTTTTGAAATGAATGATTTTAAGGTGTATTATCTTGGAATGCAAAATTTATTAAATGGAGATAGTATTTATAGAATTCCTTTTGGTCTGGACTCAGGTTTTTATAAATATTCACCTTTTGCATTATTACCTTTTGTGATTTTTCATTATCTGCCTTTTTTATATGCAGCTATTATATACTATTTTATCATTGCTACGGCTATTTTATTTGTATTATATAAATTATTCCAACTTTTTAATCAGGTTTTTAGTTTTAATATTTCAAAAAAATCTACAATACTTTATTTATGTACGTTAATTTTATTGAATCATTTTTACCGTGAATTGCATCTGGGAAATGTAAATTTGCTTTTATTACTGTTATATATAATCAGTCTTGAAAAAGTATTTAAAAATAGCCGGATTTTTGCAGGTGTATTAATGGGGATTGGATTGTTATTCAAATTGCATTTTATTGTTTTACTGCCTGTATTATTGTTGTTTAAGAAATTTAAAACATCTTTTTCTATGCTTATTACCTTTTTAACAGGCTTGTTTTTACCAGCCTTGTTTTTAGGATTTAATGCTAATATGTCCTTGTTGGATGCCTGGTTTGTGACTATGGAAGGACATAATTCAAGTATCAGTACAAGTGCTGATACTGTTTATGCATGGATAAACAGGATTCTTTCTATTGGAGGAATGCAACAACAAGGTATTTTGTTTAGCTTGGTAATTTTATGCATACTTGGAATCGTTTTTTTAGGAATAATTTATAAAACGAAACAAAGCTCATCATTAGATTCAGATAAAAAGAGATTTACATTTATTTATTTTTTAGCAATTGCTGTTATTCCAATAATAACAGTTACTGATAGTGAGCATTTTCTATTTAGTCTGCCTATTGTAATGCTTTCATTATTTTTAGTTTTTTCATTACAATCTATGTCAATAATTTGGAAATCAATTCTTATAATTGCTTTTATTTTTTATGGTGGAAACTGGCATGATCTGTGGGGTCATCAAATTTCAGTATTCTTTACCCGTAATGGGTTTTTAGGTTTGGGAAATATGTTGCTGATAAGTTTTGTCGTTTGGGCTTTTTTAAAACCAAAAAAGATTCAAAGTAAAACGGAATAGTTTTTATTCTTTTTTTAAGTTTTGAGAAGCTTTAACAATACAATAAATATTATGTAACAGCATATAATCTAATCCATTATAATTTCCTTCTATTCCAATAGCTTCTCCGTTCTGAGTCTTTTTTTTGTGATGCCATTTATAGGAAGATGACCAACCGCTTCCTTTGGGATTATTTTCGTATCCGTAATTATAGGGTCCATCATAAGGCGCTTCATTTAGTTGAAGAAATGCTTTTTTAACCCGATCTTCCATTTTTTTATTTTTATTATGAATCATATTCCATGATAATGCATAAAAACTGTCCCAATCTTGTTTTTTTGTTTTTGCTTTGATTCCGAAATAGGTTGTATTCATTCTACAAATGAGCCCAATTACAGGAATAACAGCTCTCCAGGAATCACCAACAACTGCCAGTGTAGTTATCATTGTGGTGTTATCTGCATTTGGATTTGGGAAAAACTGACCAAACTGGAAAAATAATTCCTGGGGATAACGGGTAATCTTTTTCCATAAGTTATCTGATTCCGGATCGAAAAAATTTGCAGCTCTCATAAATCCATGGGCATAAAACCAGGCTAAGCCTCCTTCTGATGCTTTTAATTTTTTGCCATTTGGTTTGAATACATTCCAGCGCATACTCATAGTATGTCCATATATTCTCGATGAATTCCTGATATAATTTACAATATTTAATGCAATTTCCTTGGAAAGTGATTTTTCTTCAGAACTGTCAGGCATACATCTATATACTATTGCTAATCCGAATAATAAACCAATAGCTTCATCCTGACTAAAAGCCTTTGGAATACTATCGCATTCGGATATTTTTGTCACAAATCCCGGATGTCCTTTAGCCAGATTCCCAAAACTATTTTTCTCAGGATTCCATTTGTCAGAAGGTTTTAAATTTTGGTTGAAGTAAATCCTTCTATTTTCATAATCAAGAAAATCACAGCTCACACATTCTCTTACAAAAAAACCATCAAAGCAATCTTTCATGTTTTTAAAAACAAGACATTCTGTTTTGTCAAGAAAATTAACGTATTGATTTAGTGCTAGTTTTAACTCATGCTTGGTTTGTAATGCTTTATTGTTACCTGCATCATTTAATAATTTATATTCTGTTGCCAGCATTCCAATATAATAACCAAAATAAATAGAATGTTGTCCGAAATTTAAATCGTCAGCACCATAATCGAAACGATTGCGAATGCCAGCAACTTGACTTTCACCTTTTAGGCTGCCAGATATCACAAAGTAATTTAAACGTTCTCTGTAATGCCAGTATTTTTGTAAATTCAGTGAATCATTTTGAGCATAAGACAAAGAAGAAGAAAAGAAAATCAATAGAAATAATTGAATGTTATGAAGATAATTTTTACTCATGATTATTGTTGCAAATACTTTGCAAACCTACATAAAAATCTTCAAAATTTAAAAAAATCTAAAGGATGTAATTAGTATCTTTGCACATCAATAGGAGGGATGCCGGAGCGGTCGAACGGGGCTGTCTCGAAAACAGTTGACCTGCCAAAAGTGGGTCCGGGGGTTCGAATCCCCCTTCCTCCGCTTTCATGAAGGTCATTGAAAATTTTTTTTCAGTGACTTTCTTTATTATATTTCTTTATAATAATAGATGACTTTAATCGTTTTTATAAAATAATTCTTTCTGCAAAAATCTTTAAAAATAATCAAAATTAATATTTTAAGTCATTATGAAAAAAGTCCTAATGTTTTTTCTGTTTATATGTAGCTTTTATTTTAGCAAAGTTTTAGCAACGAATTCGGATACTTTACGTTTGTACTATGAAATAAATATTAGTTCTTTAAATAATAGTCTTATTAATCAGATAGATACTTTTATAAAAGGAAAAAATATAAAAGAAGTCGCAGAAGCCGATATAATCGCATATGCTGATTTTCTTGCTTCAGATGCTTTTAACAAAGTTTTATCTCAACAACGAGCAGATAATGTAAAAAACTACTTAACAACCAAACTCAATTCAAAAATTATAAATCAGTGTATTGGCAAAGGAGAATTACCACCGGAACTTATTAATAAACCATCTGGAATACCTGAAAACAGAAGAGTAGAAATTATTTTCCAATATAATTCAAATCCTAAATCAAATTCCAAATCAAACTCAAAATCTATCGAAATAAGCAAAGTTAAAGAAGGTGAGCATATTATACTAAAAAAATTAAATTTTCAACCAGGAAGACATTTTCTTACTTCAGCTTCACAACCAGAAATAGAAAAATTACTAAATACTCTTATAGAAAATCCTGAATTAGAAATTGAGATTCAGGGACATATTTGTTGCGAATTTGTTGGCAAAGATGGGTTGGATAAGGATACTTATACTTGGGATCTTTCTGTACAACGTGCTAAATATATTTATGATTTCCTGATTAAAAACGGAATTGCTGTTGAACGACTTCAATACAAAGGCTTTGGGTCATTGAAACCTCTGGTTTACCCGGAAAAAACTACTGAAGATGAAAATAGCAACCGAAGAGTTGAAATTGTAATCGTTAAAAAATAAGTTGGTAATTTTTAAAATATTTTATTATTAATAATCTGTTATTTACTGATGTATTGATATACTTAATATTGGAAGGAATGGGAAATATTCTCTATTGGTGTATAAATACTAAAATAGTTGTTTCCTTACTAAAACGAAATAAAATTTAAAATTGAGAAATGAATAATTTATATCAGCTTTTTTTCTAATTTTGCATAATAAAAAAGGCTTTATGGTCGTTATATTACCTTCCATTTTATTAGTAATTTAGCTATGAATATAAAACGTTTACTTTTTGTAATTATATTTACTTTGGTTACCTTGATTTCGGGTAAATATTTTATTTATTCATCAAAATACGAAAAGAATTCTGATGAAAATTACAGAAAAGCATTTCAAACAAATTACAAAATTTTTACTGCAGAAATTCCTTCAAAATTATCTTTTTGTAATGAAAATGTTCCGGTTAAAATGTTTTATGTACGTGAATCGCTTGAAAGGGAATTGCTTACTAATACATTTTGGCAGTCAAATACCATGTTGATGTTAAAACGTGCATACAGATGGTTTCCTGTAATCGAGCCTATCTTAAAGAAAAACGATATTCCTGATGATTTTAAATATCTTGCTTTAATAGAAAGTGGTTTTCTTAATGTGGTTTCACCTGCCAATGCTGCCGGATTTTGGCAGTTTATTAAACCAACTGCACAAAAGTACGGTTTAGAAATTTCTGAAGAAGTAGATGAACGTTATCATTTGGAAAAAGCAACTGAAGCAGCATGTAAATTCATTAAAACTACATATAATATTTTTGATAACTGGACGCTAGCTGCTGCATCTTATAATATGGGTGAATTTGGTGTGAAACGTTCATTGGAAAGCCAAAATGTAAGTTCTTATTACGATTTATATCTGAATGATGAAACTTCAAGATATATTTATAGGATACTTGCTCTTAAACTTATTTATTCCCAGCCCGTTAAGTATGGGTATTATTTGCGGTTGAAAGATTTGTATCCTCCCATTCCCTGTAAAATTATCACAGTTGATTCAGGAATAACTAATCTGGTTAATTTTGCAAAAACTCAAAATATAACCTACCGGATTCTTAAAGATTTTAATCCATGGTTGCGTAATAAGCTGTTAACCAATAAAAACAAAAAAACATACGAGATAAAAATACCAAAAGCAGGTTACGAAAATTACGATAATTTGTTAGGAAAAGACAATGACCAGTTACTAAATGATACTACAAATATAAATGGCTTTTGATACCTTTTTTTTTGAATAACTTACTCATTCAAAAAAAATTTGCGCTAAGGAATTAAAAACCGGAATTTTTGCAGTTCTCAAGCGATGTAAAGCCTGATGACCAGAATTTATCAAAATACAATCAATACCCATTTCTTTAGCTACTTCTGCATCATGCAGTGTATCACCGATTAATATAGTTTCAGATGCAGGAATATGAGCTGCTTCTATCAGTTGTAATCCACTTTCAAGCTTTCCATTTGCATAATGGTCTTTTAAACCTGAAACTACTGGAAAATAGTGTTCTATATCGTAAAACTTTAGATTTTGTTCAAGCATTGTTTGTTCTCTAGCAGATAAAATACTTAAATGTATATCTTTTTGATATATGTTTTCAATCAATTCAATAGCACCTGGTTGTAGCTTGCATTCATACTGACGTTTGTCATATTCAACAATAAACTCTGTGCCAACAATTTCAAAAGATTCTTTGTTAAAATCGAATCCTACATTCTGATAATAGTCTTTTACAGGAAAATCGAAAACTTCAGAATACCGTTCAATTGTCATTCCTTGTAAACCTCTGTTTGTTAGCATTTTGTCAATTACATCTACGGCTAACCATAAGTCATTTAGCAATGTTCCATTCCAGTCAAAAATAAAGTGATTGTATTTTTGTAAATTGTTAATATCTATAGTGTTGTTATTTATCATATTTATTTGAATCGTATATTAAGGTGCAAATTTACGAAATTACAAGAAGTTGAGTTATACAATCTAAATTAATGTTACTTTTGTTGAATCCAAATATGAAAAAGAATGTCATCTCTGAACCTTGAAAATATAATTGTAGTCTTACCCGCCATACTTATTGGCTTAACTTTTCATGAATATATGCATGCTAAAGTAGCTCATTTATTGGGTGATGATACAGCTTTTCTGGATGGAAGAGTAAGCATTAATCCATTAAAACATATTGACTGGATTGGTTTTATATTCATTTTAATTGCAGGATTTGGATGGGCTAAACCTGTAATGTTTAATCCTGAGAAACTAAAGAATCCCCGTCGCGACGAAATGTTGATAGCTATTGCCGGACCCATTGCCAATTTTATATTGGCTATAGTATTTGCTGTTTTGCTGAAAATAGCCATGCTCTTTATTCAAGTTGACGGTATTTTAATGTCAATGATGCTGGCTTGTATTTATATCAATTTCGGATTATTTATTTTCAATATGATTCCGGTTCCACCTTTGGATGGGTCTCATTTGATTCTCAAATCACTGAAATTAAGTAAAGAATTAGAACGCAATATATTCAAATATGGTTCACTGGCATTGTTTGCCATCGTAATCATTGACAGCCAGACCAAATTAAACCTCTTGCCAATTGGTAAAGCAATGATGTTTTTAACATCTACTACCTTGAATTTGTTAGGAATACATATTCTATAAATATAAAACCACTTTGATGTTTAATTTATTTTTTCCACTTAAAATTCATGATCATAAAATATTTATATATTTGTAAGTTAAACCCAAATTACGCAATAAGATAATAAAATACAATAAAACAATCTCTAAAAGCCTTATCAATTATAGTATGTAGAGAATTTGTTTTAAAAAAAGTTCTAATGCTACGCATTAGAAAATATAATGCTTAATGCATATAATATGAAGCACTTAAATGTTATATTTTCATCTAATGCGTAATCTGGGTTAAATAAATATGATATTTTATATTAAAATATTCGATTTATATTCAATACTTATAAAAAGCAGATAATATTAATTAACGTTACTATTTATGAATTAAATCATGATGACTTTAATTAAATAATTATCATAAAAATCTATCTATAAGTAACTAAAAATGAGAAACAAAAACTTAATATTATTCATTTTGATCTTCAATTTCATTATTGCTTTTGGTCAAAATAAAAGCATAGGGGATGGAAAATCTTTAAAAATTGAAGTAATTGATACTTATACTTTTAAAGAGTTAGCCCAAAAAATAGTTGATATTGACAGAGTTATAAGTATAAATTATGATTCTCCAGAGAATCCTAAGGAAAAGTCACATCCACTATTCAGTATTTTTCAATTGAATCTCGATAATCAAAACATACCGAGACCTTCTGCTTATTTGGGATTTGTAAATTTATCTGACACATCATTGACTATTAAGTATTTTTATCAATCATTACTTATGCCAGAAGGAATTTCTTATGAATGGAGACAATATACAGATACTGTTTTTGAATTAATTATTCATAAAAATAATGAGAAAAAAGTTGTACTTAATATGTCTGATATAAAAAGTATTATTATAGATAAAAATATTTATTCAGATATTGATAAAGATGAAAGTTATAGATTTAATTTCACAGATTCTGAAAATACTATAATAATCTATTTAAAAAAGGATGCTGTTGCTAAAATAAAAGAATTAAAACAACCTGAAGATGTACTAATTAGATTCACTATTTGTAAGCGAACTTTTGTTTTATCTTTACCAATCAATAAAATTGAAAATGGGATATACATAAAAGACAATATTTCAGATTTAGATTCAGAAGAATTCAGATTAGCATATCCTTCCATTATCCATCATAATTGAAAGATTATACCAAATTTACAATTAAGTAAACCTACTCTTTTTGAATAGTGACAAGATAGATGAAAAGTTAAAGGATAAATTCTATTTTTAGATACAAACTGATAAACGGTTCCTCCTTTTATACTTTAAAGGTAATAAAATTGAATTTTAACGAACTGTTTATAAAAGCACCTTGTTGAATCCTTTGATAAAAAACAAGTAATAAACTGACAACATAAGGATAATACACTCCCTACCTGACAGTAAGACTACAAAACGTTAAGCCCCCATCAACTTACAAACAGCTTCCATATTCGCAGGTATTGCTGTTGGGATATGAACCAAAGCGGCTACTGATCTCAAATCTTTTAAACCTGAACCTGTAAGTAATACCACATTCTTTGAGGTTTTTTCCAATTGATGATTGTTTTTATACTTCAACATGCCTGCAAAAGCAGCGGTGGCAGCAGGTTCGGAGAAAATGCCTGTATTCCTGCTTAAGATGGCCGAAGCCTGCATAATTTCATCATCGCTTACAGTAAGCCATTCACCATGGTATTTCAGCAAATAATTTTTTGCCATGTAAAAATTGCGGGGAATGTCCACCGAAATGGAATCGGCAATAGTGGTAGATGGAATGGTTTTCCAATCATTTTTGTTTATATTTTCAATCAAATTCCTGCTTCCTTCTGCCTGAACTGCCACGATAACAGGCATTTTATCAATAATACCCAATTCTAATAAATCTTCAAATCCTTTGTAAACACCTGATATAATGACACCATCACCCACAGAAATAAAAATTTTATCAGGGATTTGTTCATTAATTTGGGAGAAAATTTCAAACGAAACTGTTTTTTTACCTTCAATGGTAAATGGATTGTAAGCGGTATTGCGGTTGTACCAGCCAAAATATTTACTCGCTTGTATGCTCAGGTCGAAAGCTGCATCGTAATTGCCATCAACAGGAATAATTGTAGCACCATACATCACAATCTGCGTAAGTTTTGCTAAAGGAGCTGTGGAGGGCACAAATATGATGGCTCTTTGCTGTTGCGAAGCACAGATTCCCGCCAAAGAGGAGCCAGCATTTCCGGTTGAAGCAGCAGCTATGGTATCAATATTGTTTTCTTTAGCAAAAGCAGAAACCAAAATCGAAGCCCTGTCTTTAAAAGAAGCAGTTGGATTCTGGGCATCGTCTTTGAGTAAAAGTGTAAAATCTAATTCTTCATCCTGCAGTTTATCAATTTTATACAACGGTGTATTCCCTACTCTTAAATAACCCTTGCTTTGCAATGAAAGGATGGGTAATAAATCAATAAATCCCTGCTTCAACAAGCTTTTGAACAAATCTTTTTTTCCATGCTTCTCAATAATCTGATCATACTGATAAATTGTCTTCAATACACCTTTGGGAGGATGTTTGTCATCATTTGTTGCATCACATTCAGGACAAAGGTATTGTACCTCATCTTTCTGGTAAGTTTTAACGCAATTGCTGCATTGGAAATAGTATTTTTGAGTATTCATAAGCTATATATAATCAAAATGGTTCTATAATCTGTTTTGATGATAAAATCTGAGAACTGTTTATTCTGTATTATCATCATAAAATTCAAATAAATATGCTGTATTGTATTCAATATTAAAGTTTTTTAGGAAATCTATATATTCCTCTCTGAATAATTGTTTTTTATGATGTTCTTCTTGATTTAAAATGTATTTCACCACATTATCAATATGAGAATGTGAATAAGAAAATGCACCAAAACCAAGCTGCCATTCAAAATGCTCTGAGATAAGGTGATTATTGTTGATATGATGCGTTAATCCTGTTTTAATATCACGAACCAAATCGGAAATATTGCAAACAGGCGACATGCTGAAAAATATATGACAATGGTTGGGCATGATATTGATGGCATATAGTTTTTGTTTTCTGTTAGTTAGAATACCTGTTGCAATTTTTTGTAATTCTTCTTTTATGTTTTTAGGAATAATGTTAGCTCTTCCTTTAACAGCAAAAACCAAATGAATGTATATTTGAGTGTAAGTGTTTGGCATAAAATAAATATTACTAGTTTTATATTAACAGGACAGCCCTTCGGGCTTATCATTCCATTTATTGTTATTCGTTTCTATATTCTGAATCGTTAATCAGGCTAACATTACGATTATTGATTTCATTTATATAAAAGATGTAACCCTCGACCTTATTGTTAAATTTATTATTTTCTTTATTAATTATAAAAATCCACTGTTTATTATTTTATATTTATCTTTATATCATTGACTTGTATAAATACACTTGTTGTATATGTTCATTTTTATTGCTCCTTAGGAGCATACTGTTAATTGCAAAAGCATACGTTTGGTTTTTTAAGCACCATAGGTGCGTCCTGTTAAATTTATATCAAATTTGCTTGCATTAACAGGGTGCTGCTACGCATCTTTCTTTATGTTTTGTTATTCCTTTCTATTAATAGTTCAGCCCTACGGGCTTATCATTGCATTTTTGTTTTCATTTTTGTTTATGAAATCTGCTTATGTTTGTTATTAGATTTATTGCCTCACTTCATTGATTTACTTATATTTATGCGTTGTAAATATGTGTTGTTTTTTGCTCTGTAGGAGCAAACTATTAATAGAAAAAACAAAATAGATTTTTTAGCACCGTAGGTGCGTCCTGTTAAATTTATATCAAATTTGCTTGCATTAATAGGGCGCTGCTACGCAGCTCTTGTTTATGTTATTATTCGTATTCTATTAACGGGATAGCCCTACGGGCTTTTCGTAATATTTAATGATTTATAATTATCAATGGCATTATCAATTTAATCAGAATTATTTCTTTACCATTTCATTAAATTCCATAATCATTTCATCCCATCTATCTACCTGATGGAATAATTTATTCCATATTTCACGATCGTACCACAATTGATTCAGGTCTTCTATTTCCTTGGCCTGTTGTTCAACCCATGTGAAATATTTTAAATTATGAATTGCTTTTCTGTCGTTATAGGTAAGCTCTTTCATATTATCAGTTTTTTGACCTAATAAACATTTTTCTAAATCTTTAGCAGCTTGTAATAAAGAATAATCACCTTTTTCTGCATGTAATTCTTCAAGTCTTGAAGTATACATCTGAGCTGAATCAGTTGCTAATGTAAAAATTACATCATCGCCTGTCAATTCAAAATGACGGGCTGTTTTAATAGCTGAAAGTATATTGCCAATGCCTGAAATTCCAATCATATTCAAATCTTCAATGAATTTATCATCAAAACCTTCTGCTTTTAATAATTCTTTTCCGTCTTTTTCGTTAAACAAACGAAGCAAACGCATACAATCTTCATCATCAATGGCTGTAACTACATCTGTATTTTTAACATTGTGAACCCATGGTACATGTTTGTCGCCAATTCCTTCAATACGATGGCCTCCAAAACCATTCATTAAAAGGGTAGGGCATTGGAGTGCTTCTGAAGCTACAACTTTTAAATGAGGATGTATTGTTCTTAAAAAGTCACCTGCTGCAATTGTTCCAGCAGAACCAGTTGCAGAAACATAAGCAGCTAATCGTGTTTTTTGATTTGCAATTTGCTGGTATACTTCTTCTATTGCTTTCCCTGTAACATTGTAATGCCAGGCTGGATTTCCAAATTCATCAAACTGATTGAAGATAACACAATCCTTGCGGTTTCTTCGGATATCCCAGCATTTATCATAAATTTCCTTTACATTTGATTCACAACCAGGCGTTGCAATTACCTCGGCACCAATTTCTTTAAGCCAGGCAAATCGTTCTTTACTCATTTCTTCCGGTAAAATAGCAACAGCAGTAACGCCCATTAATTCAGAATCAAAAGCACCACCTCTGCAATAGTTTCCTGTTGATGGCCATACTGCTTTATGATAACTCGGATCGAATTCTCCTGTAATTATACGGGGTGCAAGACAACCATAAGCTGCACCTACTTTATGTGCACCAGTAGGAAACCATTTGCCGATTAATACAAAAATACGTGCATCAATGCCACTTAGTTTTTTAGGGATTTCGAGATAATTCACATTTCCATACAATCCACCTTTTTCTTTAGGTTCATTTTTCCATGAAATTCTAAATAAATTTAATGGATTTAATTCCCATAAGCCAATGGTTTTTAACTTATCTTTGATTGTGTCAGGAATTAAATCAGGATTGTTCATTTGTGCAAAGGTTGGTAAAACTATCCCTTTTTCTTTAAATCTTCTCACTGCATTATCACGAATTGCAGGATTTATTACTTTGTCAATTAGTTGTATCATTGTTTTAAGTTTATAAAGTTATAATGTTTATAAAATATCAAATTTTGATAAATTATATTTCATTTTATATGTTTTTTTTGTTTTCGCCATTCGGATAATTCAAGTGTTTTATCTAAAACCGTATCATAAAACCTGATCTCATATTTTACAGGTGTTACGAAAAAATGAAATATTGTTGGAGTAAAACTACTTTCGTTTTCTTTTTTATCTGTTCTTCTTTCTGCAACCCTTACCCAATAATAATTATCTTTTTTTGTTGGAGTGTTCAAAATTGCTACAAAAACTCTTGATTTTCCTTCTGACACACTGTCAACAAAACTTGAAATGTCTTTTACCTCTTTTAAATCCAATATTAAAGCGATAATTTTTTCTTCTTCAATAGAATCTTTTTTTTGCCTGGAATTCCCCTGAGGGTATAAACTCAAATTAATGGATAATACTATTGAAGAAATCATTAATAGCCTTAGAATGTTATAATTTTTCACAAGTTTTAAGATAGTATTTACTATTAATAATTAATAATTCATCATTCAACATTCATCATTTTATCAACTCCTTTCATTAATACAAACATTTCTGCAGCAAAATCAAAATAGGCTTCTTTTACACAGCTTGCTTTGAATATTACCTTTTCAACTTTAAAATTATCAATACTGATTTCTGCATAAATCTGATCGGTTTCGTAAATGTAGATATTATTGCTAAGTGTAAGCGTTTTAATGGATTGCTTGTCTTTATAAATTAAAACGCTTCTTTCTTTCATTTTGTTTAGATAATATGCTTTTTCGGCATCTTTAAAACTTTTTAAACTCAAATGAAAATGAGGTTTTTCTTTAAAGGGGGCTCCTGAAGTAGGGCAAAAAGTTTCACAATTACCACATTCATTACAGAAGTCTGCAATATTAATGATTTGAGTTGATTGTTTTACTTCATAAATTTTATATTCTTCAAGGATTACTCCCTTTTCGGTTGCAACAGCTTTGGGTAAATGTATCGATTGAGGTATAATCTGATAAGCATAATTAGCAAAATTAGGACAAACTGTAACACAAATATTACAAACTT
>JBMOKG010000177.1:0-4457 GCA_049315385.1 Bacteroidales bacterium
AGGAACAGATACAGCTTGGGTAAAGGTACAAAATCCAGATGGTGATGATGATACCCTTAGGGTTATTTTTAAAGCTATTTCACCCGTTTTTTGCAAAGGAGATACTATAATTTTGAAGCCTTTTTTCCAGATTACCCCTTCACAGATTACCATTTCATCAACTCCATCCGATTCAACACTTATACCAAAATCTTTTGGTGTATTCAGCGATGTTCTTAATCAAACTACCCGCTATTTTGTAAAAGGAATAATGCCATTGGGGAATATTGTCAGCGACTCCATTGATATCACTATTGTTGCAATGCAACAACCCATTTTGTCAATAATTGGAAACAACCCATTTTGTCCGGCAGATAGCATTCAAATTTTAGCTTCTCCCAATAACTATAAAACCAATTGGTATTGTAATGATTTATTAATTCCTGAAAACGATAGCTTGGCAAATTATCGCACTTCAAAATCAGGAGACTATTATGCAATACAATACGATCAAAATGGCTGTAAAAATAATTCCGCAATATTGACCATTGAGAAGTACCTAAAGCTAGAATATAACATTAATGCAGATACAACCGTTTGTATAAATATTGATTCTCTTCAATTATTTTCACAATTTACAAATTCTAAATCAGTGAGTTGGACAGCTTCAGGAGATGGAATGCTCACGATACTACCGAATCAGAATTTAATTTACCATCCTGGAACTTCTGATAGAACCAATGGTTCAACATTTTTATCGGTAATAGCTGAAGGAGTCGGGAGTTGCAGTATAGTAACTGATACCATTAAAATATTCTTCACTCCTATTCCCAGCAAACCATCCATTCCTTTAGGACTTGATTCACTTTGTATCAATAGTCCAAATTCTGTGTTTACTTGCAATGGAGGTACAAATGCAATTTATTCGGAATGGGCAATTACACCAGAAAATGCTGGCGCTATAAATAATAGCTCAATATCTTATGCTTTAATTGATTGGAATAATTCGTTTAGTGGCAAAGCATTTTTAAGCGTACGTGCTGTTAACCAATGTGGAATGAGTAATTCATCAGATACACTGGCTGTTAAAATTATTCCTATTCCAGGAAAAGCAGATTTGCCAATCGGGCCATCGCAAATTTGCCAAAATTCTCCTGATCAAACTTTTACAACTTTTGGAACTCCTAATGCATCTCATTATCAATGGAGTATTTTACCTGCAAATGCTGCTAATTTCTCAGGAAATGACAACTCAATAATTACTCATTGGAACAATGGATTTACAGGAACTGCAACTATTACTGTTAAGGGAATAAATAACTGTGGAATAGGAGCTATTTCTGACACATTTAACCTTAGTGTTAACCCACTGCCAACAAAACCAGGAATTCCTTTAGGACAAACACAACTTTGTGTTAACAGCAATAATTCATTTTATACAACTTTAGGAAGCAACTATGCGTCTATCTACCAATGGAATATTTATCCAGAAATAGCAGGAGTTATAATTGACTCTTCTACAACAAGCTTAGTTGATTGGAATAATAATTTTTCAGGTATCGCAAAACTTACTGTAAAAGGAATAAATGAATGTGGAAGCAAGATTTCAGACAGCTTAACCATTAAAATAGATTCATTACCAGAAAAGCCCTCCATTCCTTCAGGTCTTGGTATTTTGTGTAATAATAGTACAAATACTACCTATTCTACAATTGCAAATCCATTTATAAATATTTATAATTGGAGTATTTATCCAACAAATGCAGGAATTATTAATAATTTTGGAGCAACAACACTTGTTAACTGGAACAATAATTTTAGTGGACCAGCCTTTATTAGTGTTAGTGCTGTTAACCAATGCGGAACAAGCAATTCCTCTGACACACTTTCGGTTAATATTATCCCTATTCCTGGAAAAGCTGATATACCTACTGGTCTTTCTCAAATTTGCCAAAACTCTAATGATCAAATTTTCACAACCTTAGAAACACCTAGTGCATCTCATTATCAATGGAATATTATACCTGCAAATGCTGCAAATTTGACAGGAAATAGCAATAATACTGTTGCTCACTTTAACAGTGGATTTATAGGCGCTGCAGCCATTACAGTTCAAGGAGTAAATAACTGTGGAATAGGTGCTGTTTCTGATACATTTAATCTTAATATTAAACCACTCCCAACAAAACCAAGCATTCCTTTGGGACAAACACAACTTTGCATTAATAGCAATAATTCATTTTATACTACATCAGGAAGCAATTACGCTTCAGCTTACCAATGGAATATATTTCCTGAAACAGCAGGAGTTATAATTGATTCCGCTTCAACAAGCTTTATTAACTGGGATAGTAGCTTTTTTGGAATTTCAAAACTTATAGTGAAAGGAACGAATGAATGTGGAAGCAAGTCTTCTGATACTTTAACCATAAAAATAGATCCATTGCCTTCAAAACCATCCATTCCTTCAGGCTTAGAGGTACTTTGTAATAATACAGCAAATGTTAGTTATTCTACAATAGCAATTCCCTATACAAATAGCTATAACTGGAATATTTACCCTACAAATGCAGGAAGTATTAATAATTTTGGAACAAACGCAATTGTAAACTGGAACAATTATTTTACAGGATTAGCAAACATTTCAGTAAAAGCAATTAACAATTGCGGAATAAGCGAAGCTTCAGACAGTCTTGCCATTACTGTTAATTCACGTCCCTCGAATCCGATTATTACCAATGGACCAGTATCTGTAAAAACTGATACTACTTTGTTTTCAAGCTATACTGCATATTCAATTTTTTCAGATTCAATTATTTGGTGGGTAGAACCTTCTGAAGCAGCCACTCTTATTCCTTTTAATTCAAATTGCGATGTTTATTGGAATTCAAATTATTCAGGGAATGCTCAACTAAAACTAAAAGCAAAAAATGATTGTGGTTACAGTGATTCTACGGTAGTTTTTAATGTTATAATTTTAACAGCCATAGGCATAGAAAACCATTTGGAAATGAATTTAACTGTTTTCCCAAATCCATCCTCAAGCGGTAAGTTTATTATTCGGTTTAATCAAAGACAAATTCTAAAAAATACTTTAATTAAGATTACAGATCAGCTGGGAAGAATTGTTTTTGAAAAAGACATACATCCAACTGAGCTGATTGGCAAATCAATAGAAGCAAATATATCTGCTTTTTCTAAAGGTATTTATTTTTTAAGTATCGGAGAAAAAACAAGGAAAATTATCTTTGAATAATTTTAATCAAAAGACTAAAAATAATGATAAGAAGTAAATGAAAGAAACCGTTAATTAAAAAAATATTGATTAACTAATTCCAATGAAAGATTTTATACAAAATATCAATCCCAGGTATTTTTGGGATGTAAAAGTAGATGAGTTAAATACTTATACATCTAAACGATTGATAATTGAAAGAGTATTTACGTTTGGAAACCTGATAGAAATTAAATTAGTCTTTGCCGAATATGGAAAACAGACTGTTATTCATGAGCTTTGTAATCTGAATTATCTAGATTCCAAAACATTGGCTTTTATCTCTTTAATACTCGGAATACCTAAAAAAAAATTTAAATGTTACAAAAGCAGATCGTTGAGCAATCAACACTGGAATTAATTAAAAACCTACAAGAAAAAAGTTATCTTAAAGGCTTTCATCTTGTAGGAGGAACTGCTCTTGCATTGAATTTAGGACATCGGCAATCCATTGATATAGATTTATTTTCAAATTTTAGCTTTGACACACAACAAATACTTGAGTATGTAAGCAATGATTTCCAATTTAATTTATTCAGTTCTTCATTAAATTCACTTAGAGGAAGCATCGGTAATATTCAGGTTGATATTATTGCACATCGTTATCCATACGTGAATAACCCAATTTATACTGATGGTATTTCAATGCTTAGTATAGAAGATATTCTTGCAATGAAACTCAATGCAATTACATGCAGCGGTCAAAGAGTCAAAGATTTTATTGATATTTATTTCCTACTTGATATTTATACTATCGATTCAATGCTCGGATTTTATAAAAAGAAATACACTTTACAAAATGAAGTGAATGTGTTGAAAAGTTTAGTCTGGTTCAATGATGTTGATTTAACTGATTGGCCTGTAATTTACGGCGAAAAGGAAATTAAATGGAATATTGTAAAAAGAAAGATATCAAAAGTAGTAAAAGAATACCTATGTTTATAAATGAAAAATAATTGTAAATGATTACAATCATAAAAACAATACTATAAAATACAATAAATCAATGAAGGCAACTATCATCACATTACCAAAGTTTGAAGACCCTAGAGGCAACCTTTCTTTTATTGAAGAGTTTAAACACATTCCATTTAAGATAGAAAGATGTTATTGGATATACGACGTTCCAGGCGGACAGGTTCGTGGAGGACATGCTTTTAAAGAACAACAGGAATTTATTGTTGCCTTATCAGGAAGTTTTGAT
>JBMOKG010000026.1:0-62808 GCA_049315385.1 Bacteroidales bacterium
TTTTAAATAAATATTCACTTTGAAAGTGATTGTTTTCTTTTAATCATCTTGGTTTATAAATACTTGATAATTATAAAGTTATATAAAACATAAACCATCTATTGAACTGTGTGAAAAATAATAAAGTTAGAAAATCCAGATTGGGAATAGAGAATATAATCAATCTGATTTTTAAATAAATGAATTATATTTGTAGGGGAATAATAAATAAGGAAATGTATAACAATACTAACAGTAATTATATGAAAAATAATATCTATTCGATTATTATTCTACTTATTTTTTTCGGTTGTAATTATAAAAAACAACCTGAGGGAAAAATAGTATTTACCAAACTGATTTATAACCTTGACAAGCTTTCTCAAAAAAAAATATTTGATGAGTGGGTAGATTTAAATATCAAAACCAATATATCAGATACATTATTTAACCACTATAAAAATTTTGAAGTTCCTCATGTATTATTTGAAGGCAAATCATATCCATTAGGACAGTGCTATTATAAGGACAATAATTACAAGATAATTGGTAGATGTAATGGGGAATTTGGCGGAGAACTTCTTTTTTTAGGTAAAGATACAACTAAAGTATTTTATTTATTATGTACCTGCCCATTAATGGTAAATTATATTAATAACAAATATTATATTACCAGTGCGCTTGCACATATGAATGGTCTTGGAAAAGTAACAGAAATAAGTGATCCAAAGACATTGATTTCTGTTCCAATTGACAGCCTTTGCTTAAATTGGAAAAGGAATTACTTTAAAGGTAAAAACCCCAGAGAGATTTATGAAAAATTATCAAAGCAAGGTAATGTATTAATAGACACTTGCGGAGTTATTTTCAACTTATTTTATCCTTATAAAAAACACAATTTTGTTATTTATTCAAATCATAAAAAGACATATTTAGGTGAAATATTAAATAAAAAAATAATTCCTCTTGACACGTTAGTTGATATTAGAATATATACTACTGACGATACTCAAAACACAATTAAACACGGAATTTATACTTATCATTTTAATAACAGCAGTAGTTGTTTTTTCAACGACACTCTTTATGAAAAAATAAGTTCAAATGGTGACATATATATCAAGCAAGACACAATAGTTATTGGATATAGATATAATGTGACAAAGAATAATAAATAAAACTAATGCTAATACAACAATATAAAAAGCTTAAATTAGATGATAGTTTTCATTAACTCTTGATACCAATAATAAAATATTCAATCCTAACGGGTTGTTTAAGTCATATATTTATTAGCCCCTAATTGCATTGGGGGTTATTAATATTTAGTCCAGCGAACTTGCCTAAAATTAAATCAGAAGAGTTGAAAAGAAAGAAAAGTAATTTTTACGTAATTTAAAATAGAATACCAAATAAAAACTCGCAGAGTTCAATATACATAGCGCCCAATGAAATTTTTGGTGGCAAACAAAAGAAAGCAGTACGCCAACCTGATAGGGTTGAACATCAATAGCAATTTCAACTCAAATCATATTCTATCGGTTTTTATCCTTTATTTCCCCTACAATATCATCACATTAGCTTAAGACATCGAAAAATCTTTTTTTTCTGTTTTATTAATTACAGAAAACCTTACTTTTGCGTTTTATTCCATTAAAAATTCAAATACATCATAAACTATGAAGAAACTATTTCTATTTACTTTTATCAGCTTATTACTCATTAGCAATATAGCTTATACTCAGGAAAGCATTAAAAAGATTACTTTAGAAGACATTTGGTCTAAAGGTAGTTTTCGGCCTGCTTTTATCAATGAAATCCGTTCCATGAAAGATGGAGAACATTATTGTATTCTGGAAGGAAACAGTATTAAAAGATTCAGCTATAAAGAAGGAAAAATGATAACTGCAATATTTGATGGATCTACTATAAAAACGCCAAATGATAACAAATCTATTACTATTGATGATTATCAGTTTAGTAAAGATGAAAGTAAAATCCTTATCTCCTGTAACACTGAGGCTATTTATCGACATTCATCAATTTCTGATTTTTATGTATGGGATGTAAAAACAAATCAATTAACACAATTATCCACAGCTGGTAAAATTAGACTTGCTGAATTCTCTCCTGATGGAAATAAAATTGCATTTGCAAGAAATAACAATTTGTTTGTTAAAAACCTCATAGATAATAAAGAATTTCAGATTACCAATGATGGTCTTAACAATAACATCCTTTATGGAAGTGCTGACTGGGTTTATGAAGAAGAATTTAGTTTTACGAAAGCTTTTTTCTGGTCTCCTGATGGTAGCAAATTAGCTTATTACCGTTTCGACGAAAGTAAAGTAAAACAATATACCATGACTACCTGGGGTGAATTATACCCTGAACAATATGAATACAAATATCCTAAAGCAGGTGAGGACAATTCTATTGTAAGTATCTGGTCTTATGATGCTAATTCTTCAAAAATAACTAAAATGGATATTGGTTCAGAAACCAATCAATATATTCCCAGAATATATTGGACTGAACAAAATAATACATTGGCTATTTTAAGAATGAACCGTTTACAAAACAAACTAGAGATACTTCTTAACAATGCTGCTGATGGAAGCTTTAAGATTATTTATACTGAAACCAATAAGTATTATATTGATATTACAGACGATATACAATTTTTAAGCAACAATCAGTTTGTGATTACGAGTGAAAAAGATGGATTTAATCATATTTATTTATATGATATTTCAGGGAAATTAATAAAACAAGTTACAACCGGGAAATGGGATGTAGTAAATATCAAAGGCGTGGATGTAAAGAACAAATGTATCTATTATATTTCTGCAGAATCAGCCCCATATAATAAAGATCTTTGTGTTGTAAAATTTGATGGAAGCAAAAAAGCTACATTATCTTCAAAACAAGGAAGCAATGATGCTAATTTCAGCAATACATACAAATATTATATCGGAACTTTTTCAGATGCAAATACTCCTTCAATTTACACTATAAATACATCAGATGGAAAAGAAATCAAAGTATTAGAAAATAATGAAAAGTTAGCAAAAGCGTTAAAAACATTTAATTTCAGCAAAAAAGAATTTAGTAAACTAAAAACAGAAGAAGGCATTGAATTAAATTACTGGATGATTAAACCTTCTGATTTTGATCCTGCTAAAAAATATCCTTTGTTTATGTATGTTTATGGTGGCCCCGGACACAATACTGTTACCAATAGTTATGGATACAGTGATTTAAGCTGGTTTGAAATGCTAACTCAAAAAGGTTATATTGTTGTTTCTGTTGATAACAGGGGAACTGCTTTCAGAGGTGAAGAATTTAAAAAATGCACCTATAAGGAATTAGGTAAATTAGAAACCGAAGACCAGATCAGTGCAGCTATCTATTTTGGGAATCAATCTTATATCGACAAAAGCAGAATTGGGATCTTCGGATGGAGTTATGGTGGTTTTATGTCTACATTATGCATGACAAAAGGTGCTGATTATTTCAAAACCGGTATTGCTGTTGCTCCTGTAACCAACTGGAGATATTATGATAATATCTATACTGAACGTTTTATGCGTACTCCACAGGAAAATCCATCAGGATACGATGACAACTCCCCTATTAACCATGTTAAAAAATTAAAAGGAAAGTTCTTATTGGTACATGGAACCGGCGACGATAATGTTCATGTTCAAAATTCAATGGATTTAATTACTGCTTTGGTCTCTGCGAACAAGCAATTTGAGATGCAGTTTTATCCAAATAAAAACCATAGCATTTATGGAGGTACTACCCGTTTTCATTTGTATAACCGTATGACAGAGTTTATTTTAAAAAACTTATAAATATTAAATCAGATTTTCTAAATCTGTTAATATTTATTCTATAATCTCTTTTTTTGTAATTCTATACGGGGTGGCCTTAAGTCACCCCGTCGGTTTATAAGCCTTTTCTTTTTATTAAATCACAAACTTTTGTTTAACTTTGTCACAATTTTAAGTAAAATAGGTCGTTGTAAAACCATGCACAAATTATTTTTAGTATTCATTGGATTTTTTCTGCTATCATCAGGTTTGCGATCGCAAAATTCTGGCATTTCTGGAAATGCTATAGGTGCTGAAGGCTTAAAAATAAAACTTATTACATCTTCCGATTATATTTCTGAGCTTCCCGTTAAATTAGACGAAACTACTGTAGATTCTCTTGGTAAATTCAAACTTAAAACATCAATAAATGAATGTATTTATGCTCAAATACAGATTGACATTTATAAAGGTGCTATTTATCTTGAACCTGGTAAAAACTATAGTATTACTATAAATCCATTAAATTATAAAGATGACGATATAGAAAGTCCTTTTCTAAATAAAAAGAAGCTTGAAATCATATTTAATAATCCTGACAGCATTGAAATTAATCAACAAATAAGTAAGTTTAATAGTTTATTTGAAGGATTTCTGATGGGAAATTCAAATATTATATTCAGGAGTCGCAATAAAGCTAAAATTGATTCATTTCAGCTTAAAATGAATATTCTGTTTTCAATTTCAAAAAATCAATTTTTAACTAATTATATTAAATACAGTTTTGCTGATCTTGAGCAATCAGCACGAATAAAAAGTTCAGCTAAACTTTTTGAAAGTTATTTTATGAATCAACCGGTTTATTATAATAATGTTGAATACATGTACTTTTTTAATCAGTTTTATGAAAAGTTTTTAACAAACAGTAAGTTTGCATTGCATACTAACGTTATGAAAAGACTGATTAATGAGAGAAACTATATAAGCCTTCTTGATTCGATGGGTAGAGACAGTACCGTAAAAAATGAAGTGATAAGGGAATTAGTCTTCTTAAAAGGTATGAAAGACTTGTATTACTCAAATGCTTATAATAATGATAATATTATAGATATTCTTACTTCATATTCTCGCAAAACTAAATTCAAAGAACATAAATTGATTTCTCAGAATCTTATCGTTTCATTTAATAAACTTAAACCTGGAAATAAAGCTCCTGATTTTAAGCTAAAAACAGTTACTGATGAGGTATTTACACTTGCTTCTTTTGAAGGAAAATATACATATATTGGATTTTTTACTACATGGTGTGCCGGATGTAAGGATGAAAATGAAGCGATAATAGACTTAAAAAAGAAATTTGGTGATAAAATTAATTTCGTGTCAATTTCTGCTGATAAACAAGTTTTAAATCTACATTATTATCTGGATAAACATAAATATGACTGGTATTTTCTTCATTATGCAAACAATACTGAGCTACTCGAAAAATACGAAATTCACAGTTATCCTGTATTTATCCTACTTGATCAAAAAGGGAATATTATGAAAATACCGGCTCTTAAGCCGAGTGAAGATATTGAAACTGAATTCAAGATACTATTAGAGAAAAAGGATACTTTACTTAGAGAATAGGATCTGCTTTGAGTTTAAAATAATTAAGTATCAAACTGTCAATAGACGGATAAGTGTTCTCTAAAATCTTATTCAGTTCTACTTTTTTTAGCCATACAGCTTTTGTTATATTTTCTTTAGTTTGAGGTTGAAGATTATTTAAAGTTTCTGTTTTCATTAAAAACCAATAACAGTGTTTGATAATCTCTTTGTTTTTTTCGGTATAAATATGGTAAGTATCAGGAAGCTTTTTAATAATCTCCAATTTATCAACGCCGGTTTCTTCTTCAATCTCTCTTTTTGCACAAGCTGTTATCGTTTCACCATTATCTAATTTTCCTTTAGGTAAGTCCCATTTGCCAAGACGATATATAAAAAGATATTCCTCATTAGTATTAGATACCAATCCTCCGCCAGCTTTAATTTCCCTATATTGAGATTTAAAAAAAGAAAACACTGCTGTTAAACTATCCGGACAATAGATATACAAATGCTGCGTTGTTTTTTCATTCATAAAATCGGCAATTATTGCTAATAAAGCACGTTTTGACTGAAACTGATAAAATTCAACATCTTCGTTATCAAACAACTGAACATTGATATTTTTTACAAAATGAATTGATTGATTATTTACAAAAACTTTATACATTTGCAGCATGAAATTTAATGAAGAAATAGCGTTAAAAACCGCAGAATTTTTATTGCAAATTAAAGCAATAAAATTGAATAATGCACATCCTTTTACATGGGCATCAGGAAGAAAATCTCCAATTTATTGTGACAATAGAGTAACTTTATCTTATCCAATTGTCAGAACATTTATCCGTCAACAGTTTGTGAATATCATCAATGAAGAATTCGGAACTGTTGAATTAATTGCTGGTGTTGCCACTGGTGGAATTGCACAAGGAGTTTTAGTAGCTCAGGACCTTGGTTTATCTTTTGCTTATGTAAGATCTGAAGAAAAAAAACATGGTTTAAGCAATCAGATTGAAGGTGTTGTACATTCAGGACAATCGGTTGTGGTTGTGGAAGATTTAGTATCTACAGGAAAAAGCAGTCTGAACGTTGTAAAATCATTGCAAGAAGCTGAATGCAATATTAAAGGCATGATTGCTATTTTTACTTATGGTCTGCAAATAGCTGAGGATAGTTTTAAAGCAGCTCAACTGCCATTAATTACTTTAACTGATTATAATACTTTGATAAAAGTAGCTGTAGATCAAAATTACATCAAAGACGATGATTTAATTTCACTCAATCAATGGAGAGAAAATCCTGAATTATGGTCAGAAAATAAAATTAAAGAAGGATTCTAACATACACAATTCATTGAATGAAGAAAATTGAAAGCGAAAAATTAATCATCCATAATTCTCAGGAAAAAATTTATAATTTCTTAAGTAATTTTAATAATTTCGGCAAATTGATGCCCGAACAAATTATTAACTGGCAATCCACAGAAACTACTTGCTCATTTACAATAAAAGGTATGACTGATTTGAGCATGCAAATCAAAGAAAGAACTCCATTTCAGACTATTCTGATTACTTCTTATGGCAAAACTCCTTTTGATTTTGAATTAAAATGTTCATTTGATGCAATTGATGAAATGAAAACAGCATCACAACTCGTATTTTTTGCTGACTTAAATCCAATGCTCAGCATGATGGCAAGTAAACCATTAGAAAATTTTGTGAATATGCTGAATGCTAAGCTCAAACAAAAAGCAGAAGAATCTGATTTTTAAAAATAATATATTGACAAAAAAAGCATCCATTTAATGATAAGTGAATGCTTTTTTAATATCCTTAAGATTTATTTTACATCACTAACTAAAAATGATAATAAATACCTGTTGAAAAATCGAGGCCTGATCCGTTAGGGTTATATTTTGCCTCTCCCTCTAAAGGCCATGTTTTTATCCCACCTGATTTATAACTATATTTTACATAATAATATTTAATACCGTAATTTATAGACAGCTTTTTTGAGAAATTCATTTCTAAATTTGCAGAGATATGAAATCCTGAAGCAATGTTGTATTTCCATGTTTCATTGAACCCGTTTTTAACTTTGTAACCTCCTATAGATAATTCATTATCAAAGTAAAAATCATAGCCACCGCCTATTTTAAAACGCATGATATCACCATTACTAACCGGAATGATATATGAAGGTGTAATTGATAAATAACCTCTTCGGAAAGTAGTAGTTGCATTTTTAAGATAAGGTCTCAAAAAGCTGAACTGATAATTGGCATCTAAAGCCAGATCAAAATGTTTATTTACTTCATATCCATATTTAATACCAAAACCATATCCGCCTCCAAAGCTTATATTCGCGTTTTCATCATCGGTAGTAGTAAACATTGCAAAGTCTTCAAAACCACCACCAAACGCAAGATTTATACCAACCCGATGTTTAAATCGTTTTAATGGTAATTGATTTTTATCTATTTTTCGCATATTCCCGTTAGTTATTCGAAAATTTGCCATTTCACTGTCAACCAGCAAAAGCTCAGGTTTTGATGACCAGAAACCAACATTCAATCCAAGCCTTACAAAAGATGTTTTACCTTGTTCTGCATTGATGTTAACCTGAGTATTCGGATTCATATCAATCATTAATTTGTATTTTCCTGGCTTACATTCATAAACAAAATATGAATTGTTAGAAAGTTTAACAATTAATGAATCATTTGCAAAGATTTTATAGGATATTGCAGATCCATAAAAATTCTTTTCGCGGTATATTATTATCTTAGTTGTTAGTGTATCATTACAATAACTGCTATAAATAAATCCAAAAATAAAAATTACAATAAAGAAAATCCTTTTCATTAGCTTGAATTATTAGAGTTAATATTGAAATCAAAATTACTAAAAATATCAAATATCTCCAAAAATTTTAGTGAAATTTGTTTCAATCTGTAATTTAAGTTCATCGATATTTATTGCAAGTAACTGGCTTGCTTTTTCATAGATTAAATCTATAGAAATATCACTATCATCAGTTTCAAGGAATAGTTTTTCAATAGGACAAATTTTAATCGTCTGAACTGCATTTGAGTTAGATTCCAGTAAAGCAGCACCATAAGAGAGATAAAAACCAGCTTTTATCAGTTGTTCTGCAATTTTTATATTATTGTTAAAACCATGAATGATACATGCTTGCTTTAAATTTGCTTTTTTACACATGGCAATTACCTCATTAAAAGCTTTCACACAATGTATGATTAATGGTTTATTGTACTTTTCAGCCCAATGTAAATGTTTGCTGAAAACGACTTTCTGCATATCTGGTTTTGCGGCGGTCATCCAGTCGAGACCACACTCCCCTATTGCAATTACATGCTCTTGAGCAATTACAGCTTCGTAAGTATTAAAATCATTGTTCCATAATAAAGACTGAAGATACCAGGGATGCATTCCTACTGAAAAAAGAAGTCCTTTCCCTTTGGGAAATTCATTGATTTGTAAAACGTTGAATATTTTTTTCCCGTTAATTGTCTGTTTGATATGTGAGTGAATGTCTATCATCTAAAAGGTTAAAGGTTAAAGGTTAAAGAATAAAGGAAATAAAAAGAATAAAATAATAGTAATTTGGGTTGAATAATCTTTATCTATGTGTTGATGTTTTTGAATATATACTTCCTAGTATTTTCTTGAGCTCTTCTGATACTTTCTCAACGTATATCCATTTTTCGGGGGATTCTTGTATAGACATTAGCAAGCGTATCCAATAATTAGTTTCTCTCATCTCTTTTAAGGCAATACCAATTTTATTGTTAAAATCAGCAGTTGAAACAGCAGCTTGTGATTCTTCATAATTTGCACCACTAGAAGTTGTAGATTTTATTAATTGGAAAGTAATAACAGTATATTCGGGAGATTTTGGCAACAGTCGAAGTAAAATAATAATATCTTTTGCAAATTTAAACAATCTTTCCTGTAAATCCCTATTTATCATCTGTTAATTTGAATTAATGAATACATTTCTTTTTTATCCTTTAACCTTGCATTTACTTTATCCTTTAACCTTGTTTACTACATTCTTTCCGGCACTTCAATTCCAAGTAAACCCATAGCCGATTTTATAGTGTTTGCAGTAAAAGAAGAAATCAACAATCTGAAATTGCGTAAATACTCATTTTCTTCTTTTAAAATTGTAATTTCCTGGTAAAAACCATTGTATTCTTTTGCAAGTTCAAAAACATAATTAGCAATCAATGCTGGACTTCTATTCTCTCCGGCTAATTTTATTACAGAAGGATATTCATGTAAAAGACGGATAATTTCTTTTTCTTTGGCTAGCATTTCTATGTTAGAAGTAACTTGTGAGATATCTTCCGAGGCTTTTTTAATTAATGATTTAATCCGGGCATGTGTATATTGAATAAATGGACCTGTATGTCCATTGAAATCAATAGAATCTGAAGGATTAAAAAGCATATTTTTTTGAGGATCAACTTTTAAGATAAAATATTTTAAAGCCCCCATTGCAATTATCTTATATAATTGTTTGGCTTCTTCACTTTCAAAATCATCTAATTTTCCAAGTTCCAGTGCTTTTTCTAAAGCAGTCTTTTCCATTTCATCCATGAGATCGTCAGCATCGACAACTGTTCCTTCTCTTGATTTCATTTTACCGGCAGGTAATTCCACCATGCCGTAGGATAAATGATGTATTGTATCTGCCCAATTATACCCTAATTTTTGTAAAACCAGTTTTAATACATCAAAATGATAATTTTGCTCGTTACCAACTACATATATCATCTGATTCGGCTGGTATTCTTCATGGCGAAGATGAGCAGTTCCCAAATCCTGAGTCATATATACAGAAGTAGCATCAGAACGAAGTAATAATTTTTCATCTAATCCTTCTTCTGTTAAATCAGCCCAAACGGATTTGTCCTCTTTTCTGATAAGTTTACCTTCCAGTAGTCCTTTTTCAACGATAGATTTTCCTAATAAATAAGTTGAAGATTCATAGTAGGTCTTGTCAAAATCTATACCCATTCTTCGGTAAGTCTGATCAAATCCTTCATAAACCCAGGAATTCATATTTTTCCATAATTTAATAATAGCTTCGTCTTTAGCTTCCCATTTGCGCAGCATTTCCTGAGCTGCCAAAATTAAAGGTGCTTGCTTTTCGGCAATTTCTTTTTCGGTTCCGTTTGCTATCATTTCTGCTACTTCAGCACGATAATGTTTATCGAACAACACATAGTATTTTCCTGCTAAATGGTCACCCTTCAAACCAGATGATGTGGGAGTTTCTCCATTTCCCCATTTTTGCCAGGCCAGCATCGATTTACAAATATGTATGCCTCTGTCATTAACAAGATTTACTTTCACAACATTTTTACCGTTAGCTTTTAATATCTGTGCGACAGACCAACCTAACAAATTGTTTCGAACATGCCCCAGATGTAAAGGTTTGTTGGTATTAGGCGAAGAATATTCTATCATTATAGATTCATTACCAGCTGTTTTTATAAAGCCAAAATCAATATTATTTTGATTTGTATTTAAAAAACTCAGCCAGTATTCCTTGCTGATAACTAAATTTAAAAATCCTTTAATAACATTAAAATCCTCGACTTCTGTTAAATTTTCTTTGACAAAGTTTCCGATTTCTGTTGCAGTTATTTCAGGTGATTTTCTGGAAGCTCGTACAAAAGGAAAAACAGCAATTGTAAAATCGCCTTCAAACTCTTTGCGTGTTTTTTGGAGTGTAATATCTTTTTCTGTTAATTGCAAATCATAAAGAGTTTGTACTGCTTCAATTACAGAATGGCATAGTTTTGATTCTAACATAAATGATGAAATAATATTGATTTGCAAAATTACGATAAATTAAGCAATAAAAAACCTGTATTATATTACTCTGCTATCTTAATACTTACATATTTGATATACTTTCTATTATTCGTATAACTGATATGAATAATACCATCAGATGATTGAATTATAGCAGGATAGCTAAATTCGCCTTCAATTTGATCTTCAAGTTTATATAAATCAATCCAGGTTTCTCCGTCCAAAGAATATGCCAGATTTAATTTATTACGTCCATTCACCCATTCTTTACCGCTTTCCATTGGATTATAAACTAATAATTGCATACCGGATTTTAATGTTACAGCATCAATTCCTGAGTTTGGATTTAGCACCTTTGTCTTTTGTAATGGAGTCCAGGTTTTTCCTTCATCATTTGACCAGCTTTCGAGAATATAATTTTGATTGCTACGGCAAAGAGCCTGAATTTTACCTCCGGGATAAGTCAACAAAGTCGGTTGTATCACTTTTGCAATATTAGCAGTATCAATTGGTATAATTTCCCAGGTTTTACCTTTATCACAAGAACGTTCAATAAAAACTTTCCATCTATCAAGAGTTTCAGTACTTGATGGATTTAACAAGCATCCTGATGCTGATTCAATAGGTTTATTTCGAATGGGACCCAGAAATCCATTCAAACGTCTGGGTTTACTCCATGTTTTGCCGTTATCAGAAGATTGTATCAACATACCCCACCATTCTCTTGGAGTAGGCCCTAGTTTATAATATAGAAGGATTTCTTTTTTTCCAGCTCTGAATAAAACAGGGTTCCAGCAAGCAAAATGAAGGCTGTCGGTAAAATCACCACATACTATTTGAAATGGATTGGTCCATTTCCCATTTTCTTTTTTTGCTGCCCAGATACAAACATCTTTAGATCCTTCATAACTGCCTGCAAACCAGGCTGCCATGTAACAGTTATTTTTTAATTCTATTAATGTAGAAGCATGACATTGTAAAAATGGAGGATCTGTAAAAATAGCTTCATTTGTAAGTAATGTAAATGATGGTTTTTGTTGAGCCTTCAGTTCATTTGAAACTAAAAAAATCCCCAAAAGAATAATCGAATAATTAAAAATATTGTATCTGTGATTCATACTGATGTTTTTTCAATTAACATTATTGAATTAACAAAAATAGTGAATTAAGGAGACAATTCAAAAATAAAAAACACAAAGTTGCTAATAATACAAGACTATGACAGTGCTTCAATTGTCTTTATCAACGATATCATTGAATGAATTACCTTATCAGCTTTAGGAAATACAAGATGGCTTACTTTTTCATCAAATAAAATAGTTTTCATTCCTGCATCTTTGGCTCCTGTTATATCTTTTTCATATAAATTTCCAATCATAACACAATCTTCCGGTTTTATTTGAAGACTTTGGGCAATAGTGGTAAAAAAACGAATGTCTGGTTTTTCGTATCCCAAATCTCTGGATGAAAAGAAATGATGAAAATATTGCTTAGCTCCCACTCTTTCCAGCGCTTTAATCATGGCTGATGTATCTGATTGCCCCGCATTGGTGGCAATAACTATTATATATTTAACAGTCAGTACTTTTAATGCATTTTCAACATATGGAATGCATTCCACATGATTCCATGTAAACATTGGCGTTTTTAGTTCTGGATAATCACGCATTACAGTATCACCCCAGTCAAAAATAATTGCTTTTACCATATTTGCAAATAATGTTTATAAAGTTAAAAACTAAAAAAGTTTAAATTTTAATACTATAAATTCTTTTGGTTTTAAGATATTTTCCATAGTCCAAAAATAAGCTTTTCCTTGACTTATTCTTAATAAAATTTAATTTGGACTATCTATACTAATTCGGAAATTTCTAAGAAATGATCTGTCAATCATTGCTTTTCTCATAATTGAATGCTATCAACAAATTCTACTTCACCTTAAATCCTCAACATAAGACCAATCATTCCTCCTTGTAAAAAAAACCAAACTTCTGCTTTTGATTTTTTCATAGTTGAGCAGTAAATACTTTAACTTTTACTGTTTAGAAGTAAAAAACACTTTCATTTTTAAACCAGAATCCCAATTCCTTTACTATGAGTTGATTTTCTTCTGAAGAAGCTAAAAATAAATAAGATTTTTATTGTTAACTTTGATACAATCTTGAATGTCGATATTAATGATTTTTTATTGATTAAAATATTTTTCAATACTAAACGATCTGATATTTATTGGATTTTTTTACTCAATTAATAAAAACTTTAATTCCTTATTCTTTTTTTAACTTCTTTTTAAATTGCATAAAAACAATACTTAAATAAATAAACCAAATTGTCCATCCGATATGAAAAAAACGTTGTTTTAATCCATCATATTCACTTAAGAAATTTGGCTTATATACTGAAAATCCGAGCAACATGACTGATAATGTAAGTAAAGAAAAATAATTAATACTTGAAATTTTTTCTGTTTTCCATAATAACAAAGCTGCTATTGGTGATAAAAGCAATAACAAACTTGGCAAACCTAGAATTCCATGTAACTTCATTGGTAATGGAAATAATGCGGCTCCACAAATCGAGAAAGGAAAACTTAGAATGAGAAGAATAGGAATTGTATTCAATCCATTTAATTTAGCTGTTTTATAGAGCCCAATAATAAAAAGCACACTTAAAACTGCACATAAAACAAGGCTAAGTGTAAAAAAATATTGAGTTTTTGTCCCAATACTACCCAATTCACATACTAGTCTTGTTGTGTGATTGTAGTTCCCCATTATTAACCCACAAATGATTATACATAACCAAAATACAGTAGGAGTCAAAAATCCCAAATAAAGACACCAATGTTTTTTCATAAGTAATTTAGGTTTGTTTTTTGCTGGTTTTTTTGTGATTATTTTCAATAATAATGTCGATAATAACTATACTCCTCACCTATAGCTTTATAGTTTAAACAATTATCAAGTTCCAAAATTACACAGATTCTGCTATTAAAAACCAAAAAGCTTAGTTTATTTTAGTAAAATGCTTCAAGAAAATTACGATTATTATTAAAAAAACTCAAGACCGATTAAATGCTCAAAACTTATAATTCATAAAACACTAAATCTTAATATTCTATAATCATATCTTGAAAAATTAATAATAAATTCATAATACATTTTTGAAAATCAGATAATAAAACTTAAATTTGCAGTTTGGTTTACAAATATTAAAAAGACTTAAAATCAACGTTTTATAAATTAATGGAGGATAACTCAATGTCTACAGAACAAAAGTATGTTTATTATTTCGGCAGCAAACAAGCCGACGGCAAAGCCGACATGAAAAATTTATTGGGTGGAAAAGGTGCTAATTTAGCAGAAATGTGCTTATTAGGTTTGCCAGTACCAGCTGGCTTTACAATTACTACCGAATGTTGTACCGCTTATTACGACAACAATTGCCAGTTACCAACTTCTTTAACAGAAGAAGTATGGTCTTCAATGAAAAAAGTTGAAGAAGCAATGGGTATGAAGTATGGTGATACTGAAAATCCATTATTATTATCTTGTCGTTCAGGTGCTCGTAGCTCAATGCCAGGTATGATGGATACTGTTTTAAATATTGGTTTAAGTTCAAAAACTATACCAGCATTATTAAAAAAGACAAACAATCCACGTTTTGTTTGGGATTCATATCGTCGTTTAATTATGATGTATGCAGATGTAGTTATGGAAAAAGCTGAAGGTATGGAACCAGCTGATGGCAAAGGTATCCGTAAATTACTGGATGAAATGCTGGATACATACAAACATAGTAAAGGATACAAATCTGATACAGACTTAAGTGCTGAAGATTTACAGTTCTTAGCTGAGGAATTTAAAAAAGCTGTTAAAAAATCATTAGGCCAAGAATTCCCTGATGATGCCGAAGCACAATTATTTGGTGGTATAAAAGCTGTTTTCAAAAGCTGGAATGGCAAAAAAGCAATTTCTTACCGTCGTATTGAAGGTATTCCTGATGAATGGGGTACTGCAGTTAATGTTCAGGCAATGGTATTTGGTAACATGGGTGATTCTTCAGCTACAGGTGTTGCATTTACACGTAATCCTGCTACCGGAGATAATTTCTTCTATGGTGAATGGTTAATAAATGCTCAGGGTGAAGATGTTGTTGCAGGTATCCGTACTCCAAGTCCATTGAATGACGATACTAAAAACGAACAAAACAAACACCTGCACAGTATGCAGGAAATATGGTCGGATACTTACAAAGAATTATTTGAAATTCGTAACCGTCTGGAAGATGCTTTCAAAGATATGCTGGATATTGAATTTACCATTCAGGAAGGTAAATTATATATGTTGCAATGCCGTGTTGGTAAACGTACCGGAACTGCTGCTCTTAATATGGCAATGGATATGCTTGCTGAAGGCCGTATTGACGAAAAAACTGCTGTTTTACGTTTAGATCCTGCTCAGTTAGATGAATTATTACACCCTATTATTAATCCAGCCAAGTTAAAAGGTGCTGAACCTTTTGTAAAAGGTTTACCTGCCGGTCCCGGTGCTGCAGTTGGAAAGGTTGTTTTTACTGCAGAAGATGCTGTTGAATGGCAACGTAGAGGTGAAAAAGTTTTATTGGTTCGTGAAGAAACAAATCCTGAAGATGTTGAAGGTATGCGTGCTGCTGATGGCATTTTAACTGCCCGCGGAGGAATGACTTCACATGCAGCTTTAGTTGCACGTGGTTGGGGAAAATGCTGTATAGTTGGAGCTGGTGCATTACATGTTGATGTTGATGCTAAAAAAGCAACGGTTAAAGAAACCGGTGTTGTAATTAAAGAAGGCGATGTATTGACACTTGATGGAACCAAAGGTTATGCATTTGTTGGCACATTAGATTTAATGGATGCATCTGAAAACCCACGTTTCCAGGAATTCATGAGAATAGCTGATAAATTCCGTACCATGGGTGTTAGAACCAATGCTGATACTCCAGCTGATGCAAGTATTGCCCGTAGTTTTGGTGCAGAAGGTATTGGTTTATTCCGTACAGAGCACATGTTCTATGGTAAAGGAACTGAAAAAGCATTGTTCTTATTACGTAAAATGATATTGAGTGAAGGTGAAGCTGAACGTCGTATTGCTTTGGATGAATTATCTACTTTTGTGAAAAGAGATTATAAAGGAACGCTGGAAGCAATGGATACATTACCTGTAACTTTCCGTTTATTAGATCCACCTTTACATGAATTTGTTCCTCAGGGTGCTGAAAATCAGGCTGAACTTGCAAATGCATTGGGAATTAGTGCTGATGCTATTGCTAAACGTGGTGAAGCTTTACACGAATCAAATCCGATGATGGGACACCGTGGTGTACGTTTAGGCATTACTTACCCAGAAGTAACTGAAATGCAAATTCGTGCTTTGTTTGAAGCTACAGTTGAATTAGTAAAAGAAGGTAAAACACCTAAACCAGAAATCATGGTTCCTGTAACCTGTGATGTTTCTGAATTAGATTTTACTAAAATTATCGTTGATAAAGTATATGCAGAAGTATGTGCTAAATTCGGAGTTGCAAAAATTGATTACTTATATGGTACTATGATTGAAATACCGCGTGCTTGTTTATTGGCAAACAAAATGGCAAAAACTGCTCAGTTCTTCTCTTTTGGTACTAACGATTTAACCCAAATGACCTTTGGATTTAGCCGTGATGATACCGGTTCATTTATGCAGGATTATTTAGACAACAAAATCTTAGCTAACGATCCTTTCCAGACTATTGATCAGGAAGGTGTGGGACAACTAATAGAAATGGCTGTAACAAAAGGTCGTGGCGTTCGTTCAGATCTTAAAGTTGGAATCTGCGGTGAGCAAGGTGGTGACCCAGCATCAGTAGAATTCTGCTTCCGCAATGGATTAAGCTATGTTAGCTGTTCACCATTCCGCGTACCTATCGCCCGTTTGGCTGCTGCACAAGCTGCTATTAAAGCAAGTAAAAAATAGTACTTCTGCTTCGTTTAGTAAGCGAGTTGAATAACTGTATTATATTTAAAACCCCGGTAGTTTAATAACTATCGGGGTTTTGTTGATAAAGAACTTAAAGTTGTAAGTGATTTTTGATATTTTAACTCATCGGAGTTTTATGAATCCAGCTATATGAAATACAAAATATTAATTTCTATAGCATTTGTTTTGCTGAATCAACAGTAATTTCCAATACTCTTGTAAGAAATGAGAACTTTTCTTTCATGAAATTATATTCATCACCCTCGCTGATATATCTAGCACTACCATTGATTACAAATCCTGTCCCTGGATAATCTTTATATCCCAATACATCCTTACTGCCTAAAGTTATCTTAACTTTATTATTTACATCAACGTTTTTTTCTGTTTTTCTAAAACCATAAGCAGGAATCAAAATTCGCTCATCTTCTGTTATTACAAGATAAGAATTCCATGTATTTACAACATGAGTTTCAATGCCCCATGATACGATTGAAACAACACCTTCATGTTGCAAAACTTCTAAAAATTTTTCTGACAGTTTCTTATTTTCACTCATTTATACTTATTTTAAATCTGATAATTAATTTATTTAGCTAGCCAAAAACAGCGTTTTGGCGAGATAATTGTACCTTCTTCTTTTAATATATTCATTGCTTTATCAACTGCTTTGCGGTCAAGCAGTGTTAATTCTACTATCTTTCCTGCATTTAAAGGAATATTTGCTTTTTTCATTGCTTCTAATACTTGTTCTTTAATTTCCATTGCTTTAAGTTTAGTTCGCAAGTTACGGAGTGGCTTTTATTCAATGAGTTTATCCGTGACTTTCAGTAAGGTTAAAAAATATTTTCACTTTACAAAGTTACATTACAGAAACAATATAAAAATTAAACTAGTTTAAGAAATAACAGCTATAAATTTTTTTTCCGAAGTTCACTTACATATTCAGGAGTAAGACCCAGATATGAGGCAATCATATATTGTGGAACACGCTGAACAAATTCAGGAAATGAAGTGCAAAAATGGGAATAAAATTCTTCTTTTGATAATTCATACATATATTTATTCCTGAGTTGAGAAGCTGCTAAAGCACGTTGCATAATAATCCTAAAATAGCGTTCCATCTGAGGCAAGTCTTTGACTAATAATTCAAATGAAAGTAAATCAATTGATAAAACATCAGAATTTTCAACTGCTTGTATAGAATATGCTGAGGGTTTGTTGTCTGTAAAACTAAAAAAATCTGAAATCATCCAATTCTCTAAGGCAAACTGAGTTATTTGTTCACCTCCTTTGTTGTTAATAAAAAACATTCTTAAGCAACCTTTTTCAACAAAATATAATGAACGGCAAATCTGGCCTTCTTTTAAGAGAAAATCTTTTTTTTTAAAGTGAATATATTCGAAGTATTTATTTATTATCTCAATTGAATTATCATTAAGTTCAATAAATTTACTTAAGTGTTTTATGAATTTTGAGTGCATTATTTAGCGTTTATACTTTAGGTAAATAAATATCAATTAATTGTCGGATTTCACACAACCAATCAGTACGTTGCTTAAAATCACTATCTTTCATTACCTGAAAATTAACTCTTTTATAATTATGAATACCACAAAATTTAAACACCCTGTTTCCCCATATTGTTTCAAGCGGGTCTTTAAATATTTTTTCTTCTAATTCTTCAGAAGTATTTGATGTATTCAAAACAATTGCAAACTGAGCCTTAAGTAATCCTTTTTGAACGAATTTGCCTTCTGCATCTTTTACAAATGTGTAGGCAACTTCTGGTAGAAACACTCTGTCGAGCCATCCTTTTACTATAGCTGGAGGTTGGCCCCACCAGTTAGGATGAATTATTATGACCCCATCACTATTTACCAGGTCAGAACAATACATATCTATTTTATTATCTTTAAATTGATCAACAATTTCTGAGACAGGATTAAACTTTTCTTTATATAAATCATGAAAAACCACACAATGACCATTCTTTATTATTTGTGCTTTGCAAGTTTCAGCTATAGCATGATTAAAACTACTATTATTAGGGTGTCCAAGAATAATTAAGACATTCATTCCAAAAATAATTTATCATTAATATTACGCTTATTGCAGGCAAATATAAGAAGTAAAAATCAGTATATTAAATTTTATTTTTTTTTAATATATTTCTAAGAAAATAAAAAAACTAAGAATATTAACTTGCATTTTTTGAAAAAATATTTTACAAATTAATAAATATCAATATTTTAAAATTATATTTTGCTTATTTTAATAAGTTTTTACTTTCCGAAAACATAAAAGATGTAGTGCTCTTATTTACAAAAAAATATATTTTGACTAATAATGAATGAGATTTAATTTGTTAAGTAAAATAAAATGTTTTCAAAAAAACAAATTGCAAAAAAATATCTTATCTTTGTCTTAAAATAAGAAATAATCCTCTGCTTTATTAATTAATAAATATTCAAAAATGAGATCTTTAATTTTAATTCCATTATTGTTTCTCTCTTTATTACTAGGAACAAATTCAGTTAAAGCACAAGATGATAACGAATGCAAACATGGATTAGGTGTAGCTGCCGGATTTACAACAGGGTATGGATTGTCCTACCGTTACATTCCTAAAAAATTCGGGGGGCAGCTTACATTTGCACCCTATATGGATAAAAACCGTGCTATGTATAGTATTGGCCTGACGTTTCTATATAGACTAGTTGAAAATGAAAGCATTAATTTATTTTTATACCAAGGGAATCAATATTACTATAATAAAGACAAAACTACAAATCCTGAAGATGTTAATAAATATTGGAATAATGGTATAGGAATTGGAGTTGAATTTATTTTCCAAAAACGATTCAGCTTTAATGTAATGGGCGGATATGCTGGTTATGAAAACTTTAACAGTATAAATTTTACAGCAGAAACAGCCTTATTTTTTAAGTTTTAAAAACTTCAAAAACCTATAAAAATAATTTAAAATACAGATAATCAACTGATAAATATCTTCACTTTAATATATGTATGTGAATAGATTTTGAGTGAGTTTAAGATACTACAAAATATACATTGAATTTCATCGTTACTTTTAACTAATATGTCTCCTTGTTTAAATAAATTTTATAATTGTAATAAAATATGAAACTAAACTCAAATATTTTAATTCTACTTTTTCTTCTTCTTTTTTTACATAAAAATGTTTCAGCTCAGAAACACACAGATACTTTAGAAGCTAAATCATTTAAACATGGTCTTGGTGTTGGTGCCGGATTTACAACAGGATATGGATTATCTTACCGTTTTTTACCAGAGCAAATAGGAGTTCAAATTTGTTTTGCACCTTACAAAAGTGATTATACAACCCAATATAGTTTAGGATTAACTTTTTTATTTAAAATAATTGAGACAGAATATACAAATCTGTTTATATATCAAGGCAACCATTTCTTTTACACTAAAGAAAAATATGATAATTATATTTACAGCTATCCTAGTTATACCATTACACCAACCCAATTTGTAAACAAATACTGGAATAATGGCATGGGAATAGGTATTGAGTTTATTATTCTAAAAAGAGTAAGTTTTAATTTAATGGGAGGTTATGCCGGATATGAAAATTTTAAAAACGTTGGTATAACAGGAGAGACTGGCTTATATTTCAGATTTTAATTGAGAAAGTTTAAAACTATTGATTTATTGAAATAATGCTACTCAAATTGAATACTTAAAATTTATATTCTCAGGCCAATAATAGCAATCCAAGCATATATCCCAGACCTAAAAGATATCCAATATATACTTCAAGTGGTCGGTGCGCATTTAATGCAAGCCTTGAAAAGCCGATCAAACCTCCGATAATAATTAAAAGAAAAATTGCAAAGAGTAAATCCAGACCGAAACGGCAGGATATTCCAATTATGATACCTGTAATAGCACCTATTGCTAATGTATGTATACTAATTTTAAATTTTAAATTTATAAAAAAAGCAAAAATAATCATTAAGGTTGAAGCCAACAAAATAATTAGATAAATAGGCGGAATACCTGCATTTTTCAATATAAAATAAGTTCCGTAATAAAATATAATTGTAAATAAAAAAGGCAGGGTTCTTTCTTCTCTTTTTTCTAAATGAAGAGATGTTATTATTCCTCTTTTATATAAAACAAATGTTAGAATGGCAGGTAATATAAAGGTCGAAACAAAAATGAAACTCAATATTATCAATTTCCCTTCATAAGTTAAAATTGAAGCAAAAAAAACATTCAAATTAAATAAAAAAATGAAAGTATAAACTGGCATCAATAAAGGATGAAAAACATAAGAAAGAATCCGAGAGATTTTATTTTCCATTTAATATATTTCCTTTCTTAGCCTGGCAACTCTTATATCCATACCTTCACGGTATTTAGCTACAGTTCGACGTGCAATATTATATCCTCTTTTATTTAAAATATCAGTAAGTTCATCATCATTCAATGGTGATGTTTTATCTTCATTATCAATACATTCTTTTAAAATGCTTTTTATTTCAGTTGTAGATATACCTTCACCTGAATCATTTATCATTGACTTTGAAAAAAAATCTCTAAGAAGAAAAGTTCCAAAATGTGTTTCAGCATATTTACTGTTTGCAACCCTTGAAATAGTTGAAATATCTAATCCGACTAGTTCAGAAACATCTCTTAGTTTCATTGGTCTGAGTTTTGAAACATCACCTTCGAGAAAATATTCTTTTTGGTAATTAATAATAGCACTCATTGTGATATATAAGGTATTCTGTCTTTGTTTGATAGCTTCAATAAACCAACGTGCAGAATCAATTTTCTGTTTAATAAACATTACAGCATCTTTTTGCTGTTCAGTCTTTTGTTTACTTACAGCATAACCCTGCAGCATTTCTGCATAATCCTGATTAACTCTTAGTTCAGGTGTATTACGGTTATTTAATGATAATTCAATAACTCCATTATTATTATTAATTATAAAATCAGGAATAACGTATTGATTTAATTTTGAAGACCCTCCAACTGAGTTTCCTGGTTTTGGGTTTAATTTCAGTACTTCATCAATTGCTGCTTTTAAATCTTCTTCTGTAATATTTAATTTTTCAATAATTTTATCGTAATGTTTTTTAGCAAATCGGTCAAATTGTGTGTTTATGATTGTATATGCCAATTGTACAGATTTTGTTTGTTCTTCATTTCTATGAAGCTGTAACAGTAAACATTCCTGTAAATTCCTGGCACCAACTCCAGGTGGATCCAGTTCCTGGATGATGGCGAGTACTTCTTCAATTTCCTTAATCGTAATAACCAGATTCTGTGAAAATGCGAAATCATCAACCATTGCTTTAATATCACGCATCAGATAACCTGAATCATCAAGATTTCCTATTAATGTTAAGCCAATATTATAATGTTTTTCATCGAGCCCCAGCATCATTAACTGGTCAATTAAAGTTTCCTGAAAAGAAGCTTCTGAAGCATATGGAATTTCTTTTCGCTCGTCATCTGATGATTTATTATTGGCTTTTAACTTATAAGAATCTACATCATCTTCATCAAGATAATCATTAAAATCAAAATCAGTGGTATCGCGGGAGTTATCTTCATTAATATCATTCTCATATTCATCTTTATCCGAAGAATTATCTTTATCTATACTATCAGAATAATCTTCCAGTACTGGATTTTCTTCCAACTCCTGTTTTATTCGTTGATCAAGTGCAACGGTGGGCACTTGCAATAACTTCATCAGCAATATTTGCTGTGGTGATAGTTTTTGCTGTAGTTTTTGCTGTAATCGCTGACTTAACATGTTTAAATAAAATATAAAGTATAAAAATATAGAAAATTAAGTTGAATCCTATTTTCGCAATTCTTTATTATTAATTTGAAATTGTATTAAAATTCTGCATTCATTGGTGTTCTTGGAAAAGGGATTACATCTCTGATATTAGACATACCTGTAACAAACAAAATTAATCGTTCGAAACCTAATCCAAAACCACTATGAGGAGCAGTTCCAAAACGACGAGTATCAAGATACCACCATACATCTTTTTCAGGTATACCCATTTCTGAAATCCTATTATGCAATTTTTCAAGATTTTCTTCACGTTGTGAACCACCAATGATTTCACCTATTTTTGGAAATAAAACATCCATAGCACGAACTGTTTTACCATCATCATTTTGCTTCATATAGAATGCTTTGATATCCTTTGGATAATCAGTTAATATAACAGGTTTTTTAAAATGTTTTTCTACTAGATATCTTTCATGTTCTGATTGCAAATCAACTCCCCATGATACAGGAAATTCAAAACTCTGACCTGATTTTAATAATATTTCAATTGCGTCGGTATATGCCAATCGTTCAAAACTATTATTTACAACAAAATTCAATCTTTCAATAAGTTCCTTGTCATACATATTATTTAAAAACTCAAGATCATCAGAACAGTTATCTAATGCATATCTAACCAGTGATTTGATAAAATCTTCAGCCAGATCCATATTTTCTTTTATTTCATTAAAAGCTACTTCAGGTTCGTTCATCCAGAATTCAGCCAAATGGCGGGGTGTATTAGAGTTCTCAGCTCTAAAAGTAGGACCGAAAGTATAAACTTTACTTAAAGCCAATGCTGCTAATTCAGCTTCTAATTGTCCTGAAACTGTCAGGTTAGTTTCTTTTCCAAAAAAATCTTCAGCATAATTTACTTTTCCTTCATCTGTTAAAGGTGGATTTTTTGCATCGAGAGTAGTTACTCGAAACATAGCACCTGCACCTTCAGCATCAGACCCTGTGATAATAGGTGTATGAATATAATAAAAGCCATTTTCATTGTAATATTTATGAATTGCAAAAGACATTGCATGACGAATACGTAATATAGCACCAAAAGTATTGGTACGGGGACGTAAATGAGCTATTTCTCTCAAAAACTCCAAAGAATGTCCTTTTTTCTGTAAAGGATAGGTTTCTGCATCAGCTGTTCCATAAACATGAATATCAGAGGCTTGAATCTCTACACTTTGCCCCTGCCCCATTGATTCAACCAATTTTCCATTTACCGAAATACAAGCACCTGTCGTTATTAATTTCATTTGTTCTTCATCAAAATTTGCCAGATCAACAACAATTTGAATGCTATGTACTATAGAACCATCGTTTAATGCAATAAATGCGATATTTTTGTTACCTCTTTTAGTTCTAACCCAACCTTTTACATTAACTATATTACCTACTACTTCTTCGTTTATAGATTTTAATAAGTCTTTTATGATACTCCTTTTCAATGTCTCCATTTTTTAATTCTATAATTTTTAATAAAAATTAATTCAATATTAATTATCTAAATATTTGATAACGTATTATTTAAATATTATCCATTTCCAAAAAGAATAAAAAATATTTAAGTCTGTAAAATTATTAAAAATCTGTAAATAAACTTTATTTAATTTTGCCAAAAGAAGAAATGAGTATAAAAATAACAATATCGCCTCTTAATCAATGGATTACATTAAATAATGAACCATTAATTATTGCAGGACCCTGTAGTGCCGAAAGTGAAGAGCAGGTTTTACAAACAGCAACTGAGTTATCAAAAATACCTTCTGTGAAAATTTTCAGATGCGGTATTTGGAAACCCCGTACCCGTCCTGATGGGTTTGAAGGAATTGGTAAAATTGGTTTGGGATGGCTGAAGAAAGTAAAAGAAACTACTGGTTTACTTACAACTGTAGAAGTTGCAACACCTTATCATATTGAAGAGTGTTTATTACACGGAATTGATGTATTATGGGTAGGTGCCAGAACTGTTGGTAATCCTTTTTCAATGCAGGAACTTGCTGAAGCATTAAAAGGATGTGATATTCCTGTTTTAATAAAAAATCCTTTAAACCCTGATTTAAAGCTTTGGTTAGGTGCAATTGAACGAATCAATCAGGTTGGTATTGAAAAAATTGGAGCTATTCATCGTGGTTTTTACACCTATAATTCAAAACCTTTTCGAAATGCACCTTTATGGGAAATTCCAATCGAACTTAAACGTATTTTACCTGACTTACCTATCATTTCTGATCCAAGTCATATTTCAGGAAATAGAAATTTATTGAGTTTAGTTTCACAAAAAGCCTTGGATCTTGAAATGCAAGGTTTAATGATAGAAGTTCATCCAAATCCTGAAAAAGCATTAACTGATTCAAAACAACAAATTACACCACTGGCATTTATAAACTTGCTGAATTCATTAAAATTCCGAAAAGCAAGGGGAAATAAAGATGTTGAGAGTAATTTAGATAGACTTCGTTCATTAATAGACAGTGCTGATGATGAGCTAATTGACATTCTTGCAAAACGGATGGATCTAGTTAGTCAGATTGGAGAATATAAAAAAGAAAATGATATTACTATTTTACAAATAAAACGCTGGAATGAAATAATTTGCATGCGTATGAGAAAAGCCAAAGATTTAGGATTAGATATTATTTTTGTGAAAAAATTATTAGAAATTCTTCATGAAGAATCTATTCAAATTCAGGTGGATATTCTTAATAAAACTAAAAAGGATTAAGTAAATTTGACAATTTACAAAATTATCTTTTATAAGTTTTTCTTTCATTAACAAGGTCTTCGATTATATCATCAATAATAACCATGCCTAATAATTTTTTATTAATATTTGTAACAGGTATGGCTAAAAGGTTATATTTTGAAACCATCTCAGCAAGGCTGTCAATTTTATCAGTATCATAAAGAAAAATTGGATTTTTATTCATAATATTTGAGAGATAGTTTGAGGGTTCTGATATCAATAATTCTCTCAAGGGAACATTTGCAATAAGTTTTTCATTGGTTCCTGTTACATAAATATTATAGAGTGCTTCAACATCAGGTTTTTGTTTACGAAATGTCTTTAAAACATCTTCCACTTTTGTATTTTTATGAAAAGAAATAACCTCTGTTGTCATCAAACTACCAACTGAATTATCAGGATATTCAAGTAATTCCCGAATATCCTGTGAGGCATCAGATTCCATCTCTTTTAATAACTCTTCTGCTTTATCAGCTTCTAATTCTTCAATTATATCAGCCGCTTCATTGGCAGGCATTTTTTCCAATACATCTGCTGCTTTTTCAACAGTTAGATTTTCTATAATCCTTACTTGAGCTTTAGTTTGTAATTCTTCCAATACATCTGCTGCTTTTTCATTATCAAGTGAAGAAAATACAACAGAAGCAGAAGTTTTACCCATATCTTCAATTATATCAGCTAAATCAGAAGGATGTAAGGTATGTAACCTCGAAAAAACCCTTGATAATTTAATATTGTAATTGCTGTAATCAACTGCTTCTACATCATTCCATAAAATAAATTTTGGATTTAAGTTTCCGTTGAAAATCTTATATATTCTAACAATAAATTTTGCAATTCCTATTTTTCTAAAAAAAGCTTCCAAACCAACGTCAACAGCAATCACATATGAGTTTCCTGCAATTGCTACAAGTCTAATATCATGAGCTCTTACAAGTTTCTTTCCATTTAAGTCTACAATTTGTTTACTTAAAATATTTTCTGCTAATAAAAAATGATTTTCAATTTCAATATCAGGAATTTCCTCTTCAATAGAACAGTAAATATTAAATTTTGAAGCTTCACGATGTATGTCAAATTTTGAGACTAAAAAACAAACAATAGTATTGTTCTCCCCTTTAATTTTTATCCCTGTAACTAATGGTCTTATCGATTCATTTTCAATAGTTTTACCGTTGCTAAAATCAATGATAATATCAACAAGTTTGCCTATTTCAAAACCTTCGTCATCCCGAATGTTACGTCCAAGTATCTGACTTAAATAAAATGTAGTTTGTGAAGTCATGCACACCTCCTTTATTTACTGATCATAAAGAAGTGAACATAATAAGATCAATCCTTTGTAATCAAGGTTGGTAAAAAGTAATATTTCTCCGGACCGTCATCCATAATTTGGTAAATATTTTTTGCAAATATACTCTTTAAAATCGAATTTCTGGAATTATAATTCTGATTAAGGTATCAATAATTTTAATCATGTTGAAACACAATCTCTTTAAAATCACATTTAATTAATTTCTCTTCTTTTGTTTTTAAAATGAGTTGCCCAAATTCAGATAACCCAATTATCATTGCCTGAATTTGAATATTTTTAATGAGATAGTTTTTATAAACATTATAGTATAATAACGAATTTAAGTAATCATAATTAATTAATTCTATTTCATTATTATATAGATCTAGAATTCTTGATTCAATTTTATTAAGAAGTTCTGTTAATATAATTTCAATATCCATTTCTTTGCCGGTAATTAACTGTAAAGAAACTGGATTTAGTATCTTTTCAGAAAAAGATATTTGATTTACATTCAAGCCAATTCCAACTATTGTTGATTGTAAATATGCTCCCAGAATTTCATTTTCAATCAATATACCAGCAATTTTTGACTTATTAACATAAATATCGTTTGGCCATTTAATTTTAATTTGTGATTCTTCTATTTTTGTTTTCAAGAAATCAATTATTCCGAGTGACACCGCTTTATTTATCATAAATTGTTGCGAAGGTTCAACACTTAATGGATGAAGTATTAATGTAAAAGTTAGATTTTTGCCGTCTTCACTTTCCCAGCTATTCCCTTTTTGCCCTTTTCCCTCTGTTTGCTTAAGAGCCCAAATAATGGTTCCTTCAAAAGTATCTTTTTTCTTCAACAATTCAACTGCAAAAACATTGGTTGAATTAACATTAGTAAGTTTTATTATTTTATCTTTTGTAATAAATTTATCGAACATAAGTGTGGTTTCTTTTGTTTGTAAAAATAATAAAATAATCCTTTAAAAAAGTATTGAATATAATCACTAAAAAAACGTAATTTTGCATGCTATAATTAAAAATTAATGGCAAAAAAGAAAATTAACTCAACATCGGCTATGTTAGTCGATATCATCGTTAAAGGAATACAGGAAAAAAAAGGAAAAGAAATAACTATCTTGAACCTTGCAAATGTTCATAACAGCATGTTTGATTACTTTATAATTTGTAATGGAACTTCCAGAACTCAAACTGAAGCAATTGCAGACTCTGTTCAGGAAGAAGTGATAAAAGCAATTGGTGCGACTCCCCGTTTTAAAGAAGGTTTTATAAATTCTGAATGGATTTTACTTGATTATTTTGATGTAGTTGTTCATATATTTCAAAAAGAAACCCGGGCATTTTATCAGTTAGAAAAGTTGTGGGCAGATGCTGATATTAAAATAATTGAAGATATTGATTAATAGATATTCTAAAGATATACATGGAAAATAATAAAGATAAACAAGAAAAAAACACATCTCCTGATAAAAAAGGAATGTTTAATATGCAAAAAAAGCCTAAATTTAGCTTTTATTGGATATACGGAATACTGGCAGTATTTATCGCATTACAGTTTACGAATAGTAGCTCTTTCAAAGAAGAAGATAAAGTAATAAGCTGGAGCCAGTTATCAAAAATATTTATTAAAAATGATATTGAGAAAATTGTAATTGTAAACAAAGAAACTGCTGAAATATATATAAAAAATGAAAGTGTTGCCAAAGACACTACCTATAAAAACATTAAACCTGAAGGTTTTAGTAGTACATTTAAAGGTAAGACTTTTTATATTTATAAATTTATAACATTGGAAGGTTTTCAAAAAGATATCAGTGATTTACAGAATAAGATAATTACTAAGGATACTATTGGTAAAACTGAGGCTGAAAAGCAATTAATAATAAATAGAGACCCTGTTTCTATTACTCCTGAAAATCGCAGAGATTGGGGAACTGAAATTTTTGGCTTTATATGGCCTTTCCTTATTCTTATCGTAATATGGATTGTTTTTATGCGTATGATGGGCAAAGGAAGTGGTGGTGGTCAAATATTTAACATTGGCAAATCAAAAGCTCAGTTGTTTGATAAAGACACCAGTGTAAGCATAAACTTCCATGATGTTGCTGGATTAGAAGAAGCTAAAACAGAAATTATTGAAATTGTTGACTTTTTAAAGAATCCTACAAAATACACAGAATTAGGTGGTAAAATTCCAAAAGGAGCCTTATTGGTTGGTCCTCCGGGAACAGGAAAGACTTTACTTGCAAAAGCTGTTGCAGGTGAAGCAAAAGTTCCTTTCTTTTCTATTTCAGGTTCTGACTTTGTTGAAATGTTTGTAGGCGTTGGAGCATCCAGAGTAAGGGATTTATTTAAACAAGCCAAAGAAAAAGCACCCTGTATTATTTTTATTGATGAAATTGATGCTATTGGTAGAGCAAGAGGTAAAAATGCAATGACTGGTGGCAATGATGAAAGAGAAAATACACTTAACCAGTTACTTACTGAAATGGACGGTTTTGCAACAAATGCAGGTGTAATAATTCTTGCTGCTACAAATCGTGCTGACATTTTAGATAAAGCATTGATGCGTGCTGGTAGATTTGATCGTCAGATTTATGTAGAGCTTCCTGACCTTGAAGAAAGAAAAGCTATTTTTGTGGTTCATATGCGAAATCTAAAAAATGATCCGAACTTAAATGTTGAGTTTTTAGCTAAACAAACTCCAGGATTTTCAGGTGCAGATATTGCTAATGTATGTAATGAATCTGCATTAATAGCTGCACGTAAAGGCAAAAAAGTAATTGAAAAACAAGACTTTCTAGATGCAATTGACCGTATTGTTGGAGGATTGGAAAAAAGAAATAAAATTATTTCTTTAGATGAAAAGAAAGTTATTGCTTTTCATGAAGCAGGTCATGCATCTATAAGCTGGTTGTTAGAACATGCTCATCCTTTGGTTAAAGTAACTATAGTTCCTAGAGGAAAAGCTTTAGGCGCTGCATGGTATTTACCTGAAGAACGTCAGATTACTACTTCTGAACAAATGCTTGACGAGATAACAGCAGCCTTAGGTGGAAGAGCAGCAGAACAGGTTACTTTTGGTAAAATTTCAACCGGTGCATTAAATGACCTTGAAAAAGTAACTAAACAAGCTTATGCAATGGTTGTTTACTTTGGCCTGAACGAAAAAATTGGGAATACAAGTTATTATGACTCATCAGGTCAACAGGAATATGCATTTTCAAAACCTTATAGTGAAAAAACCGCTGAACTGATTGATCAGGAAATTCATATTTTAATTGAAACTGCTTATCAACGTGCTATTAAATTATTACAGGAAAATAAATCTAAATTAGATAGTCTTGCTTCTGTTTTAATTGAAAAAGAAGTGATTTTCAGAGAAGATTTAGAATTGATTTTTGGAAAACGTCCTTTTGAAAAAGACAAAGAAGTAGATTTAATGTTTGAAGGTTTTAAAAATGACTCAACAACAACTACTACATTTATACCACAGACTCCAAAAACATTGCCTGAAAATTATATTGAAAGCAATCTAAATAATACGTTAAAAGATAGATCTTAAATTTTAAGATGCATCTAAAGTTTGTAAAGTTACTATTAACTTTATAACTTAATAATCTATTAACTAATCAACTAAAAAAGGATGAAAGATAGCACTTCAAAAGAAAGAGTACTTAAACAAATAAGAGATGCTCTGATTGATAAATCAGATAATCCATTTCCTGAAATTGATTTTGAAGCATCTGTATATAATGAGATTACAGAATCACTAGATATAACTTTTGCAGAAGCATTTAATGCTGTAGCAGGAAATTTTGTTTATTGTTTTGATGAAAATGAATTTGTAGCTAATATTAACCAGATAGCTCTGGATAACAAATGGAGTAATTTATATTGTATTGATTCTGAATTATTAGCAATTCTTAAAAATACTAAATTAGCAATTTCTTCTGCTGAAAACGATTTTATAAACCAAAAAGTGGGGATTACTAAATGTGAATTTTTAATTGCACGTCTTGGAAGCATTATGGTTTCTTCTAAACAAATGTCAGGTAGAAGAATGAATGTATACCCCGAAATTCACGTTGTAGTCGCTTATTCTTCTCAACTTGTTGATGATTTAAAACAAGCATTGAAACAAATCAGATTTAAATATGAAACACTTCCATCTATGATTTCTATTATTACAGGTCCAAGTAGAACTGCTGATATTGAAAAAACATTGGTTATGGGTGCTCATGGACCTAAAGAATTATATGTTTTTCTGATTGATGATATTAATTAATTTGATTTTAAATGGACGAAGAATGGGCTCTTATTTTTACTTCTGATCAATTATATGAAATTGAATTACTTAGTGGAATGTTAGAAGAAAATGAAATTGAATCAGTTATTATAAATAAACAAGATTCTGCTTATTTAATAGGAGATATTGAACTACATATTCACATTGATAATATTATGAAAGCAAAAATACTAATATCAAAATTTAGTCAAAGTGAATAATTTAGTTACTAGGTCAATTTCAGGTAGCATATTTGTAATTTTAGTGATTGCTTCTATCCTACTTAGTCATTATTTCTTTTCTTTAGTTTTTTTAATTTTTACAATTTTAAGTGTTGCTGAATTTTATTCAATTTCGGGGAAAGCTTTAATAAAACCTCAAAGGATTCCAGGAATTATTATTTCAATAATTATATTTAGTATTTCTGCTTATATTTCTATTTCAAATTCAGATTTAATCTATTTATTGCTAATTGTTCCATTATTTTTCATACCATTTATTATTGAGCTGTTTAAAAGCAAAACAAATGCAATTGAAAATATTTCAACTACCTTATTAGGAATAGTTTATATTACTATTCCTTTATCGATTCTAAATTTCATCCCGAATCTTTCATTTCAAGCTGGTGTATATCATTATGATATCTTACTTGGTTTGTTTATTATTTTATGGACCAACGATACATTTGCTTATTTAGTTGGAGTTAAGTTTGGAAAAACAAAATTGTATGAAAGAATTTCTCCAAAAAAATCATGGGAAGGCAGCATGGGTGGTTTGATTTTCAGCACGTTATCTGCATTTGTTTTATCTCGTTTTTACACTGAATTATCATGTTTTGAATGGATTGGAATGGCATTCATTATTGTTATTTTTGGTACATTAGGGGATTTAACAGAATCTATGTTCAAAAGGAATTTAAACATTAAAGATTCCGGTAATATAATGCCGGGACATGGTGGGATTTTAGACAGACTGGATGCTTTATTCATCTCTGTGCCCTTTGTTTTCTTTTATCTTATTTTAATCACCTATTTTAAATAATATAAATTAATTATAAAATATGAAAATTCATAAAGAAGGTTTTAAAATTTTAGTTGTTTCATTTTCTTTGTTTTTAGGTATACTTTTAATTGAAAAAATTTATCTGTATAAAATCCCTTCACTTTTCTTCTTTTCATCAATAATTTTATCATTTTTCTACATTTTAATTATTCGTTTTTTCAGGGTGCCAATTTTTAAAATTGAAACAAATGAGAACCAAATTCTTTGTCCTGCAAATGGGAAAGTCGTTGTAATTGAAGAAGTAGAAGAAACAGAATATTTTAAAGATAAACGATTACAGATTTCTGTTTTTATGTCACCAAATGATGTGCATGTTAACAGGTATTCAATGAGTGGTAAAGTAAAATACAGTAAATATCATCCGGGAAAGTTTTTAGTCGCATGGCATCCAAAATCTTCAACTGAAAATGAAAGAACTACAATAGTTGTTGAAAATCAAAATGGGGTCAGTATTTTAACAAGACAAATTGCTGGTTTTGTAGCCCGTAGAATTGTTTGTTATTCTAAAGTCGGAGATATTGCACAACAAGGCGAAGAACTTGGATTTATAAAATTCGGTTCAAGAGTTGATTTATTGCTGCCATTAAATGTCAAAGTTAATGTAAATATCAACCAAAAAGTTGTTGGTGGTAAAACAGTGATTGCTAGTTTCTAATTCAGCATAACAATATAAATAAGTAAAGCTTCATTTTACAAAATGAGGCTTTACTTATTTGTATAGCATTTATTTAATTTTTTCTATACTATTATTCTCTGATAATAGATAAATTAATATTGTCCCAATTTTTAACATTCTACTTAATAATTTGCATAATAAAATTTTTATTAATTAAGTAGATTTCCTTTTTTGCATTGATAAATCTCTTTTTATTTTTTTATTAAAAAACTTGTATTACAAAAAAGTTTTATATTTTAGCATTTATTAAAAATAATCACTATGAGAATTGAAAGAATCAAAAAACATCAGGAATATCTAGCAAAAGATACTGTTGATCTTAGTTTAATTGACTCATTAATTGCAAAGTACAATGGTAAAAAAGGAAACCTGATTCCTATTTTGCAAGGGACACAACAAACATTTGGATATATTCCTTCCGAAGCTTTTATTAAAATTGCTAAAGAGACAGGATTAAAACTAAGTGACATGTATGGAGTTGCCACTTTTTACGCTCAATTTCGTTTATTACCTGTTGGTAAACATATTATAAAAGTTTGTCACGGAACAGCATGCCATGTTCAAAATTCAAACGCAATAACTGAAGCAATACAGGAATCATTAGGTGTGTTGGATGGTGCTACAACAAATGATGGCTTATTTACATTAGAATCAGTAGCTTGCTTAGGTTGTTGTTCACTGGCACCAGTAATGATGATTGGTGATAATACATATGCTAAGCTTACAGGTAAAGATGCTGTAAGTATTATTAAAGAAATAAAAATTAAAGAAAATAACTAATAAAGGAAGAAGTGCCTAAAGTACTTATAAATACTATTGTTTATGGAAAAGATAAAAGTAATAGTTGGATTAGGTAGTTGCGGAATTGCTGCCGGAGCTAATAAAACTTACGAGAAAATACAGGCAATCAAGCAAGTTGATAAATTGGATTTCGATTTAAAGAAAACCAGTTGTATCGGGATGTGTTTTCGAGAACCTTTGGTAGAAATTATTGACAAAAATGGTTCTTATATTTATGGAAATGTTGATGAAAATCGAGCAATAGAAATCATAGGTCAACATATTGCGAAACAAAAACCTATCAAAGAATATGTTGTAAAAACAGAACTATTTCCTACTGAAGACAATAAATTTTTCGAAGATCAGGTAAGAATTGCATTGCGTCATTGTGGATTGATTGATCCTGAATCGATTGAAGACTATGAGGCACAACTTGGATATGCGGCAATTCGTAGAATAGCTGATGATAAAATTTCTTATGAAACAATCATTCAAACAATATTGGATTCTGGTTTGCGTGGCAGAGGTGGTGGTGGTTTTTCGACAGGTATGAAATGGAGATTTGCCCGCAACAATAAATCCGATGAAAAATATATTATTTGTAATGCAGATGAAGGAGATCCCGGTGCTTTCATGGATCGTTCGCTTCTCGAAGGAGATCCTCATGCTGTTCTGGAGGGAATGATTATTGGAGCTTACGCAATTGGTGCTACTGAAGGTGTTATCTATTGCCGTGCTGAATATCCCTTGGCTATCAAGCGACTTGAAATAGCTATAATACAGGCAAGAACAAAAGGATATCTTGGTAAAAATATTTTAGGAATTAAAGATTTTAATTTTGACATTCATATTAAAGAAGGTGCAGGTGCATTTGTATGTGGTGAAGAAACTGCTTTAATTGCCTCTGTTGAAGGCGAAAGAGGAATGCCCCGCAAACGTCCTCCCTTCCCTGCTGAGTCTGGTTTATGGAGAAAGCCCACGAATATTAACAATGTTGAAACCTTCTCTAATATTCCCTGGATAATATACAATGGAGCTTCAGCTTATTCCAAATATGGAACTGAGAAAAGTAAAGGAACCAAAGTATTTGCACTTGCAGGAAAAATAAATCATTCAGGATTGGTTGAAGTTCCTATGGGAATAACTATTCGTGATATTATTTTCAAACTGGGTGGTGGAATACCGAATGGCAAAAAATTCAAAGCAGTTCAATTAGGCGGACCTTCAGGTGGTTGTATCCCTGAATTTCTTGCTGATACAATAGTTGATTACGATTCAGTAAATGCAACCGGTGCAATTATGGGTTCAGGTGGTATGGTTGTTATGGACGAAACGACATGCATGGTTGATATTGCTAAGTTTTTCCTTAATTTTACTCAAGAAGAATCATGTGGTAAATGTACATTTTGCAGAATTGGAACTAAAAGAATGTTAGAAATTCTTAACCGTATTACTGACGGTAAAGGAGAAAATAGTGATATTGCAAAACTTGAAGAACTGGCTGTTCAGATTAAAGATAACTCTCTGTGTGGATTAGGGCAAACAGCGCCTAATCCTGTTTTAACTACATTGAAATATTTTCGCGATGAATATGAAGCCCATATTTTTGCAAAAAAATGTCCTGCAAAATCCTGCAAACCTTTACTTACTTATGAAATTATTGAAGATAAATGTACAGGATGTACAATTTGTGCTGTAAAATGTCCTGTAAAAGCAATAACCGGTGAACGTAAGCAAATACATTTTATCAATCAGGAAAACTGTATTAAATGCGGAGATTGTTTTGCACGTTGTAAATTTGAAGCAATTTCATTAACTTAGTCAATAGTAAATCTATTAAAATTATAAGTCTGAAAGCTTAATAACATAAAAACTTAATAACCAAATAACTCATAACCTATGAGCAACAGTGTAAATATCATATTAAACGGCAAAATAATCAGTGCTTATTCAGATGATAGCATTTTGGAAGTAGCCAATAAAAATAATATTCAGATACCAACTTTGTGTAATGATCCTCGTATTGAACCCTATACTTCCTGTTATGTATGTGTTGTTGAAGTGGAAGGTATGAAAGGTTTACAGCCTTCCTGTTCGACAAAAGTGAGAGAGGGCATGGTTATTATAACTGATAACGAAAAAGTTAAAAAAGCCCGCAAAACAGCATTAGACCTATTGTTAAGTAACCATTATGCTGATTGTTCAGCTCCCTGCAAACAAACTTGTCCTGCCGGAGTTGATGTTCAGGGTTATATCTCACTTATTGAAAAAGGGCTTTATAATGATGCCATTGCATTAATAAAAGAAGCAAATCCACTACCGGCTATATGTGGAAGAGTTTGTGTACGACCCTGTGAAGTAGCTTGCCGTCGAAATTTACTTGATGAGGGTGCTGCTGTGGGTATTGATTATCTAAAACGCTTTGCTGCTGATAAAGATCTTGAATCTATTACTCAATTTGTTCCTGAAATTAAACCTTCAACAAAGAAAAAAGTTGCTGTAATAGGCGCTGGACCGGGTGGATTATCAGCTGCTTATTTCCTTCAAATAGAAGGTCATCAGGCTGATATTTATGAAGCAGCGCCAAAAGCAGGTGGCTGGTTAAGGTATGGCATTCCTGAATATCGTTTACCTAATGATTTATTACAAAACGAAGTTGATAATATTACTGAAATCGGTGTTAAAATATTTTATAATAAAAATCTGGGAGGAAATTTAAGTTATGAAACGCTCCGTAAAAAATACGATGCTGTAATTCTTACGATTGGTTCTCAAAAAGGAACAACGGTAGGTTGTGAAGGTGATGATGCTGAAAATGTTTTTTCTGGTATTGACTTTTTAAAAAAGATGGAAATAACAGGTCAAAAATACAATTTTGCCGGAAAAACTGTTGCAGTTGTGGGTGGTGGTAATACAGCTATGGATTGTTGCAGAACATCTATACGTTGTGGTGCAAAAAAAGTATATGTAGTATATAGACGTACCGAAAATGAGATGCCGGCAAACCCAATCGAAATTCATGAATCTAAATTAGAAGGTGTTGAATATTTATTTTTAACAAATCCTACAAAAATCAATAAAGATAAAGAAGGTAAACTTAAAACAATGACCTGCATTAAAATGGAATTAGGTGATGCAGATGCTTCAGGTAGAAGAAGACCTGTTCCAATGGAAGGTTCAGAGTTTGAGCTGAAATTAGATTATGTTTTGGCTGCTATCGGTCAAAAAACAGATGTTAATTTTCTTGAAGACATAAATAGGATCGCTAATGAAGGAGATTTAAAGCTTACAAAATGGGGCGATCTGGATTGCGATAAAAACACCTTACAAACCGGAATAAAATCAGTATTTGCTGCAGGTGATGGAGTTACAGGGCCAGCAACTTTAATTCAGGCGATTGCACAGGCAAAAATTGCAGCACTTTCCTGTCATCAGTTTTTAATGGGTTTGCCTATTGAACCAGCTAAAAAAGAATTTTTAAGTAAGAAAGATAATTTCAAACCACAAATAAAAGAAGATTATAGTACAAATTATCCTAAGCAATTACGTGAAGAAATGCCTACTTTAAATCCTAAAAATCGCATTAATTTTAACGAAGTTGAATTGGGATATAAGAACGAAGATATAGCTAAACATGAAGCCAACCGTTGTCTTGAATGTGGTTGTACAGAATATTTCAGTTGTGATTTAAAAAAATATGCAACTGAATATAATGCTGATCAACTTCACTTTGATGGTGAATTCTCAGAACATCAGATAAATTTTGATCATCCATTTATAGAAATAGATAATAACAAATGTATATTATGTTCTCGCTGTGTCCGCATTTGTAAAGAAGTTGTTGGTGCGAATGCTTTGGGTTTAGTTGAACGTGGATTCAAAACTTATGTAGCTCCTAGTCTGGGAAATAAATTACAGGATACAGACTGCGAAAGTTGTGGAATGTGTATTTCAACCTGTCCAACCGGTGCTATTACAGAAAATTTCAGTTTTAAACCCGGACCAGTAAAAGCAAAAAGTTTTGAAACAATATGCAATTATTGTTCCGTAGGTTGCAGCATTACTGTTCATCACAAAAATGGATTTGTACTAAGAGTAACCGGAGCAAACGGAATGGTTAATCCTGATGGAAACATTTGTAAATATGCAAAATTCGGCTACCTATTTTTGAATGATAAAAAACGAATCACCAAGCCTTTATTGAAAACTGAAGGTGTTTTTGAAGAAATTAGCTTTAAGCAAGCTTATGATTATATTGTTCACAAAATAAGAAGTGTTGAAGCAAACGAAAATGCTTTTTATGCTGGAGCCCGCTTAACGAATGAGGAAATTTATCTTATACAGAAACTAGCCAGAGCCGGAGCAAAGACAAATAATATTGGTAGTATGCATTATATCAAAAGAGGTGCACATTTAATTAATACTTCTTTTGACAATGCTCCTTTTAGTCAGATAAAAGATGCTAGTAAAATTTATTTATTTGGTACTGAGATTAATAAAGACAACCCAGTAGTTGGTTATATGGTAAATAATACCCGTTTTACTAAAAAAATAGAAGTAGAAGTCCTTACAACACTTCATAATAATTCAATGGCTCACAAAGTTGATAAACTTATTAAAGTTGAGTCTTATTACTATTTTATCAAAGCTGTTAATTATTATCTTGTAAAAAACAAGCTTTACAATGCAATGTTTATCAAAGATAATTGTGCTGATTTCGAAACATATAAAGAAAATTTACTTAAGGAAAATTTTGAAGAATTGCTAAAATCAGCTGGAGTTTCAGCAGATTTAATAGCAAATTGTGCCAATGATTATAATACTCAGATGAATGCTATTCTTTTATTTTCTGAAAAAGAGATTTCAGCACCAGCTTCTACTGAATTGTATAATTTAACAATGATTACAGGGAAATTGGGTAAAACTTCCAATGGATTGATTGCACTAAAAACCAAAAATAATTCACAAGGTTTATTTGATATGGGAGCTTACCCTAAATTTGGAGTAGGTTATCAGGAAGTTGACAACAAAGATTTTATAAAGAAAATGGAAGAATGCTGGGGTGTTACTAATTTATCAACCAATTATACTAGTGAACAGGAAAAGCTATTAAGAGAAGGTAAAATTAAAAATATTTTTATCTTTGGTGAAGATCCATTAGGTTGTGCTATTGATAAAGAAAATTTACGTGAAGTTGCATCAAATGGCGGCTTCGGAATGGTACAGGATTATTTTATGACAGAAACTGCCCAATTAGCAGATTTGGTACTTCCAGCTTCTCTCCCATTTGAAATTGGCGGCCATTTTACAAACACACAACGCTATATTCAAAAGATTAACCAAACTATGCAATCAGCTGTAAAGGACACATCTTATATGCAATTGTTTGCTTTGCTGAAGAAATTAGGCGTTCAAACTACCACTGATGTAAATGATGTAATGATGGAAGTAATTTCATTATTACCTGATTTTGAAAATGAAGAAGGAAGAAGTAAATACAGGTTTATTGAAACTATAGATAATAATTATCATGCATTGTTCAATCATGCCTGTGACAATGTGGTGAAATATTTTGATGACTATTTTGAAGGGAAAATTAATTATTAATTACCATTAAAGCTCAAAGACAAATGATTATTTTTAATAATTATAAATGTTTTTAAGCCTTTATAAAAAGAAATGAATTATGAAAGAATTTGAAAACATTAATGACATTTTAGACTTTGCGATTAATGAAGAGCAAGTCGCTGTTGATTTATATACAAAATTGGCAGAAAATTCATCCTCAGCTGAAGTAAAAGAAATATTTCTTGACTTTGCAAAAGAAGAAATAATCCATAAAGCAAGACTATTAGGTATAAAAGAAAACGGCTTATTCGAAATGAAACCTGAAGCAGTTACCGATCTAAAAATTGGAGATTATATTGTAAATGTTGTGCCCTCTCCTACTATGACTTATGCTGAAGCATTGGTATTTGCCATGAAAAAAGAAAAAGCAGCATTTAAATTATATACAAAATTGGCTGATAGAGCTCCAAATACTGATTTAAAAAATATTTTCCTTACACTTGCTATCGAAGAATCAAAACACAAATTGCGTTTCGAAATCGAATACGATGAATTTGTTTTGAGAGAAAACTAAATTAAATCTTAATTATTAAACAGTAAGCAAAGACCCTTTTCCTCTTATTATTTCCGCTCTTTTGTCAAAATATTTAGTTTTTTTTGCAATAAAATAGTTGACAGCCATAAAAAAAAAACATGCGACTGATTATTTGTAGCTTGATTTTGGTTTTTGTTTTACTAAGTTGTCATTCTAAAAGGATTACAATACAAAAACAAACCTCAATAATCAGTCTGACAATTGATTCAGCATTAGATATAGACTCAGAACTAAACACTTATGATAAATGGATTGATTTCTCAAAAGTAGACTTTTTTGAAAGGCAGGTTATTAATGATTTTTTAAACCAACGAGCAAAATTCATTGAGATAAATTCAGATTCTTTACTTAAAAATGATTCTACTTGGATTCAATATGGGTTTCTACAAAAGATACTTATTAAATTTAAAAAGATAGAATTAAAAAGGGATTCATTTATTATTGACTTGGATAAGATAAAAGCAACAGACGGTTCAAATGGATTTCAGATTATTTTAAAAAAGCAAAAAAAGCATTACAAGGTTGTTAGTTCAAAAATGACTTGGATAAGCTGATATGAAAGGATATATTAAGAAGTGGATTATAGAAATTATTTGGATTCTTGGGAATCTTTTATTGATTCTTATATATTTCATTGATAAGTCTACTATTCAATGCGAACCGTGTATTGATACAAATAATTGTCCGCCTTGTCAAACTGATTTTATGAGAGATTTTTGGATTTACATAGCGTTTTTTAATATCCTGATTATAATTGGATTGATTATTAAAAAAAATGGAATCACTACATCAACAACTAAAAAACTGTATACTTAATAATTAAGAATCAACCTGTTATTTATGAAAAAAGCTATTTTTCCGTTATTATTCATATATGTAATTATTGCTATCCTTACAATTCTTTTTTTTAATGGAACAGGTGATGCCGGTGACAGTATTACTCATTATTTATTTTCTAAATATGCCCCAAATCATCCTGAACTTTTTTTTAATCATTGGTCAAAACCAGTATTTGTACTCTTAAGCAGTCCATTTGCGCATTTTGGGTTTAACGGAATGAAGGTTTTTAATGTAATAGTTTCATTAACATGCATCTTTATAACATACAAAACAGTAGAATATTTAAATCTTAAAAATGCTATTTTAGTTGCTGTTATTATGATGTTTGCACCGCTTTATTACATTCTTACATTTTCAGGCTTAACCGAACCTTTATTTGCTCTATTTTTAATCATCAGCATCTATTTATCAATCAAACAAAGGTTTATTGCTGCTTGTTTGCTACTTTCATTTCTTCCTTTTGTTCGTTCAGAAGGACTTATCATATTAGGTGTATATTTTTTATACTTATTATTAAAAAAACAATGGAAGTTAATTCCTTTACTTTTATTTGGTCATCTATTATATTCCATTGCAGGATATTTTGTTTATCATGATTTTTTATGGGTCTTTAATAAAATTCCGTATGCACATATTGGAAGTCCTTACGGAAGTGGTAAACTTACACATTTTATTGAACAATTGCTTTATGTAATTGGAATCCCGGTTTATTTACTCTTTTGGACTGGGGTTATCAGTCTAATTTACAAATCTATAAAAAATAAAATAACAATCGAAATCCCTATTTTAGTATTAACCGGATTTATGTGTTTTTTTATTGCTCATACACTGTTTTGGTACTTAGGCATTTTTAATTCAATGGGCTTACATAGGGTTTTGATTGGAGTAATGCCGATTATAGCAATAATATCTTTGTATGGGTTTAATTTTATATCAGAAGAACTCCTTGAAAAAAAGAAAAAAATAAAAATAATTGTACAAGTATTATTTGTACTTTATATTGTATTTTTTCCATTTACATCTAATCCTGCTGCTATAAACTGGAAAAGAGATATGATATTAAGCAAGGATCAGCAATTGGCTCTAAAATCAGCTAATTTTGTTATCACTAATTTTGGTACCGGGCATCGCATTGTTTATTCTCATCCTTATCTTAGCGAAGTGCTTAATATTGATCATTTTAACACTTTAAAAAGAAAAGAGTTAAATAGAAATAATATCAAACTATTACAAAGAGGTGATATTATAATTTGGGAAAATTGGTTTGCTGTAATTGAACAAGGCATTATTAAACCAGACCTTGATAATAATACTGATTTGAAAAATTTGTATAATTTAAATATTTACGATAACGGAAGAGAAATTTATTATTCAGTTTATATAAGAAAATAGAAACTTTAAACATTAAATCGAATATTCAAAATATCTCCATCGCAAATTGTATAGCTTTTGCCTTCCACTGCTAATTTTCCTGCTTCTTTTATTTTAACTTCAGAGCCGTATTTAATCATATCTTCATACTTAATAACTTCAGCTCTGATGAATCCTCTTTCAAGATCACTATGGATAGCTCCAGCAGCTTGAGGAGCAGTCATCCCTTTACGAATAGTCCAAGCACGGTTTTCTTTACCTCCTACTGTGAAAAATGAAATCAGGTTAAGTAAACGATAAGCTGAACGTATCAGTTTATTAACTCCAGGTTCTGTTAATCCATAATCCTGTAAAAAAGCCAAACGGTCTTCCTCTGTATCCAATGCAGCAATATCAGCTTCCAATGCTCCGGCAATTATCAATACTTCTGCATTTTCAGCTTTAACAGCCTCTTTAAAGCTTTCAACATATTTGTTTCCGGTTGAGGCAGAAGATTCGTCAACATTGCAGACATACATCATAGGTTTATCAGTCAACAAATACATATCGTTTACCCATTTTTTATCATCTTCCGAAATTTCAAGGGTGCGTACATTTTGAAAGTTTTCAAGGTGATCTTTATATTTTGTTAATACAGCAACTCCGTGTTTTGCATCTTTATCACCAGCTTTTACAAGCTTTTCTGTACGTTGAATTTTACGTTCAATTAGTTCTAAATCTTTTACTTGTAATTCAAGATCAACAATTTCTTTATCACGAACAGGATTAACAGAACCTTCAACATGTGGCAGGTTTTCATCATCAAAACAACGCAATACATGAATAATTGCATCTGTCTGTCGGATATCAGCCAAAAAAGCGTTCCCTACTCCTTCTCCCTGATTTGAACCTTTAGCTAAACCTGGAATATCAACAATATCAATTGTTACAGGAATTACCTTTTCAGCTTTAATAATTTTATCCAATGCAAGTAAACGCATATCAGGAACTGTGGCAATACCCATATTAGATTTATTGGTACTATAAGCAAAGCTGGTAGTTTCAGCTTTAGTGTTTGATATACAATTAAATAATGTTGTTTTCCCAATATTTGTCAAGCCAATAATACCACATTTTAATGCCATAAGTTCAGTTTTTTAAGTTGCAAAGGTAAGAAAAGTTTGGGAAATTAAAGCAAAGCTTAAATTTGAACAGTTGGAAAAACAAGCCCAATCTCATCAAAACTTTGTTTTAACAATGAATATACTTCATTTGGTTTTTTATTTTCAATAGGAAAAATAAATCGGGATTGTGAATAATAGGATTCCCTTTTACTTAATTGTGTATAAACAAATGAACTAAGTTCTTCAGGTGTAAAGTTTTTTAAAAGTGGGCGTTGCCTTTTAGTATTTAACAGACGATCAATTATTGATTTTGGATGCAACTTCAGGTATACAGAAATTCCATTATTATTTATAATTTGCATATTATTATAAAAACAAGGAGTTCCTCCACCAGTTGAAATTATCACATTATCTTGTTTTAAGCTTTCCATTAATATACCATGCTCTAACTCTCTGAATTTATTTTCACCAAAAAGTTCAAAAAAATTATTTATCGTCATTTTATATTTACTTTCAAAAGCTTCATCAATATCAAATGATTCCATATTCATTCTACGGGCTAATTGTTTACCAATAGTAGATTTTCCACATGACATAAATCCAACCAAAATTATTCGCATTATGGAAATAAGTTATTTGTTATTAATATATTAAGCTCATTGATTTATTTTAATCTTTAGCTTTACCTCTTCCATTTATTATGTAATTTTCTTTTCTTTTTATTATTAAGCCCTGAATTAGAAGTTCTATTATTGCTTCCTTTAGATTTATCCCATAATTTGTTGCTTTTATGCATTGAATTAAAATTTAAATTTAAATCAAATTTGTAAATAAAACCAAATGACATATAACCAATTCCTTCTAATTTTGAGGAAGAAGAATAATAAGAATCCAGATAATCAGTATTTATAAATTTTAAAGAAGTTTCAAAATTAAACAACCATTTTTTATTTAACTGATAAGCAATACCTAATCCAATTTTTTCATACATAGAAGTTGTATATCCAGTACTATTTCCCTTTAAATCATAGCCTATACCTCCTAGAAAATGATTGGTTTTTGTATCTCTTCTTATTGAGTGATAAACACAACTGCCAATACCAGCAAATACATAATATTTAAATTTAGTAGTTTCAGGTCTTTTTAAAAAATAATCAATGAACTGAAAACTTGCATCCATATCAAATGTATAAACAGTAGCTTTAAAATTCATTAACGTTTTTTCATTACTTCCTGAAAGATTTCCAATAGTAAAATTGCTTCGAATACCCCATATATTATTGAAAGACTTTGAAAATGTAAGTCCCCCCATTATATTTTTATCTGTATAATAAAAGCCACTTAAAGGAGTATTGTTCCATATCCTGCCAGTATTGTCATTTACATCTCCATAAAAATAGTTTAATCCAAAATTAGCACCAATACCCCATGATTCTGAAAATGAATAGGTATGTTGGGCATTAACAATAGAATTACTAAACAAAAACAGTAATAAAAAGGTTAATATTTTAATAGTTTTATTCAACATCAATGAGTCATTTGAAATTTTGTTCAAAAATACTATATTTCTTACTTTAAAAAGCAACGAATAATAATATATTTCATGTTTAGACTGTTATTTAATATCTGCTGGCTTAGAAAAGTGTGTATCATTAATAAAATTCACATCTGTTAATGTATTTAAAAATGCTTTAAGTTGTTTTTTTTCAATAGGTGTTAGTTGTACACCTCCATTTAAAGCCTGATGCATCAATGGATTTACATAAGGTGTTGATATAACTCCTTCACTATAAAAATCAATTACCTGATCAATAGTTTTAAATCTTCCATCATGCATATATGGAGCTGTTAACATAACATTTCTTAATGTTGGAGCTTTATAAGCTCCTTTGTCTGAAGAATTCAGTGTTACAGAGAATCTATCTTTAGGATCATTAAAAACACTGTCCTTTCCATTATTGTAAAACAAATTTGTAGTAAACATCGGATTACCGCTACCACCATGACAATGAAAACAATCAGCACCATTTTCAGTTGTAAATAAAACATAACCCTGTAATTCTTCAGAAGTCAGATTAAGTTCACCACGTAAATATTTGTCAAATTTACTATCTCCTGAAATTAAAGTCCGGACGAATTGCGCTATTGCTTTGCTTATTCGATCATAATTAACTTCATCTGTCCCAAAAGCTAGTTTAAACATTGGAGGATACATTTGAATCGATGCTATTGTTTGAACAGTTTTTTCAATACTTCCATTCATTTCATGAGGTGCAGTGATAGCCATCCAAACCAAAGATTCTATATTTTTATAATGATATTGAGATAATCCAGGTACACCATAAACAGAACTTCCTAGTTGAGTATTGCTGTTGTTTATTAATCCGTTCCACAAATAGCCATTGGTGTTAAACACAAGGTTTACCATAGGTGTCATATAATGAGGCGTTGGGATTCCTGTCAATCCATAAGTTTTTCCATTTGGGAATTTTGGATTATTCATTCCAACTTCAAAACCATTGGCCTGAACATGACAGGTAGCACAGCACATCATGGAATCCTGCTGTGTTCGTCCAGACATCCGTCCATCATAAAACAGATACCTGCCCAATTTAACACCTTCAACTGTCATGGGGTTATCTGCTGGAATATTGAGTAGAGTAGGAAAATATTTTGGTATTATAATTGAATATGGAGTTGGATGAACAACAACAGTTTCTGGTTCTGTATTATCCTTTTTACATGAAACAAAAAGAACAAATATTATGTAATATATATATGCTAGTCTTCTATTTTTCAAAAGTTGTGATATTATTTGTTTAGTATTAAAATTATCACAGTCACTATTTATTTATAGCATTAAACATTATCTCAATCGGATGTAATGCTTCCCTTGAAGTTCCGTCTTTTATCTGACAGCGACAACTAGTTCCCAAAGCAGCAATTATAACATCATCAGCTGTTTTTCTAATTGCAGGAAACAATACCAGCTCTCCTACTTTCATAGAAATATCATAATGTTCTTTCTCATAACCAAATGAACCGGCCATACCACAGCAACCAGAAGGAATTTCTTCAACTGTATAATTTTCAGGGAAAGACAGCATTTTTTTACTTGGAATGGTAGAAGCTATAGATTTTTGCTGACAATGACCATGCAATTTTATATGTATTGAATTTTTATTAAAGCTATTCTTATTTATTTTTCCTTTTTCAACTTGATTTATGAAGAACTCATCAAACAATAGCGTATTTTTCGCCAGATTTATTGCATTTTGCTTTAATTCATCACCCACAAGATCAGGATATTCATCTCTAAAACTGAGAATTGCCGAAGGTTCAATGCCAATTAAGGGTGTATTTTCTGAAACAAGGTCTTTTAGATAGATTATATTTTTGATAGCTATTTTTTTTGCAGTGCGAATAAGACCTTTTGAAAGATAAGTTCTCCCACTTTCAAGATGTTTGGGAATAATGACTTCATAACCCAATTTAGTCAGCAATAGGAAGGCTTTAATCCCGATTTCAGATTCATTGTAATTAGTAAATTCATCTGCAAATAGATATACTTTTCCATTTGGAAAACTACCGCTTAATTTATTCCTTTCTGACCACTTCCTTAGTGTTATCTTCGACAATAATGGAATTGTTCTTTTTTGAGAAAATCCTAAAACTGATTTCGCAATCCCAGATGTGAAAGAGTTGCTCATAAAAAAATTAGTAACTGGAGTTACCAAAGAACCAATTGCATTTATTCTGGAAATGTAAGCAATGGCTCTTGTTCGAAGCGGGATTCCATTTGCATCATAATAATGCTGCAAAAATTCGGCTTTAAGCTTAGCAACATCTACACTTGACGGACATTCTGATTTACAAGCTTTACAAGATAAACATAAGTCAAAAACATTATAAATTTCTTTATGGTCGAATGGGTTTTTTTTATCTGAATTCGTCAAAAACTCACGTAAAATATTAGCTCTGGCTCTGGTCGTTGAATTTTCATTTCTGCTAGCCATAAAACTAGGACACATAGTTCCTCCAATTATTTCAGATTTTCTGCAATCACCTGAACCATTGCATTTTTCTGCAGCACGTAATATACCCTGATCTTTTGAAAAATCAAAAATTGTTTCAATTTTTCGGCTCTTTTTCCCTGCTTTATAACGAAGGAAAGTATTCATTGACGGTGTATCTACTATTTTCCCAGGATTAAAAATATGATCAGGATCCCAGGTTTCTTTAATTTCTTTTATTATTTTGTAATTTTTCTCACCAATCATTAAAGGAATAAATTCACCTCTTAGTCTTCCATCACCATGTTCGCCACTCAATGAACCTTTATATTTTTTCACCAGTTGAGCTGTTTCTAATGCCAATGTATGAAACAATTCTACATCCTTAGGATCTTTAAGATTCAAAACCGGACGCAAATGCAGTTCTCCAGTTGCAATGTGAGCATAATATACACATTGTAAGTCATATTTTTTCAGTATAATTTGAAATTCATCAATATATTCAGGTAAAAGTAATGGATTAACAGCTGTATCTTCAATAACAGGTACTGGTTTTGAATCACCAGGTATATTTGACAATACTCCAAGACCTGCTTTTCTTAAATTCCAAACTTTTTTAATATCATCACCAAAAACCAAAGGAAAATGATAACCAAAACCTTCATTTCTCATTTCTTCTTCCAGGTTTCCGGCAGCTTTTAAAATAGCTTCTTTTGAATCCATTGCAAATTCAACAATAAGCATGGCTTTAGGATTTCCTTCAATAAAAAAACGATTTTTACTTTGTTCAATATTATCTTTAGTACAATTCATTATAATTTCATCCATCAATTCAATTGCATGGGGTTGATGTTTTAAGGCAATAATATTGCCTTTTAAAGCATCTTTCAAACTATTGCAATGAATACAGACCAATGCAACCTCTTTGGGTAGCAATGGCACTAAATTTAACTTTATTTCAGTGAAAAACGCAAGTGTACCTTCTGAACCAGCCAATAAACCTGAAAAATTAAATTCATTCCCTTCTTCAGAAAAAGGTTGCATATCAAGCATTAAATCAATAGCATAACCTGTGTTCCTTCTTTCCAGTGATTTATCAGGATATTCTGAAATTATGGTATCCTGATTTTCTTTATTTATTAATACTTTATAGATTTGCTGATAAATTTTATTTTCTAAATTGTTTCCTGCTAATTTTTCTGTAAATTCAGCTTTATTAAGAGCTCTAAATTCAGCTTCAGACCCATCACTCAAAAATGCATTAACAGCAATCGTATGATCCCTTGTACTACCATAAATAAGCGAATGAGCACCACATGAATTATTTCCAAGCATTCCTCCAATCATACAACGGTTTGAAGTGGAAGTCTCAGGACCAAAAAATAAACCTAACGGTAATAGTATTTTATTGAGTTCATCCAAAACAACACCCGGTTCTACCCTTACCCATTGTTCTTTTTCGTTAATTTCCAAAACTCTGCGCATATATTTAGAAACATCTACAATTATTCCATTACCAACAACCTGACCTGCAAGTGAAGTTCCGGCTGTTCGAGGGATAAGAGATATTTTATACTTATTGGCAAATTGTATTAACATTGAAATATCATTCTTATTCATAGGAAGAACCACAGCTATAGGTATTTCACGATATGCTGAAGCATCAGTTGCATATAATAAGCGCATGACTTCATCAGTAAAAATATCGCCCTGAAATGGAGGTTTTAAAGCTTGTATTGCGGAGTGTATTTCAATAGAATTCATTTTTAATATATTAAATACCAATTAATTATACTAATTTATAATAATAACAGTTTAGAATATTGCAAATATAAAGCATATTCTCTTACTAAGAGTAAAATTCTTCCTTTTATTAAACCTAAATAACTCAATTGAAAAAGAACAATTGATTAAGATTTTAGAATTCAATAATGTAAAAATAATTGAAATAAAAAAATTGGGCATTTACATAATTAAAACAAATAGTTTTACTTTTAAAGATAATTGATGATAAACTTTACATAGGTTTCTTTCATAAAAAAAGAGGCATTTTGCCTCTTTTTTTATAAAAATACATATATTCTTAATTTTAAGACTATTAAAACATTTCAGTAAGTTTTGAATTAATAGCATCATGATTTATTTCATCCGATTTTAAAACTGAATTACTAAAAACTGAATAAATTTCTTTTGCTTTGGTATCTTCGAGTAAAAAATATTTTACTGAGATTTCAAATCCATTATCAGCAAAATAAATATGATTATTATTTTTATCTTTAATGAAAAATTTATCAATATTTTCGATTGAATCAGAAATATATTTTTTTATTAAAGTTTTTAATATATTTTGTGAACCAATTTTATCAATGCCGGTAAAAGCATATTCTCCCATTATAAATACATCATTTGCAAACACATAGACAGATTTTAATTTTGTACTCTGAATAGTTTCGTGATAGCCAATAATTGTAATATTATATTCACCAAAAATAAGTGCATTAAAGCAAAATGGTAAACCTTTTGTTCTGAATAATTCATTAGAAGTAATTGAAAGTGAAGTGCTACCAAACTGAATAGGTTCTAATGCATTAAATACTTTTAGTTTTGGATCTTTTTTCAAAAACACAAGTATATGGAAAAAGAATTCATCTTTTATGCATCGTAAAAAGGGACTTTTCAGTCCATTTCGTCTAAATAAATCAACATACTGGAAACTATATTCACCATGTATTAATTTAGTGAAAAACATTTTAATCTTGAACATACCTATTTTTATTTCTTTTTAAAAGTGGCAACAAAAATAATCTAAAATTTGTAATATCCTAATTCTTTTACTTCAAAACTATTAATAAAACTTACTTTTTGAGTATTTTCTGTTTTACCTAAACGAATAAAAATTTCAGCAGATTTTTTAAATCTGTCATTACGATTAGAATCAAAAAGCAAAAGATATCCAATAATAATATTTCCTGCCATCTCAACTAAGCGACGTGCATGAAAATCATAGAGTTCAGTACTTTCTGCAGATGTAACTTTATCTATTGTTTTAGAAAACTGATCCGTCATTTTAACTAAAGAATGTTTTAGATAATCTAATTCAGGTTTAAGTTCAATAAGTTCATTTTCACGTAATATTTTCAAATAAACTCCATTGCTAACACCACGTATTGCAGCAACAACCTGCAATTGAGAAGTTCCTTCATATATTGTAGTGATACGTGCATCCCTATAGATACGTTCTATCGGGAAATCTTTCATAAAGCCTGTTCCTCCATGAACCTGAAGTGAATCATATGCAATCTGGTTGCAATATTCACTTGAAAATAATTTCAATAAAGGAGTGTAAACATCCGCTATTTTTTGATGAAGTTTAAAATCATTTCTTTCTTCAGGAGTTAAACTTCTTTCTTCAGATATTGAACTATAAGATTTATATATATCAACATATCTGCAGGTTTCATAAAGAAGGGTACGAATAGCATCTGTTTTTGCTCTCATATTAGTAAGCAATTCATATACTGCCGGATATTCAATAATAGCTTTTCCAAATTGTTCTCTTTCATGAGCATATTTTAATGCTTCACGATAAGCAGCTTCGGCAATACCAACAGATTGAGCACCAACACCTAAACGTGCAGAGTTCATCAAAGACATTACATATTTTATCAATCCCATTTTACGATCGCCAACTAATTTTGCAGGTGCATCGGTAAAGACTAATTCACAAGTTGGAGAACCTTTAATACCTAACTTATTTTCAATACGACGAACAATCATTGCATTTTCTTTTCTGTCGTAAACAAATAATGACAAGCCGCGAGCATCTGTTGTACCAGCTTCAGAACGTGCCAAAACAAGTGAAACATCAGCATCACCATTGGTTATAAAACGTTTTACACCATTTAATTTCCAGCAACCAGCTTTTTCATCAAAAGTAGCTTTAAGTTGAACTGCTTGTAAATCAGATCCTGCATCTGGTTCTGTTAAATCCATAGCTGCAGTAGCTCCATCACGATTAAAACGAGGTAAAAATTCATCTTTTACTTCTTCTGAAGCAAATTCGTGTATAGTTTCTGCACAATCCTGCAATCCCCAGATATTTGCAAAACCTGCATCGGCACGGGCTACTAGTTCAGCAGACATTACATACGGAACAAATGAAAAGTTAAGACCACCATATTTGCGGGGTAATGAAATACCAACAACACCTGCCTGAACCATAGCATCGTAATTTTGCTGGGTTCCTTTTGCATAACTAACTTTGTTGTTTTCTAAAACAGGACCATCATGGTCAACAGATTCAGCATTTTCTGCAATAATATCTCCTGCAATTTCACCAATAATTTCAAGGATTTTTTCATAATTGTCCATTGTATCCTCAAAATCGACTGGTGCAAAATCGTATTTATCTTTATCAGCAAAATTTCTTTCTTTCAGGCTTACCATTTTTTCCATCAAAGGATGTGTAAGATGAAATTTTAAGTCTTCGTTATCTGTATAAAAATTTGCCATTATTATCTTGTTTTTTATTTTGAATTTTCTTTGTAAAATTTAATCATTTTTGGTAAAATATCACCAACGTTTCCAATAATAGTATAATCAGCTATCTTATTGATAGGTGCTTTTGGATCATTATTAATAGAAATAATCTTAGCACTCTGATCCATACCGGCACGGTGCTGAACTGCACCAGAAATACCACATGCAATGTATAATTTTGGACGAACTGTAATACCAGTCTGACCAATCTGACGGGCATGATCAACCAAACCTGCATCCACAGCTGCTCTGGAAGCACCTACTTCGCCTCCGATAGCTTCAGCAAGCTGATATAACAAATTAAAGTTCTCTTTTGTTCCAACACCATAACCTCCTGCAACAATAATCTGAGCACCTTTAATATTTATTTTTTGACTTTCAATGTGGCGTTCAAGGATTTCTACAAGAAAATCATCTTCTTGTAAACATTTCTCTAAGTTAATTTTTTTTAATTTTCCTTTGTAATTTTGAGAAAAAACTTCTTGTTTCATTACTCCTTCTCTAACAGTGGCCATTTGCGGACGAGTGTCAGGATTGATGATGGTTGCTATGATATTTCCACCAAATGCAGGACGTATCTGATATAATAAGTTTTTATAAAGTTTTTGTGTTTTATTTTCAGTATGATCTCCTATTTCTAAACTTGTACAATCTGCTGTTAAACCACAACGCAATGAAGATGCTACTCTGGGTGCAAGATCTCTTCCAATTGAAGTAGCACCAAATAATGCAATTTCAGGTTTTTCTTCCTTAAAAACAGCTGTAATAATTGATGCATGAGGTAAAGTAGTATAAGGAAATAAACGTACATCCTGAGCCAGATGAATTACATCGACTCCATAAGGATATAATTGGTTTTCAATATTTTGAATTTGATCACCAATAACCACTGCTTCGAGTTTTATTGAAAGGTCGTTTGCTAATTTACGTCCTTTTGATAATAATTCGAGACTCACATCTGCTATTAAGCCATCTTCATTCACCTCACAATAAACAAAAATATTATTCATCTATATATATTTAATTAATTTTTTTAATAAATCAGCTATTAACCAATGATGTGAGCAGCAATCAATTCTTGCATTAATCCTTCTACATCTTTATCTGTATCCGTTAAAAGTATTGTTTCCTTTTGTTGTAAAACAACGTTTTCTATCTTTTTAACTTTAGTAGGAGAACCAGATAAACCAAGCATTTCAACATCAGCATTTAGATCAGCTACTGTCCATTCTTCTATCTGAAGATAAGGTCTTTTATTGTAGAGTTCTGTATAATCTCTGGTTTCTTCCTGTAATTCAGTAACAGTACGGGCATATTTATGTTTCATCAGCAATTTGGCATTGCGTGGGCGACATTCAGGTGCAGAACTGTGAACTGTAATTAATGAAGGAAAAGGTGTTTTTACAATCTCTACTCCTCTTTCGAGTCTGCGTTTGATAGTAATTTGTTTTTCATTAACCGATATTATTTCTTCTGCATAGGTAATCTGAGGAATATTGAGCTTTTCTGCTGTCTGAGGCCCAACCTGTGCGGTATCTCCATCAATAGCCTGACGACCGGATATTACCAGATGATAAGGAGACAGCTTTTTAACAGCCAATGAGATAGCATAAGAAGTAGCCAAAGTATCAGAACCGGCAAATTTTCTATCAGTAATTAAATAACCACAATCGGCACCACGATAAATGGATTCCCTTATAATTTCTGCGGCTCTGGGTGGCCCCATAGTCAGGATAATTACTTCTGCTCCTTCGATTTTACTTTTGATGTGAAGTGCCATTTCCAGTGCATTTAAATCTTCGGGATTGTAAATAGCAGGTAATGCAGCACGGTTAACAGTTCCATCAGCCTTCATGGCATCTTTTCCAACATTTCTGGTATCGGGAACCTGTTTAGCTAAGACTACAATTCTAAAACTCATATATATAATTTGGTTTGTTTTTGGGCTTAAAAAGTTTGCAAATTTATATAATTCTGATAAATATAACAAATTTTGTAAGCCATCGGCTCGTTTTTTATTTTAAATATGAAAATAATACATGCTTTTTATGCTGCTTTTTAATTTGTTGATGACTTATTTGATGAATTCCCAGTCAATGATTGGAACCCTGACTGGGCAATGCTTGCTGATAGATATTGAAAGATCAAAGAGTATTTACTAAAAATGAAGTCTTTTTAAAAAGCATGTTTTTTTTCTATAATATTTTAGAATTGATCAGTTAACTTCATTATTATCTGAACGAATTCATGCAATTCAGATGGTATCTTACTTAAATCTGTATCTATGGTAAATATTTTTATACTATTACCAATTTTGATTTGAATGTATATTCCACATTGATCTCTTTCATCAGGATTGCCAAAAGTCTTGTTTTTAGAATTCAATAAGCTAAAGGGTATATTTTTCATTAATTTCTTTGCTTTGTAAAATTCTTTTTTGTTTAAAGTACTACCAATAAAAAATCCATTATCTAATTTGTACTTATTTTTAAAGAAGTTATCTGCTGTGTCACGTTTTATTGATAAATTATCAAGTTTATACATTGTAGCACAATGTCCAACGCATTCTCCACAAAATACTCCATAAATTAAATAATCAATATTTTGACCCTTAACATTACATGAAAAAAAAGACAAAGAAAGAATTATTAAAATTGATGAAATTGAATATATTTTCATTTGAAATATTTATGTAAAGTATTAAAATTATGTATATTATTTATCTTTATTTAATTTTTTTATGTTTCTACGGTAGAACAACCATAATTTCTTTCTAGTGATTTTCATTTGAACATGGACATTTCTTAGTGAAATTATCAAAATAACTTCCACATTTCTAATAGTTAATTTATCTATTATTTCTTTTTTATGTTATCTGACATTTTTACTATACAGGAATTTCTTTTCAAGTTATCCATACTAACTTTATTTATAAAATATTTCTTTGTTTTATTCCTCCTACAAATATAATCAATCTTTTATTCATCTTTATTTTTCTGTAAAATTATAAAACATCCTTAAAGTTAAATATCATTTATTACTTTCCTCTCTTCAGATTTATTTTTTTCTTCACTTCATAAATTAAAAGACAAATGAATCCGGTGCTTATTGGCAATATCCAATCAAAGATGCTTAGAGGTGAAGTATGAAAGTAAAGATTCAGCAAAGGCACGTAAACTATCAGCATGATACAGGAAACTGAAAACAAAAGTGACAGCAGCAAATTTTTGTTTGAAAACAAATATTTGCCTAAAGCATTACCATAAGTTCGTCGTGATAATAAATTGGCAAACTGACCAAAAATAACAGAGATAAAAGTAATGGTAATTGCCTTTTCATACTGATGTGGCATTTGTATATTTTGAAAATACGATATTAAAAAAGCGCTATATGCAAATACACCCATTATTATTCCTGAAAATGCAATCCCTCTCATAGTATCTATAGTAAGAATTTTGGCTTTTGGATTACGTGGTGGTTTTTCCATAATACTTTTTTCAGGCGGATCAAAAGTGAGCATTATCAATGGGAACATTTCACCAACAATATCTATCAACAATATCTGTACAGCTAATATTGGAATAGGCAAACCAAAGAAAACTCCAACAAATCCAATCAGAACGCAAGTAAGCTCTGCCATGTTCGATCCAAGGTTTGTGATAATGGTTTTTTCCAAGTTACGGAATATAGTTCTTCCTTCTTTAATAGCCACAACAATGGTAGAAAAATTGTCATCAAGCAATATCATATTGGCAGCTTCCTGTGCTACTTTTGAACCATTTTTTCCCATGGCAATTCCTATATCAGCTCTTTTCAAGCTCAGAGTATCATTCACTCCATCACCTGTTACAGCAACAATCTCACCCTGTTTCATTAATAAATCAACGATACGAAATTTATCATCCGGTGATACCCTTGAAAATATAACAGCCCTGTTTTTAAAAATCTTTTTCAGTTCTGTATCTTTCATTGCTAGCAATTCTTCACCTTTTACAATTACCGGAAAGACATCTTGTTCATTCATCAGTCCGATATTTTTAGAAATAGCCCTTGCCGTTACTTCATTATCGCCAGTTATTATAAACACTTTAATATATGCTTTAAAGACTGATTCTATAGCTGCTTTCACTTCTTTATGCGGAGGATCAAACATGGTGACAAATCCTGCAAAGATGAGATCCTTTTCAACCTCTTCAACTGTATACTCCTTTTTGTTTTCAATGTCTTTATATCCAATAGCAATCACACGCAAAGCCTGTTCTGAAAACATTGCCGACATTTTAAGAAATTCCTTTTTCCTTGCTGCTGTAAGTTCTGCTATTTTTCCATTGGTAATAATTTTAGCTGATGCATCCAGCACTGATTCAATAGAACCTTTAACAAAAGAAATGGTTTTCTTTTTATGTGATCTTACAATGCTAGCCCTTTTGCGAAACGAATCAAATGCAAATGCTTTTATAAAAGGATATTCTTTTTCAACATCATTAGGTTTAAAACCAACTTTCATTAAAAGTGTAGAAAACGATGTTTCAGTAGGATCACCTATAGAATACCAGGAAGAATGATTTTTATCTGGCGGACTTACTCTCCCTGTAGATGAAAGAAAGCCAGAAAGAAAAAATATCTTCAAATCTCCCAGATCTGTTTTTTTTAAGACTATATTTTTTTCGTCAGTAATATGACCAATAGGTTCATACCCCAATCCATCAACTGTAAATAATTTTCCATCAAAATAACATGAAGTAATGGTCATTTCGTTTTTTGTAATAGTTCCTGTTTTATCAGAAGCAATAACCGTAGCAGAACCCAAAGTTTGTGATGAAGCAATTTTTTTTACAATTGCCTTTCTTTTAGCCAATCGCGCAACAGCCAGAGATAATGCTATTGAAATTTGTGCAGGAAGGCCTTCTGGTACCATTGCAGCAGCTACACTTACCGAAAAAACAAGTGCCATTGCAATGGTATCCTTCATAAGTAAACGAGATGTAAAAAGGAAGGCTGCAATAAGTAAAGTAAGAAAAGTAAGTTTTTTTGCTACATCAGCAATTTCAATCTGTACAGGAGCTTTGGAAGATTTTATTCGCTGTGAGCTAGTATTTATTTTACCTATTTCAGTTTGTATTCCTATAGCATATACTATACCAATTGCTTCACCTCTGGCTACTGTAGTACCCATATAAATACAATTTTTTATTTCAGAAAATGAAAGGTTTTTTTCAGTAGTAAACAAATGGTCCTTGTTTGATGGTAATGATTCCCCTGTAAGAATAAATTCATTACACGAAAAATTATCTGATGTTATCAACCGGATATCGGCTGGAATTCCTTCGCCTTCATTTAATTTTACAATATCACCCGGTACCAGATCCTCTACAAGAATTTCAATAAGCTTTCCATTTCTTATTACATTGCATTTATTCACAACCAGACTTTTAAGCGAAGCCAGAATATTTTCCGATTTCCATTCTTCATAAAACCCAATTAAAGCATTTACTATGACAATAATTATAAGAATAATACCATCACGAAACTGTTCTAAATAAAACGATACTAAAGAGGCAACTACTAAAATTAATACAAGAGGACTAATGAACTGACGAATTATAATTTTAAAAACACTGTATGTTTGAGTTGCTTTCAATACATTCCTACCGTATTTTTGTCTGGCTTGTCTTAATTTGCTTTCAATTAAGCCATCTTTTGCATTGCTGTTTAATTCTTTTACAATAGTATCAATGCTTTCTTTGAAAAATTCCATATATTGATAACTTTTTAAAGTGATTATTTCATATTTAGTTGAGTAAGAGTAAAGATAAAAATTATTAAAATCTAATTTTTACACTAGTGATCACCTTAAGAAAAATAGAATTGAATTATTCTGATTACTGGACTTTAAAGTGAGTAATGTCAGTAATCTATGTAATAATGAATTTTACGAATTGTGTATTAACATCGTATTAAGAACTAAAAATCCATGACTTAAGTGGAAAATTAGCAATTAAAGACCAGATAAGTTTTCTTATTCTATTAAAAAATAATAATTTAATATTGCTATAATGTAATTGATTAAGAAAGAAATTCAGTTTTTTGAATTTGATGGATTAAAAGACTTATCATTACATTTGATATGCAAAAGTACTTTATTATTCAAACACAAATAGATAAAAATCATTTAATTCAGTTTATATTTCTTAATTCATAAAGAAAAAAATATTTATAATTAAAGATAACAAAAAAACTAATCAAAATAAATTAGTTAAATTTGCAAAGAATAATGTACCATAAAGAACAGAAGAACTTAAGGAATACAATGTAAAAAACTTAATAACTTAATGGACTTTTTGGCAGAAAACATAACATTTTGGAATTTAAACTTATATCAGATTTTAAACCAACAGGCGATCAGCCAGAAGCCATCAAACAACTGGTAGAAGGCATTCAACGAGGAGACAAAGCTCAGACCTTACTTGGAGTTACAGGTTCGGGCAAGACATTTACTGTAGCCAATATCATTCAACAAGTTCAAAAACCTACACTCATATTAAGCCATAACAAAACCCTTGCAGCTCAACTTTTTGATGAATTCAGGCAATTTTTCCCTGAAAATGCAGTGGAGTATTTTGTATCGTATTATGATTATTATCAACCGGAAGCATTTATTCCTTCTACAAACACTTATATTGAAAAAGATCTTTCAATCAATGAAGAAATTGAAAAATACAGATTAAGTACATCCTCTGCTTTGCTTTCTGCACGTAAAGATGTGATTGTGGTTGCTTCTGTTTCTTGCATTTATGGTATTGGGAATCCTGAAGATTTTTATAGTAATATCATTGAAATTAAAAAGGGAGAAGTAATTAGTCGTAATAAATTATTACTTGCATTTGTTGGGAGCCTATATTCCAGAACTGAAGCTGATTTTAACAGAGGAAATTTCAGAGTTAAAGGCGATACAATTGAAATATTTCCTGCTTATTTAGACATAGCCTATCGGATTATTTTCTGGGGAGATGAGATTGAAAGCATAGAATCATTCGATGCAATAAATGGATTTACAATATCATCGCATGAAGAATTAAAAATATTTCCAGCAAACATATTCGTAACCTCTCCTGATAAAGTTAAAAAAGCCATTTACGCTATTCAGGATGATTTGGTTAAACAAATGGCATTTCTGAAAGATGTTGGAAAACATATAGAAGCCAAACGACTTGAAGACAGAGTTACTTACGACCTCGAAATGTTGCGAGAGTTAGGTTATTGTTCTGGTATTGAGAATTATTCCAGGTATTTTGACGGCAGAGAAGCCGGCTCACGCCCTTTCTGTTTGATAGATTATTTTCCTGATGATTTCTTATTGATTGTTGATGAAAGTCATGCTACAATTCCGCAAGTAAGAGCGATGTATGGTGGAGATCGTTCAAGAAAACAAAATCTAGTTGAATATGGCTTTAGGCTTCCATCAGCTATGGACAATCGTCCATTGAAATTTGATGAATTTGAAGCAATGATTAATCAGATTGTTTTTGTAAGCGCAACACCAGCAGATTATGAATTACAACAATCAGACGGAATTGTGGTCGAACAACTCATTCGTCCGACAGGTTTATTAGATCCTCAAATAGAAGTTCGTCCGAGTTTAAATCAAGTGGATGATTTATTGGATGAAATTGAGATTGTTACTAAAAGAAACGAACGGACTTTAGTAACCACCTTAACTAAAAGAATGGCTGAAGAATTATCGAAATATATGGCTAATATTGGTATAAAATGTCGTTATATACATTCTGATGTTGTAACCCTTGAAAGAATTGAAATATTAAAAGATCTGAGAGCCGGTAGTTTTGATGTATTAATTGGCGTAAATCTTCTCAGAGAAGGTTTAGATTTACCTGAAGTATCTCTGGTTGCTATTCTGGATGCTGACAAAGAGGGCTTTTTACGTTCAGAAAGGTCTTTGACACAAACATCGGGAAGGGCTGCTCGAAATGTTAACAGTAAAGTAATTATGTATGCTGATAAAATTACGAATTCAATGCAAATGACCATAGATTCTACCAATAGGAAACGTGTAAAGCAGATTCAATATAATATTGATAACAACATCACTCCTACTACTATATTCAGATCTGCAGATTCAAGTTTTGGACAGGCAAAAACAGGAAAAGAACCACGTCCATATATTGAAAACGATTCTATAAATATTGCGGCAGAACCGGTACTTAAATATATGAGTAAAGAACAGCTTCAAAAAAGTTTACAGTTATTAAAGCTTGATATGAATAAAGCTGTAAAACAACTCGATTTCGTTCAGGCAGCTGAGCTAAGGGATGAAATGTTTGAAATCCAGAAACTGATTGAATTGAAAAGCACTAAGCCTTTTTAGTCAACAGATGATGTCGCATTAGTCGGAGCGCGACTTTAAGTCGCACACCGACTATTGGAACTAATGACACCATAGTAGCTACAAAACTAAATGATGAAATGTTTGAAATCCAAAAACTGATCGAATTGAAAACAGTAAAGCTGATTAATCATCTGATGATTAAAGAAACGCTTTTATTGAAAAATATTTTTTAATTTTCTTTTCTTTATTAAAATTAGCATTATCTTTACAATCTCAAATTACAAAAACCATATAATTATGTTGCCACCATAAAACTCTATATATATTAATAAGAAAGCGTTAGCTTTTATTTTTGATTTAGAAATCTGGTAAATTTTAGAAGTACAGGAATAATAAGTGATACGCTCACGCTATGGCGTGGGCTATACTTATTTGTACTTCGGGCTTACCAGAGCCTCTAAATCGAATACAGTTTAGTTCCCACGCTTTTTTATTTTCCACCAAATCAATTATAAACCGCCAAAGGGAATTGGGCGAAAATAAAAAACAAAAATTATGAAAAAGAAAAATTTACTTTTTACTGCAATTGCAATATTAAGTTTTGCAACTACAACCATAGCACAACTGCCAAGTTATGTGCCAACTAATGGATTAATTGGTTATTGGCCATTTAATGGTAATGCAAATGACATAACTACTAATGCCAATAATGGAACAGTATACGGTTCTACTTTAACAAATGACAGGTTTGGCAACAATGGTGCAGCATACTATTTTAATGGAAATAGTTATATTTCTATACAAAACTCCGCACTATTCCATTTTGGTACAAATACTAATTTTACAACAAATATATGGTTTAAACGAGCATCAACAAGTAGTGCATGGAAAGTGCTAATGGCTTATGCATGCCCTAATGGTATTCCAAGTGGGTTTCAACTTGGTACAACATCTAACTTTAATCTTGAACTTGGTACAACAAATGCTGAAATATATACAGGTGGTAGTATCAATGATACATCTTGGCATATGCTAAGTGCAGCTTTTGACAGACAAATTGATAGTGTGATTATATACCAAGATGGTCAATACTTAGGATGTATTTTTGTCAATAACAATCAATCATATACACCAACCTGTAATTCAAATATATTAATTGGAGGAGAAAGAAACAATTGGACTCAATATTATTTCAATGGTTCAATTGATGACATTGGCTTTTGGAATCGCGTTTTAACACCCGCAGAAATTTCAGGATTATACAATGGGAATCTATGTTACCAATATATTACAGTAACCGATACACTTGTAATAAATACTAATATCTCAGGATTTAGTCCAATAACTTACCAGAATACCATAAAAGTATGGCCAAATCCAACCAAAGATCATATCACAATTGATAATGGCAATATTGCTAATATGGTTGGATACCAACTGAAAATAACAAATTCTTTGGGTCAGCAGGTATTTCAATCGGCCATCAATCAGCAACAATTTTATGTTGATCTTGCAAGCTGGACAGGCAATGGAATATACTTTGTTTATATCATAAACGGGCAAGGTCAAACTATTGATATTAAGAAAATAGTGTTACAATAATTATTAACCTACAAAGCGGGCAAAACCCGCTTTGTTAAAAAAAAAAATAAAATGAATATTATTTGTATTTTTAATTGTTGGGATCCATGCCAAACAATATCAATAATTATAACATTAATTGTTGCAATATTACCTTACATAGTAATCTACAGTTTAAGAAACAATCTTGAAATAGTTTGTGCAAGCTATGATAAAAGTGAGAAAAATTTAAGAATTAAGGTTGTTAATAATGGTAGATTTGATGCAGTAAATATTCGCATTGAAGCTTGTGCATATGATGAAGAAAATAAATTTACTTATCATTTCAAAATTGATCACAGTGAGTTTTTAAATATAAAAGGTGATAAGAAAAAAAATGATACTGAGAAAATTTTCAAAAGTGATAGTATTTCTGAAACAGCAAAAAATTATGGCGAAACATTTGACTCATTAATTGCTAAAATAAATTCTGATAAATATAAATTAAGAATAAGGATTCATAGTTATCACAGCTTTAGTGGCCTTGGAAAAGCGATAGAAAAAGAATTGAAATTAAAAGAGAAATGTAAATAATCTACAAAGGTTCCTGTTATTATAAAAGCCTTGTATAAACAAATATGCAGGGCTTTTATAATAAAAATGCAGTGATATTATCCTATCATATTTTAAAAACCTGACAGAATTAAAACCAATAAGTTACAATATTATTTGCGGATTTAAAGTTTAGTAATAATGTGCTAAGAATTTGAGCTTTATCCTCAACTTTATCAAAAATGCGAAGTGTGGCAATCACATTAAAACAATAATCTAAATATTTTTAAATAACTGCAATAAAAGCTCAAAATTGTAGTACTTTTGCTTTTAATAAATTCAAATAAATTTGTTTATGAGC
>JBMOKG010000079.1:0-19571 GCA_049315385.1 Bacteroidales bacterium
TTGATACTATTGATTTATGAATGCTTTTTTTGCACCATTTTTGACCACATTGTCATAAAAATTCAGCGGAAGACATTGAGTTTTCCGCTGAATCTAGCATGATATCACAAATAATATACGCTATTAAATATATGTACTTTTTTCAATAAATAACAATTCCAATAGCTTATTAGTCTCAATATTACTTGAAAGCTTTCTCAGGTAATCCATCGCCGCTCAGGCTCAAACGGTCGAAGTAAGCAGGTACTTCTTTTCCAATGAGTTTATCAACATACATTTTAGCAATATATTGAGCAAGCATAAAACCATGTCCACGCATACCCAGGAATAATCCCAATTCAACATCTACAGTATAACGGGGTTCTACATAATAACCTGCCCATACAGCCTGGAAACCAACCGATGAAAGTTCAGGTAACCAGTCAACAAAAATCTCAGAAACAATTTCCAAAAATTCTTTGGTATTAATTTTAAGGTTTTTGTCGGTTTCAAGTGCTTCGATAGAAGGAGAAGCACAACCAATAATTTGACCTGTATCATGTAACTGCTGGCCATATACGGCAGAAAAGCCTTTATACTTCCTGCGGTCAATCAGCATATCCAGCGAATTGCCATCTTTACCTAAAAATGGCATACGTCTTGTTATAAATGCCTGGTGTTTAACAGGAAATAATCCGGTTTCAATACCGAGTTTTCTGGAGAATTTTTCACCTTCGGGTCCCATTGCATTGATAAAGACTTCTGTTTCATATTCTACATATTCCTTATCATGGGTTTGAACTATCAAATGATAGGTTTTTCCTTGTTTTTCGACATCTATCAATTTGCAATCTTCTAATATCAGGCCATCTTTTTCAATTCCAATGTTACGGATTAAATCGATTACCCGTCCCGGTGTAGCTTGCCAGCATTCATTTGTTATCAATGCTGCCTGATAAGTTTTTAAACTATTATTAAAATATGGGGAAATCTCTTTGCGAAAATCTTTAGGGTCCACCATATAAGCATCTGACCATGCTTTGGAAGCATCCAGTGCTTTGTAAGTTTCATCATCATGAGCAAAACTTACATATTTAATAGGTCTGTAATCAATATTCTTTATTTTCTGTAATTCAATAAAGATGTCGCGATTGTGCTGAGCAATATCCGATATTTCAGGGACACTGAATGCCGGACGACCACCGGCAATATTCCGCCAGGAAGCACCACGGCCAAAATTGGCCATTACAGGTTGCATGCCTGCTTCTGACAGATAGCGGAACAATGCACTTCCACCTATACCACCACCGGCTACAAAAGATTTTACCTTAATTTTCCGTATTGCTTTTCCGGTTGGATTGCAAATTATTTTTTCCTGAACATCGCAGGGATACAATTCGCCCATACCGATCTGATTGGATAATGGACCACGGGGAGTGGCATCTCCAACTATTTCAACTCCATAAGGACGTATCATTTGTTTCATTCTCGGAATACAACGTTTACCCCGACACGGACCCATTCCTAAACGGGTAGTATGTTTTACTTCGTCTACCGAAATAAACTTTCTGTCGCCTACTATACTTAAAACTTCTACTACACTTACATCATCGCAATGACAAACATAGGTTTCTGATTCAATGGATTTAGCAGCTTTAAATTCGACTTTTTCAGGATAATTTTCTTTTACAATAAATCCTCTAACCTTTACAAGGTCTTCACCTTTAATAGTCAATGATTTTACTCTTGCAATATTTGTTTTATTCGCCTTTTTTAATATTTTTTCAATAACACCTTCACCTAATTTTGCACCCTGATTATCTACCAGAAAAACTTCTGCACCTTCGGTTGCTTCATATTCAATAGGTAAAAACAACCAGTCTTTCTGAAGATTATAACCAAAAATGGCAAGACCAGGACATTGATATACACAATCCATACAACCAATACACTTCTCAAAATCTATCTGAGGGACAGTGCTTGTAGAAGATTTTGTAATGGCACCGTATTTACAGGAAAACGCACAGGGATTACATGCAAATCCATACAAACAATCTATTTGTACAAATCCTTTAGCCTGCATTCTTTCGGTTGCCGGAAGGAAAGGTTCTTCAATAATGCGCATCGGATGTTGCTGAGAATCGATATATTCTTTTGAAAGGGCAAGATATTCGTCATAATTGTAACGGGCACCCATTTCCTGTAGAATTTCAAAAGCAACCTGTTTTCCTCTCAATACAGCACTTGTACCTTCTCCGATACGAATGGCATCTCCGGCACCATAACAACTTCTCCCGAATACTTCATTACCTTTGATTAATAACTGATCATCAGGAATTAAACCAGTGCAGATATTTATTGCGTCTATGCCATCAATAATTTTTTCGGTTCCTGGTATAGGTTTAAAATTTTCACATTCAGCAACAACAGCACCAATAATACCAGTATGGGTTTCGTTAGGAATAGCTTTTAATAAAATATGAGAAGTCATCACAGGAATACCTAAACGACGTACGCGGTTGGCCTGAACAGGAAATCCGCCTTCGTTGGGTTGTGCTTCTATAATGGCTTTTACTACAGCACCTGCCTGCATTAATTGATAGGATGTAAGGTAACCAATATTTCCTGCACCAACAGTAAGTACTCTTTTACCTAATAAAGTCAATTCGTTGTTCATCATTTTTTGAACAACTGCAGCGGTAAAAACACCCGGAAGGTCATCGTTTTCAAAGGTAGGCATAAATGGAACCGCACCGGTAGCTATAATGATTTGCTCAGCATCGATGTAATAAATTTCTTCGGTAAGTACATTTTTAACAGCAATACGTTTACCTTCAAGCAAATCCCAGACTGTGGAATTGAGGAAAATACCATCATGGTTTTCACCGGCCAATGTTGTGGCAATATCAAATCCACGCATACCACCAAATTTCTTTTCATTTTCAAAAAAGAAAAACTGATGGGTTTGCATTAAAAATTGTCCACCGATTTTGTCGTTATTATCAATTACAATATTTGCTACATTATGTTTGTTGAGTTCTTCACGCGCAGCTAATCCAGCAGGACCTGCGCCTATAATTGCAACTTGTGTCTTGTAGACATTAACAGCTTTATCTTTTTTATAGGAAACAATTTCCGGGTTATAATCTTTAGGGACTTCCCTTACTTCTTTGATTCCATCTACTTTGGTGATACAAATCCTTTTGATATTTCCATCAATCAGCATTTCGCAGGCACCACATTTTCCTATTCCACATTCGAGACTTCGTTCCCGATTGTGCAGACTGTGGCTATGAACAGGAAATCCTGCCTGATGCAAAGCTGCAGCAATGGTAAATCCTTGCTCTCCTTCTATTGTTTTTCCTTCAAAAGTAAATGAAACTTTCTCTGTTTTAGGTATGTTTAAAATGGGGTGTTTTGTAATTTTATACATGTTATAAGCAGCGTTTTGTATTTCTATTGAGTTAATATGAATTGCTTTAATTTGGCTGGCAAAATTACATATAATTTAAAAATTCCATGGGTTCTGAAGCACTTTTTTTGTTAATATATTCACAAAGGATTCAGGGTAGTTGTAAAGCGGATTTGCAATTAGTATTAAACACATTAAAAACATTTAGTATTTTAGATAAATCATCAAATCTAAGCACTTTAATCACACATCACATACAAATCGTCCCTTTGATTCAGGCACATAATTGATACGTTGCTTTTATTACAAATAAGCTTAAGCTCTTTTGGACCTTTTATCAAATCAATAATCCCGTAGCTTCTGGTTGATAATATAATTACAAGTCCTGCTTGTTCTTCATCAGCCGAATGAATTGCAGCTAAATCGATAGTATGTTGTTTTTCTGTAGTTCTCCGGATTTCATAATTTACCTCAAAACTATCAAATATTTTTTTGATAAATTTCAGATTATTATTCAATTTCCTTAACAAGTACTCGTCTTTAACTGTTGCAGCCATTATAATTAATTCAGATTCATTAAATCTTCCGAAATAATTAGCCCACAGCACTTTTTCTTTAGATTCTTTGGTTGAATCAATGGGTAGAATTATTTTCTTGTAATAAGAGGCATCTTTAATTGAATTATTTGCGAATATATAAGGGATACGCGATTTATGAAACAGTTTTAATAGTTTCAATGGATGAAATTCCCCCTTGGGTAATGTATCGTTATAACATACAATAACCAATATAGCATTGATTTCAGGAACCATTTTATTGTATGCTTCTGCCAGTTTACCTTTAAGTAGAAAAGTGTTTACTGTAACATTTTCCGATTTTGCAATGGAAAGCATTTTTTGCTGCAATATATAATCTTCTTCATTATTTTGTGAAAAACATACCATTGTTAATTCTTTTTCAAGAACTTCAGCAAGTATTTTGCCATGATTTAAAGCGATGATACTTTTTTCACTAAAGTCAGTAAAAACAATAATTTGTTGATTTTTTTCTTCTTCCATCTTTATTAGCTATTGCTTATTGCGTTTTTGAGTAAATGTTTAGAATGTGCTGTGAAAAATTAGTAACAGAAATTCGTCATTACTCATAAAGTCCTTTTACAACTGGCTTAGCTGCAATAAAATCTTTTAAATAAAAAGGTTCAAAATAGGCTGAATCTTCAAACTCCTGAAGTTTGAATTTTGTTTCAGCCAATTGAATCATATTTAAAGCAGATAGCTGAATATTATCAATGAAATGTGCATTGGGATGTAGTGATAATACCTCAATACATTTTTGAGATCCATTACCAAAGAAATAAACCGGATGTTTTTCGAGGAATTCAATGTAAGTAGTTTCATCCACAATATCAGCCGCAACATTACGAATCTGCTGCAGGTTGAAATCATATAAAGCACTATAAACTTCCATTCTACGGGCATCAATCATTGGACAAAACAAAGTATTTGTATCTAAATTTTTATTCTCGTTAATAACACCAAAACACATTGCCTTTAATGTATCAATAGAAATTAAAGGAATGTTGAGTCCATAGCATAAACCCTTGGCAGATGAAACACCAATCCGCAGTCCTGTATAAGAACCAGGTCCTTTGCTCACAGCTACAGCATCCAAATCAGCAGGCTTCTTCCGGGCTTCATTTAATACTTCGTCGATAAAAACAGCTACATTAGCTGAATGTGAATTACCTTTATCAGTTTCCCTTATGGAAATCAATTGTCCATCTTCAGCCAATGCCACAGAACAAACTTCAGTAGCCGTTTCAATCAATATAATCACTCCCATTATTCTACTTATTTGCTCTTGTCAGCTTTGTTTTCAAACATTTTTGATTTGTCTACTTTCTTAACAATTGATTTATCCTTGAGGGTTTTGGTAACAGCAGTATAAGGACCTGCAATAATTTCATCGTTTTCTTTGAGACCACTCATAATCTCAATATAATTATTGTCCTGAATACCGGTTTTAACCTTTTGCATCACAGCAGTTCCGTTTTTATATAGAAATACATATTCTATAACTTCATCTTTAGAAATTGTTTTTGTTGTTGATTTTTCGTTTTCATTTTCGGCAGGAGTTTCTTTTTTTACAAAAATAGATTTTTTTCCTGTAGAGTCTTCTCTGGTTGTAACAGATTGAATTGGAATTGTTAATATATTCATTGCCTTTTTGGTTTGAATCTCAACAGTTGCTGACATTCCCGGTCTGAATGGACTGATATTGGGTTTGTCAGCTTTCATCAAATCCAGATAAGAAGATTGTAAAATTCTGATTTTAACATTGAAATTCGTTACCTGATCAGCACTTACGCCTGTTGTATTGGCTGAATTAGCTATTTGTGTTACCAGACCTTTGAATTTACGGTTTAGATAGGCATCTACTTCAATCAAAGCAGTATCCCCCAATTTCACCCTGACAATATCGTTTTCATTTACATCAACGTTTACTTCCATATTGTTAAGATTTGCAATACGCATAATTTCGGTACCGCTCGAAAATTGTGAAGCACCGGTAACTCTTTCACCCACTTCAACGCTTAACTTAGAAATTGTACCACTATTTGGAGCATAAATTGATGTACGGCTCAGATTCTCACGGGATTGTTTCAATGCAGCATCTGAGCTACTTACGCTAAATTTAGCAGCTTCTACATTTTGTTCGGCAGCTTCTACCTGAGCTTTTGCAACTTCAAAAGCTGCTTTTGCTGCATCAAAATCAGCTGCAGAAATGGTTTGTTGTTTGTATAACTTATCATTGCGTTCAAATGTTATACGTGTATTGTTGAACTGGGCTTTTACCTGAGTAAGATTAGCTTTGGCATTTGCCAAACTGGCTTTTTGTCCATTAAGCATAGCCAGACTCTGTTCGTAAGATGATTTATAAATCTCAGGATCAATATCTGCAAGCAATTGCCCTTGTTTAACTTCGTCTCCTTCCTTAACCATAAGCTTTACTACTTCTCCTGAAATAAACGGACTGATTTTAATTTCTACTTCCGGCTTTATTTTACCACTTGCTGAAACAGATTCTGTAATATTTCTATTCTTTGCTTTTTCAGTGTATACTTCCACAGTGGTTTCACCGCCAATCCATCCACTTTTTTTAGCAATAAGTAAAAAAACAATAATCAATATGCCTAAAACAATTGATAATGTGATGACATTTTTCTTTTTCATAGTGAAAATTATATTTATTTTTTATATTTTAATTTCATTCTAAACTTAAATCTTTAATTTATTTTGTTAGTGTAATTGGATTCCCCTGATAAAAATCAAGTATAACCTTTTTAAAAATGAAATTGTATTTTGCTCTTAACAAATCCGATTTTGATTTAATGAGCTTATTCTTTGAATCATTGTAATCTACAGAATTCATCATGCCAACATCAAATTTCTGTTGGGTATAATTAAAAGCTTCCTGAAAAGAATTAACGGTTTTTAAAGAAGCATTATAGTTTTTATAAGCTCCCTGAGCATCTGAATAAGCCTGTTCAATACTTTTTTGCAATTGATTTTTAGCTAACTGTAAATTATATGAAGCATTTAATGTATTTAATTTAGCTTTACTAACAGCTGCATTTACCTGATAGCCATTAAAAATAGGAATATTCAATGAAAAACGCAATGATTTACTTAGGTTTTTGTCTAATTGATTTTTGAATGACATATTTTCAAACTCAACATTTGTAATATCCTGTACAATTTTCTGTCCGGTTGCGGCTACAGTATAATTTGTTGGCATATTATATTGAGTTGTCATAGATTTTATCTTCATATAATCCGGTATATTATCTGCATAATTACTTCCATAATAACCACTTAAGCTTAAACTTGGGTATCTGGAACCTCGCGCAATTGATAAACCACGATAAGAACTTTCGAGTCTGTATTCAGCACTTTTTATTTCGGGCATTACACCTGAAGCATAAGCAAAAACCTGATTAGAAGGAATTAAAGTGATTTCTGATTCCATTTTAATTTCAGGTTTAACAATTTCAAAGTCTTTGGTTGATTTTAAATCCAATAACTGTACCAGATCAAGATAAGATAATTCTAACTGATTTTCAGCTGCAACTAGATTGGATTCTTCCAATGCACCCTGTGCTTGAATATCCAGTAAATTCCCTTTTGCTATACTGCCTGCTTCAAATAACTTTTGTGTTCGGATAATTTGCAAATTACTAATATCTACTTGATTTTGTGAAATTTCCACTTGCTCCTTATTAAAAAGTATTTGCAGATAGGCTTGTCCTATACGAAGTGCAATGTCATTTTTCATTTTTTCCACATCATATTTACTGGCAATAAAATTACTTTCATTCTGACGAATGCTATTAATTTTTTGAAATCCATTAAATAATTCAACAGAAGAGCTTAATGAAAATGAATTAGATTGAGTTTGTTGATCCGTATATGTATTTGAGGATGGATCAATATTACGGCCCCAGTTATAATTGTGGCTTGCACTTCCATTAAGATTAGGTAATAGACCTAATTTGTTTTGTAATACACTGATTTTGTCAGACTCAGCACTTAACTGACTTTGTTTAATTTGAATATTATTATCGAGTGCATATTTGATGCAATCTTCCAATGTCCATTTTTGCTGTGCCCGAATATTGTATACGAAAAACAATAATAGGAACATTATGAATATTTTTTTCATCAATTATAAAGGTATATGATTCTTTACTAATTATTTATCTTATTTTATATAACAATAAATAAACTATCAAAAGTAGAAATAAAACTTCATTTTTTAATATTAATTGTTCTTTTTTTGATTTTTTTCGCTCAAAGGCTTAAATTTGCAGTTGAAATATCCAATTTAAGTGTTGAACTATGCGAAACAAATATATATTTTCTTTAGCTATTGCATTAATCTTTTCCATAAATGCCTTCACACAAACTTCATCCACCAAGGCATTAACAAGCGATTCTATTGATGTATTACATTATGATATTCATCTGGATGTTGCACATAAACTTCCAAATCAGTTATATGGGTTTACAGAAGTTAAACTTACACCTAAAATGAATGCTGTTCAGAATATAAGCCTTGAACTATTGTATTTGAATATCGATTCTGTCAAAGTAAATAATATCATAAATGTATTTTCTTATATCAACAATAAAATTCGTATTCCTTTGGCAGTTGCTGTTAACACTAATGATACACTGAATATAAAAGTATATTATCAGGGAGCACCACATATAGAAATATCAGGATGGGGTGGATTTCATATCAGTTCAGGACTTTCGTATAATTTAGGCATCTCTTTTGGAGATAATCCTCATAACTATGGAAAATGTTTCTTTCCTTGCGTTGATGATTTTATCGACAGGGCTTTGTATGATTATTACATTACGGTTGATTCTACCAAATATGCTGTCTGTGGAGGAACGCTGATGAATATACAGAACAATAATGATGCAAGTAAGACTTTTCACTGGAAATTCAACAATAGTATTCCGGCTTATCTTGCATCAGTAGCAGTATATAATTATGTGCCATTAAGTGGAGTGTTTCAGGGAATTAATGGAAATATTCCAACAGCAGTTTATGTATTGCCATCAGATACGAACAAAGCAAAAGCTTCCTTTATTAACCTGAATAGTATTTTGCAAACTTTTGAACATTACTGGGGAGCTTATCGCTGGGAACGAGTGGGTTATGTTTCAACAACAGAAGGTGCAATGGAACATGCTACCAATATTGCATTTCCTTCCTCTTTAATAAATGGAACATTAAGTGAAGAATGGATGATAGCACACGAACTTTCACATCATTGGTTTGGAGATTTAATAACCTGTACGACAGCTGAAGACATGTGGATTAACGAAGGCTGGGCTACTTTCAATGAGGCATTGTACAAAGAAGGATTGTATGGTAAAAAAATATATAAAGATTATTTACGTACAAAACTACACAAAGTATTGCAATACTGCCACATCGAGGATGCTGGATACAGGGCGTTGTATGGCATTCCAACCAATTATACTTATGGAGAAACAGTTTATCAAAAAGGAAGTTGCGTGGTACAAAGTTTACGTGCATATCTTGGAGATAGTTTGTTTTTTGGCAGTGTAAAGCAAATGCTCAATCAATTTGCATTTCATACTATTTCTACATCCGAAATGCGTGATTTTATGAGCTCATATACTGGTAAAAACCTAAATGATTTTTTTAATTTCCATGTATATAATCCCGGATTTACTCATTATTCTATTGATAGTATAATCAGTTTTTCATGTCCTTCCAACCACTACGTTTACATACATCAGAAGTTGAAAGGTGCATCAACTTTTGCCAATTCAAATATTGTTGAAATTACATTTATGAATAATAACTGGGATAAATTTACCGATACTATACATTTTGACGGTGAATATGGAATGAAAGCTTTTCAGATGCCATTTGTACCAACATTTGCCATGATTGATATGGATGAAAAAATTGCCGATGCCACAACCGATAGTTACGAAGTAATTAAAAATACCGGTATCGTTGATTATCCTGAAAGTTTATTTCAGCTCGACGTCCAACAAATCTCAGATTCAGCCTTGGTAAGAGTGGTTCATAATTGGGTAAAACCAGACAGTTTGAAAATACCAAATACAGAGATAAAAAGAATCAGTCCGGTCCGTTATTGGTTAGTACAGGGGATATTTCCAGCAGGATTCAATACAAAAGGTAAGTTTTATTACAATTGTCAAACCCCAATGCATCTAGATCATTTAACATTACTGCCATCCTATCAGTCAACTGATTCATTGATTTTATTATATCGCAAAAATACTGCCGCCGATTGGCAGATCATTAATTTTGTGAAAGATGATGATAGTTTTTCAGGATATATGACAACTGAACACTTAAAACAAGGAGAATATGTGCTTGGTGTTGGAAAACCATTCCAGTCCGGTATAAACAAGATTGTTACTTCACAGCCTAAGATTGCAGAGATATTCCCTAACCCAAACAATGGAGAATTTACCATCAAACTTAATGATATAAAGGAAGATGTAATTGTAAAAATCTATACACAAAATTCATCTGTGGTTGATAGCTTTGCTATTTCCAATAAAAGCCAATATCATTATATTGCAAATAAAAAACTTATACCAGGGAATTATTTGATTCAAATTTCAAATTTAAAAGGAAAAGTGATAGACAATGAGCAAATGGTTATTGCAAAAGACTAAAAGTCTTTAAGTCTAAATTCTAATTCCAGATTATCCAATTATAGAAATTCCAATCAGTTTTCCAATTCCAAAAGTAATAGCTGCAGCGGCTAAACCAAACAGAACCTGTCTGAAACCTGAATACCAAAGGTTTTTACCTGTAAACAATGTAATAGCTGCACCAATAAAAAATAGACCCGCAGTACTGGCTATTACACTAAGAACAATGGCTTGCATTCCGCTTGTAAACATAAACGGAAGAACCGGAATAACAGCACCAATCATGAATAAGAAAAAAGAATACATAGCTGCTTCCAAAGCAGAACCTTTAATATCTTCGACATTAATACCCAACTCTTCTTTCACCAGTATTTCATGGGCATTGGCGGTATTTTTAATGATTTCGGCAGCCATGCGTTTGGCCTGTTCTTCAGGTATACCTTTTGCCATATAAATCAAAGCAAGTTCTTTCATCTCACCTTCTGGATTGGTTTCCAGTTCTTCCATTTCAATCTGCATCTGGTTTTCATATAATTCCTGAGAACTTTTTACGGATATCCATTCACCCATTGCCATTGATAATGCACCGGCCAGCATTCCGGCAATGCCTGCAAACAAAACCCCTTTGTCTCCGGAAGTTGCACCAGCTATTCCCATTACCAAACCAAAGTTTGACAGTAAACCATCATTTCCACCTAATACAGCTGCCCTTATGGCATTTCCTCCTACTGAACGATGACGGCTTTCAAATTTCGACATGTATTTTCCTGCTGTTTCCTTATCTTTTTCAAGTATGGATTGAAGAATTTTTACATGATTGGTTTCTGTACCTGTTAGAGTCAGTTTGTTTTTTTGCTTGGTATTTATAATAGCTGTTGAAATACTTTTTTCGGTATCCATCAAAACACCCAACACATAATCATAGCCAAAAACTTTGCCGATTGCATTTAAAGTTTTTGCTCTGAATGAAGGACGCATCAGGTTTTCAAAGTTTATATTTTCTTTTTTGGCAAAAGCTTCTGCATGGCTTTTTTCAATCATACTCATCTGCCTGAAAACATTCGCAATAGCTTCTTCTTCTTCATGCTCAGCTAATATATTATATAAATACGAAGCATCAATTTCTGTCTGTATATTTTTATTTCTCATATGTTTCCTTATTCTTTCATTTTTATAAACCTGTATGATTTTGTTAACTCTGGATGGCAGATCCATACTATATAAATGCCATTCACCAAATGTCAAACATCTATTGTATCATTTGACGAGCTTAATATTATTGTTTTTATCTTAATTCCCTGATTATTGTAAATCGCTAGCTGTAAATTTTCAAATAGTAAATTATGAGATAAATATAGCTGATTACTAATCGTATTTGGAAAAACTTTAAACTTAGAATTTACAACTATCACTTAATCTTGTATTTAAAAACTAAAACTAAAATTAGTAAGTTGATGTAAAGGTAATATTTTGTACGATGCACTAAGCGTTTTTTAATTTAAAAATAAGCAATATTGTCAAATAAAAAAAAGTGAACTAAAATACCAAATTCATATAATAGATTTTGTTAATATTCTACTAAATTGCTTTTGTTTATACTATCTTTGTAATGATTAAAATACTAAGATAGAATAATAGAAGATATAATAAACAATATTGTATTAATATTAAGAATAACTTATCATTCAAATGAAAGCATATCAATCAGGTCTTGTTACATTTTTGCTTGTTTTTTGTCTAATTATAAATTTAAAAGCCCAAATACCAGCAATTCAAAGTTTACAAATAATTCCTTCAAATCCAATTCCTACTGATACCGTAAAAATTATCAGTCATTCTATTTTCCCCAGTGGTGGTTGCCCATTAACAACATCTTCATTAAATATTAATGAAGCAAACATCACTGTAAATGCGATACATACTATAAGTATGTTAACTGTAATTTGCTATTCAACGGATACATTAACTATCGGTAATTTAAATGCCGGATCATATAAGCTGATTTACAATTTGTCGGGTTCAGTTCCACCTGCTAATTACGATTCTGATACTATTCTGTTTGATGTTTTGCAATCAACAGCAATTCAACATTTAAACAAACCTAAACAGCAATTTGAAATATATCCAAATCCGGTAATTTCTGAAATTAACATTAGCAATAACTATTCGCAAGATGAAAAATATGATGTTGAGATTTACTCTATGCTAGGACTTAAATTGGAAACAATCTCTAATTTCAGCAATAAAATCTGTATAAACTTACATGAAGTGAAAGATGGCATTTATCTTGTTGTAATTAAATACAATAACAAGTGTGTATGGATGCAAAAAATAATAAAAAACACAAAATAATTATCATAACTTTCATAAATATAAGCATTGTTTTCAATACAAAATGGATTACCCATTTTAAATAATTGTTTTTGAATCCCTCAAAGAAATTATTTTAACCTAAAAATCTAAAAAAATGAAAGCAAAAATCATTAAAGGTGATTTAATCAAGGATAGAATCTTCCTGGATGTGAAAACTGAAATTGAAATACTAAAAGCAAGCTATCAAAAACTACCCGGTATTGCATTTATTGGGTTCTCAGGGGTTCCATTATCGAAATACAATATTCCTTTTCATGTTCAGTTAGCTGAAGCCGCTGGTTTTAATGTGTATAGATTTATTAAAGCTGAAGACAATACTGAAAAAGATATGTTTGATCTGATTGATGAGTTAAATAATAATAACGAAATAAATGCTATTGTTTTGTTACAACCTTTACCTCAGCATCTCAACCCAATCAGAATAATTAACAGGATAGATCGAGCTAAAGAAGTTGAAGGATTTCATCCACAAAATATGCTGAATACTCTGATTCCTGATATTGAAAAAGAAATGTATCCAATGTGTTTGCCTGCTGCATTGTTAGAGCTGTTTTCTGAAGCAGGAATACAACTTTCTCAGGATCAGGAGTGGGTTTTTGCACTAGACGATGAATTCTTCAGTAACTCATTGACTAACATGGTTGTAAAAGCTGCAGCATCTAAAGTAATCCCAAATAAGAGTACTGTCAGTTACGTTAATAAAAATTCCAAAAATTTGATAAATTGTTGCAAAAGAGCAGATGTTTTAGTGGTTGTTACCAAATCACCTGAATATATTCAGACAGAATGGTTAAAAAAAGGAGTTTGCATTATTGACATTTATTCAAATCTATATAAAGAAATACCTTCTAAAGAAAACCCGGACAAATTAATCCCAATTATCAGAGGAGGTGTCAATGTAGATTCTGTATTAAATATCGCTTCTGCTATTGTCCCCATTCCCGGCGGATTAATGACAGTAGTTTTGTGTATACTTTTGCGCAATGCATTATCTGCCTTTAAGAAAAGCTTAGGTGCTTTATAGAACCGGAAAATATTTGTGAAATTGATTGTTTTTAAAACGATGATATCAAATAAAAATTCTTTACAAACCGTAATAATAATATTTTAAAATATTTTCACGTAATTAAAAGAATTATACTATCTTTGCAGCTGATTTGGTATTGATATTCAAATTTCATTTTTGAGTGAATATCAGCAGAGAAAAGATATTGAGGGGACTAAATGTCCCCTCTTTTATTACAAATATTTATGATAAGCAAACAGAAAATAGCCGATTTGATTGAAGAATACCTATTTGGTACCGATAAGTTTCTGGTAGAATTTAGTGTAAGTACAAGCAATCATATTATTGTTTTTATAGATGGTGATAACGGTGTTACTATCACTGATTGTATTGCATTAAGTCGTAAAATTGAGTCAAATCTTGACCGTGAAACTGAAGATTTTGAATTGAATGTTTCATCAGCCGGACTGGATTTAGGATTGCGTGTAAATCGCCAGTATGTCAAAAATACAGGAAGAACAGTAGATGTCAAATTAAACGACAATACAAAAATAACCGGAGTAATAAAAGCTGTTGACGAACAGTCTATCACGCTGGAGTTGCTCCCCGGCAAAAAGAAAAAGAAATCAGACGAAATCACAGAATTAAGTAAAATAATTGATTTCAAAGATATTAAAGAAACAAAAGTTGTTATAACTTTCAAATAAACTGTAGTTACATTTTAAAAAAATGAATTAAAATGGATAATATTAATTTAGTAGAATCATTTTCAGAATTTAAAGAATTTAAAAATATTGATCGTGAAACCATGATGCGTATTTTGGAAGACGTGTTTAGAAACATGCTCATCAAAAAATATGGCCAGGATGATAATTATGACATTATTGTAAATATCGACAAAGGTGATTTGGAAATCTGGAGAAACAGAATTATTGTTGAAGATGGTATGTCTGAAGATGATAATTTAGAAATTGAATATTCTGAAGCAATAAAAATCGAACCTGATTTCGAGATAGGAGAAGAAGTTACCGAAGAAATAAAAATGAAAGACTTTGGCAGAAGAGAAATCTTAGCCATACGTCAAAACCTCGTTTCCAAAATACAGGAATTTGAAAAGAATAATGTTTATAAAAAATACAGCGAAAAAATTGGTGAAATTGTAACCGGAGAAGTATATCAGGTTTGGAAAAAAGAAGTAATGGTACTTGATGATGAAGGTATTGAATTATTATTACCTAAATCGGAACAAATTCCGTCAGACTTTTACAGAAAAGGCGATGCCATACGTGCAGTAGTTTTACAGGTTGAGTTACGTAATAATACACCTCATATCATACTGTCCAGAACCTCTCCGGTGTTTTTGGAAAGATTATTTGAAGCAGAGGTTCCTGAAGTATATGATGGTTTGATAACTATAAAAAATATTGTAAGAGTACCGGGTGAAAAAGCAAAAATTGCCGTTGAATCTTATGATGACCGTATTGATCCTGTTGGTGCATGTGTCGGGATGAAAGGAAGTCGTATTCATGGCATAGTAAGAGAATTACGCAATGAGAATATTGACGTAATTAATTTCACCAATAATCCAGAATTATATATTACAAGAGCATTGAATCCAGCTAAGATATCTTCTATCAAAATTGACGAAGAAAACAAAAGAGCAGATGTGTTTATGAAACCTGATCAGGTATCCCTTGCTATTGGCAAAGGAGGTTACAATATCAAACTTGCAGGAAAACTTACCGGATACGAAATTGATGTTTATCGGGATACAGATTCTTATGTAGAAGATGTTGATTTACAAGAATTCGCAGACGAAATCGATCAATGGATTATCGATGAATTAAAAAATATTGGTTGCGATACTGCCAGAAGTGTTCTCGACATCACTGTTAAAGAATTGGTGAAACGAACAGATTTGGAAGAAGAAACCATAAATGAAGTTGTTAGGATTTTGAAATCTGAATTTGAATAAATCCATTGAAAATACTAACATACATTACAAGCATAATAAAAAGACAAACTGCAAAATCAAGGAATAAAAACAATATAAAGATGGCAGAAGAAAATAAAAATATCCGATTGATTAAGGCTGCAAAAGAATTTAATATAGGTATGGCTACCATTGTTGAATTTCTTTTAAAGAAAGGTCATGCTGTGGAAAATAATCCAAATACAAAAATTTCGGAGACCATGTATGAACTTTTGCTTAAAGAGTTTCAATCAGAAAAAAACGTAAAAGAAGAAGCCAAGAAAATTGGATTGGAATTTACGAATCGCCAGTCATTATCTATTGAAAGCCTTGAAAAAGAAAAACATAAACATGAAGAAGAGGAACTCCAGGAAATTCATGTGAAAAATATTATGCCTACTGAGGATTTCAAAAAAACAGAACCAAAACCTATTAAAAAGGAAGAAGTTCCGCAATTTCATGATGAAACTCCTCCTATCGAGATAATTGAAAACCCAATTATTGAAACTCCTCCTATTATTGAAGAAGAAATTATTCATATTCAACCAATTATAGAAGAAATTGTTGAAGTTCCCGAAATCCCTGTTGTAAAAATTGAAGAGAATATTAATCTTTCTCCAGAAGAAATTATAGAACAGCCTGAAGTAGAGCAATCAACAGATGAAACAGTTCAACAGGAAATAACTGATTCAGATAATAAAATCAAAATTGTTGGAATGCTTGATTTATCAAAAATAAATCTTAAAACTAAACCCGACAAGAAAACAAAAGCTGAAAAAGAGAAAGAAAAAGAGCAGAAAAAAGCTGAATTCAAGAGCAAACATAAAGAAGCACCTAAAGAGGAAGTTATTGAAAATGTTCCTTTAATTGAAATAGAAACAACGCCAGTAATTGAAGTGACAAAAGAAGCAGTTACCGATAGTAATGGAGTTATACAGGAAAATTTCATAAAAACCAAATATGCAAAATTAGAAGGGCCTAAAATTCAAGGCAGAATTGACCTTTCTGAATTCAACAAACCTCAGATTAAAAAACAACCGGTTGCCTCTTCTACAGATAAACACACCGATAAGAAAAGACCCCGTATCAAGGAAAAAAATAAAGCTGTTGAGAACATCAATGCTTTAAACAAAAAACCTGATGCTCCCAAAACTGAAGGTGTTGTTCGACATAAAGTTAAAGAAGAAACCAAAGGAAAGAAAAAAAGCGAATTTAAAGTTACAAAAGCTGTTGTCGATGATAATGCTATTGAAAAGCAAATCAAAGAAACTCTGGCTCGTATGAATCCGCTGGGAAAATCGAAAACTTCGAAATACCGTAGAGAGAAACGTAGTCAGGTTAGTCAGCAATTTCAGGATGACCAACAGAAACAACTCGAAGAAAAGAAAATTATTAAAGTAACTGAATTTGTTACAGCCAATGAATTGGCAAGCATGATGGATGTTCCTGTTACCAGTGTAATTTCTACCTGTATGTCATTAGGTATGTTTGTATCTATAAATCAACGTCTGGACGCTGAAGCATTAACTATTGTTGCTGATGAATTTGGATATAAAGTTGATTTTGTAAGTGTAGAAGTGCTGGATGCTATTAACGTTTCTGAAGAAACAGACAATGAAGATGATTTATTGCCAAGAGCACCTGTTGTCGCTGTTATGGGGCACGTTGACCACGGCAAAACATCATTACTTGACTATATCAGACATACTAATGTAATTGCCGGAGAAGCCGGTGGTATAACTCAACATATCGGTTCTTATGAGGTTGAATTACAAAATGGCAAAAAGATCACCTTCTTAGATACACCTGGTCACGAAGCTTTTACTGCTATGCGTGCCCGTGGAGCCAAAGTTACGGATGTTGCCATTATCGTGGTTGCTGCTGATGATAAAATCATGCCCCAAACGATTGAAGCCATCAACCATGCACAAGCAGCAAATGTACCTATTGTATTTGCAATTAACAAAATTGATAAAGACAATGCAGCTCCTGAAAAGATAAAAGAAGGACTGGCACAAATGAACATTTTAGTGGAAGACTGGGGTGGAAAATACCAGAGTCAGGAAATATCTGCTAAAAAAGGGATTAATGTGGATCAGCTACTCGAAAAAGTATTGCTGGAAGCTGAATTACTCGATTTAAAAGGCAATTCCAACAAAAAAGCTATAGGAACCGTAATAGAATCATCACTTGATAAAGGTCGTGGTTATGTAGCTAAAATATTGGTTCAGGATGGAACTATAAAAGTGGGTGATGTTGTTTTAGCCGGTTCTACTTATGGTAAAGTAAAAGCGATGTATAACGAACGTAATGTTTCTGTTAAAATTGCTGGTCCATCAACACCTGTACTTTTATTAGGTTTAAACGGAGCGCCACAGGCAGGTGATAAATTTAATATCATGACCGATGAACGCGAAGCAAAGGATATTTCGAGCAAACGTTTACAACTGCAACGTGAACAGGGTATCAGGACTCAGAAACATATAACACTGGACGAAATTGGTCGCCGTATTGCAATAGGTGATTTCAAACAGCTGAATATTATTGTGAAAGGTGATGTGGATGGTTCTGTTGAAGCATTGGCAGATTCATTACTGAAACTTTCAAATGCAGAAGTTCAGGTTCAGGTGATTCATAAATCTGTGGGTCAGATTACTGAATCGGATGTATTGCTTGCTTCTGCTTCAGAAGCTATCATTATCGGATTCCAGGTGCGTCCATCTATGAGTGCACGTAAATTAGCTGAACAGGAACAGATTGATATCCGTTTGTATTCAATTATATATACCGCTATCAACGAAATAAAAGCTGCTATCGAAGGTATGCTTTCACCTGATATTGTCGAAAAAATCATCTGTAATATTGAAATCCGTGAAGTATTTAAAATTACCAAAGTTGGAACCATTGCAGGTTGCATGGTTCTTGATGGTAAGATTACAAGAAATACCAGAATCAGGATTATACGCGATGGTATCGTTGTTTATACCGGCAAACTGGGTTCACTCAAACGTTTCAAAGATGATGTGAAAGAAGTAAGTACCGGATTTGAATGCGGATTGAACATTGACAATTTCAATGATATCAAAGTAGGTGATATTGTTGAAGGTTATGAAGAAACCGAAGTAAAACGTAAACTCTAATCGTTTGTGTTTATATAAAATCTAAAAAGCCGGTTATAAAAGACCGGCTTTTTATGTTTAATACCCAGTGATTAATAAATATGATATTTTCCTATTCACTATCGTTCCCGGAGCTGCAACATCTTTCTGATAGATTTTGTACAATAAATTATTAAAAGTATTTATAAATCAGTTTGCTTTAATATGAGAGTCCTTTTTGAATATTAGATTTGAATTTCTGCTAATAAAGGAAAATTTTTCATACTCCCTCCACTATTTTAATTTCTTCCTCCGTCAACCCATACAAAGCATACACCATTTTATCTATTTCTTTATCAGTAGCATCTATAGTTGTTTTTAATTCCAATGCTTTTTTACTTTCCTGATTAAAATAATCTTCCCATTCTGCTTCCTGTGATAAAGATAGTTTTACTTTCTTTTTTGCCAGTTCTTTGATGAATTCAGGATAAGA
>JBMOKG010000178.1:0-4407 GCA_049315385.1 Bacteroidales bacterium
ATAATCAATCAAATTTAATTAATAATTTAATCTTTATCAACATGAAAAAAACCTTACTTTTTATTGCAATGTTTATCATAACATTGTCTGTTAATGCACAAGATACCATTAGTGGTTTCTCGTTTCCTGCGAATGATACAATATCAAGATTTCCAAATTTTGGTCTAACAACCAATAGAAACTACGATATTCGTAAAGAGGACTCTACTACTTCAGTAGTTGATTCTATTTCATTTACAAATGGTGTAATTACAGGAGATTATGCTGCAACAACTACAAAATGGGATAATGGTGCCAATAGGAAATTTTGGAGTTTGAAGTTTAAAGCTCCTAATTACACTAACTTTAAAGTTTCTTCAAAACAAAGAAGTGGTGGAGCTAACTCTGGTCCAAAATTCTTTAAATTACAATGGCGTTTAAGTGCAGGTACTTATGCAGATGTAGCTAATGGAGCAATTACATGTGCAAACGATTGGACTACTGGCGTTTTAAATCAAATCCCAGTTCCTATTACAGGACAAGGTACGGGTTCCATTTATTTAAGATGGATAATGACTAGTAATGAAGATTTAGTTGGAGGATCAGTTACTGCAAGTGGTGTTTCCAAAATAGATGATATTATTATCACTGCAACCAATACCGTTGGAATAGAAGAAACTATTTATACAAATACTGTAAATATCTATCCTAATCCTTCAAATGGACTTATTATAATTGAAGCTGCTGATGCTGTTAATGAAATAATGGTTTATAATACATTAGGAAGTTTGGTATTTCATAGTAAACCCTCAACCCTAATAAATAGTATTGATTTGAGCAGTTTTGGAAAAGGTATTTATTTTATGAATGTAAGATACGACGATAACTCATACTACACTGGTAAAGTTATTGTTCGCTAAATAAATATATATTGTTTTGTTTTTTATTCACTTCATCCTTCTCTTATTTTTAGGAGAAGGGTGAATGAATAAAAATATCTTGTAAAAGTAAAATTTATGTATCCCAAAATTTTTCGTTTATTCCTTTTAAGTATTTTAATTCCCTTTTCTGTTGTAAATGCACAAAAAATTTCGGGAAAAATTATTGATGAAGAAACTCATCAGGCTCTAAGTGGTGCAAATGTGCAAATTCTTGAGTCGGGGATAGGTAGCGTTACTGATTCTAAAGGAAAGTATGAGCTGTTAAACCTTAAAGCAGGAGAATTTACTATTATGGTTAGTTATGTAGGTTATACAACTATCAAAAAGAAAATAATAGTAGAAAATAACAAAACTAACATTCTTGATATTAACATGCAAATGCAAATGATAGAATCAAATCCTATAGTAATTTCAGCTACCCGTACTAAACAACTTGCCAATAGTATTCCTGCACGGGTACAAAGTATTAATAAAGCTCAAATAGCATTCATTGCATCACCATCCTTAGACGCTACTTTAAGCTATATACCTGGTGTAAACGTAAACAGAACATTGGGCATTTTTGCCAATAAATCTATTGTTAGCATGAGAGGTTTAAGTGGAAAAGATCAATCACGAACCCTGGTTATGATTGATGGTATTCCTATTAATAAAACTGATGGTGGTAGCGTTAATTGGAATTTATTTAATAAAGATTATGTAGAAAATATTGAGGTTACCAAAGGTCCTGTTTCTTCATTGTATGGAAGCAATGCCATGGGTGGAGCCATTAATATAATTACACGTAAACCTATAAAAAAATTTGAAGGTAACACTGAGTTATCTTATGGAACCTATAATACAAAATCAATTAGTTTTAATGCTGGTGGAAATGTTTTTGCAAATGCCGAAAAAGGTTTTTATTGGATGTTTTCGAGCTTCAGAACTAAAAGTGATGGATATATTGCCCAAACCGATATTAATATTACACCTTATACTGTAAAATCGTATTTAAACGAAGGGGGTGCAAACCTAAAATTAGGTTACGCAATCAACAGTAAACATCAAATAGAAACCAATCTTACCTATTATAATGACGAAAGAGGGGGTGGCGAAACCGTTTATGAAGATAAAGGAAATTATACACAACATAAAACGTATCATTCAAGAACCAGCTATAAATATACTTCCGAAAAGACCAATATTACCGCTAATCTTTTTATTTTACGCGAAAATTATAAAGCTGTAAACGAATATATAAAAGATGCTACTTATACGCTTTATGATGTTGATTCGAAACGAACAGATGCAGGTTTGAGCTTTTGCATATCACATAAGATTAATTTAAAAAATACTATTACTTCCGGTTTTGATTTAAAGCAAGGAAATGTGGATGCAGCTGATGTTTATTATTCTTCTACAGATAAAATAAACAATAAAGGGAAAATGAATTTTGCTGCATTGTATTTGCAAGATGAATACGAAGTAATAAAAGATAAGCTAAAAGTTGTGGCAGGTTTACGTTTTGATTATGCTAAGTATTTTGATGGTGCATTTACCATCGAGACACCTTCCTCTGCAAATAACTACATGAATATCTACCAAATTCAGGATATCCCTAATGAAAATTATAATGCATTGAGCCCTAAAGTTTCTTTGCTTTATACTTTAAATTCACATATAAAGTCTTATTTATCATATTCAGTAGGATTTCGTCCTCCTACTTTGGATGATATGTGCCGTTCCGGAAAAATTAAAGGAGGCTTTAAAGTAGTGAATCCTTATTTGAAACCAGAAACCTTAAGTAATTACGAGTTAGGGTTTACGTATCAGACAGATAAATTACAAATAACGCCTTCAGTATATTATTCTATCGGTAATGATTTTATGTATTATGTTACTACGGGTGATTCAGTTAATCAAGGTTTCAAGGTTAGTCCTGTTTTTCAAAGCAGAAATATCAGTAAGGTTGAAATTTATGGTTTTGAATTGGGTATCAATTACCTTATTTGTAATAATATTTCATTGTTTGCAAATTATGCTTATAGTCATTCACAAATAAAAGAGTATAAGCTTTTAAATCCACTTACTAGTGTTGATATTAATAATAAATTCTTAACCGATGTTCCTAATCATACAGCTTCAATTGGTTGTTTATTGAAAAATAAGATTGTAAATACATCTATCAACGCAAAATATGTAGGTAAAAAATGGGTTAATGATGCAAATATTCCTGATGATAAATACGGTTTGGATGCTCAATATCCCGATTATATTATCATTGATTTGAATTTCAGAAAACAACTTTTATCATTCTTAGAAACCAGACTATCAGTTGAAAATGTGTTTGATAAAATGATTTATGATAGTAAAAATTTGAGAGGCTGTGGACGATTTATCACTTTTGGAGTTAACTTTAAATATTAATACAAACAACCCATGAAAAAAAATCTAATTATCTTATGTTTATTGATGCTTAGCACAACAATAAATTATGCACAAAGTGCTTTAAACGTAAACAATAGAAATATTGATACAATAGATGCTACCAATAATTTCTACGACAATGTTGAATCTTATATATTACCTGCTGCAAAAGGTATTGAGATTGCAGGTGAAGTCGAAAATCCAGGCTATATAGATTTTTCTAAATTACAGAAACATTCTGTTATTGTTAAAGAAACTTTACTGAATGGCGATAAAGATAAGTTTGTGGGTGCTTATCGTTATGATGGTTACTCGCTTTTCGATATTTTAAACACATTCAAGCTAAAGAAAAAGAATGCTGATGTTTTTCATCCTATTATTGATGTTTATTTAGAGATTGAAAATGCAAAAGGTGAAAAAGTTGTAATAAGTTGGGGCGAAATTTATTATCCGAATTATTACCATGATATGATAATTGCAACAGAAGTCGCTCGCATAGTTCCTTCAAAAACGAAAGATTTATGGCAACTGCCTACCGAAAGCAAATTGGTAATTACGCACGATTTAATTACCGAACGAAATATATCTTCTCCTGTAAAAATTACAGTGAAATCATATCCTTTGGATATAAAAGTAGTGAAGGATTTAAAACCCAATTATTCATCTGAACTCACACTTTATAAAAAAAATAAAGAAGTTGGCAAAATAATGGAGAATCCTAAGGAATTGCAAAACGAAACTTTACATACTATTTTTTATGGTAGGGGTAAGGGGATTCATAGTACGCAGCCTTTTACTGGGGTTCAGCTAAAATTGCTGATAGCAAAATATGCAAAGCAAAATCAGGAAAACTTACGCAAAGCTTTGGTAGTAGTGGCAGCTGTAGATGGTTATCGCAGTGTTTATACGTTTAGCGAACTAATGAATCGTAACGATCAACAGGAGGTTCTATTACTATGCAACGAAGAAACTAAAGAAAATGGTAAATTTAAAGTATTTCCTGCTTGTGACTTCTTTTCAGATAGAGCCGTAAAAGGGATTAATTCTATTTATATAATTGCTGAATAAGTTATTGTTTCTT